>CAKUZD010000003.1 GCA_934718275.1 uncultured Candidatus Melainabacteria bacterium | reverse complement strand
GATAAAAACCTTGAGTTACGTTTGAAACAATTAGACACTGAACAAGATGCAATACAAACTGAAATGGATGCTGTAACAAAGGTTATTGAAAAGAACACCGAATCTACTTTCAAGACTTTCGGCTAGGGCTAGCCAAGTGAGAAGTGAAACGGGAAAAGTTCGTTTCAGTGCTTCGCACAAAGTTAAAATTTTATATCTGAGAAAAAGCGAGCGTAAAGGGCTTTTAACTTCTCACGTCTCACTTTTCAAATAAAATATATTTTGTTTCCTTAATTAACTTACGACTTTTTTCAAAAGTCGTTTTTTATTATGGAGAAATTTTAGTTTTCTGCTTTGTATAATCTTGCAAAGAAACATGAAACGTGCTGAATAGAATCAACTCTAACCCATTGTCGAGTTGCTTTAAATCGAATAGAATTAAGCGAGCGTTCCGGATTTTTATGAGAATAATTATTTATTTCATCATTAAATAAATGGAATTGGCACATCGCGACTCTTTTACAGGCTTTTAATAATTTTTCTGCTAAAGTACTCATATTTAAATACTTTGCCAAATAATAAGCTGCAACAAGTCCTTCAGAACGAGCTCCATCAGGGAAATAATGGTCTCCATATTCGTAATAATATCCACCCTCATAATCAATATAAGGAGAGTCATCGCGCTTATATGTTTTTTCAACCATGGTAGCAGCATCAGTAAAGACAAAATTTATATAATTTTGTTTTTGAAACTCTTTATTTTTAGCCCATTCCTCAACCGCTTGCATCAACCAAGCATCTGACGGTAAAGCTGTAAATAAATCCGCATAAATATGAGGCCTTTCATCAATAATCCAATCAAGCGCTTTTTTACCAATTTTACGCACATCTTTTGCTAAAACCTCATCATCAAGAAAATTATTTGCAAATAAAGCTAATCCTAACAGTGCCTCACCGGGATAATAAAAAGAAAAAGTAGCTTTTCTTTCTTCATCTGTCATATTGATTAGAGGTTGCCCGTTTTGGAACTGCGGGTGAATATAATAGCCAAGAATTTCCCCATTTTCATAAACTCTGCTCATTATGTGACGAGTATAACCTTTAATGTATTCATCATAAGATTTATCACCGGTAAATGAACGGTATTGCATCATTGCTACTAACAAAACTCCGGTTCCACCTAGCTTTGCTTTCTTGTTATAAAACGCATAATAAGCTTTCCCCCATTGTGTATCGTGTGATTTAGAAATAGAAATACTCCACTCTACAGCTTTTTTAGCAGCCTTAATATATTTATCATCAGATGTTAATTCAAAAGCTCTAATTAAGGCAATAATACCACCACAATGACGTAAATCATTGTAATATAAATTATTTTCAGGCCTGTTTGGATGTTCGTGATCCTTATACGTATCATCGCAACAATCATAATAATATAAAAAACGCCCATCTTCGTACATGTTAGCAAGTAGCCAATCAGCAGATTTTATAATTTGGTGATACAAAGTATCATAACTAAACTCTTTATATTGAACATTCCCACGATATAAAGGAATACAATTTTTTTTGTATGTAATAAATGCTCTGCTTCTAAACAAAAAATATTCATAATCTTTAGATTGAGAAAGTATTTCCAATCTTTTAGAACGACTGTTTGATAATTTTGCAATAGGAGTTTTTCTAACAATAGTTTCTAAAACTGAACGCAATCCCATGTGACTTAAAGTTATTGCATCAGAAGGCATGTAATAATAAGAAATACCATCTTTTCTAAGCTCTAAACCATTAATACCAATTTCAAACCTTGAATCATCAAATCGTGTTGAATTTAACTGTGACGGGATTACCGGATGCCTGTCTATTACATACTCAAGCATTATTCTACATTTATTATCATTACTAACGTCAAAATCAGAAAATCTTTTATTTTTACGTAACATTTCAATGTTACGATTTAGTGTAGTTTCAAAATCTAGTCTTTTACTTCCATAACGAATAAATTTTTGTCCTGATTGAAACAAAGTAATGTAAACTAAAGTTTTCGACTTATCAAAATCTATAATTTTAGATAAATCTAAATCTTTTATACTCAAACTATCTCCGGAAATAAGAGAACTTCTAAGGCGTTGTAAAATTTTATTTATTGCAGAAAAATCTTGCTCAAAAAAAGCTCTTTCCTTGTCATTTTGTTCTTTAAAATCTAGCATATATAAATAATACCATTAATTAAAAAATATAGCAAAATTTTTATTTACGTATTTAAATTAATACAAAGAGCATGTATGTATTGGTATATTAAAAGAAAATATCTGATTATTTGAACGAAATAAATCAAACGTAACAATTTCTTTAACCTTTTGACATGTCCGAAAAGTTGTTGTTCAATAGATAATAAGACTTGGTAGGATTTTATGTACATAAAACAGTTAGAGATAGATAATTTTAAATCATTTGCAAACAAATCAGAAATCCCTTTATTAAAGGGATTTACTACAGTTTCCGGCCCAAACGGTTCAGGGAAAAGTAATATAATTGATAGTGTTTTATTTGCACTTGGTTTAGCCAATGCAAGTGAACTGCGTGCGGAAAACTTATCCCATTTTATTTCTACATATACAAAAAGAAATGACGCATTTGTAAAAGTAACCTTTGGGGATACTGAAAATGGAGAAGATTTAAGTATTGGACGTAAAATAAGAAAAACATCTCAAGGTTACGCCAGTACTTATTACATAAATGATAGCGTTACTACTCTTACTAATGTACATGCTATTTTAGAAAAATACAATGTTACCCCAAACAGTTACAATGTTATGATGCAAGGTGACGTTATGGGAATTACTAATTGTACCCCTAAAAATCGCCGTAAAATTATTGACGAAATTGCGGGAATTGCAGATTTTGACCGCAGAATAGATCAGGCAACAAATGAGCTTGAAACTGTTGAACAAAGAGTTGAGCGTTCAACTGTAATCCTTAACGAAGTTGATAACAGATTAGAACAACTAAAAGAAGAACGTGAGGTTGCATTAAAATATCAAAAACTAAGAGAAGAAAAACAAGGCCTGGAAGGGCAGGTTAACAAAGTTCGATTTTTTGATATAAAAAGAAGCCTTGAAAAAGCACACGAAAATATTTTGGAATTTACTAAAAAGAAAAAAGAAGAAGAAGTAAAAAGTAAGGATTTAGATGAACGTTTGTCTCTTATCAAGCAAAAATATCAAGAAATTTCAGACCTTGTAAAAGAAAAAGGGGAAGCTCAACAAATTGAGTTAAAAAAGCAAGAAGAAGCCTTAAAAGGGGAAATTGATCGTAAAAACAACGCAACTAATTACGCTGATAAGCAAATTCATGATGGCTTGCGTTCTATTGAAAATGCTAAAAATGGAATTGAAAATTTTAAGAAGAAAATTGAAGATTTTAAATTAAAGATTAAATTGAAAGATGATGAAATTCTTATCATTAAAGAGAATACTAAGACTAAAGAAACTGAATTGAAAAAAATCTTAGAGGACATGACCGGTTTAAATGCTACTGCCGATCAACATATTGAAAAACGTAACAATTTAAGAAAGCAACTTGAAGATTTAAAAGACGAAGAAACAAAACTTATTCAAGCAAAACTTCCATTGGAAAGTGAATTAAAAAATCTACAAAGAGAATTAGAAGATGCAAAAAATAAGTTTGAAGAATTAACTGAAATGAAAACAAATTTTGCAGCAAATCAAGATTTGAAAAAAACTCTTGTTGAACAATTGCAAAAAGAAATGAGTGATTTCAAAATTATCCAACAAAATACTTTACATGATTTGGATACAACAAAAAACGAAATCAACGATTTAACTTATAATGTTCAAATGGCATCTAAAAAAGTTACGATTATGGAAACTAAAAAGCAAATGGCTGAAGACGCTAACTTTGGCAGAGCCGTAGATACAATTATGAATGCTAAATTACGTGGCGTTCATGCACCTTTGGTAAAACTTGGAACTGTAGATAAAGAATATTCAGTAGCCATGGAAGTTGCTTTTGGTGGTCGTATGGCTCATATAGTCGTTGATGATGAACATGTTGCAGGAGTTGCTATTGAACTATTAAAATCTTCAAGCGCAGGTCGAGCAACATTCATTCCACTTAATAAAATAAAAAAAGCTCCAACTCGTTTACAATTACCAAGAGATAAAGGCGTTATTGATTTTGCTATAAATCTTGTAGACTTTGATGATGAATATTTAGATGCATTCTACTATGCAGTAGGAGATACTATTGTTGTAGAAGATTTAGATTCTGCGAAAAAACTTATCGGGAAATACCGTATGGTAACTCTCCAAGGAGAACTTCTTGAAAAATCAGGTTCTATGACCGGTGGTACACGACTTAGAACCGGTTTAAGTTTTGGTCAAAATGATGATGAAGAATTAAATAAATTCAAGGACAGATTGAAAGAGATGGAACAAAAGTTGGCTTCTCTTGAAAACAAAAAATCTTCTTTAGAAGCAAAATTAGAAGACATTAGAACTAAGTATTCAGATTCAATGAATGAATTTTCAAAATCAAAAGTAGAATTGGATAATATGAACCAAAATTATGCTAATAGTGAAAACATTTTGAAAGAAAAAGCCAATTTTATTGCTTCTACAGAACCAAAAATTGTTGAATTAAACAACAAATTAGATAAACTTGAAGAAAAAAATGTAAAAATTTATGATGATATGGCTGTCTGTCAGGAAGCTATTGAAGAAGTTGAAAAGCTTATTAATGATAAAGATTTAAAAGACTTAAAAGAAAAAACTGAAGGTGTTGAAAACGAAATTAAAAGACTTCAAACCAAATTAATGACAGCAGAAAATGATAAAAATGAACTTAATCGACAAATATCATTCCATGATAATTTAATTGAAACCAAAACTGATGAAATTACAAGTATTGAGCATAATAATGTAAAACTGAATGAGGACAAAAAACGTTATCAAAATGATATTGAAGAACTTAATAAACGAATGGAAGTACTTCATGAACAGATTGTTCAAATTGAAGAAAAATTAGGTAAACTGCTAAAAGAGCGTGATGAAATTAATGCAGATTTAATAGAACTTGAAAAACAAAAACACATCAAAGCAGCTGATATTGATAGAATTGCAGAGCAAATTGAGTCTTTCAAGGCTCGCAGACGAGAATTGGAACCTCAATTAGAAACAGCAAGAAAAGAACTTGAAGATTCTGGCGAAAATATCGCAAAATTGGAACCAATAGAGATTTCTATTGAGGAAATAACGTCAAAAATTCAACGATTAGAAAAGAAAATGGCTGAACTCGGTGACGTTAATATGCGTGCTTTGGCAGCTTATGATGAAGTATTAACTCGCCAAAGTGAACTGAAAGAACAAATTGAAACTTTGTCAAAAGAACGCAAAGAAATTTTAGAAAGAATGCAGGGATATGAACAGTTAAAAAAAGAAACGTTCATGAAAACTTATAATCACATAAACGAAAACTTTAAAGAAGTATTTCATCAGCTATCAGAAGGGGAAGGAGAATTAAAATTAGAATACCCTGATGACCCGCTATCAGGTGGAATGACTATTGAAGCGCAACCAAGAGATAAAAAGCTTCAAAGACTTGAAAGTATGTCCGGCGGTGAAAAATCATTAACAGCATTAGCTTTTGTATTTGCAATTCAACGCTATATGCCATCACCATTCTACGCATTTGACGAAGTTGATGCAAGTTTAGATACAATGAATGTTGAACGAATTGCGCAAATGGTACAAAATCAATCAAAAGATACGCAATTTATAGTAGTTAGTCATAGACGACCTATGATAGAATCAGCAAATAGAACTTTAGGTGTAACACAAAAAGAAAAAGGGATTACTAAAGTTACCGGTATAAAATTAAGAGACGAAGAATAAGGATATGAGTACAGAAGTAGCAGCGTTAAGTTATAACATGGATTTACCGGATTTAGGTTTAACTAAAGATGGTAAAACAAAAAGCGAAGGGATTGGCATTTTAGTCGATATGGCTAAAGCCGGCAAAATAGACCCTTGGAATATTGATATTGTTGATGTAACAGATAAATATCTTGCTCACATGATTAATTTAAAATCACAAAATCTTAGAATAACAGGGAGAACGTTTCTTTTTGCAGCTATTCTTTTAAAACTTAAATCGAATGTTCTTGAAGGAATTGATATAAATCAATTTGATGCAGAAGAAGCTGAAAATAATCTTGAATACGATGATGACGGTTTTATTGTTGATTATGGAGAAGATGATTATGTTCCAACTAATAATGTAATTTCAATTGATGAAGTTTTGCAAAGAAGGACAAGCGTTCGCCTAAACCATAATAGAGTTGTAACTTTGAAAGATTTAATCAGACAGTTGCAATTTTATGAAAAATTAGAACATAAACAATCATTAAAAAGCGCGCATGAGAGAGCCAAAAGAAGGGTTCAATCATATTCTAGATTAACCCCTAACGATATTGTAAATCTTGCGCATGAAGAATATATAGAAAGTTGTGTTCAATCTTTAAAAGAAAATTTATCTCAAATTTTTGAGAAAAACGATAAAATAGAATTAAATGAACTTACTTTGCTTGGAATGGATAGAATTAGTGCATATATTGCGTTATTATTTCTAACAGCAGAAACGGATTATGAATTGCAACAGGATGAATTTTATTCAGATTTGTATGTAGTAAAAGGTGGAGAGAAAAATGAAAATGGAACAGTTGAAATCCAGAATTGAGGCTGTTTTATTTATAACAGCAAGAGCAGTTTCTTTAGAAGAAATTGCAGTTATTCTTGGAGAAGAAAAAGAAATAATAGAAGAAGCTATTTTAGAATTAATAATGGATTATTCTTCGCGTGATGGTGCATTAGAAATTGATGATGAAAACGGTTATATATTGCAAGTAAAAGAAGATTATATGGACTTAGTTGAATTGCTTTGTCCTGTAGATTTAAAGCCTGCGGTATTAAGAACATTGTCGGTTATAGCTTTAAAAGAGCCAATAAGGCAAACAGACTTAAAAGAACTAAGAGGTTCTACGGCATACGAACATGTTCAAGAACTTGTTGAAAAAGGGCTTGTTTCCAAAACAAGAGATAAAAACGGCAGAAGTTTTAATTTAAAGACAACACCAAAATTTGCAGAATACTTTAAACTCAAGGGCGATACGCGCTCTCTTGCCAAAATCCTTGAAATAGATAAAGGGATTAATGATGACAGCAAAAAATAATGACAGAAAACTTACAATATTAATATGTACATTTGCAATTGTATTTGGAACGGTTTTTAAGCTTATGCCGTCATTCTATTATTGGCAAGGGCAAAATGCTTTTAGTCAAAAAGATTATGTTGCTGCAAGAAAAAATTTTAAAAATGCAGTATTTTTCAACCCGCATAACAGCGACTATAGATATTATTATGTAAAAACTTTAACCAATTTAGCACCAAGTATTACCATTCAAAAAGAAGTATTTGAAATTGCTACCGGCAACCTGAAAGATAGTGCTCAACAAGTTGCACAAACTCAAATTTTTGATTGGCAAAAAGCCGTTTTAGCTAATATTGGGGATAATTACATTGAACAAGCTCCTTTTGACAAAGGTATTCTTCGTTGGGATATAAGTAAATTTCCACTAAAAGTCTCTATTACCAATAACAGTGGTTCTACAATTCCACCATATTACCAATCAGAAATATTAAAGGCTTTTTCTCAATGGCAAGCTTCTACAGGATTTATTACATTCGCAACAACTAATAATGCAAACAACGCTGACATCATAATAGATATAAAACAAACACCTTCTGATATATGTAATGGTGATAGTTGTAAATATGTTGTAGGCTTTACAACTCCTGATTATGACGGAGAGATTTTAAATAATATGAAAATTGTTTTATATACTACTGATCCTAACGGTAATTTCTTTTCAGATAAAGAAATGTATAACACAATTTTGCATGAAATCGGTCATGCTCTAGGGATTATGGGACACAGCTACAGTACTGAAGATTTAATGTATATGTCAACTGATAGTGCGACAAGCTATTATGCACCATACAGAAGTTCATTCCAATATTTGTCTGCTAAAGACATCAGTACAATTAAACTTTTGTACAAAATGTTACCAACAATAACTAATGTTCCTCAAAAGGATATTAAAACAAACGGTTTAATATATAGCCCTATTATTCTTGGAACTTCCAATCAAATATCTTTAAGAAAACTAAAAGAAGCTCAAAATTATATAAAAAATGCTCCTGATATTTCCGGAGGCTATATTGACTTAGGCATAGCTTATGCCGAATTAAACAAGTACAATGATGCGGTTAAAGCTTTAAAAAAAGCCGAAGAATTAGCTAAATCAAATGGCGATAGGTATATTATCTATTACAACCTTGCTGTAATAAATATGAATCATAATAAATTAGATACAGCTTTAAAATATGCTGTTGATGCTCAAAATATTACAGACAACGAAGATACAAAAGAATTAATTTCTAATATTGAGCATGCAAAAAAATCTAAGAATAAACCTTTTAAAGGAAATTTACAAAACTAAAATACCAAATTAACGCATAAAACAACACTTAACAAATTCTTCACAAACACTTTAAAATACCACTTGTTTAGGTTAAATTTAATTGGTTGACTAAATTTAAGTATTGGAGATATGAAATGTACAATGTAGCTATTATTGGAGCTGGTCCGGCAGGTATTTTTGCCGCTTTAGAAATTACAAAACTCAAACCCGATTGGAAAGTCGTTTTAATTGAAAAAGGTCAAAGAATTGAAAAAAGAAAATGTTTGCTTCGAGAAGGCTATGCAAAATGTCCAACTTGTAAAAGATGCGGACTTTTATGCGGATGGGGAGGAGCAGGAGCTTTTTCTGACGGCAAATTAACATTAACTCCTGATGTTGGAGGACACTTGGTTGACTATATGGATAGGAAACAAGTTGAAAACCTAATAGCTTATGCGGATCAATTATATTTGGATTATGGCGCAACAGATGAAGTATTTGGAACTGATATGAAAGTTTTTCAAGAACTGGAAAGACAAGCGGTTCTTGCGGAACTAAAACTGGTACACTCTCCTGTAAGACATTTAGGAACAGAAAGAAGTCTAAATGTTTTAAAAAACATGCAAGATTATTTAAATGACAGAATTACAATTTTAAATAATGTATCTGCTCAATCACTAATTGTTGAATGTGAACAAGTTAAAGGTATTGTTCTTGATAATGGTGAAACAATTCATGCCGAATATACTATTGTAGCCCCTGGTAGAGAAGGAGCTGATTGGTTAACTCAGGAATTTGCGAAACATAAAATCGGTATGGTAAACAATGCTGTTGATGTTGGGGTTAGAGTAGAACTTCCTGCTCCTGTATTTGAGCCATTAACAGATAAATTATACGAATCAAAATTAATATATCACTCTCCTACTTTTGGAGATGAAGTTAGAACATTCTGTATGAACCCAAATGGAGAAGTTGTTCAAGAAAATTATAACGGAATTTCTACAGTTAACGGACATAGTTATGCTGAAAAAACAACTAATAACACTAACTTTGCATTACTGGTAAGTGAAAAATTTACAGAACCGTTCAAAGAACCTATTCAATACGGTCAACATATTGCAAGATTAGCAAACATGTTAGCAGGAGGAATATTGGTACAAAGGTTCGGAGATTTACTGGATGGCAGACGTTCAACTCCTGAAAGGATTAAATCCAGTATTATAAAACCAACATTAACTTGCGCAACCCCAGGTGATTTGAGCTTGGTTATACCTTACAGACAAATGACAAGTATTATTGAAATGTTACAAGCACTTGATAAAGTTTGCCCGGGAACTGCTTCAAGATACACATTATTATATGGTATAGAAGTTAAGTTTTATTCTGCGCGAGTAAAATTGACAGATAAATTGGAAACAGAAGGTGTTAAGAACTTATTTGCTATAGGTGATGGTGCAGGGGTTACAAGAGGCTTAATACAAGCATCTGCTTCAGGCGTACATGCAGCAAGAACTATATGCGAACGAGGTTTAATATAATATATAAAAATTGCCCTCAACCTTTGGTAGAGGGTAGTTTTTTGGGAGCTATTAAAATGGAACACAAGACAAATGCTATCAGGGAAATTGAAAAATTAAAAATAAAATATAATTTTTATAACTATACAGGTACTGATGCCATAAGCGGAGTAGAAGTTGCGTCTGTATTAAATCAAAATCCGGATAGGGTATTTAAAACTCTTGTCACAGTTGGGAAAACAGGAAAACATTATGTTTTTATGTTACCTGTTGCGAAAGAATTAAACCTAAAAAAGGCAGCTAAAACTGTTAGAGAAAAGTCCGTAGAAATGATAAAATCTAAAGAACTTCTTCCCTTAACAGGATATGTCCATGGGGGTTGCTCTCCAATCGGAATGAAAAAATTTTTCCCTACAACTATTCATAAATCAGCACAAAATTTTGAAACAATAATGTTTAGTGGAGGGAAAATCGGTTATCAAATAGAAATGAGTCTTGAAGAATTATCAAAAATTATTAAATTTGATTTAGCTGATATTATTGATTAAATACTTGCTTAGACATATACAAAGTGGTATAATTTTACTATGACAAAACAGGTGAGCTTAACAACACAAAACCGTCTTATTATTTCGGGTTTATTGCTTAGTACAATTTTAATTGTAGCTATAGCTGTGTTTGCAATTTTTAATATTCAAAAAAAACTCAATGAAGGATACCAAAACTTTGGACAAATAGTATCAAAAGCATTAGCTATTGAATGTACAGAACTTGTTGGGAATTTTTCAAACTCAAAAGGTCGTGAAATTCTAAAAACGCATGCTGATACAATAGTAGAGTCACATAGTGATATTATTTTTATAGAATTTAGAGACTCTAATGGCAAGTTGTTATATAAGTCCGGAACTGTTGCGACTTCAAATCTTAAAACACCTAATATAATTGTAAGTTCCCCAATAATAACGGCTGAAGGAAACACTGTAGGCTCTGTTACAGTTGGACTTTCCGGAAATATAATAAGTCAAATTTCATCAACAACAAGGGCTTCATTATTGTTTGTTTTTTCTGTTGCTTGGATCGTTTTTGCTTTTGTAATTCTTATTAATACATATTTAATTACAAGAGAATTACGCATTTTGCATAATGGTGTTCAAAAAATATCTACAGGAGAATTTGGCTATACAATTCAGGACAAAGATGTAAGCGCGGAAGTAAAAGAATTATTTACGGCTTTTAATCAAATGTCGAACAGGTTACATTTGTATGAAGAACAAAATATTGAACAATTAACATTAGAAAGAAACAAATTGGAAGCAGTTTTAATGAGTATCGCAAATGGAGTTGTAGTTTGCGACAATAATGATAATGTTGTATTAATTAATAATCACGCACATAAATTATTAGAACTTGATGACAATCAAACTTTAAACATAAAAATACAGGATTACGTAGATACTGAAGGGAATTTTTGTTTTAAAGACAAAATTGAAGAATTTAAGGACACTCCGCTTGAAATAATGGAAAATAAGCCGCTTGAATTTAGCATACAAGTTGATAAAAGAGTAATAAAATCAATAATTTCCCCAATGTTTACAAGAAACAAAGATTATGTTGGTTATATTATTGTTCTGATTGATATGACTAAAGAGGCAGAAATGGATGCTATGCGTTCAACATTTATTTCAAATGTTTCTCACGAATTAAGAACTCCGGTAACAGTTTTAAGAAGTTATATTGATACTTTATATAATTATGGAAACGAATTTGATTATGATACTCAAAAAGAATTTATTGGAACGATAAATCAAGAAATAATCAGGTTACAAGGGATGGTTAATGATATTTTAGATTTTTCCAGAATGGAAGCAAATGCCCAAATGGAAAAATCGCTTAACAGTATTTACGAAGTTGTTGACACTTGTACAGCCCAAGTTCAAGCCCTCACTAAAGAACGAAATATAAAAATAACCGTTAACAAAGAAGAAAATATTCCGGAATTTCTATTCAACTACGATGGAATAGAAAGGGCTTTAACTAATTTGCTTTCAAATGCTATAAAATATTCTCCTGATAATGGGGAAATTAAACTTAATCTAATAAAATCAGAAAACAATGCTGAAATATCTGTAACAGATCAAGGTTGTGGTATTGCTCCGGAATTTCAGAAAAAAATATTCGATAGATTTTATAGGGTTGAAAATAATATACATACCGTAAAAGGGACAGGCTTAGGATTACATTTAGTAAAACAAACCGTTGAAAAATATCATTCAGGAAAAGTATCTGTAAAATCTGCTATCGGACAAGGTTCAACATTTATTATAAGTTTACCGATTACAACTATTAAAGCAGCAAACATGTAGGAGAAATTATGGAATTTACAGATATTTGGAAATGGTTTTGTAGATTTTCTTTGATTCTGTTTGTTATATTAATTTTAAATTCTATATTAGGCGATATCTTGTTTCGTGCAAAATTTAGTTTTCCCCATGTTACTTCAACTGCGTCTGAAAAAATTGATACATTTAGTGAACCTGTACAAATAGAATTAGAAAATGCAAAATATATTAAAGTACGAGGAGAAAAAAACACATACTCAATTCAACCAATGGCTGAATATTCATTATCCGGACTTGTTATTGCTAAAAATACAAATTTTTGGTTTAGGGATATTATGCGAAGCCAATTTGATGATGTTTTTTTAATTGATTTAGGGATTGCTTGGGGGGACTTAGCTCAAGATAAAAAGAAATTATACAAATATTGGAAATTTAAATCTTACAAAACGTTAGGACAAAGCAGACAACTGGAATGGCAGAATAAAGGCAGTTACGAAAACTCACCTTGGGACATATATTATGTAGGCTCACACATATCACATACACATATTATCCCCGCAAATGCTAATGTAATGGGAGCATTATTAAAAATACACAAAAATGACATTGTTAAAATTGACGGTTATCTTGTTGATATTTATACATCACAAGGAGATGTGTTGGGAAGATCCAGTTTATCCAGAAACGATACAAATGCAACAAGCAGAGGATATGGAGCTTGCGAAGAAATGTATGTTAAACAAGTACAGATAGGGAATAAAGTTTATAAATAAAAGTTTGGAGAACCCTCAACCGACATTTTATTTAATGCTTTTAGCAATATTTTTTGCTTTTGAAACATCAAAAATAGGTTTAATACTATCATTCACATGTTTAATGCATTGTTTTGAATTGGACATATCTGTAAAATTTTCTTCTAGGGAAATTTTATCCATCATTTTTTCGGTAAAGTTGTAAATAGCCTTAAAAGGCATATCTATTAGTTCCCCAACTTTTTCATTAATTTTACAAGCTTTGCACCAAGTACAAGTATCATTATGAGCTTTAATTTCGCGTCTTATTATTTTGTTATCTTCTGCATTATACATAGCTGATTTAGCTTTATTAAAAGAATCTCGAGCTGCACCTTTTAAACTATCTGGCACAACCCAAGAATGTGCAAAACTAGGTGTAGGAACCAAATGTGAATCCATAGCACCACGAAGGAATAAACTGCTTGGAACAATAACCCCCGCTCCAAGTATGGCCGCTTTAGTAAATGTTTTCAAATTCATATTATAACCTCCAATTTTCTACACACCATTTATAATGAATCTGAATTGTCTGAATTGTCCCCCCACCCGATATTGTTACAAAATTTTACAATTCAAAATTGTATATCTACAAAATTCATTAAAAAAAATGTAAAGTTTTAACAATTTTGGTAAACATAATATAAAAAATTATTCAAACAACGCATTAATCTTATCTAAAATATCCTGTGGGTCAATTTCATTTGTAATTTTATTAATATCCTGAGCTACCTGATAAAGTTTTGCAGCTTCAATCCTATCGCCCGTAATTGCAATTGCACGAGCAAGGTTAAAATGAGCAAGAGCATAATTTGGATTACATTCAATTGATTTCTTAAACAAATCCGCAGCTTGTCTAACTCTACCCAAATCATCCAAATAAATTACTCCCATATTATTATAGGCAATATCGTAACTCGGATCAAATTTAATAGCCAATCCATACTCTTTTAACGCTTCATCAATATCACCTTTTCCCCAATACAAAAAGCCTAAATTACAATGAATTTTAGCGTTTTCAGGATCAAGTTCTAGAGCATTTCTATATACTTGCAAAGCGTTTTCAATATCTTCTTTATCATAAAACGCACTTCCAAGATTTACATATATATCAATATCTTTAGGAGTTAAAAGATAAGCACTCTGATATGAACTGATAGCCGCATCTAAGTCCTGTTTTGATTCTTGATAAACAAAGCCTAAAGTTTGATTTATAACACTTGTCCATTGTTTTTTAGGGTTTAGTGTTACAGCAGTCTGAAAATGAGAAATTGCTCCATCAATATCACCTTTAACATACAAAATGTTTGCAAGATTTGAATGTACATCCGGCATGTTAGGCATGATTTGAATAAGTTTTTCATAAATATCTACTGCACTATCATAATCACCTTGTTCTTCGTAAGCCTGACAAAGATGTCTGTATGCAGGAATATTCAAACCATCAAGCCAAATTGCCATCTTATACTCAGTGACAGCATCATCAAACTGACCTAAAGAACGGTATATGTCTCCTAACAAGCAATATAAAGGAATAAATCCCGGAGCTTTATCAACAGCTTCTCTATATAATTCTAATGCTTCATTTAATCTATTAACTTGAACCAAATATGCACCTTTAACCATCGTTGGTAAAAATTTAGCATAAGACAAAGTTCTTGAAATATTTCCTAAAGCAATCTTGTCAAAAGGTAAAGTTAATATTGATAACAAAAATTCAAATTTAGCCAAACAAGAATTTTTAAAACTTCTTGCAGAAGAAACATTATATAAATTTGAAAGCAAAAAATGAGCACAAGAATTAGCTAATGGCATAGCCTTAACAGCCTTCTTAGCATTCATTATAGCATCAGTAAATCTGGCTTTTTTAGTATAGGTTTCCGCTAACAAATAATAAGCTTTTCCAAGTTTTGGATTTTTAGAAATTGCAGTATCAAGATAGTTAATAGCCTTATCCAAATCTCCTTTAAAGAAATGAGCCTGACCTATTTTAAAATAAATTTCTTCTGAATCAATATAAGTTTCTAACGCACGTTGATACTCTGTAATAGCTTCATCAATATATTGACATGAATTATAAATATCAAGATGCCATGCCAAATATAAATCACCAAGTCTGACATGCAAGTCCGCGTTCGTAGGATCATCCTGCAAACCGATTTGACAAAGCTCAATGGCACTTTTTACGTTTCCGGTCTTATATTCTTTATTAATTTTTTTCTCTAATTGTTTAGTATTTGTCATAATATTATGTTTTTATAAAGGTGCTTGACAGAAATCATAAAAGACTTCATACTAAACATTGTAATTAATATTTTCTAAAAATGCAAGTTTTTTAGATATGTGTACAAAAGGAGTGTTTATGAAAGAAAATAAAATTTATTTCGTTGATGTTACTAATCGTGATGGTGTTCAAACATCTCGTCTTGGACTTGCAAAACTGCAAAAAACAATTATCAATTTAATGCTTGATGACATGGGAATTACTCAATCGGAGTTTGGTTTTCCAACAACACAGCATGAAATAAATTATCTTAACGGAAACCTTGAACTTGTTGAGCGTGGAGTTATTTCAAGAACTCGTTTATCCGGTTGGATGAGAGGAATTGCAGCTGATGTTGAACTTTCTTTCAAAAATGTTCCAAAATTAAAATATATTAATTTATCTCAATCAACATCAGATCAAATGATTAACGGCAAATACCTAGGTAAAAAAACTCCACAAGATATTATAAATATGACTTGTGAAGCTGTTGAGTGTGCTAAATCGCTTGGGGCTATTGATATTGGCATTAATGCTGAAGATGCTTCAAGAAGTGATGTTGAATTTTTAATTAAATATGCGAATGAAGCCAAAAAATGTGGAGCAAAACGATTTAGATATTGCGATACACTTGGCTATGAAGATCCTCAGACTACTTATGAAAGAATTTATAAAATAGCCAAAGAAACAGAAATGCCTATAGAAATGCATTTTCATAACGACCTAGGAATGGCTGTAGCATGTTCCGTTATGGGAGCTAGAGCTGCAGTAGATGCAGGCGTTGATGCTTATATTAATACTGCAATAAACGGAATGGGCGAACGTGCAGGAAATGCAGATTTAGTATCCTGTTTACTTGCAATTCTTAAATCTGCAGGCTTCCGTCAAAGATATAATATTGACCCAAATATTGATTTAAGCAAAGCATGGAAACTTGCCAAATATACTGCTTATGCTTTTGGTGTTCCAATTCCAATAAATCAACCTGCTGTTGGAGATAACGCTTTTGCACATGAATCAGGAATTCATGCTGATGGAGCATTAAAAGACAGACGAAATTATGAGCTTTATGATTTTGAAGAACTTGGACGTGGAGAACCTGAAATTATTGAAACAGGTAGAATGATTACAACAGGTGAATATGGTGGAATTAAAGGGTTTAGAAACGTTTATGACAATCTTGAACTTGAATTCAAAGACGAACATGAAGCAAGAAACATTCTGGAACTGGCTCGTTATGCAAACGTTCATACTCAAAAACCTCTAACTTCAAGTGAATTGAGATTTATATACTATTATCCTGATATAGCAGCAAAAGTAATGACTGTTTCACCGTACTATGAACCGCAAGGCGCTATTAAAGAACGTGTCGAAGCTAGATTATTAACTAAACCACATAGAATTATTTAATAACTATAAATTTTCCAATATACAAACAGGCTCAGTTGAAAGACTGAGCCTTTCTAATACATAGGTAGCCCTCTGTGTCAACATTTGTTCCTACTTTATACAACGAAACGTCGCAATCTCTTAATTTTCAACATGAATGGGATTACTACGTCGCTTCGCTCCTCGTAATGACAGTTTTATTTATAAAAACGTACAGACTTTACATCTATTCTTTCTAACACATGTTACAATTTGTTAACATTTTATTCTTATTTATTAAAGTTTTTATCAACAACTGCCGTCATGAAAAATATAAGGAAACAAACGGAAAGGAAGACAGGTCATGGGTATGGCAGCTTCGCAGGCTAGATTCTTAGGTCTAACTGCAAGAAAAACAAATGTTGAATTTGAAGGCCAACAGATTAACCAACAACGTACAACGTTGTCAAACCAATCTGCTAACTACTACAACCAACTTCTTGGTATGGCAGTACCGGTTCCGCCGTCTGTTGACGATTATACAAAAACTGTTTACACATTTGAAGATGGTTCATTAAGCAATTCTATTTCTACAATGATTGCACAACCGGACGGATTGTATTTAATAAGCTACACTTCTTCTTGGACAGATGATTTTGCAGCTGTTTCTGCGGGACAATCTATTATTACTAGAGAAAACAAAGGTGGACCTTACTTCGTTGGTTCTAAACAATTAAGAGAACTTACACAAGATTTAACTTTCACTGCCACTGAATATGATGCAGATGGTAACAAAGTGGAAGGTGGAGCTTCTAACTTGTATTATGATAAAGAAACTAAAGCATACTACAAGAAATATGATGAAGCTACCGGTAAATTTTCTGAAGCATATACCCCAGCTGAAGGAAATACAGCTAAATTTGAATGTGATTTTGATGACGAATATTTAAGATCGCTTTCAGCTGATCAAATTGCTAATTTAAGAGAAGAAGAAAAGCAATACATTGAAATTCTTAACAAACAATATGGTGAGGACACTTGGGAAGTTAGATATGTTCAAAACACATCTACTGGAACTTGGTCTCCATACTTCAACAAAAAGTCTGTTTTAGACAATGCTATTTATTCTGACACTGGTTCTTCTCAAAGCAACATTCCGGCATACACTATTGGTTCTGCGAAGAAAACTGAAGAAATTAAAGGTGTTAAAGCTAGAATGGAACAAGATGCAACTGGTCGTATTATTAGTGTTACACTTAACCCTGATGATGAAAAGAACAAAGTTACTTATGCGGTTACTACTAACACTTTGACTGACCAAGCTAAATACGATGATGCGATGAATCAATATGAATACGACAAGTATCAATATGATCAATCTATTCAAGAAATAAATTCTAAGATTGAAATTATTCAAGCAGAGGACAAAAACCTTGAATTAAGATTAAAACAATTAGACACCGAACAAGATGCGATTTCTACTGAAATGGATGCTGTTCAAAAAGTAATCGAAAAGAATACAGAGTCAACATTCAAAACATTCGGGTAAGCAAAGCTTACTTCCACATAACTTACAACTGCTTAAAAGGCGCTTTTGCAAAAAACTTAATTTTACAAATATTATTGAAATGGCGCTTTATACAGTTGAACGCACTCGGGGATTACCCGTAATAAATTTAATAAACTAAAAAACTTAACCCTCGCATCTGTTTTGCTTTTAATATTTGCGAGAATTTAATAAAAATTTTATATTTTGTTTCCTTTCCCCTTTTTTATTGACTAACATCCGGTTAGTCTTTTTTATTATATATATAAACTAAAAGTAATGTATTATTAGCTTGACCATACTCTATTAAATATGGTAAAATACCTTCAAAAGGAGTTAGGTTATGGGACAAACATTAGCAGAAAAAATTATTTCAGAACATGCAGGCAAACAAGTTAAGGCAGGAGAATTGGTTATCGCCAAAGTAGATGTTACTGCTGTTCAAGATGGAACAGGCCCTTTAACTGTACAAGAATTTAAAAAATTAGGAAAAGAAAAACTGTTTAATCCCGAAAGAACAATTCTTTTTATAGATCACGCATCTCCAAGCCCAAGAAAAGAACTTTCCAATACTCATACTGTATTAAGAGATTTTTCCAAGGAATATGGTGCTGTTTTATCAGATGTTGGAGCAGGTGTATGCCACCAAAGACTTGTTGAATCTTTTGTAAATCCATGTGAAATATTAGTCGGAGCTGATTCTCATACTTGTACTTCCGGAGCTCTGGGAGCTTTTGCGACAGGAATGGGGTCTACTGATATTGCCGTTGCGATGGCACTGGGTAAAACATGGCTAAAAGTTCCACAAACATTCAAAATTGAAGTTAACGGAAAGTTTAAAGAAGGTATTTGTTCAAAAGATCTGATGCTTTATTTAATAGGTTTAATTGGCGCAGATGGTGCAACATACAAAGCTTTGGAATTTTGCGGAGAAACTATTGAAAACATGAGTATGTCCGAAAGATTTACACTTGCCAACATGGCTGTAGAAGCTGGTGCAAAGGCTGGTTTATTTATTGCAGACGAAAAAACTAAAGAATTCTTAAAATCACGAGGACGAGAAAACAAATTCAGAACTCTAAAACCTGATAGTGATGCAATTTATGAAAGAGTTATAAAAATTAATGCAGAAGATATTGGGCACACAGTATCTTGTCCACACACTGTAGATAATACAAAACCAGTAGAAGAATTAAAAGATATCAAAGTAAATCAAGTATTTGTCGGAACTTGTACAAACGGTAGAATTGAAGATTTAAGAGTAGTTGCAAAAATTCTAAAGGATAAAAAAGTAAATCCTGATGTTAGAATGCTTATTTGTCCTGCTTCTAAAGACGTTTACTTACAAGCATTGGAAGAAGGCTTGATAACAACATTTGTAGAAGCAAATGCAACTATTTTACCACCTGGATGCGGTCCATGTGTTGGTGTTCATGCTGGAACCTTAGCTGACGGAGAAGCTTGTTTAGCAACACAAAACAGAAACTTTAGAGGAAGAATGGGAAATGTCGAAGGGTACATTTATTTAGCATCTCCTTATGTTGCTGCATACACTGCACTACGTGGCTATATTTGTGCTCAATAATTTGTAATCCTTTAATAAAAAATATACACACTCGGCTATACTACAACGAATGAGCATTTCCTGCCTAAAATTCCTTACTATATATGTAAGGAGAAAGTATGTCAGGCAATAAAGTTCAGTACAAAAAGATGCCGTTAGAGGAACTTGTTGTTTTATCACAACAAAATGATTTTAAGGCATTGGAAGAACTAATAAGGCGAGAACAAAAAAACGTTTATGCCGCTTTTTCATATCTTAGCCAGCAAAAAGAATCTGTTTCTGACCTAACTCAAGAAACCTTACTTCGTGTTGCAAAAAATATACAGAACTTAAAAAATCCAAAATTATTTAAAAGTTGGCTTAATCAAATTATAACAAATCTTTTTTATGATGAATTAAGAAAATCTCAAAAAAAACCTGACACTATTTCCCTAGATGAAGAAACAGAAACATCTCCACCAATAAAATTCCAACTACTAGACAAAAAATGTAAACCTCACGAAAAATGTATAACTTCAGAACTGGAAAAAATAATTAAAAATGCTATATTAAATTTGCCGGATCAATTTAGAATTGTAATAATTTTAAGAGAATTACAGGGATTGAGCTATGAAGAAATTGCACAAGCCACTCATTCTAATGTTGGAACAGTAAAATCAAGAATAGCAAGAGCAAGAGGGAAGTTGCAAGAGGTTTTAAAAACATATATTTAATTTAAAAAGGAGAAAACAATGCACCATCAACTGTCTTGTGAACAAGTAGTCGCTCTTTTGACATTTTATGTAGAAGATAAACTTAGTGACAAGTTATCACAATATGTAAAAGAACATCTTGAAATATGTCCAGAGTGTATGGAAAAATACCAAAAATTAAAAAAGTTGCTTAACAGATTTATAGAAATTCAAAATACACCAATTGAAACTCCTTATTTAACAAAACAATATAAGATTTTTAAAACAAATCTATCAGCATACATAGATAACGAATTAAATGATTTTGACAATATTAAAATAAAAAAAATTACTATATCAAATCCTTTAGCAAGACAAGATTTAGAGAACTTTTATACATTTAAAAAACTTATACACGCTTCTTTTGAAAAAACAAAAAATGAATTAAAAACTGATTTTTCAAAATCTATCACAAATCAAATTCGACAAAAAAATATAAATGAAAATACTACAGACATGTTCCTCAAACTATCTGCGACATTTTTCTTTATGATTAGTTGTATAGTTGCAGGAATAATTAAGTTTTTATATTTTTAAAGAACCGGAAGAATATTTGCTTGCAGACATGTTAATATAAGCATCCATAGAAATTCCTCTAGGAGGTTTTAACTGAGGAGTCCCTGTTTCAGTTTTATTCATCTTGGCTAAAGCTTGTTTTTGTTTTTTGGCAGCATATTGGTTTCTTAAAATAGGAGTAACAATATTACAAGATATAATTGAGCCAATTGTACTTGCAACAACATCTACACCATTTTTAAACGGTTTATAATCACCTTTAATATCTTGGAAATTTGCCATTTTTTCGATATTAAAGCCTAATTTTCCAATATGTTCATTGGAATTCACTCCTTGTTTAGTCAAGAAATCTCTAATTGGCTTAGTGGTTAATTTTCCAGAAGATACAAGTTTAGAAGCTGCATTTTTAAAAGTACTTGTAATTGTATAAAAAGAAATAATATTTATAGCAGCATCTGCAATTTCTTGAGGAATTAAAAATGTTTTTTGTTCAGGAGATATTTTATCATTGAAAATTACAGCACTAACTTGTGCTAAAGATGACAAAATCCAACCTAAAACGCCCGTGTGAACAAGCATTTTCCCGGGGTTTTCGCCATAATTCTTATACATCACAGTTTTAAAATCTGAGAATAAATTGGCAGGAGATTTCATTATTTATCCCCCCCTTTCTTAACAAGCGCATTTGTCAAAAATTTTGTCAATGGCGCATCTATAAGAAAATTTGTAAACATCATCACAACTAATGCTACAACTGTCCCCATAGCATTTCTATACTGTAAAAAGGCGTCTGTTTTATTATTTTTTATATTTTTTGGAGTAAAGAAAGTTTTCCACTTAGGAACATTTTTCCCTTCAACTTCCGATAAAGCTTTTATTCCTTTAATACAACCTTTCCTAATAAAATATCCCGTAAATGTACCAGCAATAATCTTTGCAATAGTCCTGGCAACAGAAACTTTTCTTGTTTTCTCGTCAACACTTCTGTTATGAGCATCAATAAAAGGTTGTGACATTAGAGCTGAAGCACCTAATATCAAACGTTGTTCAGCCGAAGATATTTTTTCTCCCGTATTTCTTATCCCATTTATAACTTTTTTATCAGAATATACCGAGTCCGGGAACATGTCTAATGCTCCCTGTTTAATATCACGCACAGCAGATGAAGCCCCTTTATACAAGGAGGAATTAACTATATATGAACGTATTCCTGATAATGCCATATTTCTACACCCAAAAATATAAAGACCGTAAAGCTTTATAATTGCTTAAAAATCGCAATATATTAATAAAGATTTACAATCTTTTATATAAAATAAAAAAATATTTTGTTATTTACAATTTTGCCCCTTTGGGAACAACCGTGACTCCATTTGGAGAAACATGAAACCCTCGTTTAATATCTTCTTCACGATTAAAGCCAATTCGTGTATGAGGCGGAACAACAACATTCTTATCAATTATTGCTTTTTTTATTCGAGAATGTCTGCCTATTTCAACATTTTCCATTAAAATACTTTCTGAAATCTGTGAAAAACTGTTTACTTTAACCTTTGGAGATAAAACACATCTTGATAAGCCGGCTCCTGAAACAATACAGCCCTCAGAAACCATTGAATTAGTTGCCATTCCGACACGTTCTCCTTCCTCCCAAATAAATTTAGCAGGAGGATAATTATAATTGAACGTTCTCAAAGGCCAATCTTGAGAATATAGATTTAACTCAGGTGCATAATCCAACAAGTCCATATTCGCTTGCCAATAAGCGTCAATACTACCTACATCCATCCAATAACCACGTTCTCTATCAGTCATTCCCGTAAATGAATTGTTGTTGAAATTATATACATAAATTTGTTTTCCTTGATTTAGCATCATAGGTATAACATTTTTACCAAAATCATGGCTTGAATCCTTAATTTCCTCATCCTGATTTAATGCACATAGCAAGCTATCTTTATTAAAAATATAATTTCCCATAGAAGCAAGGCACATATTAGGATTTCCGGGAATTGATTTTGGAGTATTTTGGGGTTTTTCAACAAAATTAATAAGCTTCCAATCCTCATCAACTTCAATTATACCAAATTCATGTGCTTCTTCTATTGGAATAGGAATAGCTGAAATAGTTAAATCTGCATTTTTGTCTTTATGATAATCCAACATTTGAGAAACATCCATTTTGTAAATATGATCTCCACCAAAAATACAAACATAATCAGGATCTTCATCCGTAATATGAAAAACATTTTGATAAATTGCATCGGCTGTACCTCGATACCAATCAGAACCTGTTCTCATTTGTGCCGGAGCTAAATCTACATACTGATTTAAAAATGGAGAAAGCGCCCATCCTCTGGTTATATGTTTATTTAAAGAATCAGATTTATATTGGGTCAATACTTTTATTTTAAAGAAACCCGAATTTATAAAGTTATTTAAAACAAAATCAATAATCCTATATCTTCCCCCAAAAGGTACCGCAGGTTTTGCTCTATCTTTAGTTAAAGGATAAAGTCTTTTTCCCTCTCCACCTGCCAAAATCATTACCAATGCATTGTCTATTGACATGTCTGCCCCTCTTTCTATCTTGTACCTTAATTATACAAAAATTTTTGGAAAAAAGCACTAATTCTAAATAACTATTTTTTCCTATTAATGTTGTCACTAGTTCCCAACTTTCAATATCGCTATGTACTAGAACCATCATTGTAAAAGCATGTAATAAAATAAAGTAAGCGAAATATTGCATAGTTATAAAAAAGTTAAAAAACTAATGACAACCGCCACAACCTCCGCAAGAATTTCCACAGCCGCCACTTCCTAACAAATCAGAAAAATCAAAAACTTCATCTTTCAAAATTTTATCAATTACAATCGGATAAAGATTTTCTTCAAGATTATAAATATTTTCTTCAAACTCATCAAAATGCATCAAATTTCCAATAAGAACAGGATATTGAGCAATAATTGCACCACTGTCAACATCTTCGTTTACCCAATGAACCGTAACACCGGAAACTTTCACCCCTGATGTAAAAGCTCTATTTATAGCATCAGGGCCCTTGAAAGAAGGTAACAATGAACCATGCACACTAACAAATTTTCCCGTTTCCAATACTTCACTTTGAACATGTTGCCTATAATCACATAAAGCAACTAAATCAAAATCATGCGCAGAAAAATATTCAAAATTCATTTCTAAAGGTAAAAATTTAGTATTTTGGCATAATTCTTTTGCTTTTTTAAAAAATTCACAATGCTCGTCATCGGACAAACAGGTTATTTCAACATCTTTATTTGTAAAATACTTCAATAAAGCCTCTAAAACACAGCTTTTTGCAGAACCTAATATTGCTAATTTTTTCATAAATACCCCCTTTTATATATATAATAGCAAAAAAATTTATATTTGTATTTACTATAAATATGGAAATTCAAAATAATATATCATTCGGAGCAAAATTTAAAACAGTAAATATACTTGAAACAACCACATTAAGATGCATAGAAAGTGATTCTGTCGCAGATTTAAAACCTGTCATAGATAATTTATGGCCTGAAAAATTTAAAGCAACAGGCAGTAAAGGTTATAAATATTACTTGCAAGCAATTGGAAATAAAATCATGAACAAGTATCCTGAAGTTGCTCAAGCTACTGAAAAATTAAAAACGTATATAGCAAATAATCCAAATGCTAAAAAAATAGATTTACAACAACATTCTAAACCTATTATAAAAGAGCTGGGAAAAGAAATTGATATAACATTATAACAAAAAGACCGCATAAAATACGGTCTTTTTTAATTAATAAAATATGAAATCAATCTAATTGCAAAGTGCAAGCAAAATACCTGCAGCCACTGCAGAACCAATTACACCTGCAACATTTGGCCCCATCGCATGCATTAACAAATAGTTTTGCGGATTAGCTTCTAAACCTACTTTGTTTGCAACCCTAGCTGCCATTGGAACAGCAGAAACACCCGCAGCTCCGATTAATGGATTAATTTTATTTTTTGAAAACAAATTCATAATTTTTGCAAATACAACACCTGCAGCAGTTGCGAATGAGAATGCCAAAATGCCCAAAATCAAAATAAACAAAGTTTGCAAAGTTAAAAATTGATCTGCAGACAACTTTGAACCGACAGAAAGCCCCAAAAATATTGTTACAATATTAATTAAAGCATTTTGCATAGTATCAGAAAGTCTATCAACTACTCCACATTCTTTGCACAAATTACCAAAAGTTAAAGCTCCAACTAACGGACAGGCATCAGGCAAAAAGATTATACAAAGCCCTAGTACTACCAACGGAAATACAATTTTTTCACGTTTTGAAACTTCCCTCAATTGAGTCATTTGAATTTCTCTTTCGGCCTTGGTTGTACAAAATTTCATAATCGGAGGCTGAATAACCGGAACTAATGCCATATAAGAATATGCTGCAACAGCAATTGCACCCAACAATTCAGGCGCCAACTTTGATGTTACATAAATTGAAGTAGGCCCATCAGCTCCACCAATAATACCGATTGCACCTGCCTGTGGTAATGTAAATCCGAAAAAACATAAGGCTAAAAGTAGCGCTCCAAAAATTCCGAATTGAGCAGCTCCACCAAGAAGCGCCGTCTTAGGATTCGCAATAAGCGGACCAAAATCAGTCATAGCGCCAACCCCCATAAATATAATCAACGGAAATAATCCTTGATGAATGCCGAATTCATAAATAATGCCTAAAAAACCTGTAGGTTCCGCAATTCCGGCAACAGGAATATTTGACAATAATCCACCAAAGGCAATCGGAACCAATAATAAAGGTTCAAATTGCTTTTTAATTCCCAACCAAAGCAAAAACAAACAAAGTAAAAGCATTATCGGAGAACCAAATTGATGTAAAAATTGTTCAAACCCGTTTGTTATATTTGGGTCTACAGGTTGAACAAAATTTGCAATACCTGTAGATTGCCATAATTTGTATAAACTATCTAATATATTCATTTTCTATCCTTTTAAATTTTAAATTTTATCCAACAACAATTAATACATCGCCGGTTTTAACTTTACCACCGGCTTCAATGTTAACTTCTTTTACCGTACCTGATAATGGAGATTTAATCTCAGTTTCCATTTTCATAGCTTCAATAACGGCAATCACATCACCTTCAGCAACATTATCACCGATAGAAGCTTCTACTCTTAGAACTGTTCCTGGAAGTGCAGCCTTTACAGGTTGACCATCTCCCGAGCTAACGGCAGTTACTGTTTCAATACCTGATTTCACATCAAAATCATAGGTTTTACCATTAACAGTGGCCTTTTTACCATCAAGAGCAATTCCGTATTTTTTACCATTAACTGTTACGGTAAATTCTTTCCCATTATTATCAACCGTTGCTTCGTGTTCTTCTTTTTCACATTTACGAACACCAATTGTCCCCTTACCTTGTAAGAATAAAATTCCCTTTTCTTTACAAGCAGCTGAAATAAAGATATT
Source organism: uncultured Candidatus Melainabacteria bacterium (assembly GCA_934718275.1). Taxonomy (GTDB): domain Bacteria; phylum Cyanobacteriota; class Vampirovibrionia; order Gastranaerophilales; family Gastranaerophilaceae; genus Stercorousia. The sequence goes on along the minus strand of CAKUZD010000003.1, from coordinate 261,317 downwards.
TTCATCATTTACAGGTAAACCTGCATCTTCCAAACGTTTTGTTGCGGCAGCAATCCCCTTAGTTGTATCTCTATCATTAATATCTACAACTTTTTCTGTAGTAGGCTCTAAACCTAATTGTTCCGAAGCAATTCTTACAACATCACTATCCGGTTCGCATGGAGTTTTTCCGAAATATCCAAGCACCATTTTTCCATACCCTTCCGCTATTTTATTCCAATTGCCATGAATAACGTTGTTAAAGGCTTGTTGGAAATAGAATTGTGAAACAGGGGTAACAGAAGTTCCAAAACCACCTTTTTCAACAACTTCTTTCATCGCTGCCACAATTTCAGGATATCTATCCATTAAATTGTTATCTCTCAACATTTGAGTATTAGCAGTTAAAGCCCCACCAGGAAGTGGAGATTGAATAATCATAGGGTTAACCGCTAAAGCTTCAGGAGGTAAGAAATAATCTTTCATACATTCCTTAAATATTTCTTCTGTTTCCAAGATTTTTTCAATATCTAAACCTAAATCATATTCTGTCCCTTTTAAGGCATGCCACATTGAAACAATATCAGGCTGAGCAGTACCACCGGAGACAGGTTTCATAGACAAATCAATTCCATCCGCACCACCATCTAATGCAGCTAAATATGCAGCTAACCCAGTTCCTGCAGTCTCATGAGAATGAAAACGAATATGAGCATCAGCACCTAAAATTTCTCTAGCCCTTTTTACCGTTTCATAAACTTTTCTTGGGTTTGATGTTCCTGATGCATCTTTATAAGCCAAACTATCAAACGGAATCCCCGCATCAAGGATATTTCTCAAAACTCTTTCATAAAAATCAGCATCATGAGCACCTTGACACCCTATTGGCAATTCCATCATGGTAATTGTAACTTCATGCCTTAATCCGTTATCTTTTATACATTGACCTGAATAGATTAAATTATTAACATCATTTAAAGCATCAAAATTTCTTACGGTCGTAACCCCATGTTTCTTGAACATTTTGGCATGTAAATTAATAATGTCACGAGGTTGCGAATCAAGTCCTACAACATTCACCCCCCTTGCTAAACTTTGCAAATTAATATCCGGACCAACTGCAGCTCTAATTTTATCCATTGTTTCAAAAGCATTTTCATTACAATAAAAAATTGGAGATTGAAAACGAGCCCCACCTGCAACTTCAAAATGTCTTATCCCTGCATCTACTGCAGCTTTCAATGCCGGCAGAAAATCATCAACAAACACTCTTGCGCCATAAACTGATTGAAAACCATCTCTAAATGATGTGTCCATAACTTTAATCTGTTTTTTACCCATATATATACCCTTCCTAAATTTACTTTCTTGCCATGATTGCAGCTAAAGCAACCGCAATAGAATCATCTTCATTTGAAACAACTTTTTTTACAGTCTTTTGAAGAATCTCAACCTTTTCAGGAAAAATTTGATTCAAATATAAAATGATTTTCGACATAATGCGCATTGACAATATTAAAAGACATAGAAATAAAAGGACAAATCCCATCCCTATAGCCATCAGTGTCAATCCTAAAATAAAATTTTCACTCATAATATATCTCCCATTGTTAATATAAACTCACCATTTCTATCTTCAAGAATAAGTTCTCCTAAATCGTTGATACCTTTAACAAGACCTGATTTTTTTTGATTAAAAACTTGTACATCAACTTCTTTTCCTAAAAAATTACATCTATGTTCATAATATTCTTTTATCATAGAAAAACCTTTTCTGAGAAATTCTTCATAGTTCTTAAAAAATTCTCCTAACAGCTTTTCAATAAAAAGTTTTTTATCAATATACTCACGACCAAGTTCCACATTTAAAGCCGTAGCCACTTTATCTCTAATTTGCACTAAATCATTTTTATCAGCATTCAGATTTACTCCAATCCCGAGTACAAGCCCTTTAAAACAGTTTCCTTGCATAACAGTTTCTGCTAAAATTCCTGCGATTTTGGCATTATTAACTATGACATCATTAGGCCATTTTATTTTTGGAGAAAGCCCATATTCTTCCAACACTCTTGTTAATGAAACAGATAAATACTGCGTATAATTTGCATAAACTTCCCTAAAAACATCAGAAGGCTTTAAAACAATAGTCATAAACAAATTTCCCTCACCCAAATCAACCCATTTTCTGTCAAAACGACCTCTCCCTGCTGTTTGGCGTGTTGCTATAACAATTGTTTTATCATCTAAAATATCCAAATTTTCCTTAGCATAAAGGTTGGTAGAATTTACTTCTTCCAAATTTATAATATTCATTTTAGCCCCTAACATATAATTTATATAATTATATTAACCTAAACAAAAAAATAATGAAATACTATTTTTTTGCAAGACTGTTAGTGAGATTAAGGACTATTTCAAGCTTCTCTGGTTCTTTTATATTAGCTAAATTTTTTTCAATCATGGTAAGTAACTCTTGAGAAGACTTAAATTTATTTGTTGCAAAAAACTCTTCAACACTAATGTCAAAAGCAACCATAAGTTTGTCAATAGTATCAGAAGTAACAAAATTATCACCTGATTCTATGCTACTTAACGCTCTTTGAGAAATGTCAATCATTTCAGAAAGTTTTTCTTGAGTGTATCCATTTTGAATTCTCAGTGATTTTATTCGTTTTCCAAATTCTTTTTTAATTCCCATACTTTTAACTTCTATTTATTGTACTTTTACTGTTTAAAGGTATTTTATATTAAGATATGTAAAGCTGGAATGTATTAATAATACTATGTATATAGAATATAGAATTGTAAAGTATATTTCAGGTGTCAATTTTTTTTATTTGAAAGTTTTAATATAAGAGTAAGTAGATACAATAATGGTGAAAGGAAAAAGTATATGAAAGTTATCGTCATGCAATCTGCAGCAAAAAGAGGTATTGGTTATATGAACGCCTTGGTAAACAAAGGAATTAAACGAAATAAATTTGAGATTCCTGTAAATACATTCTTAGCACAAGTACCTGAAAAACAACAAGAAGCAGCAAAAGCCCTGCTTGGAAATGCAGATAGAGTAGTTTGTTCTGCAAAAGCGAATAATAATGGTAACGGATTTTCGATTTTAGGTTTCATTGCTAAAAAAGGAGATAAATCAGTAGGAAAAGGTGCTGTTTCTGTTTCACAATTTGGCACTCCTGAAGCTGCAGTGAAATGGAGATTTGGTAGTAAAGACTTGCAAACTAATGGTTTTTGGAAAGACTGTGACGAACCAAATCTACTTTTAGAGCAAAATTCAAAAGGTCTATCAATTAATGGAAATATGAGATTTAATTTTTGCGATCCAAATTTAGCGGAAGCAAATGTTAGTGTTAATCCCCAAAAAGCACTTGATTTAAAGAACTTGTTCGATTCTCTAATTTCTAAATTTGGTTTTAAAAGCTTTAAAGCCCCATTTATTAAGGATAAAATCGGACCATACCAAATTATAGCATAAAAGAGATAAAGTTCCACTATTCGACTGTATATTTAATGTTCTTTTTATCATTTCTTAATTTTTTACTTAAAACAAAAAACTCTGAAATCTGGAAGGATAATTCTTTCCAGATTTTTAATAAAAAATTTGCGATTTTTTTTTTACGAGTTAAAATTAAGTCACGAGGGAGACAGAACATGGAACATTGGATTTACACATTAAAGATTTTAGGGAATGTTGTATCTTTTAATTTAGATACAATATTTACCATGTGGTTTGCTATGCTTGTTGTCATTATTTTTGCACTACTAGCAACACGCAACTTGTCATTAGTCCCAAACAAACTACAAGCAATATCTGAAGCTATTATGAAGTTTTTCTATGGAACTTTAGATACAATGGTTGCAAATAACAACAGACGGCATGTTCCTCTTGTCGCTTCTTTATTCTTATTTATTTTAACGGCAAATCTTATGGGACAACTTCCTTTGAGAATCATAAATTTAAAAAACGGAGCAGAACTTGCATCTCCTACAAATGATATTAACTTAACAGCAGCTATGGCTGTTATTGTACTTATATATTATGTTGGAATGGGTATTAAAGAAAAAGGAACAAAATTCTTTTTACATGAACTTAGTTTTACAGGAATTGTAATGGCATTAGTTGAAATCTTAGAAATGTTTACAAGACCGCTAAGTTTAGCAATCCGACTTTTTGCCAATGTATTTGCCGGAGAAATTCTTGTATCAATAGCTCTTGGAGGCTTGGCTTATTTCTTACCACTTCCGATAATGCTGTTTGAAATTTTGGTTGCATTTATTCAAGCAACCGTATTCATGATGTTGACAATAGCTTATATAGGTTCAGCAACAGGAGACGAACACTAAGAAGAATAACTTAATATAAATATTGTAAAAAAGATAAAAAAGGAGAGAAAAAATGGTAGACACAGCTACAGTTTCACAAATGGCACACTTAGGAGCAGGTATTGCAATCGGTTTTGGTGCAGTTGGTGCAGGATTAGGTATCGGTTTTGCAACAAAAGGTTTAATGGATGCAGTTTCAAGACAACCGGAAGTTGCAGGTAAAGCATTCGGCTTTTTCTTATTGGGTGCTGCTTTATCAGAAGCTTGTGCTTTATACGCATTCGTAATCGCATTTATGTTGTTAGGAAAATAGGGAAACAGGGTTATTCATTATAACCTCACACACAATCATCGTAAAGGATTAAAAATGGAATTTAATGCAACATTTATAGTATCAGCAATAAGTTTTATAATATTTACAATTATAATGAACAAAATATTTTATAAACCATTAGAAAATGTTATGAATGAACGTCAGAAGTTTATTGATAATACAAAATCTGATGCAATTAATTCAAGTAATAAAGCAGATTCTATTTTAAGAGATAAGGAAGCTAGATTAAATCAATCAGCCTCTGATTCAAAAAAAATTGTTACTGATAAAATAAATGATGCAAATGAAAATTCTAAAATCTTAACAGATAATGCTAAACAAAAATCTCAGGATGAAATATCTTCTGCCAAAGCAAATCTTCAAAATGAAGCTAAACAGGCATCTGAAGAACTCAAAAACGAGGTTATAAACTTGGCAGAAGTAATATCATCCAAAGTGCTCGGAATAAATACTCATATCGAAGATACCGATAAAGAACTTGTAAACAGGATACTTAACTAATGAATGAATTGGCAAATTTTTGGACTATTATAGTAGAATCAAATACATTTAATTTTGCAATATTACTTTTGCTTTTTGCAATTTTATATAAAAAGTTAAATGTATCCGGAGGAATTGAAAAAATTAAGCAAGACATTATCAATTCCATAAATAATGCAAAAGAAGAAAAAGCTAAAGCTGAAAATAAACTTTCACAGGCTCAAAAATCTGTTGAAAATATAGATAATGATATTGCCAAACAATTAGAAGAAGCTTCCAAAAGAGCAGATGGGATTGCCAGCCAAATTTTAAATAACACAAATGCCAAGGTTCAACTGATTGAAAAAAATATAAAACGAGTTATTAGTGCAGAAGAAAAAACTTTATCTGCCCAAATAACAAAAAAGACATTAAATACATCAATAGAAATTGCGAGAAAACATATTATTTCTGTATTGGAAAATAATCACGATTTGCATAACAAATTTATTGATGAAAGTATTCAAAACATAGACAGGATATAACTTATGAGTATAAATACACAAATATCAACATCTGCAAAAAATTACGCAGACTCTTTAATTCAAATTTATAAAGACGGAATTATGTCATGCGAAGACATTCTTAATAATTTGAATATTATTAAAGAAATTGCAAAAAATTCTTCAGAATTTGTAGATGTAATGAATAATCCTGCAATATCAAATAAAATAAAATTTGAAATTATTGAAAATGTTTTTTCAAATCAAATTAACGATAAATTGATTAACTTTTTAAAAGTTTTAGTTGATAGAAAGAGATTTCATGAATTAAATCAAATTATTGAAGCTTTTTCTATAAATGTTGATGAAATTCATAATATAAAAAGAGTTGAAGTTATTTCAGCAATAGAAGTTTCTGAGGATAGAAAACAAAATTTAATTGAAAAACTTCAAAATAAACTTCAAAAAACAATAGTTGCAAATTGGAATATTGATAAAAATATTATTGGAGGCTTGATAATAAAAATTGGTGACAATGTTATTGATAACAGCCTTAAAAATAAATTGGAAAATTTGAGTAAAATATAATATAGAGAGGAAATTATGGCACTTATTAAACCTGATGAAATTAGTTCTATAATTAAAAGCAAAATCGAAAACTATGAGCTTCAATCCGAGGTATCAAATACAGGAACCGTAATTGAAGTAGGTGACGGTATTGCCAGAGTTTACGGGCTAAGAAATGTTATGTCAAATGAGCTTGTAACATTTGAAGATGGAAAAAATACTCTCGGGATAACAATGAACCTTGAAGAAGACAATGTAGGTATTGTAATTTTGGGAGAATATACACACATTAAAGAAGGAATGACTGTTAAAACAACAGGAAGAATTGCTTCTGTTCCGGTTGGAGATGCATTAATAGGAAGAATTGTAGACCCGACAGGAAAACCTATTGATGGTAAAGGAGAGATAAATTCAGACAAAACAAGACCAATTGAAAGAGTTGCTCCGGGGATTGTTGCAAGAAAATCTGTTCACCAACCATTACAAACAGGCTTAACAGCTATTGATGCCTTAACTCCAATCGGTAGAGGTCAACGTGAGTTAATTATTGGCGACAGACAAACGGGTAAAACTGCTATTGCACTTGATACTATTATCAACCAAAAAGGTCAAAATGTAATTTGTATTTATGTTGCAATTGGTCAAAAAACTTCAACAGTTGCTCAAATTGCAAAAACATTGGAAGAACATGGTGCGATGGAATACTCAATTATTGTATCAGCTACAGCTAATGAAGCCGCGCCTTTACAATATATTGCGCCATTTGCAGGTGTTGCGATAGGTGAAGAATTCATGGAACAAGGAAAAGATGTATTAATCATATATGACGACTTGTCTAAACACGCTCAAGCCTACCGTGCCATGAGTTTGCTATTAAAAAGACCACCGGGACGTGAAGCATATCCGGGAGATGTATTCTATTTACACTCAAGGTTACTTGAAAGAGCAGTTAAGTTAAATGATGATTTAGGCGGTGGTAGTATTACAGCGTTACCTATCATTGAAACTCAAGCCGGAGATGTATCTGCGTATATTCCAACCAACGTAATTTCAATTACTGACGGACAGATTTTCTTAGAATCAAACTTGTTTAACTCTGGTGTAAGACCGGCTATTAATGCAGGTATTTCAGTATCTCGTGTTGGTGGTGCTGCTCAAACAAAAGGTATTAAACAGGTCGCAGGTCAATTAAGACTTGATTTAGCACAATATAACGAACTTGCAGCTTTTGCACAGTTTGCATCTGATCTTGATGCTTCAACTAAAAATCAATTATTAAGAGGCGAAAAACTTACAGAAGTATTGAAACAGCCTCAATACAACCCTTTAAGTGTTGCAGAACAAATTACAATTTTGTTCGCTGCTAACGAAGGAATTTTAGATGATGTAGCAAATTCAGACGTTGCTAAGTTTAAAAAAGAATGGTTTGCATATTTAGATACAAATCTAAGTGAATTAAAAGACAAACTTAATAACGGAGCTAAACTTGAAGATGCTGATAAAGTTGAACTAAAAGATGCTTTATCAAAGTTCAAAAAAACATTCTAGTAGAGTAAAAACATTATGCAGGTTGGGAAAAACCCAACCATGCATAATTAAAGGTAAAATATGACAAACTTAAAAGACATTAAAAATAGAATACAGAGTGTTCAAAGTACGCAAAAAATTACTCGTGCCATGAAGATGGTTGCAGCGGCTAAAGTAAAAAAAGCTGAAAATACAGTAAAAGCCTCTAGACCTTTTACTACAGAATTAACATCAATGTTAAAAAAATTGCTGGCTTCAGTAGGAACTTATAGCACCCAAAGTCTTAAAATAAAATCTGCAATAGATAATTATCCTGAACTCTTGCAGGTTAGAGAAATAAAAACTGTTGGTTTGCTGATAATTACATCCAATAAAGGACTTGCCGGAGCATATAATGCTAATATTGTCAGAAAAACTCTACAAACTATAAAAGATTATAAAGAACAAGGTGTTAATACAGTTCTCTATGTTGTTGGCCAAAAAGGAATTTCTACTTTAAAACGAAAATGTAAAGCGTTAAATTGCGAAATAAAAAGAACATACTTAAGTGTAGCTAATGAACCTACAGGTGAAGGAGCTAAAATCGTAATAGAAGATATTGCAGAAGATTTTGTATCTCAAAAAATTGATAAAATAGAGGTTATTACAACTCGATTTAAAAATATGATGAGTTACTTTGTTGAAAATTGGACAATATTACCTCTTAAAGGTTTAAATGACGACCACGAAAGAATTACCGATAACGTTATTGAGCCGTTAATGGAATTTGTTCCTGATATGCACAACATATTACAAAAAATTGTTCCAATGTATATGACAAATATTCTTTACCAATCGTTATTGGAGGCACAAGCAAGTGAACTTGCAAGTAGGATGACAGCTATGTCTGCAGCTACTACAAATGCTGAAAAAATGATTAAAGATTTATCGGTTCAATATAACAAAACAAGACAATTTGCAATTACGCAAGAAATTATTGAAGTAGTATCCGGTGCAAATGCTCAATTAGGATAAAATTTATAAAATATTACATTAGTAAAAACTTTCCTTGTTTTAGGGAAAGTTTTTATTTTATAAAGGCAGCAGTTTATCTAAAGAAACCCCAAGAGCTTGAGCAATACAAACAACAACATAAATAGTCGGGCAAACTTTTTCATTTTCAATTCTGTACAAATGTTGTGGTGTAATATCAGCCTGCTCGGCTAAATATTCTTGCGAATACTTTCTTCTTGCACGTTCAACTCTAATATTTTCTGCAAGAATTTTTAAAGTTTGTTTTTTATCTATCATAACTATATTGTACAGTTATTGACAAAAATATATTACTTCTTATAATTTTATTATATAAACATATATGTTTATATAATAACTTATATGAGGATAAAATATGAATAAAAAATTTAATGTTGGTTTTATACAAAGCACAAACAGCAAATCAAGAAACAAAGTTGCATTCACTTTAGCGGAAGTTCTGATTACACTTGGAATAATTGGAGTTGTTGCTGCTATGACATTACCTGCACTAATTCAAAATTATAAAAAACAACAAGCAACTGTTCGAATAAAAAAATTTGTTTCTGTAATAAATCAAGCATTACTTGCAGCAGAAAACGATATCGGACCACGAGAAGATTGGGAACATGGTGAGCTAAATAATTCAGATGATGCATATAGTTTTTTAGAAACATATATTAAACCATATATTAAAGAAGTAAATATTGAAAAACGTGAACTTTTGGGAAGTAATATGGCAACAATAAGATTTATTGATGGCTCACAAATGAGTATAAAAATTGGAGCATGTTACGATATATACTATGATATAAATGGAGAAAAAGCTCCTAATAAACAAGGTAGAGATATTTTTGTTTTCATTTTATGTAAAGAAATTGGATTATGTTATGTGAATAGCAACCAAGTTCGCCCTTTCTTCTGCGAAGGTGAAGGGACTCCTTACCCCGACCATACTAAAGCACTAAGAAACTGTCAACAAAGCGGATTATACTGTACAATACTTTTAGAAGAAAACGGATATGAATTTCCTAAAGACTATCCAATTAGACTATAAGATTATTTACCCAAGAATTTTTTACTATCCGGTTTAATCATTGTTCTGTATTGCTCTTTTACACCTAATTTTTCTTGATTATTCTCTGTAGATTTATTTTCTGCTGCTATTGGAGTCTGTTTTGCTTTTTCAGCTGCTAAACGAGCTTTTCTTTTAGCTTCTGACTTATTTGTCATATAAATATTAAGTTTTGGAATACCAATACCTAATATTAAACCAGAATACAAGTAACCTGCAACTTGAGCAACACTTAACGCCCTTAACTTACCTTTAGTTTCTTTTCTTAATGCTGCAGAAACTTTAGAATCATTTAATTTCGCAAGCATTTGTTTAAATGTTAAAGCTTTACCGTTTTCAATAGTGTCAACTCCTGCAGCTTTCAAGCCTCTATGCAAAACTTCATCACGTGTAACCATAGGAGCTTTCATAAGTTTATTAAAAAATCCTTTACCATGTTCTTTTTCACTATAGTTCAATAAATTTTGATCCATGGCATTAGCGGTCATTTTAGCAACGAAATTACCTAAAATTAGCCAATTGATAAACCCTAAAGAATCTTTTACAATGCCTTCTCTAAGTTCATCTTTATCTCTAGCTGCCATAAATCTTGACATAATAGTTACACCATAGATAAATTTAAATTGATCTAATGTTGGCACAAGACCTTTAAATTGAATTTTTTTGATAATTCCTTTTATACCACCTGAAGTTCCGATTGTTGCAATTGTTCCTGTACCAAACACAAGAGCAGCTACTGTTTTCAGCATCTTAAAGCCTTTAGAATTATCCTTTTGGCGGCCTTCAACACCGACAAAACCGTCACTTCCTGTCTTTTTCTTTGTTAAATAAATATTCAGCGGTTGAATTGACATACCAATAGCTGATGCAATACCCAGTCCTAACAATGAACGTCTTAAATTCATGTGTTTTAAAGATTTCAAAAACATATTGGACTTAATGTCCTTGCTTTCCTTGAAAGCATTTCCGACTTTATCATTCACAAAAGTTCTGGAAACATTATAAACACTATCCAATATATTTGAAATAGAATTTGTCTTTTGGTCTTTTGCTAATCTAAATGAACTTTCAGAACCTGTTGCATTCATAATTACAGATTTTGCATATTCTCTCAAATCTTTTGAAATAGTATTAGGGGCATCTTTTTTATTTAAGACTTCTGAATATTTTTTTACAACATCATCAATTTTATCTTGAGGAATTGCTTTCCAATCATCACCAATTCTTGTTTCTGCACCTTTAAATACATCCTGCAAATAATTATTTAAAGGATTTTTGTTCCCGGCTCTAACTTGTTTGTCCCAAGCTTTTCCTAACAAGTCTAAAGTTTCATCATCAACAAATATTTTATGAGCTTTAATTCCATATTTATTATTTAACGAAGCAGCTAAAACTAAACCTGCAATAGTACCATAAACCCCAACCAATGAATGATTAATAGTACCTGAAGCTTCACGTCTGCCTGTTTCCATACCTGCAGCAGGTCCTCTGTTAACCATATCAACAGTAGTCCTTGGAATTACCATTGAACCAAGATCTACAGCATTAGCTCCCCAAGCCTGATTTGTATCTAAAAATCGTAAACTTAATGTAGCATAATCTGCAAGACCCGTAAATTGGAGATTATCTTCTTTTTTATCTTGTTTATTAATTTTTCCTTGATTTAATTGTTGAGCTATTGGTTGTAGTTTCATAATAAAAAATTTCTCCTTACGAATTAATAAATGACTTAAATGTTGTACTATTTTTCAAAAAAGCTTTCGATAACTCTGCCGAGGTTAACGTTTGTGGTGTCGTACCGGTCATACCGGATGTCCCTTTAACTTCCGAGCTATTCGAGCCTGACGTAACATTTGAGCCTGTAGCGGTATTTTTTTCCGCATTTAATTTCGCAAGTTCTTCTGCACGCTTTTTATTAGTTTTCGACCTTGTATATAATGGAATAAATACGCCAAGTGACAATAATGAGAAAATAATATTACCTGCTTGACATATAGTTCTTAAATTTCTATCTTTTATTGTTCCAAGTTCATCTGAAGATTTTAATGTAGTATGTTTTGCCCAATTCCATAATTTTTGTAACGGATTAGCATCTTTTTTCGATTCTTTTAATCTATTAATTAAGTGAGTACCCGGATATTTCTTTTCTAATAAAGTTGCAATACCTTTAGCAACATAATCGCCTAAAAAATAAAAACTTGAGAAAGTCGCAATATCACGAACTGTTGCTTCTCTAAGTTCGTTTTTATCTTCAGATGCTCCCATACGACTTGCAAATGTAGCGGTAGAAATAATTCTTGCCTGATCCATCGTAGGGAAAATACCTTTAAATTGGAAAATATTTTTCAAAATAGGCCTATCCATAAACATAGATAGTCCACAAACTCCAATCATAGAACCAATTGAAACAAATTTTTGAGCAAGAAGTTCTGCTTTTTCCTTCGGAGTCATTTCTTTCATTTCATTATCTTTTCCAAAATCTTTATAAATCGGTGCACCTTTTTGTCCTGAAGTTTTATGGGTAATCCATCTGTTTATCGGTTGCATCGAAATTGCAAGAGGAATAATAATTCCAAGTCCACCAATACTTTTCCAATTAACTAATTTTGTTGCTTTCTTAAAGTATTTGGTAAGTTTATCCGTATCTGATATATTTTCTTTAATTACACCACGCAACATCTTGACAGTACCATCGCATACTGATTCAAGATTGTTTGAGAAAAATCCTTTATCGGATTTAAATTTGATATTTTCAGCAATATGAGTTTCTTCAACAATCGCTCTATAAGCTTCCTTAACTTTTTTAGAACTGTGCTTATCAGCTAATACTGCATCAACTAATTCATTAACAGCTTTATCTATTTTTTTGTTGCCTATTTTTCCAACAAATTTTCCATCTGCTCCTGTTTTAATATCAAATAAATCAGCAAAATTCTTAGTTTCTTTTCCATCAACACCGGATAAACTAGCAAGTTCATCTCTAAATGTATTATATATTTTTTCTCTTTGGCTTAATGTTTTATTTTCAAAATGAGGAGTGTAGAAATTATGAATTTTATTTATTGCATCTTCATTAGCCCAAGTAGTTGAAAGATCAGACTTACCAAAACCATTCATTATCGGACGTTGTATCAACTTAGCAAGTCCTGCAACAATCAATCCCGGAATTAAACAGTTTACAATCAAACCGGAAGATTCTCGTCTAAAAGCTTCAAAACCTGCATAAGCATTAGATTCTTTAGTTTCAATCACAGTACGAGGAACGATTGCTGTTGACAAATCTAACACTGTAACATTAACCATAGGTTGTTTTTCACACTGTTGAACAAGTAAAATAGGCAAATCAACCAAACCGCCATTAAATGACGGATTCTTTTTTTGCACATTATTGTCCCTTTTCGGGGTATTATTTACACTAGCTAAACTAATTTTATCTATCATATTACGTCTGGTTTAAAACTACACAACTATTATACCATTACACAGTAATATTAAAAGTCGGGCAAAAAAAAAATTGCCATCTATAGCAATTATGTTAAAGAGATATTAAGATGGATTTTTGATTTTTTTATTAAAAATAGCGTTATTTTAAACAAAAAATTTAAATATTTATAAAAAAACTCAATAAAAAATAATTAAATACATCAAATTTTATAAAAAAAATCAAAAAAATTATTTGTAAATAATTGTAAAGTTTACATTTATTAAGTTACAAAATATGCCTTTTTTATATACTAAACAAGCTTTTTGACAAATTCAACAGCATGTTCTTTCGTTATAACCTCTCCTGACAGCTGAGCTTCATGCAAAGCATCCATTATTTCGCCAAGTTTCTTTGAAGGCTTGATATCCAATATTTTCATTACATCATTTCCTGACAATAATTTCGGAAGTGGTTTTAATGTTTCTCTAGCCTCTAAATAAAATTTTAGCAGCATATTCAAATATGTAATATTTCTCTCAACAACTTCATCAGTTATTTCCGGCCCCCTGGCAGATAATCGGTCTGCTTGTGCCAAAATTATGTCATCAATTGAATTATCACCCATTTTTCGAACAAAGCGCATCATTATTTTTTCAGTAATTTGTGGAGCATTCATTACATGAGAAGGATAAATATGATATTTTACCATTGTTGAAATATAGTCAATTTGTTTATTTGAAAAATGTAATTTTTTCAAAAACTTAACAGCCAATTTAGCGCCAACATCGTCATGTTTAATAAATCTATGTTTTCCATCTTCAATTGTCCAAGTTGAAAATTTCCCAATATCATGCATAAAAGCTGCTAATTTTAAATGAGCAAGACGAGAAAAACCGCCAAAATCAACTTTATCCAAATGCTCTTTCACATCATCAGAAGCATTATCATATAGAATTTGAACCTGCTTCACTGTTTCAATAGAATGATGGAATAAATCTAAATGGTGATGAGAATTTGGAGGTACGCGCTTTAATTCTGTCACAAAAGGAAAAATTTCTTCTAAAATCCAAGTTTTATTCATATTTTCAAGAGTTTTATCGGCATACTTTCCTGAAAATAGAGCCATTATTTCATGATTTATCCTTTCTACAGCAGGTTTATGAATTAAGTTGGCATATTTACAAACAGCATTAACAGCTTCCGGAGCAAGCTCAAAGCCAAACAATGCCTGAAAACGATAAATTCTAAGCAATCTTAACGGATCATCCACAAAATTTAATTCGTTTACATAATTAAGACACTTATTTTTTATATCAGTAACTCCGCCGGAAATATCTATCAGCTCTCCGTTTCTAATATTTACAGCAATAGCATTTATCGTTAAATCCCTGCGCATTAAATCTTTTTCTATTGAATCACCAACAGGATTTGTTACATCAATATAATTAACTTTGTCTTTCAACACCAAACGATAGATTTTATTTTCTTCATCTAAAGGAACAAATGTTGCATTCAATAACTCTGCAAGTTTTACAGAAAAACTTCTTGCATCTTCATCCATAACAACAATATCTCTATCGGTACTTTCCAGTCCCATATAATAATTCCGAACAGTTCCTCCGACCAAATATATTTCATTATCAAAATTACTTAATATTTTCGATAAAATTGTATCTGATTTAATTTTGTCTATAATTATTGAATTCATAAATTATGTTTCCTAACGCTACCGTAACAGCTGTATCTGCCTTCAAAATCAATTCTCCTAAAGTTAACATTGGAACTTGATTTTCCTTAAAAAAATCAAATTCTCGTTGAGAGAAGCCACCTTCAGGCCCAATTACAACTACTAATCTATCATTTTCTTTAATTGGAAATTCTTTGCAATATTCATGCAAAGACAAATTTGCTAAACGTTCACAAAAAGCAATTACTTTATAACCATTATCTCTTAATTTTAAAATAGCATCTAATTTTATTAAATCGAAACAAGTTGGAATATAAGCCCGTTCACATTGTTTAGATGCCTCATACATAATTCGCTGCCATTTTGGAATTTTCTTTTCTATCACAGATGAAGCCAAAGCACAATTATCTGTGTAAACAGGATAAACTCCATCCACACCCAGCTCTGTTGCTTTTTCCATGACAGAATTTTGAGCATCACTTCTTAAAGGAGCTTGGGCCAAATACAATTTAAATAAAAGACTTCTTTCAGATTTATAAAAATTTTCAATACTAACTAAAATTTCTTTATTAGAAACATCCTGAATAATTGTCTCATACTGCACCTGATTTTCATCAATAAGTAATAATTTTTCTCCATTTCTAACTCTCAAAGATTTTACAAGATGATTTATGGTATCTTTGTCAGAAAGAAGTATTTTATTATTATTTACGTCACTTGATTTTATAAAGAAATGCGGCATACAAACTCCTTGCCAATATAATATATCAAAACTACAATTTTGTCATCAACAAAAAATAAAATTGATTGTAACATTTTAATAATTTGATGGCAAAAATTTTTATTTTGAAGTATTATAAAAGTAGTAAAGGGGATTTACTGTGGAAAATAATACTCAAAATAACAATATGACAATAGGCATACCAAGAGGAATGTCTTTTTATAATGATTACCCATTTTATTATGGATTTTTTACAGACTTGGGAATAAAAATAGTCTTATCAGACATTACTACAAAACAGACTATGTCTAGTGGTTCTTCTCTTGTAGTTACAGAAACTTGTCTCCCAATAAAAATATATATAGGACACGTTTTAAATTTAATAGATAAAGGAATTGACAAAATTTTAGTTCCTTCAATTCAATCTATTGCTCCAAAAATTTATAACTGTTCAAAAATCAGAGGTTTACCTGATTTGGTTAGAAACGTTGTAAAAAGAGACTTTACAATGATTGAAGCTACTCTTGATAAATCCGAAAAGAATCAAGGATTATATGATTTTTTAGCAGAAATGGTTGCTCCTTTTGGAATTACAGATAGCGAAAAAATCAAAAAAGCATCTAAGGCAGGTTGGAGAACCTATAATAATTTTCATATAATGTCAAAATCAGGCATGAGTTACCAAAAGGCTATGAACTACGCTTTACAAGGAAAAGTATTCATTGAAAATCAAACAAAAGAATATCCGATTTCAATTGCCTTAATTGCTCATGGATACAATATTTTTGATGAACGAGCTTCTATGAAAATTTTTGATAAGCTTGAAAAGATGGATGTTAAAGTTTATTCATCATTACAATTATCAAAAGAACAAATGGATGATGGAATAAAAGCTCTCGGACAAGATATGTATTGGGCAAATGAGCGAGAAATGACAGGTGCAGCCGGACATTTTATGAAAGACAATAAAATTGATGGAATGATTACTGTTACTGCTTTTGGTTGTGGTCCGGATTCCTTAATGATTGAAAGAATTACGAGAAAAGCAAAGAGATTTAATAAACCATTATTAAATCTAACAATTGATGAACAGACCGGAGAAGCAGGCTTTATAACAAGATTGGAAGCTTTTGTTGATATGCTTTTCCGCAAAAAACGCGCAAAAATAATTAATAAAATTGAAATAAATGGCGAAAATACATATATTCCTAACACTAATTACATTGAAACAAAACACTAAAAATATATAAAAAAAGGACTCTTATTAAAGAGTCCTTTTTAATATATTAAAAAAAACTTATCAAATCCAACAGATAATTAACTACTCTCTTAAATTTGTAAGCACACGTTCGATTGCTAAAAATTCTCTCTCTCAAGGGTGAAAATCCAATTTTCTTTGCTAATAAAAAAGAGATTAGTTTATTAAAACTAACCTCTTTTCAATATATTACAAATCCGATTACACTTTTCTTTTTCTAGCTGCTTCAGATTTACGTTTTCTTTTTACGCTTGGTTTTTCATATCTTTCACGTTTTTTTACTTCTGAAAGGATACCAGCTTTTTGAATTTTTTTCTTGAAACGACGTAATGCGCTTTCAATTGATTCGTTTTCGCCAACTTTTACTTCTGCCATTTATGTTTTCACCACCTTTATGGTCTTGATTTTAGTATTACTCTATATATTATAACTTAAATAAAAAATTTTTCAAGTAGCAGTAATAGTTTGCAATCAATCTAAATAAAAAAACTATGCTGATAATGTAAAGATTTCGTAGATTTCTTCGTCTGAAAGCTCTGTAATAATCTTTTCGCCTTCGTAAACCGCCAAATCAGCAAGTTCTTTTTTGGCTTTCAACATCTCGTCAATTTTTTCTTCAAAAGTACCAAGTGTAATCATTCTGTGAACCATTACATTTTTATTCTGTCCGATACGATACGTTCTGTCTGTTGCCTGATCTTCAACGGCAGGATTCCACCACAAGTCGTAGTGAATAACGTTTGTCGCACTTGTCAAGTTCAACCCTGTACCACCTGCTTTTAACGATAGCACCATAATTTTGGCATCATCCTCTGTTTGGAACCTTGTAATCAAATCTTCTCTTTGAGGCACCGTCAATGAACCGTGGAAGAACAATGGATTTGTATTGCATTCATCTGAAATTATTTTACACAAAATATCACCCATTTCTTTGTACTGAGTAAAGATAAGTGTTTTTTCATCATTAGACAAAATACTTTCAATTGTTGAAATACATTTATCCATTTTCCCTGAAGCTTCTCTACTCATATCTCCTCCTTTTAGGAACTGATATGGGTGATTACAAATTTGTTTCAATGCTGTAATAAGTTTGAAAATATTACCTCGCCTGTTAACTCCTGTAAATCCGGAAATTTTTTCCATCATTTCATTAAGAGTTTTTTCATAAAGAACAGCTTGAGGTTTTGACAAATAACAGTAATCATTAATAACCATTTTTTCAGGAAGATCTGTGATTACATGTTTATCTGTTTTCAAACGTCTTAATACAAACGGAGAAACAGACATTTTTAATTTTGCTGCACGCGAATTCTCTTTAAATCTTTCAATAGGAATTGCATAACTTTTTTGAAATTCTCTCAAAGAGCCCAAATACCCTTGATTTATAAAATCAAATATAGACCACAATTCAGTTAATCTATTTTCTACCGGCGTACCGGTCATAGCTATTTTTACATCAGATTTAAGCATTTTGATAGCTAAAGTCTGCGCGGTATCAGGGTTTTTGATATTTTGAGCTTCATCAACAATTATCATTCCCCATTGATTTTTCTTTAATTCTTCTACATCAATTCTCATAATTGCATAGGTTGTAAGAATTACATCATGTTTTAATTCCAATTTTCTTTCTGCGCCATGATAAATAACAGCATCTAAAGATGGGGCAAAAAGCTGAAGTTCCTTCATCCAATTACCCATTAAAGTAGTAGGACAGACAACCAAAACAGGTTTATCCAATTTACCTTCTTCTTTCATTTTTAAAATCAAACTGATAACCTGAATAGTTTTTCCTAATCCCATATCATCAGCCATACAAGCGCCAAAACCTTTTGAAATATTTGTCCACAACCATTTCAAACCTGTCATTTGGTATGGTCTTAATTCTCCATTTAAAGTCTTTGGAGGAGTAACGTCTACCGGCTTGTTAAAATCTTGAATAACTTTCGCAAAAGCTTCATCATAATCAAAATCATACTGAGCCAATTGACCAGACATAGATGCATGAATTAACTCCATCCTTGACATAGATTTGAAGTTGGCTTTTGCTAATTGCTCAAATAGTTTCTTAGTATCCTCTTGGTCAATTAAAACATATTTATTTTTATACTTAATTAAACCATTTTGTCCTTCAATAAGTTTATTGAATTCTTCAATAGATAATTTTTCATTTCCAATAGCAATTTCATATTTGAAATCCAATATATCATCCAAAGAAATTTTTGATGATGAATTGTTATTAAAAATATCAGCCAAATCTTGCGAACGCGAATTTTTCACTCTTGCATTTATTGAGGCTCTAGGAATAACAATATTTGTCAACTCTTTAGGCAACACAACTTCAATTTGTGCTTTTTGAAGATAATAAGCTGTTTGAGTAATTATTTTATAAACTTGATTTAAATCCAAATCTAAAGCTAATTTTTCTTCATCTTCAAATAAATCTTCCAACTCCGGCATATAACGAATTGCGTAATTTAACTGTTTTTCAACAATTCTGGCAATATCAGATGAATTTGCTCCAAAAACTTCTTCATCAGTATAAAGTTTATCTATCAAAACATCTTCATTCGTCTTTCTGTTTTTTATATAAACCTTTAAGCGGAATAATTCCTGATTTTCAATCTTTTCGATTTTAAAGAAAGGAATAACATCATATTTACCTAAATAAAGTTCATCAAACCATTGAGCAAGGCTTTCTGCTATATCATGCCCTTTCATAACAGCTCGTTGTTCTAAATCTTTTATCATATAAGTTCCGGATTTAACATCCTTAAACTTATACGCTTTAATATTCAAAAATTTATAAATAACATAATTCAAATAATTATAAATAAAATCATTTACAAAATTTTTAGGTTGACCACCTTTAATAAACAAATTACTCGGAACACATTCTTCAAATTGATTAATAATTCTAGCTAATTGTTGAGAATTAATAATAGGTTCGTAAACAATTCTAAACATTGTTCCACGCTTTTTTATTGTCGGAATAAAATATAATTTTTCAATCAACTTCATTACGAAATAAGTAAGCTTATTTAAATAAATAAATGTTGGAGTTAAAGATTCAATATCAACGACATCACCAAAGCCTCCAAAATAGTCCATAACTAAATCCAAGCTCATGGCATAGCCTACTTTATCATCCATAACTTCAGATTTAAAACGGAACAATGAGCCCTTAGATTTTAAATAATACTGAAAATTATTTGTCGGAGTAACAAAAAAAGAAAGTTTGTCATTATTATTTACAAGGAAAAAGTCTGTATTTCTCGTTGGAGCATTCGGACTTAAAAAAACTCCCTCAAACTCATCCTCAACTGTTTGATAAATCAAACTTAATGTATAGCGAAAATCTTTATTTTTAAATCCTTCAGGATTTTCTGAAAGATTAAAAAATAATTCGTCAACATTATTTTTTTTGAATGAAAAATCTATATTTAAAGCTTTATTTTCAGTATTTGTCATAGTTGTCCTTTTAATATTTAGCCAAAAGCAGAAAGTAAATGGTGAATAATCCTAAAAAATTAATTAAAATAAATTACTCACCATTCACTATTTATACTCACTTACTTTATCAATGACTCACAATCCATTTCTACAGGTTTTTCAATACCCAACAACTGCAAAACAGTAGGAGCAATATTACATAAAGCACCATCATCTTTCAATTGAACATCTTTTGGAGCATTAATCAAAACAAATGGAACTTTATTTGTTGTGTGTGCTGTTTGAGGTTTTCCTGTTTCAGGATTTACCATAACTTCAGAATTACCATGATCTGCTGTCAACAACATGATTACATTATTTTCAACACAAGCTTTTGCAATTTTACCCACACATTCATCAACAACATGACAAGCCTTTTCTGCAGCCGCAATAACGCCTGTATGACCAACCATATCAGGGTTTGCAAAATTTACTAACACAAAACCGTACTCAGGATTTGATACTGCTTTTAATACATTTTCACAAACTTCAGGTGCACTCATTTCCGGTTGTAAATCATAGGTTGCAACTTTTGGAGAAGGCACAAGAACTCTTGTTTCATGAGGTTGAGGTTCGTCAATTCCACCATTAAAGAAAAATGTAATATGTGCATATTTTTCAGTTTCAGCAGTTCTAAATTGGTGAATTCCGTTAGCTTCCAAAACATCTCCTAAAATATTTACCAAATGTTCTTTCGGGAAAGCTACAGGGAAAGTAAAGTCCTCATTATAACTTGTCATAGTTACATAACACAAATTTTTAAGAACTTTCTTTCTTTCAAAACCATCAAAATCTTTAAAGTTAAGAGCTTTAGAGATTTCTCTTGCTCTGTCAGGTCTAAAGTTAATAAAAATAACAGAATCATTATCATGAATTCTTGATTCTTCGCCACCGATTACTGTTGGTAGAACAAATTCATCATTATCGCCTCTTTCATAAGATGCTTTTACACCTTCACAAGCCGATTCAGCATGTTCTCCTTCTCCCAACAACAACGCGTTGTAACCTTTTTCAACTCTATCCCAACGGTTATCTCTATCCATAATATAAAATCTGCCAATAATGGTTGCAACTTTAGGAAGTCCCAAATTTTTCAATTCATCTTCAACCGGTTGAAGAAAAGTACAAGCACTCTGAGGCGGAGTATCTCTACCATCTAAGAAAGCGTGAACATATACTTTTTTTAACCCGTTTTCTGCAGCCATTTTAATCAATGCCAACAAATGGTCCAGTGATGAATGAACGCCACCTGTAGAAACAAGACCGAATATATGCAAAGCTGAATTATTTTCTTTTGCATGATTCATAGCCATCAAGAATTTTTCATTTTTAAAGAAAGAACCGTCTTTAATAGCTCTGTTAATTCTCGACAAATCTTGATGAACAATACGACCTGCACCTAAATTTAAGTGCCCGACTTCACTATTTCCCATTTGTCCATCAGGCAAACCAACATATTGCCCGTCAGCATGAATTGAAATTGATGGACATTCTTTTTCTAATCTATCAACATTTACAGGATGTGCAAGTTTTGTTGCATCAAACTCGGGGTGATTTTTACTAATTCCCCAACCATCCATAATACATAATAATACTCTCTTTGACATAATTTTAATCCTCTATTTATATTCTGCACTTAAAAAGATTTTAGCAGGAACATAAATCAAAAACAAGAGAAAATTTTTAATACATTGATTTTATCATATTATCTGCAGAAGTACCACCTACTTCTGTCTGAAAACAGCCTCCTCCTTTTAATATTACGCTTTCGCCTCTTTTTCTATAAGCCAAAACAAAAATATCATACCCCCATTTATTTGGTTTTTTATGACCATTTACGTCAACCCAAAAAATTTTACCTAAGTTAAGCCTATTACTACTATAAAATCCCACCACGGTTCCATCAGCAAGAACCCAAGCCGGATTAACATTTTTTATATTTTCTTCTCTAAAGTTATTACAACCGGTCATAGCTATATTAAGATCAACATCAGAAACATCTTCGTGTTTTCCTTTATATACAGTATCAATCCCCTTCATATCTTCAGAAACGCAACCGTTTCTAAGAGCATTATTTTCACAAACTTTTATAACATTTAAAGAATTTTTCAATTCATCGTAAAACTTACCACATTCAATGTTAAGATTGTAACCGACAGAAGGGTTCTGCTTTGTACAATTCCCATTCTCATCTCTCTCTACACACTCTCCACCACTTGTAACTTCTCCATAATAACACTCTAAATACTCATTTCCATTATCTGAATAAGTTTTTAGCAAAGCATTTGAAAACGTATTGTATACTTTCTTAAATTGTTGTTTTAAAATATTAGCTTTAACATTATTAACAATTACAGGCAAAGTCAAAGCAGCAACAACACCAATAACTCCAAGTGTTATTAAAACTTCAGCGAGTGTAAAACCATGGTTATAATGAGAGGTTAAGCGGCGATTGCCCCCCCCCCGATGAGCACGTCACTTTGATTATTGTTTCTTTTTAACAATAATTGTGACTCTAAATTTAATCTTTCCATAAAATCCTCTCTCTTTTAAATATTACTTTTCTATTATAAAATATTTTGAAGCTTTTTTCAAGTTTAATTAATAGACAATTTGAACATAAACAGTTCTAGTCCTCGACTTATTATCAAAATCAACCAAAACAATTTGCTGCCACTGACCTAATTGCAAAGCACCATCTATTAATGGAACCATTGTAGAATTTCCAACAATAGAAGCCCTAACATGAGCATACCCGTTTCCATCATGCCATGTTGCATCGTGATGATATTCCAAATTCATAGGTGCAATCCTGTCTAAAGCCTCCGGTAAATCAACCAAAAGTCCCGGCTCAAATTCAATGTTAGTTATTGAAACAGTGCTTCCTGCAACATACACATGCACAACCGCATTTTGTAAAGAATGCATATAAACTACATTTTTCACATTCTGCGTAACATCTATTATATCAGTATTTCCTCTAGTATTAACACTAAATTTCTCATTAATTACAGTCACGATTGCTACTCCTTTTTATCCAAATATTTCATCAGAATAAAATACAAATTCAAGATGTCCTATAATAATAGTATCTCCATCTTTTACTCCTTTTTTAGCTAATTCGTCAAAAACACCCATTCCTTTCATTATGTTTTGAAAACGAATTACTTGCTCTGAATTTCTTTCATCTGTAACACCGGCTATTCTTGAAATCTTGCCACCTTCAATTATATAAGTATCTTTTGCTGCTTTATACACTTCGAAAGAACTATCATCGTTATTATAAGCACCTGTATCTTCTTCTACAACTACAGATATTTCTTTTTTAGGAATTTCATCAACTTTCTGTCCCATAAAATCAAGCAGTTGTTCGATATTTTCACCTGTTACTGCAGAAATTTCAAATACATCATTTGAGACTTTGCAAAATTGCTCCAAAAGTTCCTTTTTTCTTTCTTCATCAATTGAATCAATCTTATTCAGAGCTACAATTTGATAAAGATTAGCCAAGTGTTCCGAATGTTTTTCTAACTCAAGATTAATTTTTTTATAATTTTCAAACGGACTTTCCTCAGTAGCATCTACAAGATGTACTAAAAAGCGACATCTTTCCACGTGTCGTAAAAAATCATGACCTAATCCCACACCCTCTGATGCACCTTCTATAAGTCCCGGAATATCAGCAACAACATACCCGTCACCGGAACGTTTTTTAACAACACCCAGATTTGGAATAAGAGTAGTAAAAGGATAATCAGCGATTTTTGGCTTAGCAGAACTGATTCTACTGATTAAAGTTGATTTCCCCGCATTTGGCATTCCCAATAAACCAACATCTGCAATCAATTTCAACTCTAAAAACAATTCTCTTTCAATAGGCGGTTCCCCCGGCTCGCAAAACTGAGGAGCTCTTTTTTGCGCAGTAGCAAACCTGGCATTCCCTCTGCCTCCACGACCACCCTTCGCAACAAGGACTTTTTGTTCATGTTCCGTTAAATCAGCAATAATACTGCCGGTTTTCACATCCCTAACCACAGTACCAACAGGAACTTTTATATACAAATCTTTAGCTCCACGCCCATGCATATTCTTTATACTTCCATTTTCTCCGGCATCCGCTTTAAAAACAGACTTATGTTTAAAATCCATAAGAGTAGACATGTTTTCATCACCAATTAAATAAACATCTCCGCCTCTGCCACCATCTCCTCCGGCAGGGCCGCCTTTGTCTACAAATTTTTCTCTACGCCAAGCAACCATACCGTTACCACCACGTCCTGAAACTACTCTAATTTTTGATTTATCTATAAATTTCATGATATCCCTTTTCGAATGACAGCGAGCGATTAAGTTTTAACGCCCTAACAACTTATTGCCTTATTCAGCAATTATTTTACTATCATTATTTTCTTGTTTATACTATAATATTACTATGAAAAATATAAAAAATAAATTGTTCTCTAAAAAACCTGTTACAATTGGACCGGAAAGCGGGTATGATAATTATATAATGGCAATAGAATCAAGTTGTGATGAAACAGCTTGTTCTATAGTAAAAAACGGTCGAGAAGTTATAGCTAATGTTGTAGCATCACAAATTAAAACTCACGCCCAATTTGGAGGAGTTATCCCTGAAATTGCAGCAAGAGAACATTTGGACTCTATCAACATTGTTATAGAAGAAGCTTTTAAACAAGCAAAAGAAAACTTTGGACTTACCCCGGAAAACATTACGGCTTTCGCAGGAACGGTAGGCCCCGGATTGGTTGGGTGTTTATTAGTAGGTCTGAACGCTGCAAAAACTCTTGCTTTAACCTACGATAAACCATTCATTGGAGTTAACCACCTTAATGCCCATCTTTGCGGCAATTACCTTGACACAGACTTAAAACCTCCTTTTATGGCATTATTGGTAAGCGGAGGACATACTCAAATTATTGACGTTAAATCATATTCTGAACAGACTATTTTGGGAGAAACAATTGATGATGCAGTTGGCGAAGCCTATGACAAAGTTGCAAGATTAATAGGTTTGCCTTATCCGGGAGGGCCAAAATTGGATAAATTAGCCCAAGAAGGAAACCCATTCGCATTTAAACTTCCGGAATCAAGAGTTGATGGATATAATTTCAGCTTTAGCGGTTTAAAAACTGCAGTATTAAGGTTAGTAAAATCTTTTGACGGAAAAGAAAAACCTGTCGCAGATATTTGTGCAAGCTTTCAAGAGACAGTATCTTCAACTCTTTTACACAAACTAAAAAAAGCTTTACAAGAAAACAATTATAATCAAGTTGTAATAGCAGGTGGAGTTGCTGCAAATTCAGAAATCAGAAAAAAAATATTTGCACTTAAAGATGAAGGATATAAAGTATTTGCACCACCAATGAAATATTGTACGGATAATGCAGCGATGGTAGCATCTTGCGCATACTTCAATACTAATACTTTTGATGATGTTAATGTAGAAGTATTCTCAAGAGTTAAGTAAAATATTAACTATTGTAAATTTTACACTTTATACTAGCAAAAAAATCTTTTGCTATGTATTTAGTATGAATGTTAAATCTTGGGAATATAAACTATACTATGAAACCTTTTTTGCGGAACAACTGTTCCGCTTTTTTGTAACAATATTTTAATATAAAAGCAATTTCAATTATTGACATTCATTATAAAACCTGTAGGAGATTAATATGCAAGTAGATTTTAATTTAGTAAAAACAATAATAACCAAACGGCTACCATATATTTGTAAAAACAAATTTACAGGCAAAAATTTGGCTCCGTTATCAAAAGACACTGTAACATACAGCCAAGATTTTTCAAAAGATTTAATGAAACTACCGGAAAACAAAATCATTGATGCCTGCCGAAATGCTTTAAAAAAAGAAAACATTATAGGCGAAGGCCAAGAAGCTTTAGTTTATAAAATTGAAGAATTTCCGGAATATTGCATAAGACGCGAAAAAAAATTAGCAGGAAAAGAAACTAATTTTACCTTAAACAGAGACTTAAACAATTACGATATTGTAAATCACGTAGTTGGAAAATTGGATGATGGCACTCAAATAATGAAATGGATTAGAGGAATTCCATTAAAAATAATGCCGCACAGAGACACCAAAGAAGGTATTGAACTAAAAAAAGTAACCCAAGCCTATGTTGCAAATAACTTTACGGAATTACCGTTCAAAAAAGTTTTAGAACAGATTGAAGATGCAATGTCTAAAGGTATTGTATTTGACAGAAAAGGAGAAAACTTACACGTTGATGCTTTAGGACAAGAAATGACCTGTTTGGACTTTAGCCCTAATTTTAAAGATGTTGAATACAATCCAATATCTTATATATATTCTGCTCTAGGTATTGATGAAACAGAACACGCGCCAAAAGTATTTGGAAAACTTTGTAAAGCTTATGCCCAAAGAATATTGGATAATCCGACAAGCAAACTTAACTTAGACAAATTAGATACAAATTTTTACCATAGAGGTTTTATGGACGACCCATTTAACTACTTCCCTGACAAAAAATTACTTGGAGAAACGCAAGAAAAAATCGAAAATTTGCTTAAAGAAAAACAAGACCCATCAAGCAACAAAGATTATATGCAATATTTAGTTGATGAATTTAAAGAATTTATTGATGACAAAATAATGAACCTAAAAAAAGATTCACCACTAACATGTAGCTTTGATTATTAAATCTTAGAACATAAAAATTTTTCAAGTTGCATTGTAATATAATTTGTAATTTTCTTTTCAAGTTCACAGTTAAAATGTCCGTTTACTTCTTTTATAAAATAGCAAGGACTTGTTACGTTTATTTCGATAATTTTTTCGTCAATAACATCAAGCCCAACCAACGGCAAACCGAGGCGTGTTAACTCTTTGGCAACCGGAGCGAATTTTTCTTTTTCAGCTTGAGAAAGTTCTGCTCTTATAATATTACTGTCACAATGTTCGTTGAATTTAAAATCATCATTTGAAGGAAGTTTTTGAACACAAACATCCAAAACTTCTTCGCCAAGAAACATTACCCGTTTGTCTCCAAATTTCGCTTTGGGAATATATTTTTGAACCATTACGAGTTGTGTTTGGTTTTTTGTCATTGTATTTATGATTACAGCAGTATTTTTATCACCTTTTTTTAAAGTCATAACTCCTGCTCCAAAACAAGCATTCAAGGGTTTTAATACAATTTCTTCATTTTTATTTAAAAAGTCAATAATATCTGATTTTGAAGCTGTAACAATATTTTCCGGCATCAAATCCAAAAACTTACAAGTATGTAATTTTTCATTAAAATCTCTAATAGCTTTCGGCTCATTTAATATAAGAGTTTTATTTCTATCTACAAAATCAAATATATAAGTTGCATTTATATAATCAGTATCTACAGGAGGGTCAGGTCTAAACATTACCAACACAAAATCATTAATTTTCCTACATTGAACAGATTTGTCATAAAAAATATTTCCGTCTTTAGCATAGACCTCATAACAATGCGCAAAAGGAACACCGGCAATCAAACTTAATTTATCTATAGTTGTTATACAAATATTTTTATTTTCTTTTAACAGTTCTCGAATAATCCAAAAATTAGTAACAAGGTTATTAAATTCAAAATATTTTAATTCTAACCTATCTATAACAAACAATATATCCATATTTACCCTCTTTCTAATGCCTAGATTACTACTAAAAAGAAATTGTTCAATAATCCAAAAGATAATTCGTTGTAACAATTCTTAATAAAATAGTGTAAAAAAAGCAAAAAAATTTTTCTTTAAGTGTTAATATATATACAAAATGTGTGTGTAAAATTTTAAGAAAGGTAGAATTATGTCAGTAAACGCAATTAATGGTGTAGATGCTCAACAACAACCACAAAAACACAGCGCATTACCTTCAGCAATTGCAGGTGGTGTAGGACTTGGTGCAGTAGGTGCAGCAGGCGGTTGGTTTCTAGGAGGTAAAAAACCAACTTTAGAAGAATTATTTACTCAAAGACCTGATACTTTCACAAAGAAAGAAATTACAGAAAAAGATTCAGAAGCAGCTAAAAAATTAGAAGATGCTGTAAATGAATACAAAGAAGTAGATACAAAAGGCGAAGTTAAAAATGCTAATAAAGCCGTATATGATTCAATACAAGCTCAACAACTAGAAAAACAAGATGATTTAAACAAAGCTATTACAGAAGCTCAAACAAAGCTAGACCAAAAAAAGGTTAAAATCGGCGAAAGTGATAAGACATTAGCAGATGTAAACGCAAAAATAAAAGAAGCTCAAGATAAATTAAAATCAGCTACAACAGACGAAGAAAAAAATGCTGCTAAAAATGATTTGAAAAATGCTCGTGCGGATAGAAAAACATTCTTAGAAGGCGTAAAGGATGAACGTAAAGCATTATCGAAAGCAAAAGCAGACTTAAGAAAAGCTAAGATGGATCAATTTGCAGAAAGAGCAAAAACAGAAGCAAATGCAGAATATGGTATTGCTGATAAATTAACAAAAGCAAAAAACAAATTAACAGAAGCTAAATCAAGCAAACTAAAAGAGATTTTAGATAGAAAAGAAATCAAAGAAGCTTTTGGTAAAATCGAAGGTGCTATTAAAAAAGAAGGAAAAGGCAAAATGGCAGCAATTGCAGGTGGTATAGCCGCTGCGGTAGGTTTAATCGGCGGTTACATGATGGGTGGCAGCCATAGCGATAAAGCATAATTTTACACAATCATATAATAAAAAATCGACTACTTTACAGTAGTCGATTTTTTTGTAATCTTTACATTTTACAACTAACCATTCACTTTATTGGGATCAAGAATTACACAATTTGAATTGTTTACTTGTATTAGTTGCATAAATTTTTGCAAATCTGCTTGAATTTCAGGGAATGTATTGTAATGCATTGGAATTACTGTCTGAGCGCCCAACCAATCTGCCGCCACAGCTGCGTGTTCTACGTCCATTGTATAATTTCCTCCAATAGGCAAAAGTGCGATATTAGGTCTATACAATTCTTTTATTGTTTTCATTTCTCCTGTTAAACAAGTATCTCCTGCATGGTATATCTTTACTCCCTCAATCTCAAAAATTATTCCGGCAGCTTCTCCGGCATATCTGCCATCCGGCAAAGAACTGGAATGAAAAGCCGGTACAAATACAACTCTACCCCAATCATAATTAATCCATCCGCCAAAACCTACAGAACGCACCTTACAACCTTGCTCTTTTAAATAATTCGCAAGTTCAAAGGCTGCTGTAATTGTAGCATCTTTTTCTTTAGCTATTTCAATAGCTTCTCCTAAATGGTCTCCATGAGCGTGAGTTACAAAAATATCGGTTATATTCCTTTCATGCCAATTATAATTTGGATTTATACTCACATAAGGATCTACCAAAATAGATCTGTCTTTTAATTCAAATTCAAAAGCACTATGACCTATATATTTCAAATTCATAAAAAAACCTCCTTCTAAAACTTTAACTATAACAAAATTTATTATACAATATAAATATGATTTATGAGAACTTAATGACAAAGTGTATTGAATTAGCCAAAAATGGCGAAGGTTTTACATCCCCTAACCCAATGGTAGGTTGTATAGTACTTGACAAAAACGGGAATGAGATTTCAACCGGCTATCATCACAAATACGGAGACAATCACGCAGAAAGAGATGCCCTCTTAAAACTTAACAACGGAGAAGAAAAAGACGGCACACTAATTGTAAATCTTGAGCCTTGCTCTCATTATGGCAAAACCCCACCTTGTGCCGACCTTATAATAGAAAGAGGCATAAAAAAGGTTGTAATTGGCATGCAGGATGTTAATCCAATAGTTGCCGGAAATGGAATAAAAAAATTACAAAATGCCGGAATTGAAGTGATTTCAGGAATTTTAGAAAATGAATGCCGAAAACTTAATGAAGTTTTTATTAAAAACATGACACAAAATAAATGTTTTATCGCTATCAAAACAGCAACAACTTTAGACGGAAAAACAGCTACACAAAACGGTTCTTCTAAATGGATTACATCTGCAAATGCCAGAGAAGAAGTAAAAAGAATTAGAAATCGTTACGATGCAATAATGACTTCTTCCTCAACAATAATTGCAGATAACCCGACAATGTTACATAGAAAAAAAATTATTCTTGATAGAGGATTAAAAACTAATATTGAAGCTCCAATTTACAAAAATGGAGAAATTTATCTTTTCAACGAAACACTAGATATGTTTGAAGGAGGTATTAATTTTATTAAAACTCCCGTAAAAAATCAAAAACTAGACCTTGAATTTGTTTTTCAAAAGGCATTTAGTCTTGGAATAAAAAGCATTTTAATAGAAAGCGGAGGACATTTGGCGGGCTCTGCTCTAAAATATGCTGATAAAATATATCATTTTATTGCCCCAAAAGTAACAGGTGATAATAATTCACTATCTTGCTTTGACTTTCAGAAAATTAACGATATTAATAACAGTTTAAACTTTAAAATCGAAAATATAGAAAAGTTTGAACCTGATATTATGTTAACTTATTACCCTATTCGATAACTTTTCCATCAAAAAGTTCCATAACCATATTCACATTATCAGAATGCAAAGAAGCTTCTATCTTTGAAGCAGCATCCGTTTTAACCTTTTTTCCAACTTCTTCACGCAACTCATTAACCTCCGCTTCTTCAAGCTCGGGAGCTTTTTCTATCGGCTTCATAACCGGAGATGGTTTTAATTCCGGTTTTGGCTGAGATTGCCTGACAGACGAAGGCATAGCAGTAACAGGTTTAACTTTGGCATCATCAGGATGTGGTAATCTGACAACAACATTAGAATTTGACTGTCCAAATAAACCATCCAAAGCCTCAACTATAGCATGTTTTTTATTTCCGCTTTGAACCTGATTTAAAAATATTTCATTCTTCATAGAAAGAATTGTTTCTTCCGGAGTAATTTTTACCGGATTTGCCCATTGTTTCAAAAGAGCTCTTGTCGGCGGACTTTGAATTAAGGTTAGCAATTGTCCCCATAATACAGAAATATCTGAACTGTCAACAGGTTTAGATTTTGGCATAGGAGAAAATTCATTATTTTCACTTTCGCTATTTACAGCTACAGATTTAGCTTTTTGAACCGGTGTCGAAACTGTTGTTTTTGAAATCTCTACCTGAGGTTTTACAACTTCTTGTTGCATTACAATATCAGGTTTTGCATGTCCCATATCCTGCTTCATAACCGGAGCCGGAGGAGTTTTATATGCTGCCACTTTAATTGGTTGGACTGCACCTCCTTCAAGTCGTGCAATTCTATTTTGAAGCTCAATGAGAGATGTATTTTCAGTCAAATTGGCAAGATCAATTATTGCAACTTCCAACCATAAACGCGGATTATTAGTTAATTTTAATTCCTTTATGTACTCAGAACACTTATCAATTAGAAAAACAATCTGATGTGTTTCAATATTTTCAACCTGCTTTGATAAAGCATCAACTTGAGCTTCATTTGCTTGAGTCAATTCAAAAACAATTTCTTTCCTGCAATTTTTAATAATTAACAAATTCTTTAAATAATCCATCAAATTAGTTAAAATTTGCACAGGTTCATTTCCGGAATTATATATTTTTTCTAAATCCTCGATTGCGCCTTGTGGCTCTGAATTTACAATTTTATCTGCCAAAGAATTTAATGTATCAAAAGACAGCCTTCCTAAAAGATTATTAATATCATTTGTAGAAATAGCTTCCTCTCCATCAAGCACGCTTAATTGATCCAATAGAGCAATACTATCACGCATTCCACCTGCAGAATTTTTTGCAATCGTAAATAAAGCATCATCAGTTATATTAATTTTTTCTTTATCAGCAATATACCTAAGGTGCTTTACAATGTCATCTGTTGTAATCCTTTTAAAATCAAATCTTTGACAACGACTCTTAATAGTATCCAAAACTTTATGAACTTCAGTTGTTGCAAGAATAAAAATTACATTTTTAGGCGGTTCTTCCAATGTTTTAAGCAACGCATTAAATGCGGTTGTTGAAAGCATGTGAACTTCGTCTATAATATAAATTTTATATCGACTATTAACCGGAGCATACATAACCTTTTCTAAAATATTCTGTGCATCTTCAACCTTACGATTACTTGCAGCATCAATTTCTATTACATCCATTGGAGTTGAATTTGTAATATCAATACAATTTTCGCAAACTCCACATGGATTTACAGTAGGACCTTCTTTACAATTTAAAGATTTCGCAAAAATACGTGCCGTAGATGTTTTTCCGGTACCTCTCGGTCCTGTAAATAAATAGGCGTGAGAAATTTTATTTAACTCTATTGCATTTCTTAATGCCTTTTTTATATGTTCCTGCCCTACAACTTCTTCAAGTTTTTGAGGTCGATATTTTCTGTATAAAGGTATATATTTTTCATTCATGGTAATATGATAACATAATCAAAAGAATAATGGGAAAAATATGAAAATTATTAAACCGGCATTACTAAAAAATGGAGATACAATAGGAATACTTGCTCCATCGGGCGGAATTGATGACGATACAAATCTAAAAAGAGGTATTTCATTTTTTGAAAAAAGAGGATTTAATGTAAAACTATCCGACAATATATACTCCCAAAACAGATATTTGGCAGGAACCGATAAAGAACGTTTAGATGCTCTGCACAAAATGTTTCTTGATAAAAGTGTCAATGCAATTATTTGTTTGCGAGGCGGATATGGCGCTATTAGATTAATCAATCAAATTGATTACAATATAATTCGAGAAAATCCAAAAATATTTTGTGGTTACTCAGATATTACGGCCTTAAATTCAATGTTTATAAAACGAGCAGGACTATCAACCTTTTCAGGACCAATGATTATGAGTGATTTTGGACAAGAAAATTTATGTGATTACACTATAGAAAAATTTTTTCAAACAACACAAACAGGAAAATTTGATTATGAAGGAAAATTTTTCGGTGGAAACTTAGCAACACTAGTATCGCTTTGTGGACTGGATTTTATTCCCGACTTCAAATTTATATTATTTTTGGAAGATTTAAATGAACCTGCATATAAAATAGATAAAATGATAACACAATTATTCAATATAAAAAAACTTTGCAAACAAGTTGAAGCAGTTGCGATAGGAGATTTTTTAGATATTGATGAAAATATAAATTACATATTTGAAGAATTAAAAGTCCCTTTAATAAAAAATTTTCCCGCTTCCCACTCTGCAAAGAAAGCAACTATACCAATTGGTTAACAAATAATTAATTTTATATTAAGCAAGTACTCCCATATTTTTTTTTATTATAAAATGTAATTATCGTATTAGACAATAAAAGGATAAAAGATATGTGGGATTATTCAGATAAAGTTATCGACCATTACAGAAACCCTAGAAATGTTGGGAAAATTGATAATGCAGATGCTATTGGAGAAGCAGGTTCTTTAGCTTGCGGAGACTCATTAAAAATTTATTTAAAAATCAAAGATAATATAGTTACAGATGCGAAATTTCAGACTTTTGGCTGCGGTTCCGCTGTTGCCAGCTCAAGTATTTTAACAGAAATGATTATTGGTAAAACCGTAGATGAAGTAAAGAAAATCACAAACAAAGATATTGCAGACCAACTTGGGGGACTACCTCCTGAAAAAATGCATTGTTCTGTTATGGGATACGAAGCATTAGAAGATGCCCTAAAAAATTGGGAAGATTATACAGATTTAGATGATTTAAGAAATGAAGAAGCTCAAAAACAAACTTCTGAAAAAATTGTTTGTACTTGCTTTGGAGTTACAGAAAATGTAATTTGGGATGCGATAAAAATTAATGGCCTAAAAACCGTTGAAGAAATTACAAATTACACAAAAGCCGGTGGTGCATGCGGAAGATGTAAAGCCGCTATACAAGATATTATTAACACTTATTATAAAAAAGAAGAAAAAGAAGAAACGAATTCTTTAACTCCGGCTCAAAGAATATTGAAAATAAACAATGTTATAGAAAACCAAATCTCTCCTGAACTTAGAAAAGATGGTGGAGATATCACATTGGTAGATATTCAAGATAGTAAAGTAATGGTTAAGCTTCGTGGAAAATGTTCCGGTTGTAAAAATTCACACTTAACACTTAAAGCATTTGTAGAAACAACTTTGAGAGATACTGTTGACAAGGACATTGAAGTTGTAGAGGTATAGAAAAATGAGTTTAATATATTTAGATAATAATGCAACTACAAAAGTTGACCCACAAGTATTGGAAGCCATGCTTCCTTACTTTAAAGAAGAATACGCAAACCCTTCAAGCGTATATGAATTTGCTAAACGTTCTAATCATGCCGTTAGAGAGGCACGTGCCATTATAAAAGATTTTTATAATGCAAAAGATGAAAAAGAAATTATATTTACATCATGTGGTTCGGAAAGTGCGAATACCGCAATTCGTGGTGTTTTGAATATGAACAAAAACAAACGCCATATTATTACAACAAAAGTTGAACACCCTTGTGTATTAAATCTTTATAGAACATTAGAAAAAGAAGGATATAAAGTTGATTATATCGGAGTTAACTCAAATGGAGAACTTGATTTAGCTCAATTAGAAGAAGCTATTAACGAAGATACTGCTCTTGTATCTGTTATGTACGCAAACAACGAAACCGGTGTAGTTTTCCCAATAAAAAAGATTTCTGAAATTATTAAATCAAAAAATCCTGAAACAAAGTTTTATGTTGATGCCGTTCAAGTTACAGGGAAATTAGCTATTGATGTTCAAGATCTTGGTGTTGATTTAATGGGTATTTCCGGTCACAAATTCCATGCACCGAAAGGAATTGGCGCATTATACGTTAATTCAAAAACATTGATTACTCCACTAATTATCGGGGGGCATCAAGAACGTGGAAAACGTGCCGGAACAGAAAATGTTCCATATATTGTCGGAATGGCAAAGGCGGCAGAGCTTGCTATGGATAGTTTGAAATATGAAACTACAGAAATAAAAAGACTTCGTGACAAATTGGAACAAAATATTGTTAAAAACGTATTCAATGCAAGATTGAATGCTGGAATTATCAACAGAGTTCCAAACACTACAAATATTGGTTTTGAATACATTGAGGGCGAATTAATTCTTCTTCACTTGAGCGATTTAGGTATTTGCGCAAGCTCAGGTAGTGCCTGCACATCTGGTTCACTAGAACCATCTCACGTTTTGAGAGCGATGAATGTTCCGTTTACCGCAGTTCACGGCAGCATAAGATTTTCTTTAAGCAGATTTACTACAGAAAAAGAAATTGATTATGTATGCGAAAAAATGCCTGAAATAATCGAAAAATTAGTAAGAATTTCACCATTCCAAGATGAATTAGAAGCTTTGAGAAAATTGAAACAGTAAAAGTTAGGCAATAGGGCGTTAAAACGATAAGATTTTACAGTCATTCTGAACAAAGCGTTTTATCAACCATGCGATGTTTCGGCTTCGCCTCAACATGACCCGATAGTAGTATGAGCAATAACTTGTTAGTGAAATATAAATAATACTTTCTTCTAATAAAAAATAATTCATCATGCCAAAGTCTTACGATTTTTTAACTAAATATAAGAGTTTCTAAATTCATTTATAGATGAATAGTTTTTCATATCATTCACACTTATTCTGTCGTTAAGGAGTGATTATGAAAAAATTTATTCTTATTTTAGGTTTATTAATTACTATTTCACCATGTTTTGGCGCAACTCAATATTCTTCAATCTTGGATAATATTGAAAACTCTCTATATGGTTTTACATATACAACATCTGACGACAGTGACAGATTATCCAGAATTGAAGAAAGTGTATACGGACAAAGTAAACCAAACAAACCAATTGCTGATAGAATTAGCAACTTGAAAAAAGATATGGCTGCGGACTTAATAGGCCATGAAATTACTCCTAAAGAAGATACTTTTATGGAAGAACAAGATTCTTATAAAGAAGAAACTCTTGCTCAAGACAAAAGACCACCGGCAGGAGCAAACGTAGATTATCCATCTATAAATGAACTTGAAAAACAAATTTTTAATCAAGAATTTAAAAACAAAGACTTAAACTCAAGACTAGCATCTCTTGAGCAAAAATCGTTAGGTAAAACTTATGACAACGAACCTTTTTCTGCCCGTGTAGAAAGATTACAAGCCAAAATTAAACCAAAATCATTTATGAATAATAGCTTGGCACAATCTTCAAATAACTATTATAATGAAGAAGCCATACCCCTTGATAAAAACTATTCTCTTGATGAATATCAACCGCCTGAATTTGATTATGATGCATATAATTCAAAAAATGCCAAACCAACTAATTTGGCAAACGTTGAAAAAGCTTTATTTAAACGTACATTTGCGAATGAAAATATGAATAACAGATTATCCCGTCTTGAATCTGCAATATTTGGCACAACTTTTGCGACAGATTCTGATACTGATAGGCTGAGACGAATTTCAAGTGCCTACAAAGCAACAAAAAGCGCAAACAAATATGATTCTAATAAATTTACCCAAAACATGGCAACTGCTATGCAAATCGGGACATTACTATTAATGATTTTGGCCTGTGTGTTGTAATATAACAAAAATTCTAATAAACATATCTTATTCAAATCAATTAATAAATATTTAACTTAGCTCCCTCCTTCAACCTGTTTAAGGAGGGAGACTAATTAATTATTATTTCAATAAATTCTTTAAATTTTTTATACCTTGAACAGCATCTTTCATTTGTTGATTAGCTTCTTGTGCCTGAGTTTTTTGTTCTGCCATGTGTTGATTAAAAGCATCTTTGCGTTCTTGAACCGCCTCTTTCACTGCTTGCTTTGTTTCTTTAACCTGTTCTTTCATTGTAGTTTTTTGAATTGCCGACATATCACAAGAGGAAAGCCATTTAAATGATTTTACAGAACTTCTGCTCTCAACTCCGCCATTAAAAATCACTTTAAAATCTTTATAATTTTTGTTCCCTGATGATAAAGCAGGAATAGCTGCAACATTTTCCCCTTTTGGATTAGCTGTAAGAGCATTAATTATATTACCGGTTGCAGCTCCGAATTTTGGGATGTAAGATGTCAATTTAGTAACAGACAAATCTCCTAATGGCCCTAAAACTGATACAACTTCAGCTGAAAGCCTACCCAAGACTACAACATTTGCCGTAGAGTTCAAAAGGTTATACCTACCTTTTACATAATAAGACATTGAAGGTCCCGAAGTTTTGATAGGATTTAATTGAGCCCAACCGTTAGTAAATACCAAATTCCCTGATATTGACTTAAATTCTGCGGTCTTTTTAATTACAGGCAACGACTTTACAGAATTAATAGCAGCTTTGATAATACTATTTTGTTGTAAGTTTTTAGCGAATAAAAAGTTTTCAAATCTTCCTATATTACCCAAATTCCCATCCGAAATATTGAAAGAAGCTTTTCCCTTCAGATTTTTCATCATTTCAACATCGGTATTTCCATGTAAGCTAACATTTGTATTAAAATCTAATTTACCTGACAATGCATTTTTTAATCCTGCCGCACCTTCTATAGCCTTTTCAGCATCAAGTCCTACACCTTTTAAATTAACTCCTATGTGTCCATTTGAAATATTATAAGAAATATTTCCGTTAATTTTCCCTAAAAATGCATCTCCACACAAATTTTTCAAATAAAAAATATTATTAGTCAGGTTAAATTCAGAAGTTAAATTTTCCGCAACAATCCCACCTGATACAAATTTAGCTAAAGTTCCTTTACCTTTTAGAATTGGGCCATTTAAATTAACCTTCATGCCTGACATTGTAAGAGGGACTTCGGGAATACTGACCGAAGAAATTGTCATATCACCTTTTAATAAAGGATTAACAGCATTACCTACAACATTTATGTCACCTGATGCAGTAACTTTAGACTTATTAAATCCTGGGATAACAAACGATATATTATTTGGAGTTGATACATTTAAATCCAATTTTTGGGATTTATATAAATCACTTATACCACCTTTTAGATAACAGACACCAACACCGTTTGCATAAATTCCTGCATCCGTAAACTTCAAATTGTCACCATTTAATTTTGCTTTCCCCTTAATTACTGTCGTTTTATTTTTTAATTGTTCAACGGAAATAATTGAGACATAATTAGACGGATTGGAAGATAAACTAAATATAACATCTTGTTTTTTAGTATCACCCAGGATATCCACAGACAAAGGTAATTTACCTTTTGCTGCAACAAAATTCCTAAAATCTGCCGGAATCATAGCTCGCAAATCAGAACCTAATAAATTCCCTTTGGCATTAATATTAAATTCTAAATTTTTCGACATATAATCTGTAACTTTACCAGTTATGTCTACTCTGGAATTATTTAATAATATATAAGCACTATTTATAACAATATCCTTTTCTCCGAATAGAATTTTCGCAGAAGGTGCAGATATAGTTGCCATCGGATTAATAATTTTAACCCCTGCTACATTGATAAGTCCATTAGCTTTTTTCCCATCAGTTGTTAAATCAATCTTTGAATTATTTACCTTAATTAGAGATTTAGAAGGCATATTTTTTAGATTTACATTATCAATACTTAAATTAACTTTCGGAACAATTTTATCTAATCGACCTTTTATAAAAGTATTCATTGATAAAGTTCCACTATAAATTTGATTTTCTTTCAATAAAGTCATTTGTCCTGCTGCCAAAAGCAAACCTTTTAACTGCAATTTATCTGCAGTAACAAGCAAATCAGCAGTGGCATCTTGAGTAATAACCCCATTTATTTTTAATGGTTGACCTAAAACAGACAAACCTGCTTTTCTAATATTAACCATATTGTTTGCGAAATCAATATCTGCATTAATATCATTTACTGCAACATTATAAAGCTTATAGACGATTGATGCAGAAGGGACTTTTAAATATCCTGATGACTTAATAGATTTTAAATCAGATTTTATATTAAAATCAGCATCTATACCACCGGATGCTGTTAATGTATCCAAGTCATTATAATCAAAAGATTTTGCAACGCTATCTGCTAAATCAAAAATACTTTTAAATTTTGCATTTGACTTACAATTCAAATCAATCTTAGGATGTTTACCTGTCTTGACATTTCCGATTAACTCAGTTAACTCCTTATCAGCAGTATACAATTTGGTATATATATTTATCCCATTACCTTTTAATTTTAAATCAACAGAACTGTCGGGCAATTTTTTACCATCAACTGCAACCCCTAAATTTGAGACATTAACAAAGCCTAACATATCTACATTATCTAAAGTCCCGCTTGTTTTAATATCAGCAAGCACATCTGCTGTTAGTTGATTTTTGTATATTGCTTTAAATATATCTATCAAATTTATATTAAATTCATCAACATCATCATGTTTTTCATCATTTGTTGAAAATACCAAATCATTCAAATCAACGTTTGGCATAATTTTATTTAACAATTTCAAATTCAAACTAAATTGCACTCTATCCTGCAACATAGCTTTACCATCAACTACAACTTTCACTTTTTTGTTTAAGATAAAATCACTTATTGCGATATTATCTCCGTACAATGAATAAGCTCTATCGGAGAGCATATCAATAAATGAAATATTATAATTATGTATAACTATATTAGGTAAATGATTTGATAATTTTAACCCATAAGGCAGAGACTCAACAATTTGCGAATTTTCTGCATTTTGATTATTGCTTTGAGGAATGTATTCTTCTATTAAAAACTTACCATCTTTTTTTACTTTTAAATTAATATTAATATTGTCAGCACCTACCATATCAAATTCAACTCGTTTAAATAAAATTGGAATTAAAGACATTTTCACCTGTAAGTTATCAACAGTAAAAAACTTTTCACCATTAGGTAATGCTGCTTCCAAATGTCCCGCTTTTGCTCCTAAAGTGAGTTTAGGAGTAGATAAAACTTGCATATTTTCCAGTTTTAATTTAAAGCCCGAAGATTTTTCAACAATTGATGAAATTTCATCGCTATATGAATTTATTATTCCTGTAAGAAAAAATGGCACAAGTATAAATATTGCATATAATACTACAATAAAAGACACACAACTAATCAATGCATATTTCAAAAACTTATTCATAATCTTATCCCTCTTTGATTAAAATTTTATCATAAGCAAATTCTTTATCGAAAATTATTTCTTTTTTCTTTCAGGATAACAATTCCAATTTATTTGCTCATTTTTCCT
Source organism: uncultured Candidatus Melainabacteria bacterium (assembly GCA_934718275.1). Classification (GTDB taxonomy): domain Bacteria; phylum Cyanobacteriota; class Vampirovibrionia; order Gastranaerophilales; family Gastranaerophilaceae; genus Stercorousia. Next base: position 220,674 of record CAKUZD010000003.1, on the reverse strand, counting down.
AAACCAAGTTAACTGACGTTTTGCATAATTTCTGGTATTTTGTTTTAACTTATCTTTTGCATCTTCAAGAGTCAATTCTCCATCCAGATAAGCTAAAATTTCTCGATACCCTATAGTATCCGTAATATTCGGAATTCTACCATGCTTTTCAAGAAGTTTTTGAGTTTCATCAATCAAACCTTGTTCAATCATAATATCAACACGCTGATTAATTCTTTTATACAATTCTTCCCGCGGGTAATTCAATCCAATCCACTCTACATCATATTCTTTTTCTTTTATTCCTCTAGCCAATTGTAAAGGTTTACCTGTTAATTTTACAATTTCAATATAACGAATTAATTTCTTTTTATCATTTCGTTCAAGAGATTTGGCCGCAGACTCATCTAAAACACTTAACATATCAAACAAATCATCATAAGAATAATTAGAAAGCTCTTTTCTTAATTCATAATCAGGCTTTACATCCGGCAAATCATAATTTTCTAATAAAACACGATAATACAAACCTGTACCACCAACTACAATAGGAGTTTTATTTCGTTTTAAAATATCATTTATACATTCCTTTGCATCATTGGCATACAATCCTGCAGAATAATTAAACTCAGGCTCTACAATATCTATCATATAATGCGGAATTCCTTGCATTTCATCTTTAGTCGGCTTAGCCGTCCCAATATCCATACCATTATATACCAATCTTGAATCAGCAGAAATAATTTCACCACCAATTTGCTTCGCTAATTCTATAGCATAAGCCGATTTCCCGCTTGCCGTTGCTCCTACAATCGCAATAACCTTACTCATCGGCATCCACATATTTTCTGTCAAAATATAAAAATACCAAAACTACAAGATACAATGAAAAATAAAACATTATTATACTCATTATTATATAAGCAATCGGATTTATTACGGCAAAAGTATTTATAAACAATAGAACAAAACCGACAAACCATAAAATTAAAAACATCCTAACTGTTACAAAAAAGTCTTTAAACAACTTACATAAAGATTTACACAATGCAATTAAAGGATTTGGAGAACAACAAATAATTTCCGGCACCCACAACATCAAAAGATACATAACAATTGATGTTATAGACATAAATAACAAACTCCATTTCCCAAAAAATATTATTTGTTCAACAGATAATTTATCAATAAACGCAGGCATTCCTTGATTTGCAGTAAGTTCTGAATTAATAGCCAATTCTTGCAAATGCTGCATTGAAGCATCATCTAAACCACCAATTATATTAACTCCCAACAGATAAACCAACGGAGTTGCTATAGCTTGTATAAATAAAAATATTATATACACACCTACAAAAGACAAAAAGAATTTTCCAACCCCCTCAGGGAATTTTCTGAACAAACTCATAGTCGCTTTAGCTCTATCAGTGTCAAGAACAAAAACTTTTTTTGATAATTGTACTGCGCCCTCAACCATATTAAACCAGCCTGAACAAAAAACTCCAAACATGAACAAAACAGTTATTGAAGCAATCAAAAACTTCGGCATAGAATCAATGTTATAACGAGAAAATAATGAATACAAATCCAAAACTTTTATAAACACAATTAATGGAATAGCTATAATAATGTTATAATTAGTTATCTTTATTGCATCTCTAAACAATTCTCGCATAATCTATGTCACCTCTGATTTGAAAAACTACTAAACTTTTACGACTACTTTTCAACTTTTTGAGTTTTTGCAAGTTTTCGTTTTCGTCTCCTCATCAAATCAACAAAGGCTTCTAATCTGGTCAAATAACCGGCTTTCCCCGTTTGTTCATCCATTATTAAAGGCAAAATAGGAATATCACAATTTTCTCTCATAGCAGGAAAAATATTTTGTGACATAATCTCCGGCATACAAGTAAACGGACTGATGTGAATAATTCCATCAATTCCTCTCTCATCAGCATAAGCTACATCGGATACACATTCCAAAGAATCTCCACCAATATCTCTCATCAAATACGGTTTTGCTAAACGATATGCCCTTTGTAGGTGAGTTTCTCCATCCCTAAAAGCTTTAGGAATAATTGCATCTTTAATAAAACTACTTACTGTTAAGCTTCTTCTAACCTGAACTCCCATTTTTCCAAGCTCTTTTGTTATATTTTGATTAGAAAAAGCATCACAAACTAAATATATTTCACCGGTCAAATCCACATTTAAAACTTCTTTATTTGTATCTATTTTAACCTTTTTCATTTCATCAAACGCTAATTTTTTTGCACGTTTCAAATCTCTTGAACGATCAACATCTTTTATATATTGAAGTGCTTTTGCATAATGTTTATCAGCATCTCCTTGAGTAATTTCACGAGCCCTGTAATAAGCCAAATTTTCTTCTAAATCGTCTAACAAAAACATCTTTCTTATTGCAATATTTATAGCTCTTGCAAATAATATCGGGTCATTTTTTCCGCTAATTTCTTTTAAAACATTGTACATGCCTTTAATTCCATCATAAAGAGATAATTCAACATATCTGGCATGATATCCCATATCAACAAGCGCATTTTCAATGCTATTACCATACTGGCCTAAACGACAACATCCGGGAGATGTAATCATTGCAACATAATCCGCACCACCCTCAATTGCTTCTATAAAATTTCCTAAAATTAATTTATATGGCAAACAAATTGCTTCCGGAGAATGTTTTGTACCTAAAGACAATGTTTTTTTACTTGTATATGGAGGAATAAATGGTTCTACACCAATTTTTTTTAGAGCAGCTGCCCAAGCTATACATACTGTTCCCATGTGAGGAAATGCTACTTTTACTTTTTTATTTTCTTTACTCATTTTTATATCTCTTATTATTTTGTGTATTTTAAATCAGGATGACGTGCTGCAAGCGTCTCATCCAAACGCCTTACAGGAGTGGTATGAGGAGCTGAAATCAATTTTTTAGGATTTATTTTTGCGTCCTCTGCAATTTTTAACATAGCATCCACAAACTCATCCAAAACTTGTTTATTTTCTGACTCTGTCGGTTCAATCATAATTGCTTCATGAACAATTAATGGGAAGTAAACCGTTGGTGGGTGTGTATTTTCATCCATCAAAGCTTTTGCAATATTCAACGTAGAAACTCCGCTTTCATGCTTTTGTTTTTCTCCTGAAAGAACAAACTCATGCATACAAGGTTCATCATAAGGTAAAATATAAGCTTTTTTCAATTTTTCTTTTAGATAATTTGCATTCAAAACAGCATTTTCACTAGCTTCTTTTAAATTATTACCCATCATCAAAATATAAGCATAAGCTCTTACAAGTACCCCAAAATTACCGTAAAAACCTTTTACGCTACCGATTGAATGTTTCAAATCATAAATTCTATAATATTTTTCACCATCATAAGCAACAGTCGGCACAGGTAAAAAATCTTTAAGTTCTTCAACTACACAAACAGGTCCTGCTCCGGGTCCGCCTCCACCATGAGGAGTTGAAAATGTTTTATGTAAATTCAAATGAACAACATCAAATCCCATCAACTTTGGATTTGTATACCCCATAATTGCATTAAAATTAGCACCATCATAATACAATAATGAACCGTTTTCATGCATTAATTTTGAAATTTCCAAAACATTTTCTTCGTAAATTCCAAGAGTATTAGGATTAGTCATCATAATTGCAGCAACATCACTATCCAACAACTCCTTTAAAGCTTCAATATCAACTTGTCCTTTGTCGTTTGATTTTACAGGGACAACATCAAATCCACATAAATGAGCACTTGCAGGGTTTGTACCATGCGCAGAATCCGGAATAATAACCTTCTTACGATTTTCACCTTTTACTTCAAAATACTTTTTAATAACCATCATGCCGGTTAATTCACCATGAGCACCTGCAGCCGGCTGTAAAGTAACCGCATCCATACCTGTGATTTTTTTCAAAGCCTCCTGCAACTTATACATAAGCTCTAAAGCTCCTTGGCAATCAACATCATCAAAAAACGGGTGAAGATTAATAAATCCCTCTAACCCTGCCAATAATTCATTAACTTTAGGATTATACTTCATCGTACAAGAACCTAAAGGGTAAAAACCTTTTTCAATACAAAAATTCAAATCAGAAAGTTCTTTATAATGACGCATAGCTTCCAATTCACTAACGCCGGGTAAACCTATCTCACCTTCGCGAAGCATATTTTTATCAATAAACTCTAAATTTTCTGCTTCATCAGTCAGTGTAATACCAACAACACCATTACTTTTTTCAAAAATCGTTTTCACCTACAAAATCCCCTGTTTTTTTAAGTCTCTTTTAATTTTATCCAAACCGGACTGAATAATCCTTGATATTCTTGATTGAGAAATATTAAATTCTTCAGCTATTTCTCTCAATTTTTTCTCTTTAAAAAACTTATACTCGATTAATTCTCGTTCCCTTGCAGGGAGTTTTTTCATAGATTCTATCACTTCAGCTTTTAACTCAACAAGCTCAATTGACTCCTCAGGGGTTTTGTCCTCTGCCTTTATTTGAATAGGAACTTCTGCTTCCTGCATTTCATCAATAGAAAGAATTGTTTTGTAAACTTCTTCCCTTAAATTTCCATTTTCATCAACACTTTGTTGGCGCCTGTTTTTCAAAGTATACCACTTATAACGGCGCCGAACTTCATTCCTTATTGCCCATTTAATAGCAGTTGAAAGATAAGTATTATTATAATTTTCCGGAGAATGATTTTTAAAAAGAATATACAAAGTATGGTTTCCAATATTAATAAGTTCCGGCAACTCAATCAAATGAGAAGTAGAAAATTTTTGATATTCCACTTTTGCTATTGTTTCAATTAAATCTTTGTAATCTCTTAGGTTTACTTTTTGCTGAATATTCTGCTTTGCTGCCATAACTATAACATTATTCCTATTAAAAACATTTCCCTAGAAACATCATAACAAAAAAAAATATAGAATACTAGACAATGTAATTTTCCTTAACATAAATTATATTAATTAAAAATTAATAAGGTTCTGAAGCTCTAAAACAATAAAAAACAAGGAGACGTAAATGAAAATACTTTTTTGTACAGACGGTTCAAAAATAAGTTTTAATGCATTAAAAAACTTTTCGCAGTGGGCAAAAGAAGCAACTATTGATACTATTTGCGTAATTGATTGGAATATTTTACCGAATGGCATTAGCATAGAGGACAATAATTTTTCACACACTTGTGCAAATGTAGCTGACACAATTCTTGATTACGCAGAGGATGAAATAAAAAATTTGGATTTACAAATTGGCGAACGAATTAAAAATTGTGGTTCTGCTATAGAAAGTATTTTAGAGCAAACAGAAAACAAAAAATATGACCTTATTTTAATGGGTTCTCACGGGAAAAAGGGAATTCAAAAATGGCTCGGCTCTGTATCTCAAGAAATTATTAACAGCAGCAAAATATCTAACTATATTTCAAAAGAAGAAAATAAAAAAGAAAAAGTTTTATTTACTACAGACGGAACAAGTTGTTCGCTATCTGTTATTGATAAAGTAATAAAAAAAATAAATTTAAAAAATAAAGAAATACATATCTGTATGGTCAACGAAAATCCAAATTTTCTATTTCTAGAAGGAACCCTTGATACAAATTGGTTACTTGATATACAAAAGCAACAACGAATTTACGCATCTAAAGCCATTGAAGATATTTCTCAAATAATAAAACACCAAAATTTTTCAATAACTCAAACCTCTATTTTGACAGGAATTCCTGCTCAGGAAATTATTAATTATACTCAAGCAAATGATATTGACTTAATAATTTTAGGTTCAAGAAATAAATCTAAGATGGATAGGTTTTTGATGGGCTCAGTCAGCAAAAGAATTCTTGAAAATGTTAAAAGTGATGTTTGGCTCGTAAGATGTGAAAATTAAATGAATTTAATATGAAATACCCAAATACTAAATCATATTAATTAATAATTTGACTGTTCCTATAAATAGTGTCATAATTAACCTATGTTTAAATATTATGGCAAATATGCACCATATTTATTCTTGTTACCGGCTGCAATAGTGCTTGTAATATTTTTCTTTATACCATTTTTTCAAACATTTTTACTAAGTTTTTTAGACTATTCAAACAGCATATATACACCAAATTTCGTAGGAGTTGAAAACTACATAAAATTGTTCCATAACCCTATTTTCTACAAAGTTTTATGGAATACTTTCGTATATCTGTTTGTAGCAGTACCTATTTTAGTTATATTCCCGCTATTTTTGGCAGTACTGATAAATCAAAAAATCAGAGGGGTAACGTTATATAAAATTTTAATTTATCTACCGGTAATTGTTTCAATTGTTGTAGCTGCAATTGCATTCAAATGGCTTTATGCGGATCAAGGTATTTTAAACTACTTTGTAACAAGTTTAGGGCTTTCCCAAATAGGTTGGCTTACAGATCCCAAATACGCATTATATTCAGTTATAATCGTAACGATATGGAAGGGTATAGGTTACTACATGATAATTTACCTTGCAGCTTTAATGAGTGTTCCAAACGAATTATATGAAGCTTGCGATATAGATGGTGCCGATTTTTTAACAAAACATTTAACCGTAACTATACCACATATAATGCCAACAATTGCACTCGTTTCTACAATTAGTGCAATATCAGCCATGAAAGTTTTTGCGGAAATATACGTAATGACCAAAGGGGGGCCGCTTAACTCCAGTAAAACAATAGTTTATTACATATATGAAAGAGCTTTCGAAAATTTAGATTTAGGTTTTGCTTCTGCCATGGCAGTAGTTCTGCTCGCAATAGTAATGATATTTTCTCTAATAAACATTTTTTGTTTTGAAAGAAAAAAATATGAAATTTAAAGAGGTAAAAATGCAAACAAATATAGAAGAAAAACCAACAAAAAGAATACATTACAAACGAGCAGCAAAAATAAGAAGTACATTCTTTTCTCACGTTGTTCTTATCCTTGTTTCATTAATTTCAATATTTCCCTTTATTTGGTTAATATCAACATCCTTAAAAGGAAATAATGAAAATATTTTTGCATATCCGCCACAAATCATTCCACAAGATTTTACTTTGGCAAACTACATCGGGGTATGGAAAAAAGTAGATTTTATAGGTTACTTTATTAACAGCATGATTGTTGCAGGCGGAACAGTTATTCTAAACCTTATATTGTCCGCTATGGCCGGTTATCCGCTGGCAAGAATGGAATTCAAAGGTAAAAAAATCACGTTTTTTGCAATTTTAGCAACAATAATGATTCCATTCCAAGCTATTATGTTGCCTGTATACCTTATAACTCTAAAATTACATTTTACCGATAACGTAAATAATTTTGCAGGTTTTATGGGATTAATCATGCCATTTGCCGTAAGTGCATTTGGAATATTTTTGATGCGTCAAGCTTTTTTAGGAATTCCAAAAGAAATGGAAGAAGCTGCCATTGTTGATGGTTGTAATGTATTCCAAGTATTTTGGAAAGTTCTTATGCCGATGGTAAAACCATCTCTGGCAGTTCTTGCAATTTTTACATTTATCGGCTCTTGGGGAGAATTTTTATGGCCGAGCATTGTTTTAACCAAAGAAAGTATGTATACACTTCCGGTCGGAGTAAATAATCTACAAGGAATGTTTTCTTCTAATTGGAGATTTATTGCAGCAGGCTCAATTCTTTCAACAATTCCTATTTTAATATTTTTCTTAGCTATGCAAAGATATTTCATTTCCGGTGAAAATGATGGAGCAGTAAAAGGGTAAACATATCACCAAGGATAGTCTGACTTAATTTCCCAACCGTCAAACATAATTAAAGCTCCACAAAAAGCTCCTGCATAACCTAAACTATTATCTTTATTACAAGCATAACGCGTTTCATTTACTTATATTAAAAAAAATTGCCTACGGTTTCAACACGGATATTCCTTCTCTTATTAGAAGAATAGAAGAAAACATTCCGGATTATCTAAAATCATTTGAATTATAAAAACTCTATTCGACTCCTGGAACATGTACGTTATATCTGACATCATCATATTCTGACTCATCATCAATATCTTCTTCAAATATTTTTTTAGCAGCGCAAACCTTTAAATTTTTTAGAATAGCGCTATCCAATTCATCAGTTAAAACTATTTTACCATTAACATAAGTTACAGCAGATATTTCAGACTTCTTTTCTTTTTTATCATTTTTATCAATTTGTTCTACCAAATTATTGTTTGAATTGGCTAAAATTGTTTTTGTAACATCATTCATTACATCAAAAACGTACCGTTGACGAGCAGCAATATTATGGCTTCCGGAATTAGTAATAAAAGTAGTAGCTTTTTCTAATTCATCAAGAGACTCCTTGTAATATTTCAAATGTCTTAAAAGAACAGCTAAATTATAATGTGCTTCATAATTCATTGGATTAAGTTCAATTGCCTTGCAATAAGCCAACCCTGCTTCTCTGTAATCGCCCAAAATATGATAAGTTAAAGCCAAATTATATCTTGCATCATAATCTTTTTTTAGTATTTTACAAGCTTCTTTATATGATTCCAAGGCTTTTAACAAATACTGCCTGCGATATTCTCTGTCATCTTCCAAATATATTGATTTCTGTTTATAAGCAACCCCTCTATTGTAGTATGCTAACCCTCTATTAACTTTATAACTTTTTCGATTACTGTAAACGAATGGAATTGAAAATAAATGCCTTTTAGTGTTTAAAATTTCATTATATTGAGCAATTGCACCATCAAAATCCCCAAGTTTTTCTGCGGAAATTATTCCATAATTCATCCTTGCTACAATCATTTTAGGATTATATTCAAAAGCTTTTTCATAAGCATCTACAGCAGAATAATAATCTTCATATACAACATAAAGATTTCCTAAATTGTACCATGCCGTATAATGTTCAGGGTACAGTCTGACAGCTCTGTTATAATAACCGATAGCTTTTTGTAACTTTAAATTTTTAAGTTCTTTATCACCTTTGTGTACGTAATATATAGCCCTAACTTTATCCAACTGTCGCTCAAAAAAAGCGGGATGCAAATAAACAAGTGCACCAACCGCTAAAATAACTAAAATTGTAAATAAACCTGAAAAGAACTTTTTCACCTATAATACCTCAATATATAAGCATTTTACACACATATAAAACAATATGCAATACATTATTGTTACGAATTTGTAACATTTATCATAAAAAAAAGCAATTTCAAAAACACTAATACGTTTATATAATTAAGGTAGGTTAGAAAATTCAATTTGGAGGTTAGGTTATGGCAGACTTTAATATGGCTGCGAATATGTACGGACTTTATCCGAACTTATACAATAACCAAATAGCATTAAATGATTTGACTGATTTGGATTTGTATGCACCAATGGGTTCCTTAAGCAATCCTATAATGGGGCCGTTTAATCCAATGATGACAATGAACGGAAGCATATTCGCCGGAGGAATGTCGGGTGGTTACCCTATGACCGGAGGATACCCTATGATGGGTGGCACTAATGGTAATTATCAAGACTATTATAAAAACTATGAAAAATATCAAGATTTTATGATAGACAACCAAGTTCATCAACAACAAAAATGGAGAAATGCTGACCTTCGGTTGAATGCTCCTCAAGAAGGAATTCAAAAACAAGCAGCAATTCTTCACGAAAAAATAATGAGAAACGAACAACAACAAATACAAGAAGCTTATGCTAATTTCAAAAATAGCGTAAAATCAATGTACGGTGGCGGTACTGATGAAGAAATATCAAACAGAGCCGCAACATTATACAAAGACATAATAGGAGTTTCCGTAACCGATGACATAAGACAATACGGCAGAGGTTCATTTACTCAAGGTTTCTTACAAACATTAACATTAGGTTTGGCTGATAAGAAAACTGCAGAAGAAAACGTCTCCGAATTAACAGGGCAACCGGTTGGCAGAACAGAAAAAGCCAAGAAATTTGCAGGTAATGTTGTTGGTGGAGCAGTATTCGGTGGAGCAGCTGCTATTTCTGCAAACTTTGCTCTTAAATGTTTATGGAAAGGCTTAAAGAACAAACCGTTCGTAGCTGCATTGATAGGTGGCGCAGTTGGTTTAGCAGCAGCCTTCGGAACATCCAAATCTTAAAAAAAATATAAACCTAATTCCTTAATTTTTTAATCCTATTCAATTTAAATTTAATTATAGTTTAAAGTGTGTGTGTAGAGGTTGACATTTAATCAACCTCTTTTATTTTGGCAAGAATTACTCTCTTAGTAAAAAAAACACCTGCACCAAGGAGTTAAGATGCAGGTATTAAATCAGTAAAAGAGACATCAATGACATTATGTAACATTTAAAAAATTCGTCAAATTTTTGTGGATATTTTTTTTAATTTATTTTATAATCCTTTTATGAGAAGATTTTTGTTAACAATTGCAGCTTTATTGTTTTTTACAACAACATGTAATGCAATAACTCCTTTCAAAAAGGATACAAAAAATACAAACACGGTTGTGCAATCCGAAAAATACTTAAACATTTCTAATCAGGCAAATGTTTTTTATGCAGAAAACGACATAAAAAGTGCGTTTAATCTATTTTTAACAATACCTGAAGAAGAAAGAACCGCTCAAAATTGGTTGCTACTTGGAAATATTCTTCAAGACCAAGGGAAACTCGATGAAGCTGTGTTTATGTATAACAAAGCTATTGAGGTTGATAACAATTTCTACAAAGCCCATTACAATTTGGGAAACATTTACCTTAATGACGGACGTCCCAATATGGCTATAGAAGAATATAAAAAAGTTATCAAAATAAAACCGGAATACGCCTACGCACACTACAATTTAGGTTGTGCATACATTAAATTAGGCAAATACAACAAAGCAAAATATGAATTATTAACAGCTACAGATTACAAAAATAATGTAGCAGATTTCCATTACAATTTGGCTTATGTATATAAAAAATTAAATAAAGCAAAACAAGCTAAAACATATATGGAATATTATAATAAATTAACAGATTAATCAGTGAGGCAAAAATGTATAAAGGTATAATTTTTGATTTTAACGGAACCCTATTTTGGGATTCTGAAAAACACCAAGAAGCTTGGAGAGAATTTTCAAAACGATTAAGAGCTCACGCCTTTACAGACGATGAGATGCGAGAATATATGTTCGGAAGAACCAATGAAGATATTATAAAATATCTTATAGGCAAACAACCTTCCAAAGAAATGGTTGAAAATTTCGCAAAAGAAAAAGAAGCTGTTTATAGGGATATGTGCAGAAAAGATGCTAAAAACACTGTTCTTGCCCCCGGTGCAGTTGAATTTCTTGATTTTCTTACAGAGAATAATATTCCACACACTATTGCAACAATGTCAGAAAAAGACAATGTTGATTTCTACATAGATGAATTCAAGTTAGAAAAATGGTTTGACCTAGATAAAATTGTATACTCAGATGGAACTATCCCGGGTAAACCTGCTCCGGATATATATATAAAAGCCGCTCAAAAACTTAACCTTGAGCCACAAAAGTGCATAGTTGCCGAAGATGCAATTTCTGGCATTGAATCTGCCAGAGCTGCAAATATCGGGAAAATTATTGCAATTGCCTCAATGGAAAGTATAGATTTATACAAAAATATTCCTGCCGTTTCCCAAATTATTAAAAACTTCAATGAAATTGACAGAAACATTTTTGAACAACTTTGTATAAAATAATTTTATCCTATAACTTTTATAGTAAAATAAAATCAGAATTAAGGAGAGATGAATATGGAAAAAGATATTAAAGCCGTAATCCTTGCTGCAGGCAAAGGTACTAGAATGAAGTCAAATACTATAAAAGTTTTACATGAAATTTTTGGAAAAACTGTACTTGGTTACGTATTAGACAGTGTAAAAAACATTGTAAATCAATCAATAGTAATTGTTGGGCACCACGCTGAAGAAGTTACAAATTTTATTGAAAATAATTATAAATCAGCCCAAACAGCACTCCAATCTCCACAATTGGGAACAGGTCATGCTGTATCAATGGCTTGTCCGATATTAGAAAACTTTGATGGACAAGTAATTATTCTTAACGGAGACATTCCGTTAATTACAGAAAATACTATCAATAAATTTATTGAATACCACAATTCAAACAACTCTGACCTGACCGTTATGAGCGCAGTTTTAGAAGAACCTGCGAGCTATGGTAGAATTATCCGAGAGAACGACAATTCTCTTAAATGCATTGTAGAAGCAAAAGATGCAACACCTGAACAAAAAATGGTAAAAGAAATCAATGTAGGAGTTTACTGTTTAAATTGGGCAAAAATAAAAGATGCTTTTGGTCAACTTACAAGTAATAATGCTCAAGGAGAATATTATTTAACAGATATAGTCTCTTGGTCTAAAAAACAAAACTTGAAAGTAAATGCTTATATTATGGAGAATTCGGAAGAAATGTACGGAATTAACTCTCGACAAGACCTTGCATTTGCAACAAAAATAATGAATGAAAGAAAACTTGAAACATTGATGACAGAGGGAGTAACTATAGTTGACCCTTCTTCTACTTGGATTTCTGAAGATACTGAAATTGGAGCTGACACAATAATATACCCTTCAACTTACATTGAAGGCAAAAATAAAATCGGAAAAAATTGTAAAATTGGACCTTGCGCACACCTCAGAGGAGATGTAGAAATTGAAGATAATTGTAAAATAGGAAATTTTGTAGAAATAAAAAAAGCTAAAATAGGCCATAATACAAATGCCGGACATTTGAGTTACATCGGAGATTCTGAACTTGGCTCACACATTAATATTGGAGCAGGTACAATTACTGCAAACTACGACCCGATAAGCAAAAAGAAAAGTAAGACAATTTTAAAAGACAATGTAAAAATAGGTTCAAATACAGTGCTGGTTGCTCCTGTTGAAATTGGGGAAGGCACAAACATCGGAGCCGGTAGTGTTATCACTAAAAATATTGGAGAATGGGCTTTAGGATTAACAAGAGCTCCATTGAGAATTATTGAAGGATGGGTTTCAAAAAGGCAATAAACAGAAAGCTCCAAGCAAATTTTGGAGCTTTTCTTCATATTATTGATTAATTACAATTATAACTACGATTTTGGCATTAAATTTTTCAAACTTTCCATAATCTTTTGACCAGCTTCATCAACAGCAGCATAAGCTTTCAAGAAGTAATCTCCTGGGATAGCGTAAGGTTTTCCTGCGCCATCAATAGCTTCCATTGCAGGCATACCATTATGAGATGTCTTTTCTACACCTTCCCTTGATGAAATCTCAGCCGCTTTAGGCAAATCTGCTTCAATATAAACAGGTTTATCCATTCTTGTTTGGAAAACATCTCCTGAAACATGTTCATATTTTTGAGCTAATACTTCTGGTTGAATTGGATACTGTTCTCCATTTAACAAGTTTGTAACCAATGAATCACCTTTTTTGCCATTTAAAACTTCACCTTTTGCCCATGGGTTAGGAACAGAAAAGTCTTCTAACATTTTTTGAGCTTTAATTTTTCCCGGCAACTTTTGAAATTTTGCTTGAAATGCTAAACTTGAATTTTGATTGTTGTTAATTGAGTTCATATAAATACCTTTCACACTTGTACACAGAATAGTTAAAACTGATAAACAAATTAAATTGCGCTAATAAAAGAATTTATTAAGAAATATTAATTTTTATCAATTGCACATAAAAACTTATTCTGCTAAAATAAATAATATGAGCCATAAAAAGTTAAAATGGACAATGTTTGTTATTACAGCAGTTGGCAATTTTATTGCCATGCTTGATTCTACAACCGTAAATTTGGCACTTTACCCAATGTCTAGGGACTTACATGTTACAATGGGGCAAATTCAATGGGTAATGATTGCTTACATGCTCATTTTAACTGTATTTCTTCCATTTTTTGGAAAACTTGGCGACATCTTTCCTAAAAACAAATTATACACGGCAGGATTTTTATTATTTGGAATTGGAGCTTTTTTAAACACCACTGCTTCAACATTCCCGCTTTTAATCGGTTATAGATGTTTAGAGGCAATTGGGGCTTCTATTTTACTCTCAAACGGTCAAGCAATTATAGCATCTATTTTTAAAAAAGAACGTAGAGGAAAAGCTCTTGGATTAAATGGTTGCATAGTTGCAATTGGTGGGATGAGCGGTCCTGCGCTTGGAGGTATTTTAATCAATTACTTCGGTTGGCATTCTGTTTTTTTTCCATGCGTAATTGTTGCAATTTTAGGAGTTATTTATTCTTATAGAATGCTTCCCAGAAGCATTAAGACTAATATTAGCAGCTTTAAATTTGACTACAGAGGTTTTTTCTATTTTACAGTAAGTTTATTTGCTTTATTATTAGCAATTTCAGAAGGGCATAGTTGGGGATGGAATTCTATAAGAATAATTATTCTTGGAATAATTACACTAGTGTTTGGCTCTCTTTTTTATATGCGTGACCACAAAATTAATTACCCGTTGATAAATTTCTCTATGTTTAAAATAAAACCGTTTACATTCGGAAACCTAGCTGTAATGACATCATATATGGCTATGTATACAAATAGCATCTTACTACCATTCTTTTTACAAGAAATATTAAAATACAATGCACTTGTAACCGGCTTATTAATTTTACCTTATTCACTCACTTTAGCAATAACAGCTCCAATTGCCGGCAGATTATCAGGCAAATACGGGAGTAAAATATTAACTCGCCTAGGTCCTGCGACATATTGTATTGCATTATTTATGTTCACAATTTACGACAAAAACGCAACAATGTGGCAAATTATATTAGCTTCCGGAATTATGGGAATAGGTAATGGCTTGTTTCAATCACCATCAAACAACGCAATTATGACAAGTGTTTCTCACGGAGAACTGGGATTAGCTTCAGGAATTCTTGCATTAGCCAGAAACCTTGGTAACATCTTGGGAGTTGCCGTGACTATTACGCTATTTGAAACCTTTAGACACTTATTTATAGAACACGGAGAAATATACGAAACAGCATTTTTATACTCCTATAGAACTACAATGTGCTTTGGAATACTATTTGGATTGACTTGCTTAACTTTCGCATTTGTTGCCTACAGAAAAGTTGAACAGTAAAACACTTTTTTCTGCTAAATATTTTTACAAAATCTTAACTTGAAAAATTGTTATCAGTAATATAAAATACTAGTGTAAATTTTACACTAATGTTACTCAAATATAGATAGTAGGGAAATATGACAACACATAATGAAAATATCAGAAACATCGCTATTATTGCTCACGTTGACCACGGTAAAACAACTTTGGTTGACTGCTTGTTAAAACAAGCCGGAGCATTTAGAACAAATCAACAAGTACAAGAACGAGTTCTTGACAGTAACGATCTTGAAAGAGAACGTGGAATTACAATTCTTTCTAAAAACATTTCAATCAATTATAAAAACACAAAAATTAACGTAGTAGACACTCCGGGGCACGCAGACTTTGGCGGAGAAGTTGAACGTGTTTTAGGAATGGTAGACGGAGCATTATTAATCGTTGACGCTGCGGAAGGCCCTATGCCACAAACAAGATTTGTACTTTCAAAAGCATTGGAATTAGGTTTAAGAATTATTGTTGTAATAAACAAAATTGATAAACCGGCTGCAGAACCACTAACAGCATTAGACAAAGTATTTGATTTGTTCACAGAATTGACAGACAGAGAAGATTTAATCGACTTCCCATTCATTTTTGCAAGCAGCTTAAATGGTTTTGCAATCAAAGATTTGGATGACGAAAGAAAAGATATGGTTCCGCTTTTAGATTGTATCTTAGAAAACATCAAACCTCCAAAAGGAGATGCAGACAAACCTTTCCAATTCCGTGCAACAACCCTTGACTATAACGAATACGTTGGAAGAATTGTTATCGGTCGTATTGAAAACGGGAAAGTTAAATCTCAAGAACAAGTTTGTGTAGTTCACGCCGATGGAAGCCAAGAAAAAGGAAAAATTACAAAACTTTTCGGCTTTCACGATTTAGGCAGAACAGAAATTGAAGAAGCTTATGCCGGAGATATTGTAGGTATCGCAGGTTTTTCAGATATTCAAATCGGAGAAAGTATTTGTTCATTAGCAGCCCCGCAACCGTTACCTTTGATTAAAGTTGATGAACCAACTTTGCAGATGAACTTTTCTGTAAATGACAGCCCATTTGCAGGAACAGAAGGTAAATTTGTTACATCTCGTCAGTTGAGAAAAAGGCTTTATGATGAACTTGAAAAGAATGTAAGTTTGAGAGTTGAGGATACAGATTCTACAGATGTATTCAGAGTTTCAGGCAGAGGCGAACTTCACTTAGGCATTTTAATTGAAACAATGAGACGTGAAGGATATGAATTTCAAGTTTCTAAACCTGAAGTTATTTACAAAACAATTGATAGCGTAAGATGCGAACCATTTGAAAACTTAATTGTTGATGTACCGGAAGGATGTGCCGGTAGCTGTATAGACCGACTTTCAGGAAGAAAAGCCGAAATGAAAGAAATGAACAATGCCAAAGGAAGAACCACAATGGTATTCCATATTCCGGCACGTGGTTTAATCGGTTTTAGAAGCGAATTTATCAGAATGACTCGCGGTGAAGGAATTATGTATCATACATTCTTAGATTACAGACCTTTTGCCGGAGATATTCCTCGCCAAAGAAACGGTTCCATTATCGCTCATGAACAAGGAGAAGCTATTCCTTATGCATTAGCTCAATATGAAGATAGAGGAACTTTCTTCGTAACTCCAAAAACAAAAGTCTATCGTGGAATGATAATCGGAGAATGTAACAAACCTCAAGACATTGTTGTTAATATTTGCAAAACTAAAAAATTGACAAATATGAGAAGTGCTACAGCTGATGTTATGGTAACATTACAAGCACACAAAGAAATGTCTTTGGAAGAATGCATGGAATATATTGGAGATGACGAATTAGTTGAAATCACTCCGGAAAATGTTAGAATTCGAAAAGCGGACTTAACAAGAAAAATATATAACTAAAATAAATAAATAAATAAACTATTAACTGAAATAATCCCGAAATTAAACGGGATTATTTTTTATTTTTATTAACCGGCATTTTTTATAAATATTAAAATCAACTATATATTATTTTTCAGTTTCTTTAATGTTTTAACTTTAACTAAAGATTGAGAAAAAACGGAAAATAATATAAGCAACATACCAACATAAAAAGAAATCGTAAAATCTTTTGCCTCGCCTAAAAATAATACTGCCAATAATATTCCGTAAACAGGTTCTAAATTACCGGCAAGACTAACCGTAAACGCTGACAATTTTTTCAAAACGTCAATATATAATAAATACAAAAATACGGTACAAAATACTGCAAGTAAAAATATCCATAACCAATCTATTCCAACAAGTAAAATTTTGGTAATGTGAGAAATTGGAATATAGAATGGTAAAAATACCAACATGAATAATGCACCACCCAATAGCTCATAAAACAACATACTACGGGAAGATCTCCCTACCAAAATCATTTTATTATATAAAGTATAAAGAGCGAATAACGCCGAAGATATTACTCCTAACAGAATTCCAAACCTATAACTCGTATCAAAATTAAATATTAACCCTATTCCCAACACAGCTATCAAGCTGTAAAAAAGTTCTATAAAAGAAAATTTTGTTTTTAAAATCAGTGGCTCTAAAAGGACTGTAAAAAAGCCAACCAAAGAATAACAAACTACACCAATTGAAAGAGTAGCATATTTCATGCTGCCAAAAAAGAAAATTAAATGCACTGTTAACAATGCGCCCAACCCTGAAATTTTCAGAGCATCTTTATAATTTTCAATAGGTTTCTTTTTCATAAACACAAGCATTATAGCAAAAAACAAAAATGCAAATAACATTCTATACCAAACAATCATGACTTCATTTAAAGAAATGAGCTTCGCAAAAAGTCCGGTAAATCCGGATAACAACACCGATATATGCAATTTTAAATAATCCATTTTACCAGCTTGCATAATCTAATTTTGTGCCATATTCTTTAACTTGTCAAATATTTATAATAATTAAATACAAGCCAACTCTTTATAAAGTTTCAAATATTCTACAGAACTCTTTTTCCAAGAGAAATCTGACTCCATAGCAGATTTACGCATAGCACTAAACGTATATTTATCATTATAAACTCCTAATGCGCAATAAATAGCCTGCATCATACTCCAAGCTGAATACTCCCAAAACTTAAAGCCGTTTGAATTATCCAAAGGATAACCGGTTACGGTATCTTCTAAACCTCCGGTTGCCCTAACAACCGGCAAAGAACCATAACGCATAGCAATTAATTGACTCAAGCCACAAGGTTCAAATTTTGATGGCATTAAATAAAAATCACTTCCTGCATAAATTTGGTTAGCTAAATCACTTCTATACCCAATATAAGCACGAATATTAGAAGAATTATTTGAAAGCCAAATCAAAAGATTCTCATAATCCTTTTCTCCACTTCCTAAAAACACAAAATCAGCATTGACATTTTTTAATTCATCCTGACAGTCTCTAATTAAATCAATTCCTTTTTGTCCGACAAGTCTTGATACCATCGCAAAAAGAGGTTTGTCAGGATTGTATTTAAGTCCTAATTCTTCACAAACCTTTTTCTTATTTTCATTTTTATTTTTTAAAGATTTAACATCATACTGTTTTACAATAGTTTTATCCGTTTTAGGATTAAACACTTCATAATCAATTCCGTTAAGAATACCAACAAGTTTTTCTTGATTCATTCTAAGAGTATAATCCATCCCCTCGCCATATTCTCCTGTTAAAATTTCTCTTGAATAAGTTGGAGAAACGGCTATAACTTTATCTGAATAATTAATTGCACCTTTCATCCAATTGACTTTTCCATAATGTTCAACGCCATGTTCATTATATACAATATCTTTTCTCATATTCGCAAAATCAAGAACATCTTCAAACCAAACACCCTGATAAGCCAAATTATGGATTTCAAACACTGATTTTGTATTTCTCCAAAATTCATCAAATCTATAATTACTATGCAAATAAACAGGAATCATAGCCGTATGCCAATCATTTGCATGTATAACATCTGCTTTAAAATTTAACAATTTAGCATATTCCATAGTAGCTAAAGAAAACGCAATATATCTTTCATGCTCATACTTTGTATCAAGCCATTTTGGATAAACCTCTTTAAAACAAGAAAAATACCAATCATTATGAACAAAAAATACATTTATATTAGTTCCGGGCAATTTGCACATAAATAGCCTGAACTTGTGTCCCATTCCACCAAAAGTGAGCCACAATTCAGAATTTTCAAGTTCCTTAATTCCCCATTTATTTACATCAATCAAACCATGTAATGGTGTAAAAATCGCTATCTCAGCATCTTTTTCTAAATATTTCGGCAAACTGCCAACTACATCTGCCAAGCCTCCTGCTTTTGAAAAAGGAGCTACTTCTGCTGCTGCAAATAAAATTTTCATTATGCCTCACTTCCTGAATCAATTTGTTCAAATTCATCAAAAGTAAATATATTATTTTCTTCTGAACCTGTTTCTTCACTTTCGCTATCAACTGCAATATAATGTGAAGCATCAGTATCAAACAAGAAATTAATTCCATACCTGTCAGCAATATATTTTGCATGATTTATACAAATTTCAGCTTTATCATATTGCCCTTTAAACATCATAACCTTAAACATGTTATACTTAAATAACATTAATAAATACGGACTGGTTGTATTATTTTTTTCTAATTGAATTAATGAATTATTTATAATTCCAAATGCTACATCGTACTTATTTTGTTTCAAATGCAATTCGCTCATTACAAACCAAGCAACATATAATAAAGTGGTCATTCCATTGTGATTAGTTTCTTTAATAATTTTATAAATAATAGAATCAGCCTTTTTAAAAGAATTCAATTTCATATAAGAATAGCCAATCATCAAATCACAGAATAACTCTAACTGATGTAAACGAGTTTTTTTAGCAAAAATCTTTGCTTTATATATATTTTCTGCGAATTTTGTATAATCACCATCTAATTCAACAAAAGCTTTTATAATACAAAAAACAACATTTCCAAATCGGTCATTTGCATCAACTTGACTATCCACTGCTGCTACTTGACGGCCATGAATTAAATCTTGCAAAGTAATAAACAAATCATATGATTTTGGAATACAGTTCAAATCTGTTCTTAAAATTCGTAAAAATTCTTCAACATTTCCACCAAGCAATAAAACATTTGCTAATGCAACATAACCGGCTGCATCAACTATTAATGATTGAAAATCATTCTCAGAAATGTATTCCGGTTTTAATGCATTAATATTTTGAGAATTAACAATATTCAACACCTTATAACCAATATCCAAACAATCCATCAAAGCTCCAATGTTGAACAAGATTTGAATATGTATTACAGACATCAAGAAAAAGTAATTATTAAAATTAGCATCACTTGGATTTAATGAAGAAGGCGGCAACAACGCCAAAACCTTATGAGTTAGTTCAAGAGCATGATTATAATTTCCGGCAAACAGAGCGCCATTAATCATTTTATTACATAACTGAATAATTTGTTCAGAATTCGCAGATTTTTCCAGATTTTTTAATGTCGCTTCTGCAATATCGGAAGTTTTATCTGGAATATAATCATACAAATTATTTGAAATATTTTCATACAATTTATTCTTATAAGCTTCAATTTCTTCTTCTTTATCTAAATCCTTATTTGTATCAAGAAGTGCAATTATTTTATTTTCACAATTCAAGTACGCATTAAAATCACCCAAAGACAAATCTATTTCAGCAAGTTCTTCCCATTGTTTACGTTCATTATCGGTTTCTTGTAACAGACCATATAAATATGCCTTTACAGGACTTGGCATATCATCATTGAACACCTTTGCGAATAAATCTCTTGCAACTTCTTCCAAATAAATCTTACTGATAGTTTCAAGTAAATTATCTCGTAACAAATTATAATTAGGGAAATAAATGCAATTGTTGTATTGGTATATAAATCCCATATTTGACAATTTTTCAATCAAATCATTAACTTTTTCATACCCTAAACTTCCGATTGTCCCCATATCAATACGAGTTCCTAAAAGAACAATCGAAGTCAAAAATTTCATAGCATTCGCATCATCTTGCAGCAGATTTAAGCGTCTGGCAACGAGTTTATCCAAACTTGACGGAATAATAATAGTTTTTGCGTCAACCATTCTAACACTGTCTTCATCGGCTTCATAAACTCCTGATTCTATCAAATATTGAATTGCAATATCTATAAACAAACTACTGCCACAAGCATATTTAGCAACTCTTTGAAAATAAAAATTATTCAAAATATCCTTATAGAAAATCTTGTTTTCATCAATTAATTTTTCAAAAGATGTTGGTTTTAAAGTAATTTCCGTATAATAAGGTTTACTCAACAAGAAGTGACAATCTTTATGTAAAGCAAATTCTTTACTGTATGAAATCAAAAAGCTTATATCAAGTTGTTCAAAAGCCTCAAATAAATATTTCAAAACATCATAAGAACTTGAATCTATTTTTTCAAAATCCTCAATAAAAATTAAGGTCTTAGGAATAATTTGCAACAAGGTTAAAAATATATCAAAATAAACATACCTTGTATCCTCTACATTATTATTATCGCGTTTTTTTAAAGAAATCAAATCTTTTATCAAACCATCCGGATCAACTGAAACAAACATAGAAAAATCATTTTCAAAAAACAATTTTTGCGAAACAGTATATTCAAAAATTGCAGCAACTAAATCTCTAAAGAAAGAATATGGTGAATATTTCATTTCATCATAACAAGTGAGAGAAATAATATTGTTAAACTTTCCGGTTTCTCCTGCAGCATTCAAAACTTTTAATGTATACGGCTTATACATTTCAGCAGTCCTTATTGCAACAATTCCCTTTGGAATAGCCTGAAATTTACTCATAATATAATAGAGTACATCTATATTCTCAGTTCTTATAAATTCACAATTAATTTCGTCAAAATTAATTGTTTCAATATCATATATAGCATCCGGATCTTCGGGGGAATCCAAGTTATTTAATGCATCTCCATCCAATTTATCCTGCTCTATCAACATATTTTGAACGAAATTAGGAATTTCAATTTCTTGAGTATCTTCTTCTTCCGGCCATTCAATCTTAACCTGATTTTTCAAGTCAATTTCATAAAACATTAACATTTCATTGTTGACCATAACGGAGTTTAACGGTTCCAACCTATAATCACCCGCAATTACATCTGCTACATTATCATCAGTTAAAACCTGAAAAGCGTTTAAAACTTTATCTTCTTTTTTACTTATATGTTGACTTAACAAGTTAATATTGTAACCGGACTCTAAGTTATTCGGATTATCCTCAATATTACGTTTTAATATGAACATATTACAACGAACAATTGCGTTCTTTTTTCGAGTCAATTTACAATTCATCGCTGTTATCAAATTTAGCAACTCTATAGCTGTATTAACTGCAGTTATAGCAGAAGTATTAAATGTGTAATCCTTGTCACAACGAATAACATAAGTTTTGCCAATTATTTGTCTGCGCAAACCGATAGATTTTGTATAATCATAAATAATTTTATCTAAATTTATTTTGAACTTATTTAATAATTTAGCAGAACCTAAGCAAGCCCGCATCTCATCCATATTAGGGAAATCTATTGTCAAAATTGCGAAATCATCAGCATTTGCTTCATTCATTATGACACTTTTTTCAGTATCAAATCCACATTTTCGACATTTTTTCGAAATAGTTTGATTAATTTTACCACAATTGTGACACTTTGAAATAATGGTATACCCACATTTTTTGCAAGTATTAGTAGTATTAATAGTCTTGCAAATAGGACAGGCCAGCTTCAACACCTTCTTACAGTTCGGGCAAACCATTGTTTTTTCATCTATTTCAAATCCGCACTTTGGACATTCCATAAGAAAATTATACCATTATACAGTTTATCATACAACAATGTAAACTCATAAAACGAGAAACCTAGTTATATCTAATACCTGCATCCTTCATTCTTCTGATACATTCTTTTATTGTTTCAACATCATTAGTCAATGCAACACGGAAATAACCTTCTCCATATCTGCCATAACCATTTCCCGGCGGAACAACAACATGAGCTTTTTCCAACATTTCAGTTACAAATTTTTCTGATGACATTCCTTTCGGAACCGGAAGCCACAAATAAAAAGTAGCCTTAGATGGTTTAATATCCCAACCTAATTCTTTAAAGCCTTCTTCTGCAGCATCTCTACGTTCCTGATACATTTTATTTAAATCATTGATATATTTTTCATCAACAGTAAATGCAGCAGTTGCAGCTTCTTGAATTGCCTTAAAAGTACCGGAATCAATATTATTTTTAATTGTACCTAACGCTTTAATAGCATCTGCATTTCCGCAAACAAAACCAACTCTCCATCCGGTCATATTATAAGATTTTGAATGAGAGTAAAATTCTATTGCAACATCTTTTGCACCTTCTACTTGCAATACAGACGGAGCCTTATAACCATCAAAAGTCATTTCTGAATAAGCCATATCAGAGCACAATAAAATATCATACTTTTTACAGAAATCCACAGCTTTTTTCCAAAAATCTAAATCTGCAGTTGCACTTGTTGGATTGTTAGGATAATTCAAAAACATTAGTTTTGCTTTTTTAGCAACATCTGCCGGAATTTTATCAAAATCAGGCAAATATCCGTTTTCTTCCAATAATGGCATTTCATAAGGAGTTCCACCTGCAAAAATAGTCGCATTGTGATAAACAGGATACCCAGGATCCGGAACTAATGTATAATCACCTTTATCAACATAAGCGAAGAACACATGAGCAATAGCCTCTTTAGAACCGATATTGGCAAGCATTTCCGTATCAGGATTTAATTCAACCCCAAAACGTCTTTTCATCCAATCACAAGCACCTTTTCTAAAACCTTCTGTTCCATTATAAGGAGGGTAATCATGATTTCTAGGATTATCAATTGCTTTATGCATAGCTTCTACAACCGGAGGTAATGTCGGTTTATCAGGATCTCCAATTCCTAAACTTATAATATCAATACCTTTTGCCTTCGCTTCTGCAATCTTTCTGTCGATTTCAGCAAAAAGATAAGGTGGAATTTGTTCTAAACGTTCTGATACTTTCATTACATCTCCTTCTTAATAAATTGTTCTATACATTGATTTTATGGTAACATAAATATAGAGGAAATTCAATGAATAAATTTCTTCTGAGGATTAAGGGATAAACAAACTTAGAGGCTTTAAATGAGTATTATTGCAGACGATAACGATTTTGAACAAAAACCAATATCAGAAAAGAAAAAAAGTTCGGTTATTAAGCCTGAAGCAATTGATAATGATAAAAATTTTGAAAATTGTATCAGACCAAAAACCTTTGATACATATATCGGACAATCTGCCTTGAAAGAAACTTTAAAAATCTCTATTGCAGCTGCAAAAAAAAGAGAGCTGCCACTTGACCATTTACTTTTTTACGGCCCTCCCGGACTTGGAAAAACAACTCTTGCCGGCGTGATTGCGGAACAAATGGGAGTAGATATAAAAATAACATCAGCTCCGGCACTCGAACGCCCTAGAGACATTATCGGAATTCTAATGTCTTTAAAAGGAGGAGAAATCCTTTTTATTGACGAAATACACAGGCTAAATAAAGTAGCGGAGGAAATCCTATATCCTGCTATGGAAGATTTTTTCTTAGATATGACAACAGGAAAAAGCCAAACAGTAAAAACATTACGCGTTCCACTTCCAAAATTTACGCTTATCGGAGCTACTACCAAAGCCGGAGAATTATCCGGTCCATTAAGAGATAGATTTGGGATTATACACAGACTTGAATTTTATACAGAAAACGAACTTTCTGAAGTAATAAAAAGAACCGCAGGAATTTTAAACATAGAAATAAACGAAGAAGGCGCTCATGCAATTGCCAAACGCTCAAGAGGTACTCCTCGAATTGCAAACAGATTAATAAAAAGAGTTTCTGACTATGCTTTAGTAAAACATGATGGAAAAATCACTGAAGATATAGCAAACAAATCTCTTGATATCTTAAAAATTGACAACTATGGTCTTGATAATACCGACAGAAGCCTTCTGCGCCTTATTATAGAAAAATATGACGGAGGACCGGTTGGAATAGAAACAATCGCAGCTGCAATCGGAGAAGATGTTAGAACCATTGAAGATGTTTGCGAACCGTTTTTATTGCAAGCAGGTTTATTGCAAAGAACTCCAAGAGGCAGAAAAGTTTCTCCGGCGACATACAGACACCTCGGTTATAAAAACAAAGACATTAACGAACAAAGAAGCTTGTTCTAAAGGATAATTATGAAAAAAATATTGGCAATTTTATTTTTATTATTTAGCTTAGTTTTACCAACAAAAGCAGAAGACAGTACAAAAGCCGTTTTACCTTCTGAAACAGGTATTGTAGAAAATATTCAATATGAAGATGCACAAGGCTTAAATCAAGGTGAAGAAACGACCAAACAAGTCGTAACAGTAAAAGTTTTAACAGGCAAATTTAAAGGTGAAAAACGTCTAATAGACAATATGCTGACAGGTAATCCCTCTTATGACATAAATTTAACCAAAGGAGAAAAAGTAGTTCTACACATAGAACCTTTAAATGATACTGTTTCAACTCCTGATGACGTTGATATTTTTATTGCAGACATCCAAAGAGACAACCAAATTTATATATTTACGGCAATATTTTTTGCATTACTGCTTTTTATAGGCAAGAAAAAAGGTGCAACTAGTATTGTTTCTATAATTTCAACAATGAGCCTAATTTTCTTTATGCTTATGCCAATGATTTTACATGGATTTTGCCCGATTGCATCAGCAGTTTTGGTTGGGATTTTATCAACAATTATAACAATTTATCTTGTCGGAGGATTTAATTCTAAGAGTTCTGCAGCAATTATCGGAACTGCGATAAGTTTAATCTTTGCCGGTGGATTTTCAATGCTTGCAATATATTTTGCACATCTTACAGGCTTTGCCGGAGAAGAAAACATGTTTTTGTATACAGCCAGACCGGATTTGAGTTTCACAGGAATTCTAGCTGCTTCAATGATTATTGCCGCATTAGGGGCATTAATGGATACCGCCGTATCAATTGCAAGTACTGTTAATGAGATTTTTGAAACAGATAAAACCCTAACAATCAAGCACCTTTTCAAATCAGGAATGAATGTTGGGCGAGATATAATCGGAACAATGTCAAATACATTGATTTTAGTATACTTAGGAAGTTCTCTACCACTTGTTCTATTATCAAACAATATAGATATGAACAAATTTTTCAACCTTAACCAAGTTGCAACTGAAATTCTTTCTGCATTAATCGGAAGTATAGCAATCTTATTTTGTGTCCCGATTACTGCAATCGTTGCAGCTTATTTGATAAAAAAAAGTAGTGAAAATAAGGTTGATTTCTCTAACTTAAAAAGTGAATAAACGCACAGAATGGTGGCGCCAACATACAAACAAATAAGCAATTAAAAAGTCGGGAAGAAAAACATTCTACCCGACTTTCAAATTATTTCTTATTGGCCTTATTTGCAAGAACAAGAGCAACATCCACAAGAACAAGCTTGAGATTTCAAAGCATCTGCTTTGTCTGTATGTTCCCAAGGAACATCGATATCAGTTCTGCCCATGTGTCCGTAAGCTGCCAACAATTGATAGAATTTACCACCATTTTTAGCCGGTAAATTTCTTAAATCAAAGTTTTTGATAATTGCAGCCGGTCTAAGATCGAAGTTTTTAGAAACAAGTTCAGAAATCTCATCGTCTGAAATTTTACCTGTTCCAAAAGTATCAACCATAATTGAAATAGGTTCTGCAACACCGATTGCATAAGCCAATTCAATTTCACATTTTTCAGCTAATCCTGCAGCTACAACGTTTTTAGCAACGTAACGAGCTGCATAAGCTGCTGATCTATCAACTTTTGTTGGATCTTTTCCAGAGAAAGCTCCACCACCATGACGAGAATAACCGCCGTAAGTATCTACAATAATCTTACGACCTGTCAAACCTGCATCACCTTGAGGTCCACCAACTACAAAACGTCCTGACGGATTAACTAAAATTTTTGTTTCTGCATCAAGTTTAATAGATTCATTTTCAAATACATAATCAATTACATATTTTTTGATATCTTCTCTAATTTTTTCTTGAATTTTTGCATTATCAGAAATTCCATCAATAACATCATCATGCTGAGTAGAAATCAATACTGTATGAATTCTTGAAGGTTTGCCATCAACATATTCAACAGTAACTTGAGATTTTCCATCCGGTCTAAGATAAGATAATATACCTTGTTTTCTAACTTGAGCCAATCTATATGAAAGTTTGTGAGCCAAGCTGATTGGTAAAGGCATAAGTTCCGGTGTTTCGTTACAAGCGTAACCAAACATAATACCTTGGTCGCCAGCTCCGATATCTTCAGTTTCAGAAACAGATGTATCTGCATTATCTGAACGAGATTCTAAAGCTTTATTTACACCGCCTGCGATATCGCAAGATTGTTCATCAATACTTGTTAATACTGCACAAGTATTAAAATCAAATCCGCCACCTTCGCTTTCTGTATAACCAATATTTTTAATAGTATTTCTTACAACTGAAGGAATATCAACATAACAATCAGATGTAATTTCGCCACAAACAAGTGCCATGCCTGTTGTAACAGTAGTTTCAGCAGCTACACGAGATTGTGGATACTTTGTCAAAAACTCGTCTAAAATCGCGTCAGAAATCTGATCGCAAACTTTGTCGGGGTGTCCTTCCGTAACTGATTCGGAAGTAAATAAAAAGTTTTTTGGTGCCATTTCAAATTCTCCTTAATTTGTTTTTAGGGTTCAGCAAACCTATCACTGTCAACCCGCCGGTAAGGTTTTTAATTCCGACCCGGCAATATACTAATAAAAAGTGTACACCAGACAATTTTTAAAATCAAATTATGTATGAAGATGTCTTAATAAAAGCTATTTTTTATTACAAATTAAGAATTTGGATTGCCTAATACAATAGGTAAATCATATTTTTTAGCAAGTAAAAGTAAACCGTTAGGACATTCTTCCAAACTGGAAACTTTTGCGTAAATTGCCTCAATGGTTGGATTAAAAGATGTAATTTCTTTTCCTACTGTATTATTCATACATTCATTAATCACATCTTTTAATTGTTCTGCTTTTATTATTTTATTACCAATTTTTACATCATGAAGATGTGTAATATATTTTTTAGATTGTATTTGTTTGACTAATTCAACATATTCCGCATCAGTTAAATCTATTTTAAACTTAGATTTTAATAAATTAGTAAACTGAGTTTTGTATCCTTGATTTGATTTGTTATTGAATAGTAAACGCACAAAATCACTAGCATTTTTTCTATTTCCTGTAACAGTATCAAAACCAAATGTTGCAAGATTTCTATTTTCATTTTTCAAAATAACACCATACTGATATCCCATAAAAGTAGGATTTTGATATCCTTTAACCAACGTTGAAGAAGGTGCTAAATCGTTATAATGATCTTTTGTTAAAAGTAGCATATTTTCAATATCTTTAACAGCTGTTGTTGAGTAAGCATCTGTTGTCATATGAACATTAAATGTAACATTTGAAGGGGTTGTTCCTTTGGCAAACCCATACTTAGATAAATCAGCATTTGCATCTAATGCATTCAAATTAAGCACTTTATATTGATTTCCCTTATAAACAGTTTTAGGGAATTTAGCTCCATTGTTTTGAAAATGAGATGTAAACAACATTTTTTGTCCGGAATAAAAATTATTAAATGCATTATTTATTCGTTGAGTCACATTTGGGGTAAATTTTGATGCATAAGCAGGATTAGCTTTCAATAAAAATTCTGCAACTTTATAGTCTGAGAAATTTCGATAATTAGCAACAACAGCTTTTTCTGACATTTTACCATCCAAAAATGCCGTAACAAATCTTTTATTTCTCAAGATATCTATAATCCTTGTCGTTGCATCATTTCCTAATTTATAATTTTTCAATACTTTTTCAGGAGACTCGCCAAGTTCTGACAACAAAATACTAAACTTGCATATTGTTTTATCCATATCTGAAAAAGACTTGTATTCAGAACTTTTCATTATTTTTTGCAAAGTTTGTAAAGTTTTTAAGCCTTTAGGAGTATCTGCAATCATTTTAAACTCCGGAATTCCTGCCGTTACATCATTAATGATTTCTCTAACACCGTTATTGGAACTGTTTGAGAAATCCGCTTTTAATATCTTACTCTCATTGTTATTAGCTACAATATTTTTTAAGAATTGAGATTTTTCTGCTTTTGACACAGCAGATGTGACTTTCTGCCCTTTTAAGAAATTTTCAAGATTTAATATATCTATACCGTTATCCTGCATAGCTTTCCTTAATTGAGGGCTAAGAGTATTAAAGCATTCTAAAAGAGGCTGTCTATCAATCATAGTCATACGTGATTTAATATCAATACTTGAAAAAACAGCTAATTCACGAATATCCGACAATGAAAATTTCTTACTATCAATACATTTACTCAAAAATCCAAAATTCTGTTTATTTGTATTTTTTAAAACAACAGCAGCAATAGTGAAGTAGGCCCGAGCCTTTTTAGTATTAAAACCTTCCGGAAATAACTTTTCTGCAATAACTTTTTTAGGCTCGTTTGTTACTTCTTCCAATACCTTCCTTACATAAGTTATCAAACCTCTATCAGAGCTGTTATACTGTTTCAAGACCTTATCTACTAATGATTTGTTAAATTTATTAGCCGGAGCTATTATATTAGTCAAATCGTAATCTGAAAAACGTTTATCATTATAATATTTTTTATACAAATCAATATTATTTCTATTTACATCTCCTAAAGAAATAGCTTTGTTTTGTGCAAATAACCAATTTTTCAATAAGGCTTTAAATTCAGGTATTGTAACACTATCTGCATTTTTTAAAATAGCTTTCCAATATGTTGGCGGAATATTTTTATTTTTTATAACCCATAATGCAAAGTCTTGATTTTCTTTTGTAATACATCCCATAGCATCAGAAATATTTCCATAATTTGCATTTTTACGTTTCGTAATGACATCTAATGCACTTGAAACAAATCCTGCATTATCTTTGGTTAAACCTTTTGTCAAACGAGCAACAGCACTCTTGTCATAATCAGAATTAGTTCCAAATTGAGCTTTAATCTTTGCAGTAACTACTGATAAATCAGGTTGAGTAAGCTTTGCTTTAGAGACTCCAAATTTATTTTTCATTCTTTCAATAACACTATTTGAAGCTTCTGTAACAACTTGTTTTCCATACTCAAAACCTCTATTAATTTTTTTAAATAATTTTCCTGCCAACTTAAATCCTGCCGGAATTAATTTTACTGCAGTAAGCTTCATTCCGGCACCTGTTAATGGGGCAAACAAAGCTCCCTCGCCAGATGCTTTTACAACATCTGAAAGAGAGCCGCCATTCACGGCTGTTCTAAACCCATTATCTATTCCACCATTAATAACACCATCTGCTAGAACTTCTGAACCGTAAGCAAGAGTCTTTTTGCCTACACCCTCTCCAACAAATTTGAACGCTCCGGGGCTCATTAGGGATGTTTTTAATGTTTGTTTAAAACTATTTTCAACAACATCTTCCGCGATTTCTTTCCCAATTGTTTTGACTGTCTGTAACCCCAATTTAGTTGCAACAGTTTTCCCGACAGCACCACCAAAACCTGCCGTCACAGGCGCCAACGCTCCGGAAACAGCTCCGGTTCCTGCATCTTTTTTCAAATTGTCAAATGTATATTTTCGTCCACCAGAATAAGCATCTGCTGCCTTTACTCCACTTTTTACCAATGCTCCTGTCCCCGCAGCAACTGCAACTCCTAAAAGAATACTTGTTCCTCCTGAAAATGGAGCTGCTGCAACAGCAGCTGTGTAAACCGTATAAGAAACAACTCCGGATACAACATCTGCGACAATATCTACAGCCATTTCCTGTCCCTCTTTGTATCCGTCTATCTTTTTATCAACTTGAGAAAACTCACCTCTTTTAAATTTTTCAACGTTTGCTTTTGTACATTTTTGTCCTGTTATTTTTTCAAACTGCTTGGCATCAATCTTTGAATTTGGTTGACGCATTTGTTTTAACATATCTCGTTCAGCATTAATTTGACTCTGAGCCTTGTCTGAGCCATCTCCAATTCCGGTTTTATTTTTGAGCCAATCCCAACTTTTACCAATAAACCCTTGCTCTTTTTTTATTTTATTTAATTTTTTTTCTTGATTGTTTAATTTTACAATTTTTTGATCAAGCTGTCCTAAAGACGGATTTTTAGCCTTTATTAGCTTACTTTTCTTCCCATTTTTTGTAACAGTATAACTTGCTCCATCAGGTGAAATTGAAATTTGACCTTCTACTTTTTTAAAATATTCGGGTTTAATTTGAGTTCCGTCTGCACCATAATATTTACAAGCCATTCTACCATCTTTCAGCATTGTGTAAACAATTTTCCGACCTGATTGGAGATAAATTGTTTGTGGCTTGGCTTGTGTTACTTTGTGTTCTACCGTAACTCCTTTTCCAACTGATTTATTACCGTTCCCTCCGAAAAGAATTTTTATTGCATTCTCACGAGAAACTTTAGGATTTTTTTTCAAATATATGTTCAATTGTTGCTGTTGTTGTACACTCAAATCAGACATAATTATCTCCTACACAATATATGTCGACATACAACAATTCTTTCTTTAAATTTAAATAGCATTTGTTACATTTCGTAAGAAACACTCAATGTCAGTTCTTTTTCGGAAACTTCTACGACAGCCCAACGAATTACGGCAGAAAACATATTTTCCAATTTCCGCTCTATGTAATTATTATCAAAATTTTCTATTATCGGGATTTTTACAATATCTGACTTTATCATAGTTCAATTTTACTACAAATATATTTTATGTTAATTTAAGAATATGAAAGAAAGATTAGATAAATACCTTACAGATTTAGGATATTTTGAAACAAAAAGCAAGGCTGCTGCTGCAATTCTTGCAGGTCATGTAAAAATTAATGACGAATACATTACAAAAGCCGGATTTCAAATAAATCCAACAAAAGAATACGAAATCACTGTAAAAACAATGCCTTATGTATCCAGAGGCGGATTTAAGTTAAAAAAAGCATTAGATACGTTTCCCGTAAAAGTAGAAGGTAGAATTTGCCTTGATGCAGGAGCTTCAACCGGAGGTTTTACTGACTGTCTTTTACAAAATGGCGCAAAATTTGTCTATTCTGCAGATGTAGGATACGGTCAACTGGATTGGAAAATTCGTTCCGATGACAGAGTAAAAACAATTGAAAGAACTAACCTAAAAAACTGCTCATTCGATGAAATTTATTCCGAAAACGAACCTGTTGCAGATTTATTGGTAAGCGACTTGTCTTTCATTTCACTAACAAAAGTTTTACCAAATTTAAAACAACTATTGTCTACCGATTTTCACGAAATGATATTACTTATCAAACCACAATTTGAAGCCGGTAAAGATAAAGTTGAAAAAGGAGGAGTAGTTAGAGATAAAAATGTTCATCAAGAGGTTATTGAAAACGTAATTAAATGCGCAAAAGAACTAAAGTATACAATCAATGACTTAACTTTTTCATCCATCAAAGGTCCATCAGGCAATATTGAATATTTAATTTGGCTTTCAAATCATAACGGAGCTGAAACCGTATTCAACATTAAAGATATAGTAGAAACAGCATTTGAGACTTTAAACAAATAAAAAATGTAATAAATTGAATTTATTACATTTTTTATTTTATATCAGGTATTAAAAAACTATAATACAGGAACATCAACAGGATCAACTAAAATCACGTTTAAAACTTCGCCTTTCTTTAAGTTAACCCCCTTCCCTTTTCTAATCATATCAGCAAAAGTGTCATAAACATAATAAGCACCTCCACCGATTACACCTCCAATTGCACCAACACCAGTCATCAATTGGTCAGCGACAGGAACATCGTCAAATACGTCTTTACCCCAATCCGTTGCATTAAATGCAATTTCTTTTGTTTTGTGCCAATTTTCAACCATGGCATCTTTATAACCTCTTGAAGATGTTATACCTCCATCATAAGTCATATCTTGTCTGCCAACAATAGAAAAAGTCAAAGGTAATTGTCTGCCATTTGGTGTAACTACATGATCAAAGTCGAGATACAAAACAGCACCTTTAGAAAATCTCTTAGCAGGTTCAATTCTCTTTATCGTACCTCTGACTAATGAACCCATCGGCAATATAACATCAGAATCTGCCGTTTGGTCATTCATCATTATAGCCGTAAATTCTGTTCCCTCTGAATTTGTTGTAGATACAGAATTAGTCATTTGCAAAGCAAACTTTGTACCGGCTGGAATTCTTTTCGTTTTTGCATTTCCACTCAACGGAGATGCTGAAACAGTCTGTGCAAATAAAAATAACGATAAAATTATAGTTAAAAATCTCATATTTTCCCCTTTTCAAAAAAATCTTAAACTCTCACACATATTCTATAAAACTTTTTACAATTTTGCAATATTTTGTAAAAGATTTATAATAAAAATATGTCTAAAATTGATAAAATAGAAGAATTACAAAACATTTTAAAAGATAATCAAACAAATTTTCAAGTTCGCAGACAACTTGCTGTTCTCTTGCTTGATTATGGATATACGGAAGAAGCTAAACAACATTTGCTATATTTATCAAAAATTTTTACGACAGACAGCGGAATTTTTTATAATTTAGGCATTACATACGAAAAATTAAAAGATTTAGATAAAGCAATTGCTGCTTATAATAAAGCTATAGAATTAGCGCCTGATGAAGTTGATGCATATTACAATCTCGGGCTGGTGCTTACTGATAAAAAATTATATGAAAAAGCCATAGATTGCTTTGAAACAGTACTGCAAAAAGATAATAATGATTCAAACGCGTATTTCTCAATAGGAATTTGTTATTTTAAAGAAAATAAATTGGATGGTGCAAAATATTATTTTCAAAGAACCATTGAACTAAACAATGAAGATATTTATGCTCACTTTTATATGGCCAATATTTTTAAAATAGAGGGGGATAATGATAATGCAAGAAAAGAGCTCTATAAAGTTCTTGATATCTCCCCGGACTATAGTTGGGCTTATTTTAATTTGGCTGCAATTGATTATGAAGAAGGCAACATAGAATCTGCAATTGAAAACCTTGAAAAAACACTTGAATATAACCCCAAAGACATTGATGCTTATAAAATTTACGCAAAAATCCTAACTAAAAATCAAAATTTAGATAACGCAGCTTTAATTGTAGAACAAGCACTTGACAATTGTGGTGACAATGGAGATTTGTATTATATTTTGGCTCAAATTCAAAAAAAGAGACAAGCCAATGATGAGTATGTCAAATGTATGGGAAATGCCCTAAGAAATAGCCTTACTCTATCAACCTCACCCAAACTTGTAAAAAAAGAATTAGACAGCTTTCTCAAATAAAACCTAATAAATTGAAGCTACTCTTGGGGTATCAAGAGCATTTACATAGTTAACCAAAGCTTTAAACACAAAAGGATGTAACTTTTCATCTTTTACATCTTGATAGATTATTGTTAATGCTTTTTGAGGTGGCATCGGTTCTTTATAAGTACGTTTTTCTGTCAATGCAGAATATTTATCTGCAGCTGACAAAATTTGCAAGTTCAAGTCAGCATTAAAATCTCGCCCAACCCAAGGATAACCTGTTTTTTTTGCATTTTGGTGATGATTTCGAATTAATTTTAAAGTTTTATCTCCAATTTTTGAATTTTTCAACAATTCATAACTTAATTCAGAATGAGTATGCATAATTTTGGTTTCGCGAGAATCTAATCTTGCAGGTTTATTTAAAACTTCCGGTGGTATTAAAACCTTACCTAAATCATGTAAATATGCAGCATCATTTATCGCATTAACATCAACTCTGTTCCTTAGAGAAAACGGTAAATTATCAGCAATTCCATTTATTATTTTTTGAGTATCAGAGGCATGGTTTTTGAGTAAATCATTCAATTCTTCAATATTCAAATTCATGTCAGGATTAAAATCTTTTACAATAGCCCTTATTCTTGGATTGGTATTAATTGATTTTTTGATAAAATTTTCTGATGCATAATACTTTACTGAAGAACTCTGAAAAGTATCCGCATTCAAAGACGTAGTAAAACCGGTATTGTAACGATTTCTGTCTACACGAGTATTTGGTTGTAATGCGCCAACACTAAAAGCGCCATTAATTTCCAATCCCATAGGCTACACAATTAAATTTATCTACTACACTACGTATATATAAAGTATTTTTTATCAGCAAGATTGCCCAAAAGAATATCTATGTGTACAAATTTTAACAGAATTTAATTAAAGATATATAAAGAATAAAAACTTTTTTAATATGCTATGCTACAATAAAAAAATGAAAGAAATTAAAAACGTTTTAATTTGCGGAATTGGCGCAATAGGAAGCATCTATGCTGATAAAATAGAAAAATTCAGTCCCAAAAACTTGAGAGTACTTGTTGATAAAACTCGACTGGAAAGATACAAAAAAAATCCAACAATTTTTAATGGTAGAGTTTTAAATTTTAACTATATTTTACCGGAAGCACAGGACTTTAAAGCAGACTTGATTATTATTGCAACAAAATTTGACGGTTTAAATGAAGTTATTACAAACATTAAAAACTTTGTTTATAAAGACACTATTATTTTATCTCTGCTAAATGGAGTGACAAGCGAAAAAATTATCGCCAAAACCTATGGTCGAGAAAAACTTTTATACTCATATTTTATAGGCCATAGCGCAATTCGAAACGAAAGAAACATCATTCATGATGATGTAAACACTATTGTTTACGGATCTGAGAACTCGAATGATTGTGAAAATGTACAAACAGTAAAAAATTTTTTTGAAAAAGCTAAAATAAATTATATTATTCCTAAAGACATTATTCATTCTCTTTGGCTAAAATATATGCTAAATGTATCGGCTAACCAAACTACTGCAATATTAAGAATGAACTTTGGAGAAATGCTTGAAAATAAAAAATGTATGGAATTTGCTACTAATATTATGAAAGAAGTTCAAGCAATTGCCAAAGCTGAAGGAGTAAAAAACACTGAAACAATGATAGATGAGACGGTAAAACACCTTCATACAATGATTCCGGAAGGAAAAACATCCATGCTTCAAGATGTTGAAGCCGGCAGAAAAACAGAAGTAGACATGTTTGCAGGTACGATTATCAAATTAGGAAAAGAATTTGATATCCCGACACCATACAACAAAATTATTAAAGAAATGATAGAAATTATTCACAAACAGCAAGATATTAATAAAAGCAAAACACTTGTACTTAACTAAAAATCTTCTCTTTGAGAGTTTTGCTCATAATTTATCGTTTGTTCGCGCATATTTTGTATTTCATTAACTTGTGCATCAACTTGTTCTTGAACACTTTTTGTATCAGTAGTGCCATCATTAAACTTAAGAGAAGAAACTCCTTTTAATGCATTCATTCCTATCAAAAAAACAATACTTGTCACAACAAGCCCAATAAGCAAGTCTATTGCTCCAAAAGCATTACGTTTCATTTTTACCTCAATTCAATTTGTTTTTATGTATAAAAAACTTTATTGCTTCGTCAGTAGTCCTTGGTGTCCTCAATATTTCATCTTCAACACTATGTCTCCTTGCCCTAACAAAAACATTATTATATAAAGTTAAACCAACAAAAATAATTAAAGAAGACAATACTACCCCACCCATAGCAAGTAAAAATTTTGATATAGCAGTGTTTAACGCAGCACTGCGGGCTTGTTCACACAACCCCGCATTTGCTGTCATAAATAAAAATGTTAAAATCGTACTAAATACTTTATTCTTCAACTTTTTCCTCTGTAGATTCCTTAACCTTTTTAGCTCTTGGTTTTCTTGTTTTAGAAGCCCCTCGATTTGGCCTGCGAGTTTTTTTAGGTTTTTCGTCAACAGTTTCTCCTAAAGATTGTACTGAAGCTTTAACTTCATTAGTATCAGGAGTTTCTACAACTTCATTTTTTACTTCTCCATTATCTTCCTGAACTTTTTCTTCTTTTTTAGGTTCTTCTGCCTGAGGTTCAATAACAGGTTTAATTTCCTCATTTGGCTTCAAAACTGTTTCAGCCGTTTCAACTACCTGTTCTATAACTTCTTCGCTAACTTCTTGTTTCTTTTCAAACTTACTCTTTCTTCCACCGCGTTTACGTTTACTTTCACGTTTTTCGGTTTCTTGAACTGCAACAGTAGAAGGATTTTCAACATCAACAACAGGCGCTTGTACAACCTTTGGTTGTTCCTCTACCACTTCTTGCTGTAGAACAGGTTGATTTTGGTTGTTATTGCCGTTATTTTTGTTATTTTTATTATTTTTCTTAAAGTTATTTACAGGTAATTTCATTTTTGCTGCTTTAGCTCTATATTCGCCTTCTGCAGTCGGAGTGGCAAAATTAAACTCATTCATAAAATAACCTGTGCCTTGGCAGTGTGGACATTTTTTAGTAAAAATTTCCGACAAAGACTGACCTTGCCTGTGACGTGTTAATTCAACAAGTCCTAAATCAGAAATCTGTCCTACTTGCGGTTTAGCCTTATCCGGTTCAAGAGCTATTTCAAGTTCTTCTAACATCGCCAACTTATCTGCTCTTGACATCATATCAATAAAATCTACAATAATCATTCCACCAATATTTCTCAAACGTAATTGACGCGCAATTTCATGAACCGCCTCAATGTTAGTTTTTAAAATCGTCTCATCCTGAGTTGATGAACTTGTAAACTTACCACTGTTAACATCAATTACAGTCAAAGCTTCAGTTTGCTGAATAAACAAATAGCCTCCGGATGGCATATTAACTTTTATATTCAAAGCAGCCTTAATCTCTTTGTGTACATCAGTTGCAACTAACAAAGGTTCAGTACCTTTATACAAAGTAACTTGAATATTTTTGTTCATGTGCCAATTTTGCAAAATATTTTGAACTCTTTGCATCGCAAAAGCCGTATCCACAACAATTTCTTTTACATCCTCAGTACAAGCTTCCCTAATAGTCCTATAAAGAAGATCTTGATCCCTGTATAAAAGATTTGGAGGAGTCATTGTCTCTGCTGCCGTAATAATATTATTCCATTTTTCTAACAAAATTTCTAAATCTTCTTGAATATCAGCCTCAGATTGTCCTTCCGCCTCAGTTCTGATAATTACTCCAACACCTACAGGCTTAATCAAACTTACTACAGATTTTAATCTTGCTCTTTCTTTAGAATTTTCGATTTTTTTACTAATACTAATTCCAGGTTCATTTGGCATTAAAACTAAAAATCTCCCCGGAAGACTAATTTCTGTAGTAACTCTTGGACCTTTATGTCCGGTTGGTTCTTTTACTACTTGTACAATTAATTTTTGTTTAGGAGAAAGTTTATCCTTTAATGAACCTTTACCCATTACATCTTGGGCATGCAAAAAGCCCATTTTGTCAACACCAACGTCAACAAAAGCGGCATCAATACTTGGTAAAATATTATCAACCGTTGCTAAATACACATCACCTAAAATTACATCTCCTCTTGATATAAAAAAGTCTGTAACTTTTCCACCTTCCATTACCGCTGCAATATTATCGCGTTCTGCAATAATAATCCTTTTATCAGCATTTTGTTGCTGATGATTTTTGTTGTTGTGTCTGTCGTTTGCCATAAAAAATCCTTTATAATTCTTGTAAATCTTTATCAAAGAAGCGTGTACGTACAATATTGAATGTGACACCCGATGCAATCAAATCCATTAAAACGTCTGCTCTCAATGCCGGTATTCCTGCTTCTACAGTACCATCTTCTTTATTAACTGCTGATTGTCCGGTTTTTAATACTATGAACAGACTTTCATCCTCAAACCTATAAGATTTTATTGATTTTGTAACGTCTGTTTTTTTAATTAAACCTTTTTTGTTTTTCTTCTCTATTAAAATCTCACCAGAAGATAAAACTCTGTCCGTATTATATCGTAAACTTTCAAAATCGTAAAGTGATTTATTAAAAATATCAATTTTATATTCTGCCCATTGAGCCGTGATATCAATTGCAGGAGCATTTTTTGCAATTTTTACAATACTTATAATTTTTGCCTCTTTAGGTAACACTTTTTCTAACTTTAGTTTGAGTTCTTCTTCCGTTAAGTTATTAAACAACTCAACATCAACAAGTTCGCATTTACTTTCTGCAAACAAAGGTAACGCAATTCCCATTGAAATCTTCATCGAAGGATTATAACCCAATGAGTATACAATATCTAAATCTGTCCTTGCAATCGCTTTAA
This sequence comes from uncultured Candidatus Melainabacteria bacterium, assembly GCA_934718275.1. Taxonomy (GTDB): domain Bacteria; phylum Cyanobacteriota; class Vampirovibrionia; order Gastranaerophilales; family Gastranaerophilaceae; genus Stercorousia. Next base: position 181,049 of record CAKUZD010000003.1, on the reverse strand, counting down.
AAAATGTATTTTGCCAATCTAAATGTGAAAAATATTTCAAAATCCCTGTTTTTGTCAGTTTTATACGATATTTATAAATTTCTTTATCATAACCGTTAACGGTAGTAGGATCTTTATGTTCTATTTTTAAATTCTGAGCTTTTTCACATGCCCTAAAAGGTTTCGCAAGGATTTTTCGAGTTTTTAAATTAGAACAAACTCCACAGTTTACGCATTGTTTTTCACAAGTCGGAACAATGTTTTGCGTATCCCCCTCAATTCCTTTTTCCAAATGAGCAAGAGAAGAATTAAAAGCTAAATTATATTCATTAACTAACCAACTTTTATCAATTCCGGTATTTATGAAATCCCAAGGCAAGTTTTCGTCAGTTGAATACTGATGCTTTGCTAATTCATTTAAATCAATCTCCAACTCCTTAGCAGTTTCATGCCAGATATCTTCTTTAAAATATTCTCCCCACGCATCAAGATAACAACCTTTTTTGTAAAGTAATTCAATATACCTGCAAAGAGATTTGTCTCCACGGGTTAAAACTGCTTCAATCTGAGAAATAACATCTTCGTGGTAATTTATTTTCAAACCTTTAATATGCTTAGTTTTATCTTTTAAATATCTAATATGTTCAGAAACCTCTTTCAAATCCATTTGTCCACACCATTGGAAAGGCGTAAAAGGTTTTGGAACAAATATTGACAAAGTACAGGTTATATCAAGTCCATGATTAATTCCCTTTTCTCGTTTCAACAATTTGGCACGATATTTAATTTTTTCCAAAAGATTAGCCATTTCATCCATATCTTCAAGAGTTTCAGTCGGAAGTCCGCATATAAAATAAAATTTAATCCTTGACCAACCATTTTCGTAAAGAGTTAAAACAGCATTTAAAATCATTTCTTCCGTAATATTTTTCTTTATGACGTTTCTAAGTCTTTGACTACCTGCCTCCGGCGCAAGTGTCATTGTTGACTTTCTTACACTTTGGACAAGGTTAGCAAGCTCTAAATTAAAACCGTCAATTCGTTGACTTGGCAAGGAAACAGATATTTTCTTTTCATTAAATTCTACTGCTAATTCTTTTATTACTTCATTGATATTTTTGTAGTCATTTGAAGAAAGAGAAAGGAGCGAATATTCGTCATAACCTGTATTTTTTACTAATTCTTTAGCAATCTTTATAATATCTTCTGCGGGTCTTTCTCTAATAGGCAACGTAACATGCCCCGGTTGACAAAAACGACACATTCTCCCACATCCTCTACGAATTTCAACAACTGCTCTATCTTGAACAGAAGTAGAAAAAGGTATTGGATAAGATTTTAAAGCTGATTCATAGTTCAATTGAGCTATTCTTTTTGTTACTTTTCCACCGATAGATGCCGACCAACGACCACCTTCAGGTGAAACCAAAGCTTTAATTCTTTCTGCCCTCGGTAAACCTTTTGTTTTTTCAAGGATTTCACAAACTTCTCTTAAATTATCTTCGCCATCACCAATCATGAAAACATCAATAAAATCAGCCATTGGCAACGGATTGTATGCACAGGGCCCTCCAGCCATAACAATCGGATCATCGTCTCCTCTCATATCATTACGATATGGAATTCCTGACATATCCAACATTTTTAAAACAGTAGGATATGCAAGTTCATATTGCAAAGAAAAACCTATTGCATCAAAATCTCTTAAATTTCTTTTACTCTCAACTCCATAAAGAGTTTTTGGCTTAAAATCTCCTTCCGGAGCATAAACTCTATCTGCCATCCAACCATCATGCCTATTAACGGTATCATACAGTATTCTAACACCTAAGTTACTTATTCCTATTTCATATTTGTCGGGAAATACAAATGCATATTTAACTTTGGCATCGTCAAAACTTTTGTTAAAAGATAAAAATTCTCCACCAACGTATTGATACGGCTTTGTGCAATTATATAAAGCCTCATGATTTTCTCTAAAAAAACAATTCATTACTACATCCTATCTTCTTTATTAAATTTAAGCCGGTGTATCCGGGAAATATTTATCAATTTCTATAATTGTACCATCAAGAGTATTTTCCTGAAAAGATTTTATAAACTTAAATAAATCCGCATTTGGAACATCATAATTGTATAGCACGGTATCACCTTTATATTCGCGCATTACACGAACAATATAGTGACACCCGTGTGCATATTCAAGAAGATGCTTATGATTAAATTTGTTCCCGTTATGATCTTTATCTATACGAACATAATTAAAACCGGCGTAAAACTTTACTTTTTCCTTTGCTTCCGGTTTTAAGTTATTATTATGTTTTGAAAATATATCTATTACTTTTTTATTTATTTCATCTGCCATAATTATATTTAACAACATGACAATCAAACATGGCTATATATTAAGCAAATAAGTTACAATTATTGCAAAATTTAACTTATTTGCTATTCATTGTATATCTGCTAAAATCGTTATTATGATTAAGATTTTATTAGTATCTGAAGAAAGTAGTGAAATTCAACGCTTCAAAAACGTATTTGATAAAAATTATGACTTTGAAGTTATGTCTGACGAAACATTAATTTATGATTTTATTAGTGTCGACACTCCGGATATAATAATTATTGATACCAATTTTGCTCAAACAAAAAATTTAAATAAAAAAATTAAATCAATTTGCGAAAACACAATAGTTATTTTTTCGTTAGCCACACCAAATATCGAAAAAGACTTAATCAAATTTGCAAATGCATTCATTACAAAAGATATGTCAGATGACTTAATACTATCAACCGTTAGTGTAAATTTGAGGATAAAAAACTCTCTTGAAATGCTGTCAAACTCAAATAAAGACTTGGCTGACAGTCTGTACCGATTAAATGCATTGTATAGTACCAGTTCTCAATTTGCAGGCACATTAGATAAATCAAAACTTATAAACTATATGATAGAAGGTTTAGATAAAGCTTTAAGTTTTTCGCTAACCTGCACTTTATCTCTTTGTACGGAAAATCAACCTGTATTAATTTTAAACTCGCTATATGAATTGTCAGATGAACTTATTACGGCAATTAAATTAAGAACAATTCTAAACTTCAATTCTTTGTTTGAAGGGAAAGTTCCTCCCTGTGCGCTTGACATTGAAACATTAAAAGTTGAAAAGCACATAAAATACCCTGCCAACAGATTTACGTTTACATTATTCCAATATGACAATATGTTTGCACCAATCAGTCTTGGGGAAAACTTTTTTGGTTGTATTGAAATATTTAAAGAAACATCGTTTACTTCAGAGGATGCAACTTGTTTCCAAACTATTGCGCAACAAGTCTCACTACCATTAAAAAGTGCTACATTATATCAAGAAATCATTGAGACAAATGCAAAACTAGAAAGATTAGAACGTCTTAAATCAGAATTTATATCAATCGTTTCCCACGAATTAAGAACTCCACTAACATCTATAAAAAATTCTCTTGACATTTTAATGAGCGGAAGATGCGGAGAAATAACTCAAGCATCCGATAAATTTTTAACAATGGCCATGAGAAACGTACAAAGATTATCAGGAATTATCAACGACCTGCTCGATTTATCTAAAATAGAAGCCGGAAAAATGGATTTCCACTTTGCTCCTACTAATATCAATACCGTAATAAACTACGTAAAATCAGCACTAGCAGAAGTTGCAAAAGCCAAAGGGCTAATTTTAGCAACAAATGAATGTTCAAATATTCCCGACATTACAGCTGATTCAAGGAGATTAGAACAAGTATTAACGAACTTAGTCTCTAACGCTATCAAATTTACTCCTGAGGGCAAAACAATTACAATTTCTTCCAAAATTGTTAACGCTGAAAACATTCAGATTAATGAATATTTCAAAGATAGCATCAAAAACCTTGAAGGAGAATACGTTGAAGTTTGCGTTGAAGATGAAGGCATAGGAATAGACTCCAAAAACTTACTGCATGCGTTTGACAAATTTGCGCAAATAGAAAATTCCTTATCCAGAAAAGCAGGAGGAACAGGCTTAGGACTCCCTATTGCCAAACAACTTTTAGATGCACACAAAGGTGCTATTTGGTGCGATAGCGAACTTAATAAAGGGTCTAAATTCTATTTTATCATTCCTGTAAGTAAAGTTATTAGCCAAGTGTAAATTTACCTGCTTTTATTTTTACATAATTTAACAATTTAGAAAAGCATTTTTAATATGCTATAATGATTTTATATAACAGATTAGGGGAAAGTATGAAAAAAATTCTTATTGTTGATGATGAACAAGATATTGTAGAAAGCTTAAAATTTGTACTTGAAGCCGCAGACTTTACTTGCTATTGCGCTTATAACGGAGAAGACGGACTAAGATTGGCTAAAGAATTAGTTCCGGATTTAATTATTCTTGACGTTATGATGCCTAAAATTAACGGCTTTAAAATAAGCAGACTACTAAAATATGATACTAAATATAAAAACATACCAATATTAATGGTTACCGCAAGAACCCAAGAAGAAGATAAATTAATCGGGGAAGAAACCGGTGCTGATGAATATATAACAAAACCATTTGAATTAGACGAAATAGTAAAGAAAGTTGAACAATATTTAAAATAAATTGATTATGGAAACAACAGTTACAAACAAAACTCTTGAAAAGCTAAAATACGATCTCGTTCGCACAGGACTTGTCGCTTACGAGACCATAGAACAAGCTGAAGAAATAGCAAAAGCCCAAAATATTAATATAGGTCAAGCTTTAATAAATTCGGGAACGCTAACAGAAGAAACTATACTTAAATTTTTAGAGGCTAAATTACATATCCCTTATGTTAATTTAGATGACTACACACTCGATACAAAATGTTTAAAATTCATAAATTTTTCAGATGCAAAAAGATTTAGAATTATTCCTCTTTTCAAAATTGAAGATACCCTAACAGTTGCAATGGCTGACCCTTTGGATTTGTTTGCTATTGACAAAATTATTGAATCTGCGGAATGTTCTATAGAACCTGTAATTTCATCAGAAAAAAGTATTTTAAAAAAGATTGAAGAATACTACAAAGAAGACGAAGCTGTTGGTAAAATTTATATAGAAGCAGGTATTGAGTATGATTGGCGTGATGAATTGCATAGCGAAGATTTGTCAGACAACCACATTCAAAAAATTATTAGAGCAATACTAAAACAAGCTATCTTAGAAAATGTGCATGAAGTCACATTTCAAAGAGAAAACGAAGGATTTTCGGTTAATTTCAAAAAAGAAGGGGAACTGCAAGGAAAAGGAAGTATCCCATCTGTCTTGACTGCTCCTTTTACAGCTAAACTAAAAAATCTTGCCAAACTCGATGCTTCTGTTTCAGAAGTTCCACAGCTTGGAAAACTAATATTCAAGGTTGATGACATGGAAGTTACTGCCAGTATTTCAACATTCCCGACCATTATGGGAGAACGAATTTTTCTAAAAATATATAAACCTCCAAGAGCATTGAATAAAATAATTAAGTCAGAAAGCAACCTTCAAGTAATCAAATCTGCACTTAACAATCCCGGAATAATAATTGTTTGCGGTTCTCCATTGAGTGGAAAAACTCATATAATATATTCATTATTATTAGAGGCTGCAAACAAAAACAAAAATATTATGACTCTGGAAAGTATTGCAAAATACACTCTTAAAAATGTCCATCAATGTGAATTAAATGAAAATGTCGGTTTTAATATGGACAAAGCTTCCAGATTTATTGAATTCCAATCTCCGGATATTATTTATCTTGAAGGGATAAAATCAAAAGAGTCTTTTGATTATTTCGCAAACCTTGTTTTCGATAATAAAACAATTATTATGGAATTTTTAGCAAATAATATGGAAGATTTGCGTTATAAACTGTCTTTTTCTGACTTTGAAACACTAAAATCTCTGATTAGTTGTATGATTTTCATACATTCACAAGACAGTATTGAAGTATTTACAAAAGAAACTGTACAAAAATATTTAGCATAAGAATTATAAAATTATGAAAAAAAAGGTTATAGCATATTTACACACACATTGGGATAGAGAATGGTATAGAGAATTTGAAATTTTCAGATTAAGACTTCTTAGAGTGTTTGATAATGTTTTAAATTTACTAGAAAATGACAAAATACCATCATTCTATTTTGACGGTCAAGTAAGCGCATTATTGGATTACCTCGAAATAAGACCTGAAAAAGAAAATATTGTAAGAAAATTTATAGCCGAAAAGAAACTTTTTATAGGACCTTGCTATACACTTGTTGATGAGTTTTTAACAGATAAAACGGCGTTTGAAAAAAATTTAGAAATTGGGCTTCAAATATCAAAAGACTTTGGATGTACTGATTTTATAGGATATCTTGCAGACACATTCGGACACAGTCAAAATATTCCACACATTTTCAAAAAATTTGGAATTAATAAATGCGTTGTATGGCGCGGTTGTGGAGATATTCCTTCAGAATTTAGATTTAACGGAATTGATACAGTAAACCTGATTCGCGGCTATTTTATGGACATATTTTCTACCGATATGACCATTGAACAAAAAGCTGAATGGCTAAAAAACAATCTTGATAAAATTGCGGAAAAATCAGGGGATTATTTATTATTACCAATAGGGGCAGACCATTTGGGAATAGAACCTGACATTTTAGAGCAGATAACTAAAGTAAATGAATTACTTGAAGATTATGAAATTAAAGTATCAAATTTGTTTGAATATTTTGAATTGGTAAAAAATAATTTTTCGCAATTTGAATGGAATGAGGAGCTTAGAGACAATAGTAAAACATTTATTTTACAAGGAGCATATTCAGCCAGACTAAAACTTAAACAATATAACATAAAATGCACTTATTTGCTGGAACAAGCAAATAAATTACAGCAAAAATACGGTTCTGAATACAATTCAATTATTACATACGCATATAAATTATTATTAAAAAACCAAGCACATGACGGAATTTGCGGATGTTCTACAGATTTGGTTCATCGAGAAAATATCACTCGTTACGAAAAAATCATACAAATTGCCAACACAATTATTGAAGAACTCAGACTTAAATATAAATTCAAAACTCCAATTATGACTAGTAAAGAGCTTATTCCTGAATATAAAGTAATTTCAAAAAATCTTGGGGTAGAAAATTCTTTACTATATAATACTCAAAAGATACCTGTTACAGAAGATTTCACGGAAATCTATACAATGAAGTTCTTTCCAACAATTAAAAGTGATTTAAAACTTGAAGTAAAAAATGGTAAAATTTTCCTAACAAATAATAATAAGCAAAGAGTTCAAATAGAATTTGTACGTTTTAAGGATGAAGGAGATACATACAACTTTGGTGCCGTTGAAAATGATAATGGAGAAACAGCAGAAATTTATTCCTTCAAAAATAATATAATCAAAACAAGCTTTTTTGATGTACAAACTGAATTTGGCAAAACAATTAATTTTAAAATTGAATGGGATAATAAATTAAAAAACTACTTGTGGCAGGTTAAATTTACGTTAAAAAACTTAGTTACAGAAACATATTCAGAGGACATGAATACTATTATAAAACGAAAATTTGATGCAAATTATAATATGCGCGACCACCTTCCAAAAACAAAAGGGATTGAAGTAAAAACCAATTTTGCACCAATGCAAAGATACGTTGGCTCACAGGGCTTTGGTGTTATCACACAGGGTTTAACAGAATATGAAGTTAAAGAAAAATCTCTACTCATAACGTTATTAAGAAGCACAGGCGTAATTTCTAACCCACAAAACCCAAGTCGTTCAACTCCGGCAGGTCCTCCTATTAAAGTTCCGGAAGCGCAACAATTAGGGCTTAATTGTGCAGAATTTTCGATTGCATTTTTTGAACCTGAGAAATACCAAGAATATATTGATTTAATTTTTCAACCATTGTTTTAATAGATAAAACAATAGCATTTTATAGTCATTCTGAGCGGAGCGAAGAATCTGCTAATCAACCATGCACTCAAACATGACGAGTAAATTGTTATTTCTTCAACATTTCATTAAATGTTTTTCCGCCTTTTTCAATCATAGCATTAGCTTGCTTAATCCTTGTAACGCCATCTGTGGCATTTCCAACCAAATCAAATATAAATATATCATATCCATATTTATTCGGTGCTTTGGCTCCATTTATATCAACCCAAAATTCCGGATTAGCTGACATGGAACTATATCTTACATATATTGTACCATCTGCTGTTACAAATGCAGGATATCTATTTTTCATAGGACTGTCACTAAAAGTTGTATTGGGGTCATACTCATTTTCGGGATTTTGCTCTTTTTTTACTTTATCAAGCCCACGATGCTTGTCTGTTAGACAACCATTTGCCAATGCATTACTTTCACAAAATTTTATTGTATTTAATGCTTTCATTAAACTATCGCCAAATTGTCTGCAATCTGACATTTCACCATTATAATCTCTAGGTAATGGCGAACCATCACTCAATGTCCAACTTGTACATGTTCCATAATCATTTCGACTAGCACACTTATCAGGATTTGATGCGTAAGGATTTACATCCCAATAATAGCAGCCCATAGGTGTGCCATTTGTGGCTTGAACATATTTTATGGCATTAGAAAATGTTGCATAAAATTTCTTAAACTGAACTTGCAAAACCTTTTGTTGATAACTATGTATTAAGGCAGGCATAGTCATAGCTGCTACAACACCAATAATACCAAGAGTGATTAAAACTTCAGCTAAAGTAAAGCCTCCTTCTCTATTTCTCTTATTAAGAACACTCCGCATAAAACCGTAACATTTCTCCAAACAACAAAAATCTGATAATGCAGATACTTCTTTAACTTCGCCAAAACTCCCTTGCTCTTTCTTAAATAATTTCAATTTTTACCTCTTTCTTATTTTGTGATGTATTACTTCCCATTATATACTATTTTCAATTCTTTTACAAGTGCATAAAATCAGGCAGCACAAATAGACTCTGAATCAAATTCAGAGTGACAGACTCTACCATTCTTAGCAGAGCGAAAAATCTTTTTAAAACTTCCTCATAAAAAAACGAGTTTTTTAATATCTCAAACAGGTTAAAATCGTGATTACGAGAGGTTATACAGCGATTGCCCCCCCCCCGAGAACAAACTCTAATCCTTTCTTTTCCATAAAATCCTCTCTTTTTAAATGTTACATTTTATATTATGGCATATTTTACAAAGATTTTCAAGATTAAAATATTTTTATATTAAAAACAAATAAAACTTTTCATAAATATAAATTAACATTCAAAGCTTTTTAAACAAAACTTGTGTTAAAATCGAAATTATGGATGGAAATACACAATTTGTTCCGTTACACTTACACAGTGAGTTTTCTCTGTTAGACGGTGCAATAAAACTAAAAGAATTATGTAAATTTGCAAAAGAAAACAACATGCCTGCAGTAGCCATAACTGACCACGGAGTTATGTACGGTGCGTTAGATTTATATTTGGAAGCTAAAGAAGCAGGTATCAAACCAATTATTGGCTGTGAATTTTACATGCATAGCGGAGATTTGTCGGAAAGAGACCCTCATAACAACCCAAGGTATCACCTTATTCTTTTAGCAAAAAACAACACCGGCTACATGAACCTTGTAAAGCTTGCATCTGATGCAGCATGCAAAGGTTTTTATATGAAACCGAGAATAAATTTTGAACTTTTGGAAAAGCACCATGAAGGTTTAATTTGCTGTTCTGCATGTTTAGGTGGTGAAGTTTTACAAAACCTTTTAAAAGGAAATTATGAAGAAGCAAAAGCCACAGCAAAACGCTTTAAAGATTTATTTGGAGATGACTACTATATAGAACTTCAAGACCACGGACTGGAAGATCAAAAACGAACTAACCCTGATTTGATAAAAATAGCCAAAGAACTTGATATAAAAATGGTCATCACAAACGATTCTCACTATTTAAAAAAAGAGGATGCCGATTGGCATGACACACTTCTTTGTATGCAAACTCAGTCTATGAAAGACGAAGAAAATCGTTTCCACTTCCCAAACAATGAATTCTATGTCAAAACAGTCTCGGAAATGCGTGATGCTTTCAAATGGATGGATTCAGACACATTCAATCAATGTATAAAAAACACCGTTGATATTGCAGAACAGTGCCACGTTACAATTAAATGGGAAGCTCCGTTACCTGATTTCAAAGTTCCTCCAAATCACACAACAGATTCTTACCTTGAAGAACTTGTTATGCAAGGCTTGAAGCGCAAATATGGTGAAGAAAATATTACCCCTGAATTAAAAGAACGCGTAAAATATGAATTAGGCATCATTGAAAAGATGGGATTTTCTGCATACTTTTTGATTACGTGGGATTTTATACACTTTGCCAAAACACATGATATTCCGGTAGGTCCGGGGAGAGGTTCGGCAGCCGGCTCGGTTGTTGCCTATGCTCTTGACATTACAGACCTTGACCCAATTCGCCACCACCTATTGTTTGAAAGATTCTTAAACCCTGAACGTTTCAGCATGCCCGATATAGATACAGACTTTTGTATTGAAAAACGAGGAGAAGTTATTGACTATGTTGTTGATAAATATGGAGCAGATAAAGTTTGTCAAATTATCACATTCAGTACACTTGCGGCAAGAAACGCATTCAAAAGCGTTGCTAGAGTTTTTGGAATGGAATATGCCAAAAGCAACAAAACTGCTTCTTTAATTGAAGATACAATTGAAAGTTCAATGATTGAAGGCTCTGAACTAAAAAGACTTTATGATGAAGATTCTGAAATCAAAAGAGTAATAGACACCGCAAAATGTGTTGAAGGAATTAAATGTGGTATAGGAATGCATGCTGCCGGTGTAATCATCTCTTACAAACCATTAGACCAAATCGTTCCGGTTCAACCTTCCAAAGACGGAATTATTATTACACAATATCACCGTGAAATTCTTGAAAAAATGAAACTGTTAAAAATGGACTTTTTGGGTTTGCGTAACCTTACAATGATTCATAAAACAGTTAAACTAATCAAAAAGTGTCAAGGAATTGATGTTGATATTAACCACATCCCACTTGATGACAAGCCGACTTATGACATGCTTGTCCGAGGAGAGACCGTTGGAGTTTTTCAACTTGAATCTTCCGGTATGACGAGTTTGGTAAAAAAACTTAAACCCGATGTTTTTGAAGATTTGGGAGCCTTGGTTGCTTTGTTTAGACCCGGCCCGCTTGGTTCAGGCATGGTTGATGATTTCGTAGAAAGAAAACATGGCCGTCAAGCGATTACTTATGCGCACCCGAGACTTGAACCAATCCTAAAAGACACTTACGGAACTATGGTTTACCAAGAACAAATCATGCAAATATTTCAGGTTATGGCAGACTATTCATTGGGACAAGCCGACCAAGTACGCCGTATGATGGGTCATAAAGATCCGGCTGCCATGGCTGCACAAGAAGGAAAGCTTATTGAAGGCTCTGCAAAATATGGAATGAAAGCAGAAGATGCAAAAAAACTGTTTAACCAAATTCAAAACTTTGCCGCTTATTGCTTTAACCGTGCACACTCATCCGCTTATGCCTTTGTGTCTTATCAAACAGCATATTTAAAATGTCATTACCCTGTAGAATATTTATCTGCATTATTATCGAGTGTTGCCGGTGATCAAGAAAAAACTCAAGCATATATTGAAGAAGCTTTAAAATACGGTATAAAGGTTCTTCCTCCCGACATAAATAAATCATTCTTAGAATACGCACCGGATGGTAAAAATATTCGTTTCGGATTAGCCTCTATTAAACAAGTCGGAGAAGCGGTTATTGAAGATATTATCAAAGAACGCGAAGAAAATGGAGAATATAAATCAATTTATGATTATATAAAAAGACTTGATACAAAATGTTCCAATAAAAAAACATTGGAAGGTCTAATTAAGGCAGGAGCATTTGCATCTATTGAAAAAAGCAGAAAACAGTTAATGGATAATATTGAATATATTACCGCTACAGCCTCAAAAGAATCCAAAGCAAAAGAATCCGGACAAGGTAGTTTGTTTGATATGCTTGGAGATTCTTCTGCAATTGAAGATGCAAAATTTCAATTATCCGGCTCTGATGAAGAATATGATGCAAGAACTCTACAAAATTTTGAAAAAGAATTTCTTGGTTTTTATGTAACAAGCCACCCGCTTTCTACTATTAGGAGCAAGCTACCTTTCTTAATGACACACAAAATTACAGAAATTGCAGAATTGCCAAATGACAAAATTGTTACAATTTGTGGATTAATTACAACAGTAAAACAAATCCCTACCAAAAAAGATCCTACTAAATTTATTAGATTTATTACAGTTGAAGATTTATCCGGCAAAATTGAAGTTATTGCTTTTAATAAAACAATTCAGGAGTATGGAGACTTTTTACAAAACGAGCAAAGAGTAATTATCTCAGGAAAAGTAAGCAGAAGAAGTGATGATGAACCACCTACTCTTTTGGTTGAAAGCGTAAAAACAGTAGACAATTCCAATATATTTACAATCTCGCTACATGACGATTTTAAATTTGAAGAAGTTGTGTATTTAAAAAACATTCTATGTCAGCATGCCGGTTCCGATCCTGTTACATTTAAACTAAAAGATTTGGAAGGCGATGTAAAAATCCTTGCTGCTTCAATGTTTTGGGTAGACAGTTCGAATGAACTCGTAAACATATTGAAGAAGCAATTTGGAGACAGGTTAGATATCAATGTTCGCTCGTTAGATAGTAGTGAAAAAGAAGAACAAGTTGCATAACGATGATATAATCATATTATTAGCAATTTATACCGGTTAATTTTCACTTTTTAATAAAAAAAACACTTGCAAAAAAAAAACTTTCATGTAATAATAAAAAAGTACCCGATGCGGGGGTAATTCAGTGGTAGAATGCCTCCTTGCCAAGGAGGATGTCGCGAGTTCGAGCCTCGTCTCCCGCTCCATTAAAAAGACTCACCAAAAGGTGGGTCTTTTTAATTTGTAGAGATAGTGGATTGAACAAGCTTTTTTGCGAGTTGCGTGAGCGAGCTGAGGCTGGAGCAGTTTTGCAATTGGACAAAGTCCAATAAGCAAAATGCGGAATTGCCGTTAAATGCGAGCGAACAAGACACGAGCCTCGTCTCCAGCACCATAAAAAAGGATTGGATTTTTCCAGTCCTTTTTTATTTTGTATTAAATTCGCAATATGTACGAAATTAAACTTATTTTTTTTCATAAATAATTATAAACATCACAAATGCTGCAACAATCGGAATTGAGCTAATTGTCCAAAATAAGAAATCGTTATAACCATTAAACAATATCAATTTAGCAATCAATTGAATAAGCCCACAAACAAAAAGAAAAATTGCCAATGCTCTAATTAAATTTTTAGATTTATCTGAAAATTTTTTCTTACAACCTGTTTCTAAATAATGTTGAATTTTTTCTTCTAACGGAATTACACTTCCATAGCCTGTGTATTGATACGAAAAATTTTTTACTTTATAACGACAATCCAAAATCTGATAAATTTTATTTGTATGATTTATTGTACTAGTCGTAAGCGAGAATTTTTTGTTATTTAAAATATTAAAATGTATAATAATTTGAGATAATGTGCTAAACACTTCTATTCTATTGAATGCTAATATTGTTTGAAGCTCCATTTCCAAATTATTTATATCACTATATGCACAAACAAAATTATATTTAGGCTTATTAAAATAAAAACTTACCCTATCTGATAGAAAATCAACAGCCTTCAAATAAAATTTTTCACCCCTATTTACAACTCTTTTTATTATTGCAAAAATTATCATAACATATCCGACTATAGAAACACCGACAAGAAGAAAAATTATCAACCAATCATCCGAATTGAAACTTTGCCCATCAGAGGTGTAAAAATAAACATATAACAGAATACAACCAAAAATTGTACAACCAATCCCCTCTAATAACAACACTCTTGAAACATCATTGTTTATTCGCATAAAACAACCTCTTGTCGACAATTATATCAAACTATTCATAAATATGCAACGACAAACTTACAAGCAAAAAACTACGTTTACAAGCAAACGTAGTAATCTTATAGTTATAAATAAGATTACTACGCTAAAGGTTATTAAATTAATTCATTAAATCAGTTTAAAAGAATTTCACGGGACTTATATATTTTAAGGTACAATTATTCACAACATCACTACATTCTGCCAATCTTGATACAGGATTTTGTCCTCCTTGGCAATACGCTCCTTGTATATATCCGGCAGAACAAGCACCTTCCTTAAATAGAACACTTTTTTTCATCCATTTTATTTGGCGGTGTCCATCGGCGGTTATTTCTTCTTTCATTACGCTTGTCATTAAGTGTTGGCGGCTATCACCTCCGGTTGCCTCTGCTCCTTCGGTTTCATTATAGGCCGGAACAACTTTTCCTGACATTGTGATATAGAATTTGTAAACATCTTCCCATAATCTTGATGCACCTTTTTCTCCATCTATATCTACATATATAGTATACCCAAAGCTATTTATATTATCTACGCCATCATATTTTCCACCCATGGTATTACCTTCCAATATAGCAATTTCAGCAGGATTTTGGCTAACATTATACAAAAACATACCATTACGTAACGTTATATCAGGAGTATGACTTGAAAAATCCACTGTATTATCTGCTATAGCATCACCTGTACACTCAGGAGAATTTGTTTTGGTATTTGTATAACTTACAAATTTTTCACAAAAATTTGAGCCCTTGCGCGGGAGAGTTGGCGGCTCTTGAATACAGGTTTCAGATTCAGGATCCCATTTATATCCTTCTTTGTTACAAGTTGGCTTATAAGCACATTCCGGACTTCCAACCCATTCATCACCTGTTTCATGGTATCTGTTTCTGATTTCTTCACTAGTTGGCTGCCCTTCACAACTTGGAGTTTCCGGGGAATATTTACATACCGGCCAAAACCCATAATCATTACCTTCCCAACTTGACCCCTTACCTTTATCAATACTACCATCAGAAGTTATAACAGTTAGAATTCCCAAGCCAATGCCGGATGGGCACAGAAACCTGTCAGTCTCCGGATATGAAAGATTTCCACAGTTATTATTAACACCATCATAACAACTAAAGTTGCAAGATTCTGTATACTCAGGAATTGGGTAGTTCCACCATCCGCCTGAAGGAGAATGGCATTCCGGATGAGCAAGTTCCCACTCACTTTGAGTCACCCCACCACTGAGCATAGTACATTTGGTTACATTTTGAATATATGTCTCATTTATACTACTACTATAGTCCCAAAATCTTTTAATATCTGCACTACTTCTTTTGAGTTTCCCAGGACATTTTGTAAAAGGGACTATACTACCTCCTTCAAGATAAACATCTCTGCTTAATCCACGATTTCTATAATGACTTTCTCTACATTTTTGAATAGCTTCTTCATCATTACTTTTAGAGAAAATATTTCCATACCCATCCAAAAAAACATTTGTCGAATATATAACATATTCATCCGAATGGTCAGCCCATTTATCTCCAATGAAACCAACATTTTCAAGTGCGCAAACGTACTTTACAGAATCTTCGGCTTCGACTTTTTGTTTAGGCATAAGCAAAGCTAACAAACCTTTAGGGAAACTAAACAAACTTTGAGGAAATGAATACCAATCCTGTGGCATTAAGTGCGCTGTATCAGTATATTCAGGTTTTGCTTTAAAATCTTGTAACATTTGACCGGAGACATTTCTCAAAGTTGAATATGCTGAATAATAAGTATATGACACAATCTGATTTAACTTTGCCTTTGTGATTTTTATACTTACTCCTACCACAACTGCAATCACTAACATTACAATTATAATTTCAGCTAAAGTATAAGCTGATTTACCACATTTACTGCTCAATTGAGCAAATTTAGAAAAATAACCCAACTTGCGTTGAACATTAAACCCTTTAGACTGCATGAAAACTCTCCTATAATAATATATAATATCATTTATAAGTATAACATATATTTGAACTAAAAGCAAGCTATTATTCTCTTTATAGTGTATAGCTGCGTTTTTCAAATAAAAATTTTATTAATTATTTAAATCAAATTTGAAAATTTTGGTTTCAATTTCTTAAACTTTAGTTCTGTATAAACTTATACATGTTATAATTTGAATAGAAGATTAGGGCTATGAAAAAGATTTTATTTATAATTTTTATATTATTTATCGGACAAATAGCATTTGCAGAAAACTCTGTCCAAAAAGTTACTCTTAATGAAGCTATAGATATAGCTGTAAAAAATAATATTGATTTTTTGGCTAACAAATTAGATACCGAAATTGCAAAAAACAATATTAAATCAGCTAACAGATTACAAAACCCAAATTTCGATGTTTTCTACAACTTCGGAAGCGCAGGAAAAGGAAATCCTCAGTTATTTGGATTAACTGAAACCATTGAAATTGCTAAACGCGGTGCAAGAAAAAAACTTGCAAAAGCTAATTATGAACTTACTAGAGAAAATTTAAAATACTATGAATTTGACCTAAAAATGGATGTTAGAGAAGCTTATATTAATCTCGTTGCTTCTAAATCAATCCTTAAAAGTTTACAGGAACAACAAAAACTTTTACAAGACCTTTTAGAAATAGCTAAAAAAAGATATCAAGCAGGCGCAGCTCCCGAAATGGATGTAATCCAAGCTGAAATTGCTCTAAATCAAATGACAACTCAAGTAAATACTGCTAAAGTAAATGTTAAAAGTGCCTCCTTTGAGTTCAATAAAACAATAAACCCAAAAGAAAAAACTTATTTAATTTTTGATTCGACAGATAGTAGTTTTAATGATAATTTTATAGACCTGGCCACGCCAACTCCATCTTCGTTAATGCCTAGTTTTGACACTATTGCCGAAGATAGTATAAAAAACAGATTTGATATAAAAATAGCAAAACACCAAATTGACATAGCTGAAAAAAACTTAAAATTGGTTGCAAGGCAAAGAATCCCTGACCTTGAAATCCAAGGTGGTTATGGATACCAATCAAAAGGAATGAGCGATGATGGCAGATTTAAGTCAGGTGCTTATGCAAGTGCAAGCCTTGTAAACCTTCCCATTTTATACGCATACAGACCGGAAATTAAGAATGCAAAACTCGAAATTGAAAAAGCCGAATTAAATTATATTTCAGTTCAAAACAAAGCGTTAAAAGATTTAAATAATGCTTATGAAAAGTTTGTCACTGCGCAAATGAATTTAAATTATTACAATAACAAATTATTAAAAAGTTCTGATGAAATGATTAAAGTTTCGAAAAGAAGTTACGAAGTTGGGAAATCGAACCTCACAACATTAATTGTTATGGAACAGTCTTATAAATCAATAATAATTGGTTATACATACGCTTTAGCAGAATATTATAACTGTTGGATTGATTTTTTAAGAGAAGTAAATCAAGAGGAGCTTAAAACAGATAATGAAGCTATTTAACAACCTTATTAAATTTGCAATCAAAAAAAAGTTTATTTCTGCAACTATTGCTTTAATTATTGTTTTATCAGGAATATATTGTCTTAAAACTCTTGATATTGAGGCTTATCCGGATTTTACAAGCCCGATTGTTCAAGTTATAACTCAAATGCCGGGCAAATCAGCTGAAGAAGTAGAACGTTTGGCAACAATTCCTCTTGAAAAAAACTTAAACGGAATTCCAAATGAGCAAAAACTTTATTCAAGTTCATTATTTGGATTATCGGTTATTAAAGTTGTCTTTGCTGATGGGCTGCCTTCACCATTAATAAGACAACAAGTATTAGAGAGAATTCACCAAACGGAATTGCCGGATGGAATAAAACCGGTTCTTGGGCCTGATGCTTCCGCTATTGGCGAAATATACAGATACACGCTTGAATCTGATTATTACAATCAAATGACTTTAAAAGCCATTGAAGATTGGCAAATGGAAAAAGCTTTTAAGCAAGTTCCGGGAATTATCGAAGTAAACAGCTTTGGTGGCCCCGTCAAAACATATAAAGTCATATTAAATCATGAAAAAGTTCGTTTTTATAATTTAGATGTTGGTGAAATTTTTGATGCAATAAAAGCGTCAAACTCAACAGGTGGAGGTCATTACATTTCTAACAATGATCAAGCATATATTGTTAGAGGATTAGGACTGTATTCCGGCATAGAAAGTATCGAAAACACTGTTATTACAACCCTCAACGGAATTCCAATAAGAGTAAAAGATGTCGGAGTAGTCGTAATAGACCCTGCCGTAAGAATTGGTCAAGTTGGTAAAAATAAAGACAATGACATTGTTGAAGGTATCGTTTTAATGAGAAAAGGAGAAAATCCAACCAAAACAATACAAAACCTTCAAAATAAACTGCCTGACATAAAAGCGCAATTACCCAAAGGAGTTCGACTTGTTCCTTTTTATGAAAGAAGTGAACTGATAAACAATACTATGCATACAATCGGGCATAATGTTATTTGCGGGATTATTTTCGTAATAATAATTTTGTTTGCTTTTATTTTGGATTTAAAAATAACTTTAATTGCCTCCTTAGTAATTCCTTTAGCTCTCGGACTTGCATTTATTATGTTTAAATTATTTGGAATTCCTGCTAATTTACTTAGCATGGGGGCTGTTGATTTTGGTATAATTGTAGACGGTGCTGTTATTTTAATGGAAAATATTTTTAGATGTTTAGCCAATTATAAGGGAAAACTTACCCAAAATAAAAAAGAAGCAATTATTTATAAAGCAGTAAAAGAAGTTGGTAAAATTATTACATTTTCCACAATTATAATTTTATGCTGTTTTCTTCCAATCTTTGCTTTTGATGGTGTCGCAGGGAAATTATTTCATCCGTTAGCTTTCACAATGGGCTTTTCACTAATAGGAGCAGTCATAACATCATTATTTTTCTTACCTGCTATCTCGGCAATATATTTATCAAATAAACAATTCATAGAAAAAGACAACAAAGTCTTGAATAAAATAACAAAATTGTATGAAAACTTATTAACTAAAGTATTTAACCACCCAAAAGAGTTTCTTGTTTCAATAAGTTCTATGCTACTAATTTCATTAGCTTTATTCTGCTTTATCGGTTCTGAATTTTTACCAAACCTTGATGAAGGAAATATTTGGTTAAGAGTAACGGTTCTTCCAAGAAGTACCACCATAGAACATTCTGTAGATGTTGCAAAAGAAGTTCGAGAAGTTTTAATGCAATATCCTGAAGTTAAAAATGTTATCTCTCACATCGGTTCTGCCGATGATGGAACTGATCCGAACCTATTAAGTAATATTGAAAACATGGTTGACTTAAAACTAGCTAAAGATTGGCGCAAAAAATGGCATAAAGACAAACAAAAATTAATCCAAGACATGTCTGAAAAATTATCAGATATTCCCGGAATTACAACATATTTCACTCAATACATTCAAGACAATGTAGAAGAAGCTGTTTCCGGCTCAAAAGGACAAGTTGTTGTAAAAATATACGGTTCAGATTTATACGAACTTCAAAAACTACAAGACAAAACTATTGCACTTTTATCGGGTGTAAAGGGAATTGTAGATATTTCTTACGACCAAATTATCGGTCAACCTCAATATCAAATAAAAATTGACAGAGTAAAAGCTGCAAGGTACGGATTACGTAGTGATGATATTCAAAAAGTCGTAGAAATAGCCATTGGAGGGAAAAACGCAACCCAAGTGATTGAAAACGAAAAAAGATTTGATGTATTTTTAAGACTTGAAAAAAAAGATAGAGACACATATAGAAAAATACAAAACATTATCGTAAAAACACCGGAAGGAATATCAGTTCCTCTAAGTAATGTAACAAACATTTCCACAAACAATGGTGCTATGATAATAACAAGAAGTGAAAACTCTAGAGTTGCAATAGTCAGATTTAATATCAGGGGTAGAGATTTGGGCTCTACTGTCAAAGATGCAAAAAAACTTATTGATGAAAAATTAACACTTCCTGATGAATATCAAGTAAAATGGGCAGGACAATCTGAAAGTCAAAAAGCCGCAAATACAAGACTCGCAATCATATTACCAATTACACTTATTTTAATCGGACTAATTTTACATATAAATTATAAAGATTTAAAAAACGTATTAATTGCGATGTCTCCTATTCTCGTAACTCTTTCAGGTTGCATATTTGCACTGTTTATAACAGGAACTTATTTTTCAATTTCTGCCGGTGTAGGATTTATAGCCGCAATCGGAGTTTCTATACAAAATGGAGTAATAATACTTTCTTCAATAATCAGACAAAATAAAATTAACTCAAATATTACTAAAGCAACCGTTAAAGGGGCTTTATTAAAACTCCGACCGGTCCTAACTGCTGCACTTGTAGCTATTTTGGGACTGCTTCCGGCCGCATTATCAAACGGGATTGGTGCACAAAGTCAAAAACCATTTGCAATTGCAATAATAGGAGGGTTATCTTTTGGGACAACCTTTACTTTATTCCTTATTCCGTTATTATATAAAATTACAGGGGAAAATAAAAATGAAATTTCTTAAATGTTTTATAATATTTTGTTTAGCAATAACATTGACGGGTTGTGGTTCAAAAAAAGAAGTACAACACTCCAATAAGTTGATTACTTTAACTGAAATTCAAGAAAAAAATGCAAAAATCAAAACTGAACCACTACATGCCATGGACATTGAACTTCAAATTACAATTCCTGCTCAATTTAAAGCAAGAAATCAATCTATTGAAAGGATTTATTCACCAATAGACGGCAAAATAACAAAAGTATTTGTAGAACCTGGAACATTACTAAAAGTGGGGCAGCCTATAGTTCAAATCAAATCTGACGAAATCAGCCAAATACAACTTGAGTTCCTTGAAAAAATTCTTGACATAGACGCAGATGTAAACGAATTAAAAGCACAATACAACTTATCACAACAAAATTACAATAGAGAAAAAACTTTATACAATGAAAAAATATCTTCAAGAGCAGACTACGAGGCAGCATACGCACAATTACGTAAAGATAAAGCGAACTTAGATGCACTTAATCTAAAAAGACTATCACTGATAAATGTGTACAAACAAAGACTTGCTGTATATGGCGGAAGTATAGATAATGTACTAAAAACAAAACAAATTTATCCCTATATAACAATAAAAGCAACTAAAAACGGTATTTTATTAGAAAGAAAAGTTAATCCGGATGAAATTGTTGAAAAAAACAGAGAGTTATTTAATTTAGCAGACTTAAAAACAATTTGGCTTGTCGGCTACGCATTTGAAAAAGACTCTCCTTATTTACACCTTGGAGAAGCCGTAACTGGGACAATAGAAGAAAGCACCAAAACCATAAACGGTGTACTATCCTATGTTTCACCAATACTTGACAATACAACCAAAACCCTTGAAGTTAGAGCTGATATTCCAAACAAAGATTTCAAAATCAAACCTAATATGTATGCAGAAATGATTGTAAACACCGGAACTGCAAATGTTTTAGCCATCCCTACCGATGCAGTGGAAAAATTTGGAGACTATAATTTTGCATACGTAAAAATTGGGCAACACACTTATGAAGAACGCAAAGTTGAAACCGGCAAAAAAAATGACAAGTATACCGAAATAATTTCAGGAATTAAAGCCGGAGAAGAAGTGGTAACAAAAGGCTCTTTTGAACTTTTAGGTGAAAGCATAAAAAAACAAGAAGCTGAATAATATAAATTCTGTCATTGTAAACGAACGTGAAATAATTCAGCGACCCGGAATTTAGTTTAGAGTGACAAATCCCGTCATTCCGAGTAAAATAAAGAATATCCCGAATAATTTATAATAGACAAATTCACTAAAACACCTTGAATATAAATTATATTTATTGTAACTTTTTATTGTTGCGGAAGTAATTCAGTGGTAGAATGCAACCTTCCCAAGGTTGACGTCGCGGGTTCGATCCCCGTCTTCCGCTCCATTTATAAATTGGAGCCGAAAATAAGAAAAACATCCACGTTTTCCGCTCCATATTTTAAATTTCAGGTTGGGGATATTATGAAAAACAAGAATTTTTGGATATTATTTATTATTTTTGCAGTTGGAGTTATTTTAAGAATTTTATTTTTAGATAAATCTTGTGGTTTATCTTATGATGAACTTGTTTCATACAAACAAGCCGCTCAACCAAATGTAATATCAACAATTTTTTATACTATAAAAACTGATGTGCACATGCCATTTTACCAAGTCTTACTTCATTTATGGTGCAAAATTTTTGGTCTTTCTGATGTTGCATTTCGAGCTTTTTCTGCTTTTTGCGGAATTTTATCTATAATTGTAGCTTATTTTATTGGAAAAGAATTAAAAAATAGAGTTGCACAATTCCTTTGTCCAACACTATTTGCGCTTAATAGCTTTTTTATTTATTACTCACAAGAAGTTCGGATGTATTCCTTATTAATGCTATTAGCGACATTGTCAGTACTATCCTTTTTAAAAATAAAAAATAATACCTCTAATAAATGGAATTATTTGGGATTTATAGCAATATGTTTTGCTCTGATTAATACTTATACAATAGCATTCATATATGTAATTACCCTAATTACAACTTTATTTACATGTTTAGTAAAAGACAAACAAAGAACAAAACATTTAATTGTCTCTATAATATCTCTTGCTATCCTATGCCTGCCAACTTTTTTATTTATGATTGAAAATCCTGCCAAATGGACATCCGAAATTAATGGATATTACTGTGATTGGTCTAGCTTGTTTATTGTAATCCAAGATTTATTTTCACCTGTTCTTGAAAGTTTAGGAAACAACCCAATGCATTACATGCACAGTTTTTTCACAACTTTCTCATTAATTAAACTTGTATTCATAATTATACCTGTAGCTATTGGGATATTTGGACTTTATACTGCCATAAAAAAAGATAGAAAAACGTTAACTTTAATTATTCCTTCAATAGTATTTTTGCTTGCAGAAATTATTGCATTCAAAATTACAAATTTTAAAATTTTACCACGATATACATCTGTTTCAATGCCCGCTCTTTTAATTGCGACTGCTTACGGCTTTGCATTAATCACAAACAAGAAAAAGTTAAACGTCATCTTTCCCACAATATTTATCCTTTTAAATTTGTTGTATCTTTTAATTGGCACCAATGCAGCATACAAATTCCCTCGTATTGGATTTAAACCGCTTGCAATCGCTATTAATTCCGCAAACACTAACGATGGAGATATAATACTTGTTTGGAACAGAAAAGAAGTTCTTGACAAATATTTAAATAAAAAGTTATTTGTTTTAAGTATCCTCAAAGATTTTGCTTACAAATCAGAAACCATGCTATCCCATGAACAAGAATTTAAATCAATGTTAATTCCACAGAGAAAAGAAATTTTGCAACCGTATTTTTCTGAAAACAAAATTCCAAATAATACATTAATAGTTATGAGTTACATAATAAACAACATGCAAACCGGACAAAAGTTTATTATTACAGCATCCCCAAATTTTATACATTATGACAAGGTAAAATTTAAAGAATTAGTGGAAAACAAAGAAGAATACAACTCAACATCACTTAACGACCTACTCACAATAAAAAGCTTAACAGACATCAAAGATATTTGTGACTACAATCTGAAATTTATTGAAAAGAAAGATGCTCCTCCTTATACTGTGTTGATTTATACTAAATAATATTTACCATTTCTTGAAAATAAAAAATGCTGCAAAAATTATAAATATAAATCCTACCAAATAATTCCACTTAAATTCTTCTTTCAAGTATAAAACCGAAAAGAAACTAAAAACTATAAGAGTTATGATTTCTTGTATTGTTTTAAGTTGCGCGGCAGAATATACATCACTACCAATCCTGTTTGCAGGAACTTGAAAACAATATTCAAAAAATGCTATCCCCCAACTAATTAAAATCACAATCCACAAAACAGTTGACTTATGTTTTAAGTGTCCATACCATGCAAAAGTCATGAAAATATTTGAAATTGTTAGCATTATTATTGGAACAAAAAATTTATACATCCCTTATTTCCCCTTATTTTATCTACTAAAACAATTATATACAAAAAAACAAAAAGAAACTCTTGACATTTAAATATTTTCACTATACAATAGTAACTGTAGCTAGCCGACTTGGCTCAATGGTAGAGCAACGGTTTTGTAAACCGTAGGTTGTAGGTTCGATTCCTATAGTCGGCATTTTTTCTGAAAATATGAGGGCTAGAGTATTCCCTTTTATGATATAGCTCCTTGTGACATTAGCCTTTGTGGCGCAGGGGTAGCGCACTCCCTTGGTAAGGGAGAGGCCACGGGTTCAAATCCCGTCAAAGGCAAATTTATTGATAATTAAATATGGGTAGGTGCCCGAGTGGCTAAAGGGAGCAGACTGTAAATCTGCCGTCGCGAGACTACGGTGGTTCGAATCCACCCCTGCCCACCATTTTTTAAAGACTTCCGCAAGGAAGTCTTTTTAGTTTTCCCAAAAAATGTTGCTTTTCTGCTGTATTTTAACGACCAGTTTGGTTTGAACGGATAGAAGTATTATTTGGGAAAGTTAGCAATATATCGGCATTTGAGGGGTAGGAAATAATCAATCTATCCGTATACCAAAACGGTCAAATTAAACATTTTTAGGTTGAACGGTTAGAATGATTATTTAGAGAAGTTGGGTATTTTACTAGATTATATCGTATGTGTTGATGAAAGAATTTGTGTTCTTTTACCCAAAATAATCAAACCAACTGTCATTTTACATCCCGCAAGTAATTTTGTAGTTTGTTGTATTTTAATGAGTGGTTTGAATGTTTTTAACCTGTTAAAGGGAATACAAAATCTTATTTTAAAGAATAATATATTTATTCAGGAATATATTCTAAAATAATATGTTGTCTAGGGAATGTTTCACCACAGTCTTCAACTAACATAGGATGATTTTTTACATTAACATTTGCTTTTGAAATAACTCGATATTTTGCATTTCGAGGAAATACTCCCTCGCCACCATGCTCTCTATTTACCGATATTTTAGCCCCTTTGGGTGTATGAATTTCTAATAACATAGCTTTAGCTTCATTAGGATCTCCTGTCCAAGCGTATCTACTAGCAAAAGTATAATTATTCTTTGTTGCAGTGTAAGCATAGCCAGGAAATGGCTGAATTATATCTCCAATATTCGCTTTATCAATAATATCATATTCTAATGTTTTCGGGTTATTTAAGAGTTTTCCAATGCCTCTATAAAAAATAGATTCTTCAGGCATTGGTGCAATTTCTAAAAATTCATCATCTATTTTTTTTAATGCTTTTTCATCAATAACATTTTTATTTAATATTTCTGAATGATTTATATTTTGTAAATAATGATGTTGACTATGTTCTTTTTTTATTGCTTTAGAAATTACAACTTCATCTTTAGAAAGAGGGCTTAAGTTATTATCAGCTTTAACGATAAATTGTTTTAATGGACAAGATGCTGAGCTACAATACCGTTTTATTGCTTTATAATATAAATTTTCAAAATTAATCATTAAGTTCTTTCCCCTAAAAAGTATTTATTTATTACATCTTAATAAAGTATTTTTCTTTTCAAAAATTGCGTAATTTGTTTCAATATATTAACTAATTGCTTTAAATATATTTTTAATACTCAAACTCGCTGTTCAAAATCATCAAACGAAGTGTTCTTTTACAACCGGCTACTTTTATTAAAACTTTTTTACATTGTATTGAAAAAACATCATGTTGGATTTACACTATACCTGTAGTAGTTTGACATTTACGCCAAGGAATAATCTAATTATGAAATTAAGTAACCACATCGTTTTTTCGCACAATTTTTCAATATTAAATCAAGAACCACAAAAAAACAAACAGAATTCAACAAAAAATTTTAGCATTCCTGCTTTTCAGGGAATTATCCCGCAAAAACAAATAAAAAAATTAAATAATGAATATATAAAAAAAATAAGTAACATCAATAATGAAGATTCGTTTTTTAGCATAGCAGGAGAATATTTTAGAACGCATTTACTTTCTCTTATTGCAGGCAGACCGGAACATAATCAAAATGACAATGCTTTATTACGACTATTTAGGCATGAGCTAATAAATAATATTGGCGCAAAATTTGAATTAGAATTAAATCCGGCACTAAAAGACTACATAACCAAAGATAGTAATGAAAACAGTTATATATCACACCAACATAAAAATTTCAGACAAATACTTCACACTGTTAGAGAAATGGTTGGCATGTGGGGAAAAATTGAAAGTTGGAAATTACACCCAAATAAAACAATCCCATTTCCCGAAATTTTAAAAACACTCAAAAAAGCAGCTAAGTTTGGAAACCATAACAATACCAACATAGAGTTTATATCTGATATAAACACCGAATCGTTGGTAACAAGAAATGCTTTTGATCAATACAACATTTTATCACAAATCATCTTAAACAGTATTAAATATTCTGAAAGTAACCCCGTAACAGTTAGGTTTTCAAAAACAGAAGCACATAATGCCCTAGGGAAAGAAGTATACACAATGACTGTGACCAACCATGGAACAAAACCTATAAAAAATGAAGATATAGAAAAAATTCTTGATGGGAATGGACACCGAACTGGAGATAGAAATATTGACGGCACCGGGCTTGGGTATAAAGAAATTATTGCAATTTTACGAAAATATTATGGAGATGCAAAAGGATTAGATTTAATAGAAAAAGATAGGACTTCCGGAGTTAAAGTAACTGTTCCATTTAAATTATATGAAAATAATAAAAAGTAAAACATTTCTTAACAATAGGGTTGAAAAATTTTGTTAAAGTAATAGAGTTATTGGTGTAAATAATACAATTAATACAGATAGCGTATTAAATATGACAATTACTCAAACAACCAGTAAAGCAGTTACAGAAGCTGCAACCAAAAACTAGACATTTATCCAAAAAATTTGTAACAAATTGGGAGAAAATAATAAACCAATTTTTACCGTAATGGCAATAGCTTGCGGTAAAGGTACGGTTAGACCGATTTTAAGTATTACAGACAAAAAAGAAAAACCGGATGCTAGAAAATATGCTGCACTCAGAGAACTTATGACCGAATTTATCGGAGTTCCTACGACACTTTGTGCCGGACTTGTTGCAGAAAGTTTGACAGGATTGATTGCCAAAAAAGGTTCTACATCTTACAGAAACACCAAAGCAGTTTTATCATTACTTGGAATATGTACTGCAGCAGGTTATCTTGTACCACAATTTTGTAATATGTTTATGCCTCCGGTCATGAAAAAACTTATGCCAAGCTATGACCCCAACGGAGGTATGACTGAAACTAAACAGCAATTAAACCCCATACCAAATACTGTCACGAATAGAAAGGTTCTCCCACAAAAAAATATTGTAATGCCAAATACATATTCAATGACCGCATATTTGCATTCAGGAATGAAGGTGTAGTATGAAAGTTACTCCTACTCAGGAAAATTTAATAAGACTTCGCAAAGTTCTTGCCAACCCAAATGCTGCAGACTTTGCCCAAAATACAGTTTGCGCCATCGCGGTAGAGACAACCCTTAAAGCAGCAGGTCGACCTGCATTTATTTATTATGATAAACATGCAAATGAACAATCGAAAAAATATGCAGCAACCAAAGAATTATTATATCAAACATTTTGTTTAGGTTTATTTCTCGGCTTTATTAAACCTGTAAAAAACAAAGTTTATAAATTAATGAGTAATTGGCAAGCAAAAAAATCTCCTGAAAACAAGCGAAAAATAGATTTATATGATTCATTTCAATCTAAAATTGATGCAGCAACAGATAAAACCCAAAAAAGAAACTTAAGACGAAAACTAACTCATTTACTACACACAAACCCTGATTATCACTATGGAAAAGGGCTTAAAGAATTAAGTTCAATAGTTTCAACAGTATTTATACTTGCTTTATGCGCTCCAATTCTTTCACAATTAATCCTCCATCCTGTAATGGATATGATTTTTGGAAAGAAACAAGAGCACAAACAAGCACAAAAAACTGATTTAAACCAAAGCAACAATGGTCATATCAACAAAACTGCATAATAAATACGTTTTATAAACTTATCTGTTTAATTCATTCAGATAGTACATAACACCATTAATCCATTCATGTGCTTCATTTTTTGCACAATTTATACAACTAAAAAAACACAAATAAAATTTTTTGTTATTTATTAACATAACTTTAAGTAATATTGCCGACAATATTTTTTATGTGTAGCATATTAATGGAATTAGTTATTATAGGAGAGTGATATGAAAAATTTATTAAAAATTATGTTATCTGCCTTTGTTACTTTATTCATGGTAGTACCTGCTTTAGCATATCCGGATGTGGCAGCTAACCATTGGGCAGCAAAACAAATTGAAATTTTAACAGAAAAAGGGGTTATTGTAGGCTATCCGGATGGAACATTTAAACCTGATGAAAACGTTAGCAGAGCAGAATTTGCATCAATGGCAATCAAAGCTTTAGGTCAAGAACACACTACTGTTGCACAACCTGTAAAATTTACTGATATTGACCCAACATTTTGGGCCTACGATGCTATTCAAAAAGCATTATATTTTGACTTAATTTCTTGTCCTCCTGAAGGTCAACCTTTCAGACCGGATGATACCGTTACACGTGCAGAATCTATTTCTGTAGCCGTTAATGCATTAACAACAGAACAAATTAGCGAAATCAAAGCTAAAGAAGTGTTGTCTAAAAAATTTGCAGATGTAAACGCTGTCCCTGAATGGTTTGTAATTCCTGCAGGTAAAGCCGAAATTTTAAATATGCTTATAACAATTCCTTCTGCAAATAAAGCAAAAATAGAAGCAAACAGACCGGCAACAAGAGCTGAAGTTGCAGCTATTCTTTATGAAATGATGGAACAAGCAAAACTTAACCCAAATGCAAAATTAGCAGAAGCTATGAGAAAGAAAACAGGAGAAGGTTTTGTTGTTGAAAATGCAACTGTTCAAGGTAGCATTGGAGTAATCCCCGCAGGTTCTATTGTTCCGGTAAAACTTACAAAATACATCAGTTCTCAAACTTCTGAAGCAGGAGATATATATTCAGCTTCTGCTCCTGAAAACTATGTAACAAAAGATAAATTTATTCTTGTATACAAAGGTTCTGCCCTAAAAGGACAATTGTTAGACGTTAGAAAAGGAAAATGGTTTGTTAGAAATGGTGTTCTTGTTCTTGACAACTCATTATTAACAACAAACAATGACCAAACTGTATCTTTTAACGGAGTTGGAGAAGTAACAAAACACAGAAATTGGTTTATGAAGTTTGTAAGAGCTACACTTAAAGGTGAAAAATTGAATGTAGAACCGGAAGGAACTGTTTACATAAAACTTTTAAAACCTGTAAAAGTTGATTTAACAAACGGTTGGATTTTTGAATAACATCCAAAATAATAAATAAAAACTCCCAAATAAAATTTGGGAGTTTTTATTTAGAAAAGTTTATACATCCTTTTTTACAAAACCTGTTTGTATTATATCTTTTCCAAAACGAGCTTCTAATCTATCAAAACATTTAGACAATTTTTCTTTTTTATTATCAATTTCAATATCAGTAAACAAAGACATCTGAGCTTCATCATTGTTCACAAAAGTATCTAAAATCACACCTGTACTGCGATATATAATATTTGGATTATATATTTTATCCAACAACGCAAAAACAATATCTGAAATTTCAAGCTCGAAATCAGTACTTGCATTTAAAAGTTTTTTTTCACAAAAAATTTTAAAATCTTTTGTCCGTAAAAATATACTAACCCCTTTACATTTTGCATTAATTTTTCGCAATTTTACACAAGCCCTGTGAATATGATAATTCAGAGAATTTTTCAAATAATTTTTATCTGACGAAAATTTAGCTAGTGCACTTGTTTTCTGAATAGATTTTGGCAACTTTTCTTCATTTGAAACGGGAGATACCATCTCACCTAATAATTCATGTTTCATTTCAAGCCCATTGATACCGATTTGTTTATTCAACCAAACATCGTCTTGACAAACCAATTCATAAGCTGTGAGAATTCCATTTTTTCTAAGTAATATAGAAAGATTTTTTCCTATTCCCCAAATTTCATCAATACCTGTTTTTTGAAGAAGCGGTAAAATTTTTCTTGTTTCAACTAAAAAAACACCTTCTCCCGATATTTTTGCTTTATCCGAAGCTAGTTTGGCAAGCGATTTTGAGGAACTCACTCCAATAGAAACAGGAATATCAAGTTGTTTCAGAATTTCCTCTCTTATCATTTGCCCTATTTCCCAATAATTTTTTTTATAAAGCCTTTCTAGTCCTGTTAAATCAACAAAAGCCTCATCTATTGAATAAACCTCAACTTTGGGACTAAATTGCTTCAATACAGACATAACCTGAGCTGAAATTTGACTATACAAATCATGATTTGCATTTATAAAAGTTGCCTTTTTCATTTGTCCTTCAATTTGAAAATAAGGCATTCCCATTCTTATTCCGAGTCTTTTTGCCTCTTTTGAACGAGAAATAACACATTGTCCCCTGCCGGACATGACACAAACAGGTTTTCCTTTTAATTCAGGATTTATTTTTTGTTCACAAGACACAAAAAAAGAATCACAATCAACTAATGCTATTATATTTTTATGAACCATAGCAATATCTTCAACTTTTTTTAATATTTCGTCAAAAGGTTTAGTCATCTAATCTATTATTATTTCTTGTTCATTTTTGTAAGTTACATAACCTAAGTTAGACTTTGGAGGCTTTTTAAGAAACTTTCTTTTTGTATAAATAACGCCAATTTTTGTAGATAAAGCTCCTTTTGAATATTGCTTTGCAAGTTTAGCACATTCAAAAATCAATTCATCTGAAGGATTTGCACACTTTAATAATACATGAGAACCGGCACAATCCTTTGTATGAAACCACCAATCTTCAT
Source organism: uncultured Candidatus Melainabacteria bacterium (assembly GCA_934718275.1). Taxonomy (GTDB): domain Bacteria; phylum Cyanobacteriota; class Vampirovibrionia; order Gastranaerophilales; family Gastranaerophilaceae; genus Stercorousia. The sequence goes on along the minus strand of CAKUZD010000003.1, from coordinate 149,987 downwards.
CCTTTGACAATTTGGAAACAATATAATCATTCTGTCTGTTATTTTTACCAACAAATACTTTATACCCGCCAAGTTCTACCTCCATTGGCAAAACAGCAGATTTATCATCTTTTTTCTCTTTCTTTTTAGGCTCTATTTCTCGCCCTATTTCAGATAATTCTTGTACAGAGTCCGCAATATCAATAGAATATAGAATTTGTTCATAATATTCAATATTTTCCTTCAAATCTGCTGTCAATTCAGTTAGTTTGGCAACTGAAGTCTTTGCTTTATTATATAACTTATAAAACCTGTTTGCATTTTCTTTTAGAGTACAAGTTTCATCAAGCTCTATATTTATTTCTTTATTATTTTCGTAATCAAACACTCTTATAAATTTCGTATAATCTTTACCAACATATAAATTAGCCATTATTAAATCACCAAACAATCTATATCTGTCACCATCCAACTCTTTTGACAATTTATAATCCATTTTTTTTAAAGAATTCTTGTCTTTTTTCAATTTTGCCTGAATTATCTGAGAATATTGCCCCTTCAAGCGTTTAATTTTATCTTCGTATATGCATTCAGCATAATAATCATCAATTACAGAATTGATATTTTCGGCTGAAATATTCGCTAAAGAATTTTCATTATAATACCAAGTTCTCGGTCGACCTGCAGGATATACATAAGGCAAACCTCCTGCCATTTCACGCTCTCTACTTTTTTCTGCACCTACATTATGAGCACACCCGACAATCAAATTTGTATCATAACTATACAAAATCACATTTGAATATTTACCCATCAACTCAATTGCGAGACAAAGATAAATTTTTTCTGATAATTCATTATAAGTTTCAATGTAAAATTCTAAAATTCTTTCATAAGGTGGTTGTTCGACTTTAGAAATAAGGGCATTCTCCAAATATTTACGAAGTAACATACAAAACATTGGTGGCTTAGTTGGTATTTCTATAATCCTTTTATGCTCATTTTCCTTACTCATAAAACAAACATGATAACATTGTGGATTTATATTTACATAAAACTTTCCGGTTTCTCCTTTATTTCTAAGGGTAAATATAAAATCGCGTCTTGTTGGTTGTTGAATTTTTTGAATTCTGGCTCCTGATATATAATCTTTATTTTCATCAAGCCATTTTTTTAACATTAAAGAATCAAAATTTATCATAAATATATTTTACAACAAAATTGGTATACAATTGACTACTCTTAAAAAATATGTTAATATATTAAATATATATAAAAGGAGTTAAAAATATGGTTTTATGGGAAATTTTTGCAGTTGCGGGATTGGGATTTGTTATACTTGAAATGCTTGTTCCATCAATGTTCTTTTTAAATCTTGCATTAGCCGGATTTATTACCGCAATTTTGGCATTATTTATAAAAAGTTGGATAATCTTAACATTCGTATTTGTAGTATTATCTATCCTTTCAATTCTTTTATTAAGACCAATTTTACTTAAACAAAAAAAATCAAAGGAAAAAGAAACCGGAATGGAAGGGAAATATATCGGACAGATTGTTAAAGTTATTGAACCTGTTACAAAATTTTCCGGAGCAATTACAATTTATGACGAACGTTGGGAAGCTCGTACAGAAAATGATGAAACAATTCCGGCGGGTAGCGAAGTAAAAATTGTAAAGAACGAAAGTTTAATATTAACTGTTGAAAAAATATAGGAGAGAAAAATGACATTATTTTTATTGATTTTATTAGTTGCACTATTAATATATGTATTCAAAGGAATAATTATTGTTCAACAACAACAAGAAGTTATTATTGAAAGAATGGGACGTTATGAAAAAACTCTTAGAGCAGGGCCAAACTTTATATTCCCAATCTTAGAAGCTCCAAGAGGAATTTTGAAAAAAGTTTCTCAAAAAAGCATAGACGGTAATTTTTATTACTTAAAACCGGTTGATAGAATTGATTTGAGAGAACAAATGTATGACTTCCCTCGTCAAAACGTAATCACTCGTGACAACGTTTCAATTACTATTAATGCATTGATTTATTTCCAAATTGTTGATGCAAAAAGTGCTGTATATGAAATAGAAAACCTTCCTGATGCTATCGAAAAATTAACACAAACAACTCTTAGAAACCTTGTTGGTCAAATGGATTTACAAGAGACATTGACTTCTCGTGGCAAAATTAATGACGAATTAAGAACAACTCTTGATGAAGCTACAAATAAATGGGGCGTAAAGGTTAACCGTGTTGAAATACAAGATATCTTCCCTCCAGCAGATATTCAAGCTTCAATGGATAAATTAATGAAAGCAGATAGAGAAAAGAAAGCAACTATTACAGAAGCTGAAGGTTTAAAAGAAGCTGCCATCAGAAAAGCCGAAGGTGAAAAAGAAGCAGCTATCCGTTCCGCAGAAGGTGCTAAACAAGCAGAAATCTTAAGAGCCGAAGGTATTGCGCAGGCTCGTGTAATTGAAGCTGATGCAGAAAAAGAAGCCATCAACAGAATTATTGGAGCCTTGGCTGATAAGGGACAACCTGACAAATATTTAATTGCGATGAAATATTTGGATACAATGACTGCAATTACAAGCGGAGAAAATAATAAAGTTGTATATATGCCTTATGAAGCAACAGGAATTTTATCTTCTGTTGACGGAATAAAACAAATGCTTGATAGAAAATAATAACCCATCAATAAAAAGGGCTTTTTAAATAAAGCCCTTTTTTATATATTGATTTAATTCCAAATAAATATTATAATTATCCTACAGCATATTTATAAAAGAGGGCTATTTAAATGATAATGAACAATTTACCTAGAATGCAGGTTTTAATTACTACAAACGACCAATATGTAGAAGGTGAACTTTTGTTACCGGAAAATATGAGATTTAGCAATTCTATTCCGGACAATATGCTTTTTTACATACTTAACGGCGGATTTCAATTTTTAACTTTAAAAAACTGCGAAGTTAAAGATAGAAAAAACCTTGCATTTCGCCCTGACAGATCACCTCAATTACACGTCAATATTTCATGCATAATTACAATCCAAATTGTTGAAATTCTTCCTGACGATTTTGAATATGATGAAGAATATTATGATGAAGATAGCAACGATGATGAAGTTGTTCAAAAGCAAATTACAAGACAAAAAACCAGAGCTAGACGTTAACCTTTTTAATATTTCATACTTGTTCACTTTTTTTTATGTTTTTGGTAGAATAATAGTAAGTTTGTATCGAATGTAAGAAAAAGGAAGATAAGATGATTAAAACCAAACTTAAAGACCACAATTGCGGAGAGCTTAATCTTAACAACTTGAACGAGGAAGTAACTCTTTCCGGTTGGGCTTCAACAATTCGCGATTTGGGTGGTATTTTATTTGTAGAATTGAGAGATAGAACAGGATTTTTCCAATTAGTTGCAAACCCACAGATTAATCCAGAAGTTCACAAAGTTTTTGAAAAACTTAGATCTGAATATGTTATTACTGTAAAGGGTAAAATCACTCGCAGACCTGAAGAAACTTATAACGAAAAATATGCAACAGGTCAGGTTGAAATGTATCCTACATCTGTTGAAATTCTTTCAGAAGCTAAAACTTTACCATTCGTTTTGGATGATGAAAACGTATCAGAAGATGTTCGTTTAAAATATAGATACCTTGATATTAGACGTGAAAGCATGCTACACAACTTGACTTTACGTCATAAAATTTGTCAAGCCGCAAGAAATTATTTGAATAATCAAGACTTCTTAGAAGTAGAAACTCCTATTTTGATTAAAACAACCCCGGAAGGTGCGCGTGATTATTTAGTACCATCTCGTGTACAAGAAGGAAAATTCTACGCTTTACCTCAATCACCTCAAATTTTTAAACAGTTATTAATGGTTGGCGGAATTGAAAGATATTACCAAATAGCAAAATGTTTCCGTGATGAAGACTTGCGTGCTGACAGACAACCTGAATTTACACAAATTGATATCGAAATGTCATTCGTTGAACAACAAGACGTTATTAAATGCGTTGAAGGATTGATTGTTGATACATTTAAAGCAGCAGGAGTTGAAGTAAAAACTCCATTCATTCAAATGCCTTGGCAAGAAGCTATGGACAGATTCGGTTCGGACAAACCTGATACTCGTTTTGGCTTAGAACTGTTTGATATCGGTGATATTATTCTAAAATCAGAATTCAAAATTGTAAAAGATACTCTTGAAAACGGCGGTATAGTTCGTGGTATTAGAATTCCGGGCGGTGCTAAATTCTCAAGAAAAGATATTGACGATATTACCAAATTAGCTGTATCTTTTGGTGCAAAAGCTCTTGCAAATATCATTTACAATGAAGATGGAACTGCGAAATCACCTGTACTAAAATTTGTTACAGAAGAACAAGCAAAAGAAATCCAAGAACGAGCTGGCGCAGAAGCCGGAGACATTATATTCTTCGTAGCAGATAGACCAAAACAGGTTTATGACATTATGGGCAGATTGAGATTGTATTTCGGAAAAAGATTAAATCTAATTGATGAAAGCAAGCACAATCTATTATGGGTAGTTGATTTCCCTATGTTTGAATGGTCTGATGAAGAAGGTAGGTTTATGGCTATGCACCATCCGTTCACATCTCCTTGTATTGACGATTTAGGCAAATTGGAAAGTGGCGACTTAGGAAATGTTAAATCTATAGCTTATGATATAGTTTATAATGGAACAGAATTAGGTGGTGGCTCTGTAAGAATTCACTCCTCAGACGTTCAAAGAGCTATATTCAAAGCTTTGGGCTTGACAGAAGAAGAAGCTAAAGAAAAGTTCGGATTTATGGTTAACGCCTTGCAATACGGAACACCTCCTCATGCCGGTTTGGCTATCGGTCTTGACAGATTGGTTGCTCTACTTTGCAGAACAGATAGTATAAGGGATGTAATCGCATTCCCTAAAAACTCAGGCGCTAAAGACCTTATGAGTGATGCTCCGGGAGAAGCTTCTTTACAACAATTAAGAGAACTTCACTTAAAGAGTACTGTTCAACAACATCATAAAAATTAATTAATTCAACTTAAAAACAAAAAACTCCCTTTAAGAAATTATACTAAAGGGAGTTTTATTTATTATATAATTAAATTATGCAAATATTCAAAGAACCAAACATAAATCCAAATTTATCAATAGCACTGGGATTTTTTGACGGAGTGCATATAGGGCATAAAAAAGTAATAGAAACTGCTGTGAATTTTGCGCAAAATAATAATACTAAATCCGCAGTAATTACCTTTTCTGAACATCCGTATTGTTACTTAAAAAAAATCTCTCCAAAATATATTCTTACTAAAAATGACAAAGAAAAAGCTATTGAGCAACTTGGAGTTGATTATTTATATGAATTAGATTTTAAAAGCATTTCAAAACTAAGTGCAAAAGAATATTTGGAAAATATTTTGGTAAAAAATTTTTCACCAACCGCAATATCAACAGGTTGGAATCATAATTTTGGTTGTAAAAAAATCGGAGATGTAAAATTCTTACATGCAAATGAGAACAAATACAACTATAAATATTTCGAACTTCCTCCACAAAAAATTAATAATTTAATAATCAGCAGTACCACAATTCGCCAATATCTATCAAATGGAGATATCGCAAAAGCCAATTCAATGCTAGGTTATAAGTTCAAAATAACAGGAAAAATAATTAAAGGAAATCAATTAGGAAGAACTATAGGATTTCCAACAGCCAATCTTTCTTATCCAAAAGAATTAATAGAACTGCCACATGGAGTATATTCAGTAGACACAAATTTCGGAACCGGAATAGCCAATTATGGTTCACGCCCGACAATCAATGGTGCAGAACCAATTTTAGAAATAAACATATTAAACTTTAACCAAAATATTTATGGAGAAGTGTTAATAGTTGAATTCAACAAAATGATACGCCAAGAAATAAAATTTCCATCATTAGAAGCACTAAGACAACAAATTCAACTTGATATAAAATCAATTTAACATTTTACGATTTCATTGTCATACAAAAATTACCATGGATAATCACTCTTTATTTTCCATCCATCGCGCATAATTTTTGCTGCACAAGATATACCTATAGCACTTTTAGCACAATTTTCATTTATGCTGGCAGCAGAAGACTTACCCAAAGAAGGGTAAACCTCACCATTCTGAAAATCAACAAGAAATATAAACATGTCTTTTCCAACAGTATTTGGAGCCTTCACTCCGTTAATATCGACACAAACAACTTGTTTTGAAGAATATACAGCTGTTCTAGAAGTAACATTTCCTTCATCATCATATTCCAATTTCCAATCCATAATACGAATAAAAAACGACATATTATCCTGAGTTACAAAAAATATTCGACCTGCAGAATAATCCGTCATAATAGATACATCATAGGGCTTTCCATTTAAACCGACATACTCCCAACCATCAATTTTACTTGTTTGCCAATCATCTGCTCTATTATAGATTTTTGGAGCATTAAAATATGTAAGCCAGTAAGTTGTAAAAAAATCTTTAACATTATCAGAACTAACTTCTTCACCGGCTACCAAAGAAACATCGCCATTATCCGCAATAGCTTTTTGCGCAACTTGACCTAAAATAGAATAAGCTTTTTTTAATTTCACAACAGTTTGTTGTTTTTGATAATTCGCCATTAAAACAGGTAAAGTCATAGCTGCAACTACCCCAATAATCCCAAGAGTTACCAATACTTCAGCAAGTGTAAAACCAAAAGATTTTTTCATTATACGCTCCTTATACCTATAATATTATTATATAGTAAATAATGATTATTGTATAGATATACTAGCCGTTTGTGACATTTTTGTTACCTATTGTATGTGTTACTAATAGTAACATTAATATAGTATATATCAATGAACACAAAAATACTGAAAAACTTTGGAGAAACTTTAAAAAGAAAACGCCGAGAAGCTAATTATTCTCAAGAAGAACTTGCCGAAAAATTAAATATTCATAGAACATACATGAGTTTTTTGGAAAGAGGACAAAGAAATCCTAGTCTGATAATGTTATTTAAAATATCAAGAGCATTAAAAATAAAATTACCGGAATTATTTGAATTTGATAAATAAAAAAGCTCTCAAATTGAGAGCTTTTTACAACTTCTTGTCTATTTCTTATTATTTAATTAATGCCTGAACTTCTTTAAATTTAGGATTTTTTGCACCCTTCAACCATTCAAACAAAGCAATTTCAACACAAGAAACTTTTACTCCGTTCGCATTCATAGCTGCTATTCCCTGCTTGAACTCATATTTGTTTCGACTTGCACAAGCATCTTTTATTACATAAACATCAAAACCTTCTTCAATCAAAGCTGCTGCTGTTTGATGAACACAAATATGAGTTTCTATACCAAAAATAACAACTTGTTTTTTACCAAAAGATTTAATTTTATCAAGCATGCCATCTTCTAACAATGCATTAAAATACGTTTTTTCAACAACTTCACTACCTTCCGGCAACACTTCTTGCAATTGTGGAACTGTATGTCCTAACCCTTTTGGATATTGTTCTGTTAACAACACCGGAATATCCAAAAATTTTGCGGCACTTGCAACTTTAACTGCGTTTGAAACAATGTCATCTTTATCTAAGGCAGCAACCAACCTTTCTTGAATATCTATAATTAATACTAAACTATTTTCTGCTGATAATGTATTCATAATTTCTCCTTTAAACTGCTGTATATTTAAAATCTTTAATAAAATCTTCTACAATGCTTACCAATTCTTTTTGCGAAATTTTAGTTAAAGGTAATTGTATTTCCTTATTTTCAGGGCTATCCAAACCTTCATGCGTAACAGAGATAATAATTTTTGCAAAACCAGGATAAATAATCCTTAACGTACTATCTTGTTTTTTGTTCTTTAAGTGGAAAACACACATTTCCTCATTCGTAAATTGCTCTATTTCTGTATTAAAAAGCTTTTCTTCCCAAGCTTTTTGAAGTCTGTAAAAAACAGGAGTTATAACTTTTTCCAATTTCTTATTAAACATTTGTTTAAATATTTTATAATTTTTTGGAGCATCTATTGCATCATCAAGCCACTCATCGAGAGTTTCTTCTTTACTATTAGCCAATGTGTATTCAGCATTTGTTGCCATTGAATCCGATAATGCCTGTAGAGCATCTCTCTCCATTTCATCAAAAGATTTATGAACAATCTCAGAAATTCCGGCACATAATTCAAAATCACCACCATAAGATTCTTTTATCTTATTTAAAACAACGATAGCACCATTAAAATCTGTTTTAGGTAAAAGAACATAAAACTTAGCTCCCTTACCCAAAGTTGCCAAATCATCACATCTTATTGATGCCAATATTGCTTCTGCCATTTTTTCAATAGAAAATTTGCTTTTAGATTTTTCTGACGGCGCAATTGCCAAAAACATTCCATCAGCCAACAAATTATCATCTATTATATTTTCAATAATTTGTTTGGCATAATTATAACTATACAGCCCCGTAAAATCATCAATTACATTTAATTGCTCCAGTAACTTCAAATTTCTATATGCTGATATTTTTCGAGAATTATGTTTTATATTATTAACAGTTCTAATTACTAGTTCATAAGCCCCGGCACCGGTTAGAGCAAAATCATCAATACCGACATCATAACATGCCAATATCAATTCCTCATCATAATCATCAACTAATAAAAAAATGCAAATGTTTTTATTTTTTTTTATATTTTTCACCAATTCCAAAGTTGCGTTTTTGGAACTGCATTCATGCACAAAAACAACATCAGGTTGCGATAAAACTATATTTTGATTAGCTTGCTCATAGTCAGACAATAAAACACTATCATTTTTTCTTAAAAAAATTAACTTTGATTTTAATTCATTTGCCAATTTTTCATTTTCAGATATTAATAGAATAATATTTTTATCAGACATCAGCTATACCTGTAAATGTTTTTTTATACATAAGAAACTACCACCCGCACCGAATAAAATAGCCATCGCAAACATAACTGCAATTACAAAATTTTGCGCATATAACGGAGTTGGAACCATAAAAAATTGATGCATGTGATTTAGCCCGTTTTGAACACAATTCAAAGGCAACAATGCAATTACTGCACCTGAAAACCCATAAAATGCACCCTGCATAATTAACGGGAACCTAATATACCAATTAGAAACACCCATCAAACGCATAATTTCAATTTCTTCTTTTCTGGATTGTATTACAAGCTGAATAGTATTATTTATAATTGTAACAGTCAACATAGCCATAATTATTACAACCAAAATTGTTATAACATTTACAACATGGTTTAAAGCTTCGATTTTTTTAGCTAAATCCTGAGCATAACTCATATCCTCAACAGAATTTAATTGTTTAATGTTTTTAAAGACAGTATCTATATTTTCAGGTTTATCGACTTTTACATGTAAAGTGTCGGGTAACGGATTTTCAATATCAGGTAAATCCATTTCTCGTTTCAAGTTTGACCAAGAAGCTGCTTTTGGAACCAAAGCAACACTTTCAACATGTTCAAACTCTTTAATCCTTGTTTTTGCGACATTAGCATCAGCATTATCTTTTAAATAAACAGAAATTTCTAATACATTCCCAAGTTCATGAGCAAAAGCAGAGATTGAAATTGCAGAGCGGAAAAAAGAAGCAAATATAGTCAATATTGCCGCCATTGTAGTTATTATAACTAAATTTACAATTCCTGTCCTTGCAATATCATGCACTGTCTGTTTGGTTAAACGATATAATATTCTTAGCTCACACAACCAGTCCTTTGGAATGTGTTTTTTTACTTTTTTCTTTATTTCTGCTTTTGAATTATTCATAAGTACCTGCTTGTATATCTCTTACAACTTCGCCATTATCAAGAGTAATAACTCTTTTTCTAAAATAATCTACCATAACATTATCATGTGTAGACACTATAACTGTTATGCCTCTTTGATTAATTTGATCCAAAATTTGCATAATTTCCATAGAATTCTTCGGGTCCAAATTACCGGTAGGTTCATCTGCGATTAACAAAGGAGGTCCGTTCACAATAGCTCTTGCAATCCCAACCCTTTGCTGTTCTCCACCTGACAATTCTGAAGGTGTAGCGTTCATTTTATCATACAAACCTACAATTTTCAAAGCCCCTGAAACTCTCGCATTAATTTCCTTAGAACTTATACCAAGAGTTCTTATAACATAAGCAACATTATCATACACACTTTGATTTTGAAGAAGTTTATAATCCTGAAAAACAATTCCCATGCATCTTCTCAAATTCGGGACCTTGTCATTAGACAAATTCGCAATATTAATTCCCCCAATTGTAACAGTTCCGCTTGTTGGGCGTTCCTCATTGTACAAAAGCTTCATTAATGTTGATTTACCGGCTCCTGATGCACCTACAATAAACACAAACTCTCCTGACATAATGTCAAGGTTTATGTTTTTTAAAGCATAATGATCATTTTTATACTTTTTTGTAACTGATCTAAATTGAATAAATTGATTCATTTTTTTCCTTTATTTTTCACAATATTTATTTATATATTGTTCAATCGCTACTTTTAATTTTTCGGCAGACAAACCATAACAGTCCATTAATTCTTCTGCTGTTCCACTTTGTCCGAATTTATCTTGAACACCTATTCTATGAACATGAGTAGGATATTCTTCAGCCAAAACCTCACAAATTGCACTACCTAAACCACCCATAACAGAATGATTTTCTACAGTAATCACAAATTTTGCATTCTTTGCGGTTTCAACAATTGTTTTACTATCAATCGGTTTAACAACGGGAACATTGACAATTGCAACAGAATAACCTTCTTTTTCTAAAGCGTTCACCGCCTCTATAACTTCTGCCAATGTTTCACCGTTAGTATATATAACTACATCTTTTCCTTCTTGCAAAACATTTGCTTTGTTAAAATCAAATTTATAACTTTCATCAAAAACATCACAAACATTTGAACGTGGAATTCTAATATACATAGGGCCAACATGCTCAGATGCATATTTAAGAATCTGTTCACACTCGCGGCAATCCGCCGGAACCATAACAGACATATTTGGCAAACCTCGCATTAAAGAAATATCTTCTAATGCTTCATGACTTGCGCCATCCTCTCCAACAGTAATGCCCCCATGGGTTCCAACTACTTTTACATTAAATTTTGGATAACAAACAGAGTTTCTTATTTGATCGTAAGCTCTACCTGTTATAAATACTGCAAAACTGGCCGCAAAAGGAATCTTTCCGGTAGTTGACAATCCTGTAGCAGTAGTTATTAAATCTTGTTCTGCAATTCCACAGTCAAAAAATCTTTCAGGAAATTCTTTTGCAAATATTTGAGTTTGCGTTGAACATGACAAATCTGCATCCAAAACAACAATATTTGGATTATTTTTCCCTAATTCTGCTAAAGTTTTTCCAAAAGTAGACCTAATAGACTTTTTTTCTTTTCTGTTAATAATCATTTTATACAATCCCGTTCATCTGTGCACAAAAACATTATAGCACAAACAAAAATTTATCAAAATCTAAAGCCTTTAATATTATTTTGTTAAGAATTATTAAAAAAATCCGAAATTTTAGCAATTTTATATCTTGAGGGATATTTAAACAGTAGAATAAAAATATAGAAATATTTTATTGAAAGGAAGAAATTAAATGATTCAAGCTCCAAATTTAGTAAATCCTTACATGCAACAACCCCAAGTGCAGCCATACGCACCACAATATGCGCAATATCCACAGGCTACACCTGCTCCTAATTACAATGCAGTAAAGATTGACGTACACAACCCATCAGTAAGTGCTCCAGGTGTTGGGCAAGCTGCAGCAAACACACCTCAATATGCTCAGCCAACAATGCCTTTTTACAACTACCCGCAAGCACAATTATATGATTACCCGCAGGCTCCGGTTCAACCATACTACATGCCGCAACAACCTGTAGCAAGCATGCCCGGACAAACAACTCCTCCTGCTCCACAGTTAGCAGCACCGGCAGCAGCTCCTCAGGTTATTCAACAACAAAACATTAATACTCCGGCTCCGATGGTAACTCAACCTACAACAGAAGCTCCTAAAGCCGAAGCTCCTAAGGTTGAAATTGAACAACCTGCGCCAATGGCACCACAAGTTGATTTGAATTCATTTATTGCCAAATTGTCTAATCCTGATTACGAAGTTCAAGCAAATGCTATGGAAGAAATTGCTAATATGGTAAAAGACGAACCTCAAAAAGCTACTGAATTGTTGGATGAAAAAGTGGTAAATGCATTGAATACAATCGTTAACACAGATTCTAGTAAGCTACAAGGACCAACTGCAGAACAAATTGCAGCAAGAGAAAAACTAATGAAAGGTGAACAACTTTCAGATGCCGATAAAAAATTAGCAACAACAATTACACCAATGGAACAAGCCGAAAGAAATAAAAGCTACGCTATGTTCACATCATCAATAATGCAGAAACTATATGGTGATGAAGTTGCAAAATTAACAGGCTCAACAGTTCCTCTAACAGAACTTCCAGGAGCTGTAACAATTGTAGAACAATTGAAAAACAACCCTAACCCAATGGTAAGAACATCAGCAATTGAAGCATTAAGCTATATTCAACAACCGGCATACAAACAAGACCTAGCAACTTTGTTTACAATTGCTAAAAATGATAAAGACGAAAATGTTCAAAAAGCAGCAACAGCAGCTCTTGCAAAACTAGAACAAATGCCTGTAGAACAAACATCTACTTCTGAAGCAGCAGCAAAAGAAGTAAAAATGAATGCTCCAAAACAACCGGCACAAGCTGCATAATCAAATAATTTCTTTCTTCAAATATAAAAAAACCTCTGAGAAGTACTCAGAGGTTTTTTCTACTTATTAAATTTTTGATTTTCATCATATTTTTTGGCAGTTAATTTACCCGTTCTCAAAACGTCATTTATGTTGCCACTAGATTGAATATACCCTTGAGAAGTGACGTATATATAAAACGCATCTGCGCCAAACTGATTTGGTCCTTTCTCACCATTTACATCAAAAAAGATTGTGCCACAATGAGGTTCTGCAATTTTTTTTGCACCTGTTTTATTTCCATCTGCATCTAAAATATAATTACCATTTTTATCCTTATCATAAGCAGTATAATAGGCAGTACAATCCGGACCTTCATAAGTAGCAGACTGAACACCTATTACTGTTCCGTCAACAAGTACCACTTTGGGAATATATGTAAGATTAAAAGGCTTTGCTACATTACCAAAACCATCATTTTCTGCCCTCGCTCGTTTTATAACATATTCCCCACACGCTAAATCTCCCGCAGCACAACGTTTTACAACATTTAAATTTGGAAAAAGCAAATCAGCGGCTTTGGATGCAGGAACATCGGAAACAAAAATTTCTGCATTACTATCAAAACCGTTTCTCTGTCTGGTTAAAACTAAAGCATTTTGAATAGTAGACATCGCTTTTTTGGCTTTATTTACCAAAACAATCTCTTGGTACTTAGCTATCAAACTTGGCATAGTCATAGCCGCAACAACACCAATAACGCCAAGAGTAATTAAAACTTCCGCTAATGTAAAAGCAGCTTTTCCTACTTTTTTATCAAGAAAATCCGGCAAATTATTGGAATATTTCTTGAATTTGTAAATCCTTGCTAACTCACCATCTCTTGAACTCACTCTGCATTCCTGCAAAATTGATAAGTTTCTCAGCGCTTCAAACACCTTAAAACTATGATTATGAGAGGTTATGCGGCGATTGCCCCCCCCCCGAGAACCTGCTTTAATTCATTCTTTTCCATAAAATCCTCTCTTTTCAAATATTACATTTTCCATTATGACATATTTTTTATAATTTTTCAATATCTTACTCAGAATAAACACGATTTAAAAGGAAACTACAATGCCCCTACTTCTTTATTATCTGAAGGATTTGGGGCTGAATTTGTATAATCAGCATATTCTGCTATCTGCTTACACCACTCATAGGTAATTTCTTCATAACTTAGTTTATAAGAAATAGGTTTACCAACATGCAAACGAACCTTCCTTCTTGTAAACGGTTTTAGTTTTGGATAACCGGTAAATTCTCCAATTGCAACAGGCACAATATCAGCTTTTGCATTTTTGGCAATTACAATAAAACCTTTTTTCAAATCATTTATATCTGAACCATAAGGTCTAATCCCCCCTTGAGGAAATACTCCCAAGGACCAACTGGTAGATAAAATATCTTTTACTGTTTTAAAAGTTGCAATCTCAGGCTTAGTTCTATCTACTGCAAAAGCCCCTAAACGTTTCACAAGCCATTCAAATTTATCACCTTTTTGAAACAACTCTTTTTTAGCCATGTAAGCAATAGGTCTGCCACAAGCCATTGTTACCATCGGAGGATCAAAATGAGAAACATGATTTGCAGTATAAATAAATTTTCCGCTTTTAGCTTTTGTTGGAAGATTTTCTCTACCTGTAATTTTGCAATCATAAAATATTTTCATAAACGGAATTACAACAAAATACAAAAATGACATATAAAACATCGTTCTGAAAATATTATATTCATTTGGATATCTCCTATTATAATTACGCTCTTTGTTCATCGCCGGCTCCTAAATGTTCTTGCGGTTCTTCATACTTAAACCCTGTCAATACTTGAATTTGTTTTATCCATTCTTGGCGAACTTCCTCAGGATCTTTACTATACGGGATAGGCTTTCCAATTTTTACTATAACTTTTCCTGTGAAAGGCAAATGTTTAGCCTCCTGAGTTCCTACAATACCGATAGGCAAAACTGAACATTTTGTAATCTTTGCAAGCTTTGCAAACCCTTCAGTAACTCCTGATATCACCCCTGGAACACCTCTTGTTCCTTGTGGGAAAATACCAAATACCCAATTACTTTTCTTTATTTCCAAAACCGTTTTTATTGTTGATGGTCCTAAACTTTCTCTATTTACGGCAAAAGTACCGAGCCAATCAATCCACCACCTGATAAAAGGAATATCAAAAAGTTCTTTTTTAGCCATAAAAGAAACCCTTCTTGGCAAAATACCTGCAATCATTGGAGGATCCAAGGTCGATAAATGATTTGGACAAACTATGTATGAATTATCTTTTGGCACATTTTCCAAACCCTCAACTTCCAAACGATATATAAGCTTACATCTAATCATGTAAAAAATTCTGCAAATAATAAATTGAAAAATTGTTCTCCAAATATTATATTCATCGGCAGTTCGCCTTGTGTAGTTTTTATCTTTATCCCAGAACAAAGTATCTCTCCTTTAAGTTTAATAATATAATTATATATGCAAAGTTTGCACATTACAAGTTTTTCATATATATTATAACTATTATTAAGGAGAGAGACACATGAAAACATCAAATATAAAACTTGAAAATGAACTATTTAAAAGCGTTTACGAAAAAACTCCGGATTATATAAAAAATCTTAATCTTATGGATTTTTCACAAGATGGAGAATTTACTTTTATATTAAAAAAAGAGCACTTAAAACCATACGATAAAGAAAACAACCCGGAAGGTTTAAACCTTGAAGAATGGTTTGCAAACTATGCCAAAGAAGCAAAAGTTTCAACTGCCGGAATTAGAGGGCCGCAAAACATTTTATACCCTCAAGATACAAGATTTCCTATTAATTTAGTAGGTATTGTTCTTGCAACTTTAGCTAAAGCCCTTGTTGCAAATGAAAAATATAAAGGGAAACAAATTGTAAAAGTTGCAGGTAGAGAAGTTAGATATAATTCAGATTTATTTCTGGACGCAATTACAAGAATACAAGCCGCACAAGGTATAAGAACACTTGTACCCGAAGGTAAAAAAACAATTCCAATATGGCTTGCTTCTTTTTTGGCATTTAAATTAGATTTACTTGGAGGTGAGTATATCACTTCAAGCCACGGTATTTCGGTAAAAAACGCAACAAAAGACCTAAATTGTCAAGGTAGCCAATATTTACCCGAAGAATCTATGGAATTTGTAAATAAAATTCAAGAAATATTTGACAAAACAAAGGAAAATGGAACTTACGAAATAAAAATTGCCGCAAAAAACAATCCGTTAATAGACGAAAAAGTTCTAACAAATATTGACGATGGAGTCGATTTATATGTTGAATATCTTAAATCCGGAGTTGCTCAAAAAGTAAATTTGGATTTAATCAAGACAATAAAAGATAAAATTGTTATAGAAAGCGTTGGTGGCTCTGCATACAGAACACTAAGCCGAGTTTTGAAAAAATTAGATATTTCAGATAAATTTACATGGTTTGATACGGAAGAAGATTCTTTCTTCCATTCTATAGGTAAATATGACCACACTCCAAAAGGCGAAAAGGCTTTTTATGATTACTCTGTCGATGCAACAGTAGTTGCAAAACGCCAAAATGGAGAAAAATTCTTCCCCGTGATTGAAACAATGCATTACGAAGAAAGATTAACCGGCCTTCCTGTTGGAACAGCAGTTTTAATTACAGATCCTGACCATGACAGGTTAACTGTTGCTCAAACAGAATATGCTTGCACAATTCCTGAACTTGAAAAAGCAGGTATTGACTACATTAAGTTAAATGACAATCTAATTTTAACTATATTTACTGCAAACCAAGCTTTCTTAATGCTTATGGACTTTTGGGCAAAACAATTAAAAGCTCAAAACTTGTGGGATAAACACCCAAGATTTATGATTAAAACAACAGCTTCTACAATTTCTTGGGATGAATGGGCAAAAAAACAGGGAATTAAAGTCGTAAATGTACCTGTTGGCTTCAAAGAAATTGCAAATATCATGAAAAAGGTTGAATTAAAACTCAAAAAAGCTCAAACTGCAGAAGTTTTGGTTGATGATGTTCTCGGAAACACCATAAATTTAGGAATTAATCCGCGTTTATTGTTTGCAGGAGAGGAATCCGGCGGTATGATTATGGGAACTGAAGAATTAATAAAATCTCAAAATGAAAGATTTGCAATTGCTATGAGAGAAAAAAGTGCAACAGAAGCCATTATTGTTGCATCTGCATTAATTGCAAAACTTCAAAAAGAACAGGTTTCTTTATCAGAATATCTTGTCCAAATCTTTGAAGAAAATAGTATCATTGGTCGTTTTGACACTCGCGTTGATATAGCTTATTATAACGAATCAGAACCGGACATTAACAAATTAAAAGAAGCTAAAATTGCCGGCGAAACCCTGAGAACCAAAAACGATTTGTTCTATCTTTCAATGGCAATTGGCGTAAAAGAAAACAAAATGACATTAAATGATGTTAAAGAAGTCTTAAATGATGCTTTCAAAAGTTTAATTTTCGACAACCTAATCTCAATAAAATTTGTTGGCGATGGAACGTATCTTGAATTTTCAGATAAATACATTGAAATCAGACCATCCGGAACTGATGCAAAAACAAAAGCTTATGGCGGAGGCTCTAACAAAGCAGTTCTGGAAACTTACGCAAATGTTATGGGTAATTATTCCGGAGAAAGAACTGAATTGCACAAAAAATTTATCGATGATAAATTCTACAATTCAACAAAAGAAGAAGCTATGAAATATTATCTTGAATTTGTTGATAAAGATGCAAATAATGAACCATTTGAAATTCCGGAATACAAATTTTAGATTTGAAAATATTAAATAAATAAAAATAAAAAGTCTTGTTGTTTTTACAAGACTTTTTATTTTTCAAAAAAATTCTTTTTAATTTTTTTCTTAAACAAAGCTTTGGCATGGTTTATTGCATCTATTTCTGAAGAATAAACCCCTTTAATCTGTTTTGTAATTTCATATTGTTCTAATTGAGTTTTTACTGTTTCATTTTGAATTACCATTAAAACCTTAATATGTTGAGATTTTAAACGTAAAATAATATCTTCCAACGCAAAAACCGCAGAAATATCAAGAGTATCACTTCCATCATAAACAATTATCAAATAACGAGTTCCTAAAAACTCATCAAATTGAGAAATTATTTGAGTTGCCGAACCAAAAAAGAAGGCTCCGCTTATGTGAACAACCCTAATTTTATGGTGAGAATCCTGCTCCAACACTCTCTCAAGCTTCATTATATCCTTATCATAAACAACTTTATCAATTAATTTTGCTTTATCTGCAACTCTCTTAGCGTACAATAATGCTGCTAAAGTAATTCCGGCACCAACCGCAACAATTAAGTTATAAAATACAGTCAAAAAGAATACCAATAAAAGAACATATAAGTCATCTTTAGGTGCTAATTTTATTACTTTTAAAAATTTTGTATCAATAATATCATATCCTATTTTTATCAAAATTCCCGCCAACACAGACAACGGAATTTCTGCAACAAATCCGGAAAATTGAAAAATCAACAAAATTAAGATAACAGAAGTTACTACTGCTGCTAATTTTGTAGAAGCCCCTGATTTCAGTGCTGCAACTGTACGCATAGTAGCAGCGGAACCGGCAAGGTTTCCTGTTAATGCACAACAAATATTTCCTAAACCTTGAGATGCTAATAATTTACTTGGAGGCAACTGAACTTTGGTAACAGAAGTACAAACCAATCCCGTTAACAAACTTTCAGATGAAAAAATTACAGCTAATATTATTGAATAATGAAAATAGGAAATAAAATCATGTAAGTTTGTATGTGGAATATGTATTGAAGGAAGCGAAACAGAAATTTGAGAAATTTTATCAACATTTAAACCCATTTTTATAGAAATAAATGTGCATAAAATTAATGCTAAAATTTGTGATGGAACGTACTTATTCCATTTTTTAGGAAAGCCAAACACGATTAGCAACGTTAAAACACCTATAGCAAAAGCATGTAAATTTAATGAAAAAATTGACTTGAAAATACTCTCCAAACTTTCAATAGTATTAGAACAAGCAGGAAGTCCAAACAACGGATTTAATTGCATTATTATAATAATTACACCAACACCATTCATAAAACCTGATATTACTGGATACGGCACATATTTTACAACATCAGGCAACTTAGTCAGCGAGAGAAGAACTTGCAACACACCGGCAATTAAAATTATAAAAATAACTGTTTCATTATTTTGATTTAATGCATGCATTACAGATGCAACAACAATAGCAACAGGCCCTGTTACTCCGGATATCATCGGCACTTTTGTTCCCAAAACACCCGCAACAAAACAAAGAATAATTGCTCCCCATATACCGGCACTTGCCCCAAAACCTGTAGCGACCCCAAACGCTAAAGCCTGTGGCAAAGTAATTATTGCGGCATTAAGTCCTCCTAATATATCCCCTGCAAAAACTTGCAATTTTTCCTTTAAATCCATAGAATAATTATAAATAAACTTTATGCTATAATCAAGTAAAAAAGGGGATAATTATGAAAAATTTAAACAAACATATTGAACACACGCTTTTAAAACAAGATGCAAAACTTGACGATTTTATTAAACTATTCAATGAAGCCAAAGAACATCAATTTTTAGGAGTCTGCATAAACCCCGCGTACATTAAATTAGCTAAAGAAAATTTAGCAAACAGTAACGTAAAAGTTGTTACTGTTGTTGGATTTCCTCTTGGAGCAAACAGAAGTGATGTCAAAGCATTCGAAACATCAAAAGCTGTAGAAGACGGTGCTGATGAAATTGATATGGTTATTAATGTTACTGCAATTAAAAATAAAGATTATGATTTTGTTTTAAACGACATAAAAACAGTAAAAGCCGCTTGCCAAGACAAACCACTAAAAGTTATTTTAGAAACGGATTTGTTAGAAAAAGACGAAATAAAAAAAGCTTGTGAACTTTGTATTGAGGCAAAGGCAGATTTTGTGAAAACATCTACGGGATTTGTAAAAGGTGGAGTTGGCGCAAAAGTTGAAGATGTAAAACTAATGTATGAAACTGTTTCTCCATACGGACTTAAAGTTAAAGCATCAGGCGGAATTAGAGATAAAGAAACTGCAATCAAGATGATTGAAGCAGGTGCGGAGAGATTAGGTACAAGTTCAGGTGTAAAAATTGTGGCAGAATAAAAAATTATGCTCACCTATATAAAATATAAGAAAATATAACTATAATATTTTTAATTTTTGACCATGCTATAATATTCATTAAGGAAATAGCGTATGGGTGATGAAGATAAACAGTTTGATGCCACTCCGAGAAAACTCGAACAGGCAAGAAAAGAAGGACAAGTTGTTAAATCAAAAGATTTTTCAACCGCACTTTCTTTACTTATTCTATTTTCAGTAATTTTTGGGCTCGCACCATTTATTTGGGATCAAATTGTTCAACTTTATACACTTCTATATGAACAAATTCCAAATGCACATGTAGATGAAATCGGAATGACATATATTTTAACGCTTACAATCAAATGCGCTGCTCTTATTATCGGGCCTGTGCTTTTTGTTGCTTGGTTTATTGCAATTATGGCTGATTTTATCCAAGTTGGGCCACTTGTTGCAACTGCTCCTCTAATGCCAAAATTAGATAAACTTAATCCTACGAAATACTTCAAAAATATTATGTCAATAAAAACACTGTTTGAATTATTTAAAAATATTTTAAAAGTTGTTCTACTTGGCTACATAGGTTGGAGCGTATATATGCAACATATTGAAAATATTCTTATGTTGGCAGCCATAGATAATAATTTTGCGGTAATGATTGAATTCGGAAAACTGATTACAGACTTTATTTTTAAAGCCTGTATTGCTTTTTTAGTAATTGCAGCTGCAGATTATGGTGTAACAAAATGGAAATTTTTAAAAGATCAAAAAATGTCTTTTAAAGAAATTAAAGATGAGTATAAAAACACCGAAGGAGACCCTAATGTAAAAGCCGCTTTAAGACAACGGCGTATGCAAATGTTACAAAAAGGCATGATGGATGCTGTTCCGGATGCCGACTTTGTTGTAACAAACCCTACACATATTGCCTGCGCTTTAAAATACAAAGCAGAAGAAATGGCTTCCCCAATGCTTATTGCAAAAGGAACAGAACTTATTGCAAAAAAAATCATTAAAATAGCAAGAGAACATCAAATTCCGGTAATCGAAAACGCTCCTGTTGCTCGTGCTCTTTATAAAATGGTTGATTTAAACCAACAAATCCCTCCGGAATTATACAAAGCAATCGCAGAAATTCTACTTTTTGTTTACAAGTTGAAAAATACATCAAATAAAGGTACAATGAAATAAATTCTATGATAGAATAAATCTATAATCATGGTTATGCAAAATAAAAATAAATTACAAGAATATATAGATATAGTCCAAAGAGTTGCCAAGGTAGAACATAGGCGTATCCCTCAGCACATGGTAGATTACGAGGAATTGGTTTCTATTGGAATTTTAGCTATTCAAGTTTTAATAAAAAATAAAACTCCCGAACAATTGGAAAAGTATAATGCCGCTTATATTGCAACCGCAGTAAGATGGGCTATTAGAAACGAGTTAAGAATAAGATATAAATGGTATTCTTTAAAACATAAAGCCGAAGATGAAGTAGATTCAGAAGAAGCTGTGGATGGCATGGATATGCAAAAAGCAAAAGTTAGAGAAGCTGTTTATGAAACAATTCTTTCAATTGATGGGCTTGCAGCTGCAGCAAGTGATAATGATTCTCCTTTTGATTTCTTAAAAGACCCGCATGCTCAACCGGATGAAAATGCTGAAATTACCGAAATGGGTAGAATGATTAGGGCCGCAATTGCGAAATTACCTCCAAAAGAAAGAACTGTTGTTGAATATCGTTTTTACAGAAACATGCAAGTTAAAGATATTGCCAAACAAGTAGGTTTATCTCCATCTAGAGTAACGCGTATTGTACAGGCTTCATTGAACTCCGTAAAAGAGTATTTAAATCAACATGAGCAATACGGTTATTAACGAATTTATTTTTCAACAAAATTTGGCTTATATATTAATCAACAACTTGAATTCTTCCATCATCTTTTAATTCAACCGGAGTATTCAACTTTTTAATATAGTCACAAGTTAATTTGTCTTTGTCATAGTCAAATTTTTCATCTATTTCGCCTTTTTCTATTTTATTAGAAATTAAGTTGTCTCCACCGGATGCTAAGAAATCATCTGTAGCTACCGAATAAATTTTATTTTCTCGAGGATTATTTATATCAATAGAATTTTCTTTACCTTCTTTATCTATAAATGTAGCAGACTTAAGTTCGCCATTTTTGCTAACTGAGTATTTTAAACCGGAAGGCATTATAATTCCCGGTTTATGTCCCGGGTCATTAAATGATTTTGCGCCTTTTTTCAATGCTTCGACAAGTTCTTTTTCTGTTAATTTCAACTTAACCATATTATTTTTTAAAGGAACGACCTCAAATACTTGATGAGAATCTAAAGGTCCGGCTTCAAAGAAGCCTCTAATATTTCCCGCATTAATTATTGCCAAATCTGTTCCACATTCATGTCTTACAGCATCCATAATCAAAAACGCATTTGGATTTGGATCAATTAATCTTTCTTTTGTAGGCCCTGTTGCCGTTTTTATTTCTCCAAGGTATTCAGGCTTACCTAAAATTTGTTCAAAAACACCTTTCATAACTCTATTGCGCTTAAATATACTTGAAGGAGTTACATTATTCTGAACTTTTACAATCACTCCTTTATCATCATCCCAAGTAATCTTCAAATCACCAAAATATTCTCCGTCTTTTCCTGCTTGAGTTATTATAACAGGTTCGTTAGCCTTTGAATTCAGAAGATTTTTTCCGTTTTCAACTCCCTTCAACAAATCATGGGTATGCCCACCGACAATTACATCTATTCCGGAAGTTTCTTGAGCCAACTTCTGATCTTTTGTCAAGCCACAGTGAGACAATAGTATAACTTTGTTTATACCTTGTTTTTTATATTCATCAACTGCTGCTTGAACATCTTTTATAGTTTTTTCAAAATCGTCTACACCAATCTGCTTACGAGAATCATTATCACGAATTCTTTCATGTAAATCAGGAGGAGCTAAACCTATAATTGCATACTTATGGCCATTTTTTTCAAGAACAAATGACTTTTCAATAACTCCATCTAACGGATTTCCTTTAGGAATTTGCAAATTCATGCCTAAACTCTTAAATTTTGCACCTTTCTTACTTTCCGCAATTTCAGAAGGATTTGCATCATATTCATGGTTTCCGTCCGAAGTAGCTTCTACGCCCAAAGCATTCATATAAGTATTTGCAGCTTTAACAATATGAGCATCTGCACCGGCAGAAATATCTCCTGCTGCCAAAACTAATTTGTCTGCCGTTGAATTTTTTGTATTAAAATCATATAACTCTTTTGCAGAGTATATTCGTGACATATTCCCCAATCTACCATGGTTATCATTTATATAGAAAATATCCGTTGTCGAATATTTTGAAGCATTACTTGTTTTTTTATCAGATTTTTCAAACGTATCCTGTTGTGGTTGTAAATTAGTTTTAATTGAAGTTGCCTGTGTAGACCGGCTGGGCGTAACATTTGCTCTAAATGTTACCTTGGACAAATTAGTTAATGATATATTCATATTTTTTCACCTTTTACTAAATTAAACATCTTCAAGATTTTTTTTGCTTAATTTTTACTTTTTATTAAGCAACCTGTCCGATTTGATTTCTTTCCAAAACAATTGTTTGCGGTTGCGAAACAACTTGTTGTTGAGTATGCTGCATTGTTGCAGGATTTTTGATTTGTTGTTGTTTTTTCAACTCTTTATAAGATTTTAAACCTTCCACCCAATTTTCTACAAAATTTACATCATTCGCAACTACAGATTGCGGTAAAGCGGCATGATGAATTTTTGGGAGTAAAAACTCCTCAGGATATTCTATAGACTTTGATACATTATCATCAGTATCATTACAAATAAAAGTCATTTTTCCGTTTTTATCGGTTTTTGTTCCGGTAATTGTAATCTCATGCCCATTAATAATTGTATTATTTGCATCAACTTGCGTATAACCAATAATTACATTTTCACCCATATTTAAGGCATCAGTAATCTGCTTTTTCATCGTATTAAAATCAGTTTCATAGCCTATCAACCTTGCATTTTCATCTACTGTTTGGTAGGTAACAGACAATTTATTTTTATCCTCAACTACTGATTCCGTAAAAGTTTTTTCAAACTCAATCAATCCCTTATCATTTTGATTGAACTTACCACTTCGCTTATCTGTTAAAGAATCGTAAGATTGTTGAGAACCTATTTGCATAAATGTAGATTGCATTAAAACATCTAACGAAGAACGCTCATACTTATCTCTATCTACAGTCTGAATATGTGCTCTTATAATAGCATTTTTATCAGGAGCAAAAGTTAAATTTGCCTTATCAAAATCTTTTGCCTCATAAGGTATCTCAAAAGCATTTAATAACCAAATTGCATCAAGTGTATTGTCTGCTAAATTATTCATCTTTATACTTTTTTGAACAGCCATATTGGGAGAACTTAAACCTTCGGCAAATCTTGCAAATTCTGCTGGATGTTTATCAGCCAAATTATATTCAATACTTGAAGCCACGCAAGTTCCGGAATGTTCAACATTTATGTCCGAACTTTTATCAGCTTCTAACGCAGCTGCTTGAGCCTGATATTGAGTAGGAATATTTCCAAACTGTTGAGTTATTATATGTGGATCGCAAATTGTATTTATCGTATCTTTTAAAATCGTAACATTATCTAAACCTTGAGCCCGTTGAGTTGTTGCAATTTTATATAAATTATCAAGCGTTGTTGAATTATCATTTGAATCCGCATTCAACAAAGCTCCTGTCTTTAATAGGGTATTCAATTGCTTACGAGTGTCTTTATCAACAATTTTCACAATTTCATTATATTTTGCTTTCTCATCATTTGAAACAAGTTCTGTTCTAAATCGAGACGAAGTTAATGCTTGATTATAAGGAACTTGATTAATTTGCGGTTTACTTGCAGTAAAAGACGGAGCTGATTTTGCTGTTATAGGATTTGTAACATTAGGTACGCTCACAGACTTTACTGTGTTATAATGATTATATTGAGGGGTATCAATATTTAATGAATACACAATTCCACTCCACTACTACTATTATATAAAAAAAATAAACATAGAAAAAATTGCTATATTCTAAAAATTTAATTAATAAATGTTACAATCAGGAATAAAATTTTGAAAATTAAACCACTTACAGAAAATCAACTAATAATATCAATAGACAGACTAACTCGTTTTAAGGAAACAGAAACCAAATATCTTAGAGTTTTTAAAGATATAATAGTAAATAATCTTATTGAACCTAAAATAAAAAAACATGAATTAGATGAGATGAACTATGAAAAAATAACTGAATTAGCCGAAACTATAATCAATTTTTCATTAATTCCGGTTAACAATACTTTAATTATCAATCAAGAACTTTTTAATTATGAAAATTCAATATTTAAATTAAATGCAAATGTTCAAAAACTTTTAAAAAATAAAATTAATTATAATGCAATAATTCAAATGTTACCCAAAGAACTGCCAAACAACTTGATGTGGTTAAAATCCTTAGAAAACCCAACTTATAAAAAAAATAACTTTGGATTTCCCGTAAAAAAAATAATTTTATGTGAAGGGATTACTGAAGAAATATTGTTACCTATTTTTTCAAAACTTTGTAATTATGACTTTGACGAACATGGCATTCACGTTATTTCTGCGGGGGGAAAAAATCAAGTTGTAAAATATTTTTACAATTTTGCAGAATACGTAAAAATCCCAATATTTGTCCTTCTTGACAATGACGCAAAAAACAACCTTGAAGAAATTAAGCCCAAGCTTCGAGCTATAGATAAAATTCATTTACTTAAAAGCGGCGAATTTGAAGATTTACTTCCTAATTCACTAATAGAACGAACTTTAAACTATGCGACTCAAAATATTTCAATCGCCCCAATTGAAGGACTTGAAAACAGTACATCTAAAGTCGAATTTCTGGAAGAATTTTTTAAACACAGAGGACTTCACGAATTTAAAAAAGCTGAATTTGCTTCTCTCGTAAAAGAGAATATTCATGATAAAAATGATGTCTCAGAAGAAATCCAAGAAATTATAAACGAAATAAAAGGGACATATAGTCCCTTGAAAAATGGAGTTTAAAATATGCTTGAAATCTAGCTTCCTACTAACCTCAAAGCTTCTTGTAAAAGTTCTTTTTGAGATGAAATTAACTTATTTGATACATCCATTTGAACTTTTGCCATTTGGTAATAAGAAATATTTGCTTTGAAATCAGCATTAGACATTTCTAACAACCCTGAACGAATTTCTCCAACCCCTATTAAAGGTTTTCCGGATTCTTCAGTTTCCAAGAACTGACCTCCCTTGAATTCATATAGAGCTGCAGAATTATTGAAATTCCTGGTTGTTATTCTATACAAAGGAACTGAGCGTTTACCATTATCAGCTTTTCCATATATAGTACCATCATTTTTTATCTCATAATCATCATATTTTCCCAAATATTTTCCATTATTCGGGTCAATCCACATTTTTATATTTGTTGTCGGGATATCTAATGCTCCGCCCTTCATAGCAGTTTCTTGGTACAAATCTGATGCTATTGATTTAGTACCTTGCATTATTTCACCTTTATCATTCAGAATATAACCTTGAACAGTGTTGCCGCTTCTATCTCTATAAACACCTTCTTTATCAAAAGTAAACTCTCCTAACCTTGTATAAATACTTTTCCCCTCAGAATTTTTCACTAAAAAGAAGCCTTTTCCTTCTAAAAACAAGTTTTCTTTAGAAGTACCGGGAGTAGATTTACCTTGATCCATTTTTTTATTATAATCATCCGAAATAGCACCACCAAGAAATGTTTTAAAATTTACTTGTTGTTCTCTAAATCCCGGAGTATAAACGTTAGTCATGTTATGAGCAATAACATCAATCCAATTTGTTGTAGATTTTTGAGTGTTTAATGCCGTTACAAATGAGTCATTCATTATTGTTTCTCCTTATTTTGACGCCGTTGTTGTTGCTGTTGTTGACGAGAATTACTGTAACTTAATTGAGAATAAGATAAATTCTGTTCATCAAATCTCTGTCTTAAAGATGCAATATTATTCCTTAAATATTGTTCAACAGCTTTATCGCCTGGAATGAAATTTGCTGCCAAACTACCATCCTTATTTACTTTTATAATGACAGAAACATCTTTGTCAAAATCAATTCTAAACGGTTGATTGTTTTTCATTGATTCCGCTAACTTGTCCATCAATACAGATGAAACCTGCACTTTCTGTTGAACATTTTGAGCTCCCTCTACCATTTGATTACTTACTTGAGCTGCTATACTCTGCATAGACATATCAGTATTTTGAACAAGATTAGCGAAAAAATTTGCATCTGAATCTGACATATTTACAACATCATAATCCATTGTAGACGCGGAATTTACAGAAACCATTAAATCTTTTGTATTCAACAAATCCTGAATATTTTGAGACAATAAAGACTGTCCCTCATTATGATATTTAAAATCTGTAAAATTAATTCCTCCGGAATAAATATCAGAAGGTACAATATCATCAGGTTCTTTCATTTCTTCTGAGATTTTATTAGCTTCTTTTATAGAATCTTTTTCATTTTTTTGACTACTTGAAATCTTTTTTTCATCTTTTGAAGCATCTTTTGCTTCTTTAGAATTATCTGTTTTGGAAGCAGCTTTCATTTCTTCTTCAAAAGATTTATCTGATTTAGAACTACTACTTGTTTTTGATTGAGTTTGAGTAGAGCTCACATCTGACGTACTAGCTGTTGCTGCTGTTGCAGATGCACTTACATTCATTTTTAACTACCTCCATCTATTTGTTCTAACTGTTTTAAAATAGCGGCTTCTTCTTCAGCTTTTTCTTGACTTTGACGAAAATACCTTGTTACACCTAACTCAGAATATTGTTTTAGTTCTGCTGCTTTTTCTTCTGCAATATAAGCTTCTCTATTCTTTTCTTTGTGTTTTTCCAAGACTTTCACACCTTGTTCAAGTTTTATAAGTTTTGCCTTTTCTTCATCTAATTTTTGCTGAAGTTCTACTCTGATTGCTTCCAGTTTTTCCGCCTTATCCCAAAGAAATATTAAATAATTGTCATAAGTTTCATACATCATTGGATTTGCAAGGCGCATATTTTGTTTTGTTGTCAGAATTTCTTGTTCATTTAGTCGAATATTTTCTTCGGCTTCATATACAGCTTGTTGTGCTTTCTGCACTACAGTCAACTGTTCTTCTTTTTTTCGAATTCTAAAATCCAGAACTTTCTGCAATCTGTACCTAAAAGGCATTTTATACCACTCTTTTTAGAATATTATTACCGATTTTTTTATTGCAATAAACATCTATATGAATGATTTAATAAATTTTTACCAAAAGTCAATCTAAAATCGTTACACCTGTACCTGTCCCTCGATTTCTATTAGAATAATAATATCCGCGATTTGTTTGAACCCCAACTTCTTCACCATTACCCGCCATAGCTCGTTCCGCTTCAAAATAATCCATATAAGCAGGATCCATAGCAGGGGTAAAGCCGGTTGGTGTACCAACAAATTGATTTTTAAAATTTCCCCAAAGTGTATTACGCCAACCGGCGCCTGAAGTTCCTGTATAAATTGGCGGTCTATAACTATTTTGAGTAGAATAGCTTTGCGAAGTTGGATTTAGGGATTTATAATTTTTAGCAGCAAGTTTTAATGTTTCAAATCTTTGGGCTAAATCCCCCTCCTGAGCAGCTCCAAACAAACGTTGTTCAAGTCTTTCTATTCTATTTTTTGCACTGTCATACTCATAAGTTTGCAACATTATTTGATTTTCTAATTTTTCAATACCTGAAAACTTATTTGCAACAACTTTTTCATTTGTATTTTTAACACTTTTACGATTAACTCTATTTACATTTGTCCTATAAATAACAGGTTGTTGATAATACCCACCATAAGGTTGTGAATATTGAACATTAGGTTGGTTAGAATAATAATTATAAGGAGTACTGTAATATGGTCTATTATAGTAATTATTATAATAGCGAGGCGGATTATAATAATTACCATTCATATATCTTATATTTGGAGGATAATAAAAACCGTTATTATAATTATTATTCATCCCAAATATATTGGACAAAATCCCTGCTTGAGCACTACAAGCTAAAAATAATAATACCATTGGTAATAATAAAAATTTTTTCATATAAATACCTCATCTCTTTAAAATAAAAGATAGGCAAAATTTACTAAGAATTCATCACCGAAAACGCTAATATAATCAGGCAATCTTAAATTATATAAAATACCAAATTAATTAAAAAATCTGCAATCAGCATATAGATTGTAGATAGAATTGCTGCCTGAGTAGTCGACACTCCGACTTCTTTAGCACCTCCTCTTGTACTATACCCTTGTGTTGCACAAACTAAAGAAATCAATCCGCCAAATACAGATGCTTTTAATAAGCTTATATAAATATCTCTTGTAGACATCCAAAGCCATGCTGAATTCATATATCTTGCAGGATGTAAGTCAATTGTTGCTTGAGAAACTAACATTCCACCTACAATTCCGACAAACTCAGCCAATAACACGACCATAGGAACCGTTATGATACCTGCTAAAATTCGTGGAGTGAAATAATAACCAACAGGATCGACTTTTAAAGTTTTCATAGCATCTACCTGACTTGTAACTTGCATATTAGCAATCTCCGCAGCAATTGCAGTACCTGCTCTTGCCCCAATTGCCAATGCAACAAACCCAGGAGCTATTTCTCTAATCATAACCACTGCAATTGTTCCGCCAATATATGTTTCTGCACCACTCATTAAAAACTGCCTGGAGACTTGAATAGCAATAACTGCAGCAGCAATAAATGCAATAATCAAAGAAATAGGTAAAGAATCATAACTTATGGTTGCAGCTTGAGCCAAAACAGATGTAAAACGGACTTGGAACAAGTATTTTATACTTTTTATTAAATTTTTTACACATAATCCTAAAAATTCTAGCACAAGCTTCTCCTTGTGCTAATTGTATCACAAAAAGTTTAATCGGACACATCCTAATCTTTAAATGCAAATTTCTTTTTGCCAACAAGAATTGCATTATCCAAATTTGCGGTCTCAATAAATTTTTTAGCATCATTAACGGGAATAGCAAACCCAATTCCTATATTAGAAATGTTATTATCCGGATTATATATTGACTGAGAAATACCAATAACTTCTCCTTGAGAATTTAAAAGCGGTCCACCCGAACATCCCGGATTTATCGCAGCATCTGTTTGAATTCGCCCTTTAGCATAATCAATTCGCGAAACAATTCCGGAAGTAAGCGTTCCTGAAAAACCAAACGGATTTCCTATAGCCAATACTTTTTGCCCAACTTTTACATCAGAAGAATCTCCGAACGGGATAGTTTTTAACCGTGACTTTGGAGTAATTTTTAACAATGCTAAATCTTTATTTTTACCCATTTTGGCAAGCACAGAAGCTTTATAAACTTTTCCGTCAGATGTTGTAACATCAATTTCTTTAGCTTCTTCTATAACATGCGAACCTGTTAAAATAACCCCATCCGAACGAACAACACAACCGGTACCCGCTGAAAATCCGTCAGCTAAATTCGCCTCAATAGCAACAATTGTAGGATTTATTTTTTCATAAACACTAATATTTATTAATTCATCCGCACCATAATTTTGAGCAAACACCGGTTGAATTGTAAATAAAACAAAAAATAAGTTAAAAATTATTTTTTTTAGCATACCATTCCCCTTTTACAATACTATTATTCGTTTTTTAAGAATAAATTCATCACCTCATTAAAAAATTTTGAGGTTAGTTATTGTAATTATTACAATTTTAATGTATAATTCAGAAAAAACTTTACATTTTTATAAGAAAGGAAATTTTTAAATGAGCAGAATTGATTTATTTAGACAACATTTAACAGAAAAAAGAGCTGTAAAAGTTATTGCAGGTATCGACAATTTTGATATCGAAAATATTAGAAAAGTAGTATCTTCAGCTGAAAATGCAGGAGCATCTGCTGTTGACATTTGTGCAAAACCTGAAATTATTTCAGAAATCAGAAATATGACTGATATGCCTATTTTCGTATCTTCAATTGTTCCATCAGAACTTGTTAAAGCAGTTGAACTTGGTGCAGATGCTATCGAATTAGGAAACTTTGACGTTCTTTATAAAAAGGGAATGTCTTTCTCTGCTGATCAGGTTATGTCTTTAGTTAAAGAAACTATTGATATGTTAGGTGATACAAGAACTTTCTTCTGTGTAACTATTCCTGGTGAATTATCAATTGCAGAACAAATTGATTTAGCAAGAAGATTAGAAACTATGGGTATTGATTTAATTCAAACAGAAGGTCATTTCTCTGCTAATCACATTTCTGAAGGTGCTAGAGGTTTAATGGAAAGAGCTGAATTAACTATTTCTAATACAATTGAACTTTCAAGAAATATTGACCTTCCGATTATGACAGCTACAGCAATTAACACAACAACTGCACCATTTGCATTTGCTGCCGGTGCTTCTGCTATCGGTTGCGGTTCTTGCATCAACAAAATGGATTCAGACTTGTCAATGATGGCAACTGCTAGAAGCCTTGTTGAAATCGCTTCAAGAAACGCTTTGAAAGTTGTTGAACTTGTTTAAAATTAAAAAACATACACATTTAATGAAAGCTCCTTTATTAAAAGGAGCTTTTCTGTATTTCAAGACCTTTTTATAGTTTTGAATAATAGAAATTACATTTATTTACATGTAATAGATTTTTAGCATTTTTTTACATAAAATGTTATTGTGAAAGGATACTTATGGAATTAATTTTAGACATACTTTTTATCTATGTAGCAATATATTCGCTATACTTTTTAGTCTTGGCTATTAGAAATCTCAATGACCAAACTTTCAAAATTGAAAAAAAATATTCTCAATATGAAGAAAAAGATAACCTTGCTGTTGTTATTTATGCAAGAAATAACAAAATTACACTTGATAACTTGGTTAAAGAATTAAAAATGCAAGATTATCCAATCAACAATTTTAGAGTATTTGTTATATTGGATAACTGCTCTGATGGCTCTGAACAACTATTCGCAGGAGACAATTTTGTAAATCTAATAAATATAACAGATGTTGGAACTGTAGGAAAAGATCAAGCTGTTTCAATACTTATTGAAAGATTGGCAAAAGATCAAACTATTGATTCTTTTGTTTTCATTGATGCAGATAGAAGTATTCCTTCAAACTTTTTAACATCAATAAATTCAGGTTTGGCAAAACATAGCGTATTATGTGGCGAAACCTTAATTATTACAGATAATTTAGGTCCGGTTG
This sequence comes from uncultured Candidatus Melainabacteria bacterium, assembly GCA_934718275.1. GTDB lineage: Bacteria > Cyanobacteriota > Vampirovibrionia > Gastranaerophilales > Gastranaerophilaceae > Stercorousia. Next base: position 117,553 of record CAKUZD010000003.1, on the reverse strand, counting down.
ATAAAATTAAAGCTGCGTACCAAAAATATCACATGAACTTTATGAGGAAAGCACGCTCTTTATTCGGACTTGCTGCAAGTGCTGATTCCGGTGTTTTTGTTATTAAAAAAGATATTGTTGACGAAATTGGTTCGGTAGATTTTAAAGACATTAATTCAGAACTAAAATATAGCTTACTTTTATCAAAAATAAAATGTCCTTGTACATACAACCCGAACATACAAACTTATGTTGATACCGCAAACTACGAATTTAGGAAACCCAGATTGTCTGCAAGATTGGACTTGTTTAAAAATTGCTTTACTCAAGTTGGGAAAAGCAACTTTGGTTTTGCGGAACATACATTTTCACTACTCAATCCTAATATATGGATGATTTTGTTGGTGTATGCTGCTGTAATGAAACACTCCTACAGATATTATTTCTTTGTAGATTTTAGAATAGTTCTTTTATCATTCTTAATACTAGTTGCAGGATTTGGAATAAGCTTAATTAATTCAAAATTAAGATTTAGGGAAATCGTTCTTTTATGTTTATACCCAATTTATTCACTATGTCATATTATAAAAAATCTTCCGCCTGTTAGAAGTATTCGCTCAAAAATATCTCAAAAAGAAGATCTTCCTGAGGGAACAGAAAAACTTTCAATTGACGCATTTGTTATGAATACAGCAGGGAGAGAACTTCCTTGTAAATTAGAATTTATATCAGAATCCGGCTTAGCAAAAATAAAATTTATGTACAAAAAGAAAAAATTTGTAACCGGAAAACATTTAAGAATGATAGATGCACTACAAGAAATTCGACAGAGATTATATGAATACGGTTTTGTCTTAAAAATTTGTAGTTGCTGCAAATATTTCACATCAAACGTAGACGGTTCAACAAATATGCTAAAAGGTTTTTGTAATAGTGACTATCCAAGTCCTTCAATTACAGCCCAAAAACCTACATTAATATGGAATTCTTGTACGGATTTCGAACCTGCCAAAGTTACAAATCTTCTTGAGGAAATGGTTGAAGCACAAGAGACTCAGGAACAAACTCATTAAGCATATAAAAAGAACCACAAATAACTTTCATACAGTCCTTAGGCAACTCGTCTAAGGACTTAAATTCTTGAGACGGATACTCACAAGCCGTTTGCAATTCACTTATTGTACAAGAATTTGGATTATTAAAATGGTAAAAATAAATTTTATCTCCGCGAGAAAATAAAATTTTCATCATTTTAACATAGTCTTTATTACGTAAACAACCAAAAACAAAACAACGTTTTTTATTTGGATAATAAAAATCCAAACTGTCTCTTAACGCCATAACTCCATTTGGATTATGAGAGGCATCAATTATCAAATCACTCCGACATAATTCAAAACGGCATGGATGTTTTACTTCTCGTAAAGAGGATTGTATAATACTTTCATCTAGTTGTGGAAACAAATAACGAATAGCTGCAAGAGCAAGGGACAAATTTTCTTGTTGGCAAGTTCCTTTCAAAGACAAATTTGTAGTATCTTCAAAAGGTGCAACCATTACAAACAATGAATTTTCAGCATCTGCCTTGTCCTTAATTTCTTCATATCCTTCTGATGTAAACACTGGGCAATTCGGTTTTATAATTCCGGCTTTTTCAAAGGCAATTTTTGATTTTGTATTACCAAGTCTTTCGGTATGATCTAAATCAATATGTGTAATAATAGAACAAAGGTTCGATTTTATTATATTTGTAGCATCAAAACGCCCCCCTAAACCTGTTTCTAAAACCACAACATCTACATTATTATCTGCAAAATACTTAAACATTACAGTTGTTAAAATTTCAAACTCAGTTAAATGAATATTATTTTTTTCAGCTATTTCACAAATTTCAAAAACTAATTCAGCAAAATCTTCTCTTGAAATATCGCTGCCATCTATTTTTATACGTTCTGTATAGCTATAAATATGCGGACTTGAATAAAGTCCAACCCTAATACCTGCTTTAGCTAAAACTGTGGCAACAATTGCACAAACGGATCCTTTGCCATTTGTTCCGGCAACATGAATACATTTTAACTTATCTTGAGGATTTCCAAGCAACGCCAAAATAGCGGCCATTCTTTCTAATCCTAAATCTATATAAAACTTCCCTTGAGAAGTTAATAAATTTATAGCATCATTATACGTTTTTTTCATTTGCAATTTCTCTTAACTGTTCAACTATTTTTTCAGTTCCATCAAATTTGGCAAGAGCCAGTGAATTTTTTTGTAACAATTCTAACCTTGACTTATCACGTATTAAACATTCAACTGTTTCATAAAAACTTTTTTCATTAGCATCTTTATCCTCAATATATAGCCCGGCATCTTTTTCCAACATAAATTTTGCATTTTTTCTCTGATGGTCTGCCGCAGCATGTGGATAAGGAACAAAAATTGAAGCTATACCTGAAGCACAAATTTCTGAAATACTTAAAGAACCTGAACGAGAAATCGCAATATCAGATGCTTTTAGAGCTGTTACCATATCCTCAAAGTATGGTTTAACAATAATATTTTTGTCTGCTTCATATTGCGGATAATCGCGAATTAATTGTTCAATCACTCTATCATAATTTTTCTTCCCTGTTTGGAATATAACTTGCATATCAAAATCTTTTGAAAAAGATTTTACAACCTCAACAGTAGCATCATTAATAGTTCTTGCACCTTGAGAACCTCCCATTATTATGATTGTTGTTTTATCTTGCAAACCTAATTGTTTTCTGGCTTCCTCCTTCGAAAGAGTCTTAAAAGCAGCTCTTATAGGATTTCCATTAACTATACAATTTTTATTTTGAATAAATTTACAAGCACTTTCAAACGCAACTGAAACACATCGTGCACCACTGGAAAGTTTTCTTGTTACCAGCCCGGGTTGCGCATCACAATCATGCATCATGTAAGGGACATTCAAAAGTTTTGCAGCTATTAATGCAGGAGCTGAAACATAACCACCTGTCCCAAACACAACATCAGGATTATATTTTTTTATATAATAACAACTTTTTAAAATAGCAAAAGATAACTGTAAGCCCCATTTTATCAAATCAAAACCTAAACGCCTAGGCATACCGTGCACATTAACACCTAAAAAACGATATCCTTTTTGATTTACAATATCATACTCCAAATTCTTCGGGTTTCCAATGTAAAAAATTTCTTCATCTTTCAATGCTTCAGCAACTGCTATTGCAGGGTAAATATGACCTCCGGTACCTCCGCCGGTTATAAAAAATCTACTCATTAATATCTAGTCCTTATTTTTTTTATTCTTTTTTTAGAAATATTCAAAAGTATTCCAACCATAATTAAAGAAACAATCAAAGACGATCCGCCATAACTTATAAAAGGAAGCGGAACACCTGTCGTTGGTAAAAATGAACTTGCAACACTCATGTTCATAAATGCCTGAAATACAATTGAAAAAGTAATACCAACTGCCAAAAGTTTACCATACATATCCGGACATCTTGCCGCTATTACAAAACCTCTTTGCAAGAAAGTAAAGAAAAGTCCTATTACAAGTAAACATCCGACAAATCCCAATTCTTCTGCAATAATTGCAAAAATAAAGTCAGTATGACATTCCGGCAAATAAGATAATTTTTGAATAGACCCGCCATATCCGACACCACTAAAACCTCCTGAAGCAAATGCTATGAGAGATTGAATAATATTATAACCGGCACCTAACGGATCGAGTTCCGGATGTCTCCACGTTTTAATACGCTGCAACTGATAAGGCTTAATAATAGTTGTTAAACCAATAACAAGAGTAACAAACATAGTACCTACGCAACTTAGAAATAATTTTACAGAACCTCCTGCAGCCATGTACATAACAACTGTTGTCATTCCTAATAAAATTACCATGGATAAGTTTGGCTGAATAAAAATTAATCCGGCCATAGCTATTATTGGAAAAAATGCCCAAACCCATTTATTTTGATCAAACAAATTGGCATCTTTTCTAAAAGCACTTGCAAGAAGTAATACAACAGCCGGTTTCGCAAACTCTGATGGTTGTAGTTGAAAACCTGCAAGATTTATCCATCTTTTAGCACCATTTACAACAACACCTAAAGGAGTAAAATCGACTAGAAATAAAGCAATCAAAATAGAAGCCATTACGACAACATTCCAATCAGCAAGCTTTTTATAATCGTAATTCATAAAAAACTTTAACCCCAAAAAGCCTACAATAAAACAAATTAATTGTTTTATCAAAAATTGAGCAGGATTTCCTCCTTCGTCTAAGCATTTCGGAGCAGTAGCAGAAAATATTGCCAAAAAACCAATTATTACAAGAAATGCCACAACTATTAACAAAGTCGTGTCAGGAGAAGAAATTATCACACTCTGAATTTGCGGGTCTACATTATTATTAGATTCACGTTTAATTGCTCTTTGATAGGACATATTCCTTGAAAACCTTTCCTCTTTCCTCATATCCGCTAAACATATCAAAACTAGCACATGCCGGTGATAACAGAACAACATCCGGATTCAATTCTATAGACTTATCTGTTGCCGCCTGTATTGAAGCCTCTCTAATTATATTTTCAAAACCATTTTTTCTCAAATTTTCATCGAACCTATCAGCAGCTTCTCCAATCAAAATAACGGTTTTAATATGCTTATTTATTGCTTCACAAAACTCAGTCAAATCAGTATTCTTATCACGCCCACCGGCAATTAGAACAACATCAGAATTATTAAAAGAATTTATTGCAACAAGGCTGGCTTCCGGATTAGTAGCTTTTGAATCATTATAAAACACAGTTTTTCCAAGTCGAGCAAACTTCTCTAGTCTATGCTCCGGAACCTTGAAAGACATTATAGAACTTCTTATATTTTCATCAGAAATACCTTCCAATTTAGCAACAATCACTGCACACATCACATTTTGATAATTGTGATTTCCAATTAAAGGACAATCTTTTAAATCTATTATTTTTTCTTCTTTTCCATCTCGTTTAAAATAAATAGCTTCCTCTTTAATATAAGAACAATTTTCCCCGATATTTGCATCAAATAAAAATACTGTTCCACCACATTCGTTTGCAAATTCCAAAAGTTTTGCATCTTTGGCATTCAAAACAGAAAAAGCAGGTGCCTGAGGATTAACAAAAATTTTTGCTTTAGCTTTAAAATAATTTTCTAACCCCTGATGCCAATCAATGTGATCAGGAGTAAAGTTAGTGAAAACTGAAATTTGAGGGACAAAAGAATTACTGTATTCTAATTGAAATGAACTACATTCACAAACAAAAAAATCAATATCCTTATCTAACAAATCACAGGGCGGAACTCCATAATTTCCACATGGTTCTGCTTTGTACTCGGATGATAAAATATGAGCAGTCAAAGCTGTTGTAGTTGTTTTTCCGTTAGTTCCCGTTATCGCAATAAAAGGCGACTGTGTCTGAGTAAAAGCCAATTCAACTTCTGATATTACTGAAATATTTGCACTCGCAAGCTTTTGCATAATTTCAGCTCTTGGTGGAATTCCCGGGCTTGTAACTGCAATATAAGCATCTTTTATAAATTCATCACTATGCCCGCCAAATTCTATATTTATACCTGCAGACCTTAATTCGTTAAGCTCCTCTGCATCTTCAGGCTTTTCATTCCTATACTCTGTAATATAAACATCAGCACCAACTTTATTCAAATATTTAGCAGCAGAAATACCACTTTTTGAAAAACCTAATATTAAAACCTTCTTACCTGTAAATTTCAAACTTGGACAATTCATTATAAAATACCTCTATTCAACAAAACATATACAATTACGGCTGACAAAGAAAGAATTGCTGAAACTAGAGCAAACACTGTAACAACTTTTTTCTCACTCCATTCACATAATTCAAAATGGTGATGGATAGGAGCCATTTTAAATACTCTTTTACCTGTTGTCTTAAAACTTGTTACCTGAATAATAACCGACAGTGTTTCCATAACGAAAACACCTGCTATTAATACCAAAAGTATTTCAAATTTACCTAATACAGCAACTGTACCTAACAACCCTCCAATTGCCAAAGACCCCGTATCACCCATGAATACCTCTGCTTTTGGTTTATTGTATTTTAAGAAACCTACTAATGCCCCAGCTACACATGCAGAAATCACAGCTGCTTCAGGATACCCTGAAAAGAAAGCAATTAGTGCACATGCCAAAAATGCAAACACTCCGGTTGAAGCTGCTAAACCGTCTAACCCGTCAGTTAAATTATAAGCATTAGAAGCTCCGGTGATAACTATTAAACCAAATATCGGATAAAACCAACCCAAGTGCAATACATAATGTCCGATAACAACATCACCCGCACCTGCTTTCGTCATCATTAAATACAAAATAGGCAACATCGCAATTGCAATCTGCCTTAAAAGTTTAGCTTTTGCAGACATACCGTCATTTTTCTTTCCTTTGATTTTCAAATAATCATCTTGAAAGCCTTCAAAAGTATAGAATAAAAGAGTTAAAAGTATGATAAAAGCTTCTGTATTAAGCCTCTGAGCCATAGCTAAAGCAATTATGGAACCTAAAATAACTGCAACAATAATAAAAACACCACCTGTTGTAGGCGTACCCTGTTTTTTTGCATGCGTTTCAGGAGCACAATCTTTTACATATTGTCCAATCATGTGTTTTTTCAAAAAATCTATATATGGGACTCCAAAAAGTAAACATAATATCATCCCTAGTAAAAACGCAACTGTTAGCATTATCATTTTTTATACCCTCTTTTATTTATTTTTTACTCTTTAACCGACATACAAAAATGTCTTATTTTTTCAAATTTTCAATTATTTCTTCAAACTTCATAGAACGAGAAGCCTTTAAGAACATTGTAATACCCTCATGTAAATTATCAAGAATGTAACGAGATGTTTCAATATTATCTTTAAATTGTTTTACATCAAATCCGCTTTTTAATAATTCAACACCAATAAATTTTGCTAAATTCCCAACTGTTATAAAAAGAATTTTTTTATCTTTAAATTTTTTGCCAAGGTATTCACCCACCTCACGGTGAAATTCAACTTCTTTTTCTCCAAGTTCTCCCATATCTCCAAGAATAACAACCGGATTTTTATATAATTCCAAAAAAGTTGAAACAGAAGCCTTCATAGACTCAGGGTTAGCATTATAGCTGTCATTTATAACCCTAAAACCTTTTATATCTTCTTCTTCCCATCGTTTTTCTATAGGATGATATTTAGCAAGTCCACATTTTATTTCGTCATAAGACATTCCCAATTTAATACCAATTTCAATTGCAGCAATAGAATTTTCAATATTATATTCGCCATCGACATTCAACTCATATACTTCATCTTTATATACAAATTTTGAATATCCGCTACGCTTTTCAAGAATTTGAACATCATTTAAAGAATAAAAAATTTTTTCTCCTGCAAAATTAGCAAATTTTTTCAACCTGGGATTATCATTAGCAATTAAAGCTTCTTTTAAATGAGAAGTTATTTCGCATTTAGCTTTTGCAATATTATCAAGACTTCCCAATCGCCCAATATGAGCAGAACCTGCATTGGTTATTACGGCATAATCAGGTTCTGCAAACCTATCAATAAGCTCGATTTCTCCAAATCCTCGCATGCCCATTTCTATTATCAATACTTGAGTATCCTCAGGCATTGACAAAACTGTTTGGCAAAAACCAATTTCATTGTTATGATTAGAAAAAGTTTTGTGCGTTTTAAATTTTTCGGATACAACAGAATAAATCATCTCTTTTGTAGTTGTTTTACCGGAACTTCCTGTCACTCCAATAACTTTTGGAGCATATTTTTTACGAGCAAAATTTGCAATTTGCAAATAAGCTGTTAAAGTATCCGGAACTTTTAATGCGAAATCCGCAGGGCATTCTGTTTTGGAATAAAAGCACCCAACAGCACCCGCTTTTAAAGCCTTGTCACAAAAAGCTTCACCATCAAAACTTGCACCTTTTAACGGTAAATAAATATCTCCTTTTTTGATAGTTCTGGTATCAGTTGATATCTCAAAATCACCATCTACATTTCCAATAACTTCTGCATTAGTAGCTTTTTTCAATTCCTCAAGCGTAAACTTCATATTTAAACCCTTAAAAATCTATCCGCATATTATTTTACCGCAAACAAATTTCGCAAAACAGAAAGTTAATAAATGTTAATACCGCTTGACATGTAAGCTTTAGTAGAGGATAATAACAGATGTATTAGTATGCGGTAACTCGTTTTAAAATTTCCGTTTTGGAAATACGATACCCAAATAGAAAGGAAAAACAAATGTTCGCAATTGTAGAAACAGGCGGAAAACAATATCAAGTAGAAGAAGGAAGATACCTTGATGTTGAATTATTGGAAGGCGACAAAGATTCAAAAGTTGTTTTTGACAAAGTCGTAATGATTGTAAATGGAAAAAAATCTAAAGTAGGTCAACCATACGTTGCTGGAGCATCTGCTGAAGGTACTATCGTAAAACACGATAAAGCTAAAAAAATCATTGTTTACAAACAAAGACCTAAAAAAGGCTACAGAAAAAAACAAGGACACAGACAAGGCTTTACAAGAGTTATGATTTCTAAAATCAGAACTTCAGCTCAAAAGAAAGCTGCTGAAGCAACAGAAGAAGCATAAGTTAGAGTAAACTTATAAATTCGAAAGAGGAAATTTCCTCAAAAACAAAGTGATACAACTAACACGTATAAACGTACATATTAAAAACTTTATACGGAGTATAAGGAGAATAAAAAAATGGCACATAAGAAAGGTATGGGATCTACCCGTAACGGTCGTGACTCCGAAGCAAAACGTTTGGGCGTAAAAAAATTCGGTGGAGAAATCGTTAAAGCTGGTAACATTATCGTTCGTCAAAGAGGAACAAAAGTTCACCCAGGCAACAATGTAGGAATCGGTTCTGATGATACATTATATGCTTTGATTGATGGACAAGTTAAATTCGAACCACACAGACGTGACAGAAAACAAGTTAGCGTTTACGCTGTATAGGTTTTAGATTTATTAAAATAAAAAAAGACCTTCTTTCATAAAAGAAGGTCTTTTTTTACGTAAACTTTTCTTAATATTTTAATTTTTATATTAAAGTTTTTCAAAAAAAATACCGATACTAAATATGTAATCAGAAAAACAATGGAGAATTAAAATATGTTAAAAAAGATAAAATCACCTTCGTGTAATGTATGCGACAGTGTGGAATTCATATTAAGAGGAGCGAGAAAGCGCCGTAATATGGCGTTAGCAGCAGCAAAAAGAATTAATGCTGATGCTGGGATACAAGCAAGACTTCAAGTAGTCAAATAGTGCTTATTATTTAGTAAGAATTGAGAGTTTTCATTTAAAAGACCGACATTGTCGGTCTTTATTTTTTAATTAACATTTCTGCAGTTGTTTTACCACCTTTTTCTACAGCATACCAAGTTCCTTGTAAATGATATTTAAGCTCATCAGAAACAGTAAAAAACGAAAACAAATCATATCCCCATTTATTAGGGCCTTTTTTGCCATTTATATCAATTGCAAATAATACCGGCAAGTAATTTCGAGCTTCATACTCTAATATTATAGACCCATCAGCAAGTACATGAGAAGCATTTACATTTAATATCGCATTCTGCCAAAACCCCTTGACATGTCGAACTTTATCTAACGCTTCTTCCTCAGATAAATCAGGATATTTTTCAATCATCATTATATCAAACCCTTCATATTTTGGAATACAACCATTTTTATAAGAATTATCTTCACAAGTTTTAATAACTCGCAAATTTTTTAAAAATTGCTCCTTGACAGCAACACAATCCGAAGTTCTTGCCCCACTGTCTGATGTTGCTGTAATAGAACCAAAATTATAATAGCAAACAGGTATAGACATATCATTGTCAACATAAATTTTATTCAAAGCTTGCGAAAGCATTGAATAACTTTTTTTGAATTGATTTTCCAGTACAATGTTCTGATATTTTTGAATTAATACCGGCATTGTCATAGCTGCAACAACACCGATAATACCAAGTGTGATTAGTACTTCTGCCAGCGTGAAGGCACAAATAGTATTAGACCTTCTATTGTTATCGTCATTCTGAGCGATAGCGAAAAATCTTTTTAAAACTCCATCATAAAAAGATAAACTTTTTAATGTTTCAACTAACCCAAAACCACGGTTATGAGAGGTTATGCAGCGATTGCCCCCCCCCCGAGAAGCGTGCAGCTTCTCACGTCACTTGAAGCATTGTCCTTATTCAACAATGACTGTGACTCTAAACTTAATCTTTTCATAAACGTCCTCTCTTTTAATGAATACATTATAATTTTAACATATTTTAAAATTCTTTTCAACTAAACTCTAAATTTACGAATTTAATTCCGGTTTAATCAAAAATTTAATAGCCTTTCCATCCATGTGTTGGTGCATAGCCCATTCAACTTTGTCTAACGGAAGCGTATCCGTTATCAATTTTTCAACTTCAACATCCCCTGATGCAATATAATCCAACGCCATTCTAAAATATTTTGGAGTATGATGGAAAACACTCATCAGTTTTATATCACCATAATGCATTTTAGTAGTATCAAAAGTAACTGTAGAGCCTGATTTACACCCGCCAAAGAAATGTACTGTTCCACCCGGTCTAACACAAGAAAAAATTCGTTCCCAAATTTCAGGCAACCCGACACATTCAACTGCAACATCAAGTCCTTTGTGTTCTTCTGTATATTCTCTAAATATTTTTTCAGGATTAGGATATCTTGTTAAATCAACAATTTCATCAGCATGTGCAAATTCTTCTGCAGCTTTCAACTTTATTGGATTTCTACCCGCAACAATTACTCTTGCACCTTTCAATTTTGCCAATCTTGCAAACATCAAACCAATAGGGCCAATTCCAATAATCCCAACAGTCTGCCCTTTTTTTATTTCAGTTCTTTCAACCCCATGAACAACATTTGCTAAAGGCTCACAAAATGCAGCTTTATCAAAACTCAAACTATCAGGCAAAATTAACATATTCTTTTTTACTATTCTTGCCGGAACTGTTATATATTCCGCATAAGCCCCATTCAACAAGTCTAAATTTTCACACAAATTATATTCTTCATGCCTGCAATAAAAACATTTTCCACAAGGAGCAGAATTGGCAGCAACAACTCTGTCGCCAACTTTAACATTGTCAACACCTTTACCAATTTTATCAACAATCCCCGCAAACTCATGTCCAAAACCTGAAGGTACTGATTTGATTAGCACAGGATGACCACGTCTAAATGTTTTGACATCTGTACCACAAGTCAATGCCGATATAACTTTTACAACAACCTCACCTTCTTCGGGAGGTTTTACCATAACTTCTTCATATTTTATATTTTGTGGTCCGTAATATTGTATTGCTTTCATATTTCTCCTTAAAAGTTAATAAGGCTATAGGGCATTAAGGCACTATGGCTTATCGTTAAGTTGCTTTTTGTAATATTTTATTAATCCTGATAACAAAGCATTCACGTATGAAATTCGCTTCTCTATAAACTCAATTTCATCAATAAAATCTAAATTTTTAGAAATTAATATTTGTGTATCCAATTCTGCTAAAGAACCTCGCGCTATATCAAGGAATTTTAAAGTATCTTTATCTGATGATTTCACAGAACCTTCTGCAATATTAGATGGTATTGAAACAACACATCTTCTAATTTGACTAGTTAATCCGAATATTTCATTTTGAGGAAAATCTTCTGTAAGCTTGTATATATCAGTTACAAGTATCATAGCTTCTTTCCAAACCTCTAAATCTTTATAATACAAACTAAACTCCTTAATGCCTTAACATCTTATTGCCTTATCGGCAATCAAAATATACGCTTTCATAATTTTGTTTGCCATAGTATCTTCAAATGCCTGTTCAACATCATCTAATTTATACACTGTTGACAAGCCTTTTACAATTACTTTTCCCGTTCGTAATAATTCGAGAGAATCTTGCAAATCTTTTGGAGACGGTGAATAACTTCCCATAACCGTTAATTCTCTGTAATAAATTTCATTATTCGGATAAGACGAGTCATCGTGTGGAGTGCTGGAAAATACAACAATTTTTCCGCCATTACGAACGTATTTTAAGGCAGTATCAATTGCCTTATCAGCACCTGACGTCATAAAAATTGCATCCGCTTTATATTCATCATCCAACTTCTTAACATCTATCGCATTAATGCCTAAAGAGTTTAAATATTCAAGTCTTTCCGGAATTAAATCACAACCTGTTACATTAGCACCATAAGCTTTTAATGCTTGAGCTGTTAATATTCCAATTGTTCCCAAGCCTACAACAAGAACTTCATCACCTTCCAATAAATTTGCCCTTTTTACCGCTCTAACTATACAACCTAACGGTTCATAAAAAGAAGCTTCGATATCTGACAAATTTTCAGGTTTGAGGTGCGCAACATTCTGCAAATGTTCTTCACTCAAATAAACCAACTCAGAAAAACCGCCCGGGCGAATATTAGTAGATTTAAAATGTTTACACATTGAAACATTTCCATGTTTACAATACACACATTCTCCACAAGGAATATGATGAGAAGTAACTATTTCATCCCCAATTTTAAAACTTGTATCAGAATTAATATCAACAATCTCTGCGACAATTTCATGCCCGAGAACTGTACCATTCTTAGCAATTTTATGAATAAATTTTACGATATCCGAACCACAAAGTCCACAGCCTAAAACTTTTACAATTGCACCTTTACGGCCATCTAACTTTTCGTCATCTGCCTGTTTTATAACAATTTTATCATCTTCAATTACTGCAATTTTCATAACATCCCTCTTGTTTTAAATTTTAGCACAAACTTGAAAAGAATAAAGATTAATTATATAATACTTATATGACGGTAATAAGAAGATTAAATTGTTTTGATGCTCCCAAAATAAAAAAAATGATTTCATACTTGGGAGATAATGATAGAATTTCTAAAAATTTATCAAACCAAGCCTTTGGTTTAATCCATGGACTCCTGCCTTTAAAATACAAATTCTTACCGGAATCATATATTTTGCTTGAAAAAAAAGAAATTTTAGGCCTTATTACAGTTGCCCCAACAAGCGGAAATCCTTATAAAATGAACATTACAAGATTAATTTTCCAACAAAACATGTACGATGTAGGTAAAAGACTTGTTGAATTTGTAATCGCGAGGTTTGGTGCAAAAGGAGCAACATCTTTTAAAGTAACAGTCGACCAATCTCACGAAGAACTCTTAAACCTATTCATGCAAGGATGCGGTTTTAGACAATGTAGCTATGAAAACTTATGGAAACTTGAGAATTTCAAACCTGAAACTGAGTTAAAAGCGAATTTCAGATACTGCCAAAATTCTGATGCAAAACAAGTTGCACAACTATACAATAATGAATTAAAAAACTTATACAAACCTTCATTACAAAGACTTAAAACAGAGTACAAAGAACCTGTTTTTGAAGGACTTACAAATTTTTACAAAAACAGATATGTATTGGAAGAACCGTCAAATCATAGAATTGTTGCGTATTTATCTATTACAACAAGTGACAACTTGAATTTTATAATAGATATGTCAATGAATGATGCTTATAATGTTCCGTATGACGAAATAATCAATTTTGCTCTTGGAGAGATTTCTCGAAGGAAAACAACCTTTTATGCTTTCCTAAAACACAGGCAATACACAATCAATGCAGATATTTTAGAAAACTATTTACACGAAAGAAATTTAAACTGTATCCAAACTCAATGTGTTTTAATTAAAGATTTTTACAAACCAATAAAACAGCAAGAAAATACTTTACAGGTATTCTTGTTTGGTGAAAACGAACTGGCTTCAAATTAGAAAAAGATGTTCCAAACATAAAAAACGACATTTAAACCAAAGGGAGCAGCCAAAACATAAATTATCAAAATATTTTTAAACAGATTTTTTCTTCCTATTAAAAACAATAGTAAACAACTAAGCAAACCTATGTAATAAATAGGAATATGTAATTTATCAAACAAATTTTGACTTTGGTTATCTAAATAACCACTAAAATCTTTTCTAAATTTTGATGCCGCTAACGGATTTATGTCATAAGTATATCTTTCATAATGAGAATAATAATCTTTAGTTTCACTTGCAATTAATTCATAATCAATCTTTACACTTCTAAATTGCGATTTATTATAAAATTGCAAATTTATTAATAAAAAATCATCATCATACAATCGATGAACAGAATTCAAAACGAAATTCTGTTTTATTGTACAATAATTTTCAGATTTATTACAATGCACTTTGGTTATTGGAGTATAAATTAGTGGAGAACACACATAAAACACTAATATCAAACCAATCCAAAACCAATAAAAAATTTCTTCTAAACTTTTATTTTTTTTTACATCCATGTCACATATTCTAAAACAAATTCTACATCAATACAAACAAACTAACATATATTTACAATTAAAGTTTGGAATTTATTTTTGTGTTAAAATCGGTTAAAGGGAAAAGAGGCATAATATGAACAAATTACATATTTATCTTGACAAAGATATTAACAAAGATTTAATCAAAACAAAAAAAATTGCGATAATTGGATTTGGTTCTCAGGGTTACGGACAATCAATGAATTTGAAAGATTCAGGTTGTGATGTTGTTTTAGGTTTAAGACCCGGTGGCAAATCTGAGCTTAAAGCCAAAGATTACGGTTTTAAAACTATGTCTATTGAAGATGCCGTAAAATGTGCTGATATTATTCAAATTCTTATACCTGATGAAATCCAAGCTAAAGTTTATGAAGAACAAATCAAACCATACATGAGAAAAGGTCAATATTTAATGTTTTCTCACGGATTTAACATTCATTATAAAAAAATTGTTGCACCTGAAGGTGTTAACGTAATTATGGTTGCACCAAAAGGGCCAGGACATACTGTAAGAAGTGAATTTCAAATTGGCAGAGGAGTTCCTTCACTTATTGCCATATACAAAGATGCATCAGGAAATTCTAAGGAAATAGCCCTGTCTTATGCTTCTGCAATTGGAGCAGGCAGAGCCGGAATAATAGAAACAACATTCAAAGAAGAAACAGAAACTGATTTATTTGGAGAACAAGCTGTTATATGTGGTGGAGTCTCAGCTTTAATCAAAACAGGTTTTGAGGTACTTGTTGATGCCGGATATTCTCCATATATGGCTTATTTTGAAGTTTTACATGAAATGAAACTTCTCGTAGACTTGATTAATCAAGGAGGTCTTGCAGATATGAGATATTCTATATCTAATACTGCTGAATATGGAGATATGACTCGCGGGCCAAAAGTTATAGGCGAAGAATCAAGACAAGCTATGAAAAATTTATTGAAAGATATTCAAAGCGGAGAGTTTGCCGATGAATTTTTAAATGAAATGGAAACAGGTTGCAAAAATTTCAATAAATTGAGGAAAGAAAACGCTGACCATTTGATAGAAAAAGTTGGAGAAGAAATTAGGTCTTCATTCGTATGGGGCTCAGACAACAAAATTATAGATAGAAATAAAAACTAATTAAGCAAAACTTTTATAAAAAAATAAGGAAAAAATATGTTTAGTACAGATGTAGATTATGAAGTTATAACATTTTCAGTCGGAGATACAAAAGCCGGAACCAAGATGGGTAAATTACAATTAAAAAACCTTGAAGATAATTCCGTTTTAAATTGTATTTTATGGGAAGAAACCTTAAACCGTTTTGACAGCAGTGTTTTCAGGTGTGGAAATATTGTAAGAATTGTTTCTGCCAGTTTTAACGAAAGATATAATAACTGCCTTGTTTCTACTCTTTCACTCATTAAAGAAGCCAAAATGGGATTAGATGAAAACGAAAGAGAGAAGGTTTATAGCCAAATTATTTCTTATTTCGATAAAATAAAAGATGAAAAACTAAACAATTTTTTAACAAAATACTTTATGGAACATAAAGACAAAATAAAAATTATGCCTGCCGCCAAAATGATGCATCATAACTATATTGGAGGATTAATGGTTCACATATTGGAATGCCTTCAATATGCAGAATGCAACATGGATAAATCTATTTATAAGTTTAACAAAGACAACATTTACGCAGCTTGCATATTGCACGACATTGGAAAAATTTATGAGTATACCATTAATTTGGAAACCGGACTGATAGATTATGATGAAAACTTCCGAAAAGAATGGTTAACCCACTCTCAATACGGTTTTTCAATATGTATGAACAACGGATTTAAAGAAATTGCAAGAATGATAGCAGCCCATCACGGCAGAAGCGATTGGGGAGCAATTATAGATTTAGAGCAAAAAGATTTAGAGCCTGAATTATATTTTATACATATTATTGATAATTTATCAGCAAAATTTGGAAAAATTAACGTTCGACTTTTGGAAGAAAAAGGAGTATAGTAATTGTCTAAATTAACAACAGAACACAATTATAGCGGAACACTTATATGCGTTGAAGGCATTGATGGTTCAGGGAAATCTACACAATTGGCCTTGTTAAGAGATTGGTTAAAATCTATAGGACAAGACGTGATTTTTACAGAGTGGAATTCCTCTGAACTTATTAGCCAAACAACAAAGCTTGCAAAAAAGAAAAATTTACTTTCTCCAAGAACTTTTTCACTATTACACGCAGTAGATTTTGCCGATAGATTAAAACAGGTCATAGCTCCGGCTTTGAAAGCAGGTTTTATTGTCCTTGCTGACAGATACGCATATACAGCATTTGCAAGAGATGTTGCTAGAGGGGTTGATGCTAATTGGGTTAGAAACGTGTATAGTTTCGCAATAAAACCGGATTTGGCAATATATTTCGATATTAACCCCAAAGACTCTATTGCCAGAATTTGTTCAAATAGAGCTCCAAAATTTTATGAAGCCGGAATGGATTTAAAATTAAGTAACGATCCATACGAAAGTTATATGATATTTCAAGGCCGAGTAATAAATGAATATCAAAAAATGGTTGATGAATTTGGACTGGTAAAGCTTGATGCTATGGATTCTATACACTCTAAACAGGTTACAATAAGAAAAATGCTTAAAGAGATTTTAAAAGCAAAGGGAGTAAACTTATAATGGGACAATTCAAAACAAAACACGGATATGAAGGTTTACTTGTTGTAATAGAAGGAACTGACGGTTCAGGGAAATCGACTCAGTTGCAACTGCTAAAAAACTCTATTCAGGCTCAATCTTATGGTGTAATGGTATCTGAATGGAAAACTTCAAGATTAATTTCCGGAGTGATAGATGATGCCAAAGACAGAAATTTGCTTAACGCAACAACATACAGCCTACTTTATGCAGCAGATTTTGCTGACAGATTAGAAAACCAGATTATTCCCGCATTAAAATCAGGTTTTATAGTTCTTTTGGATAGATATTATTATACAGCGCTAGCAAGAGATGTGGTAAGAGGACAAAATATCGAATGGGTTAAAAACCTTTATGATTATGCACCCGAACCGGATTTAGTATTTTATTTAGATATGCCTGTTGACGTTTTATTAAAGAGAATTATAGGAACAACAGGTTTAAATTATTATGAAAGCGGCAGAGATGTGGGCTTTTCAACAGATTTTTATAAAAGCTTTGAGATTTATCAAAACAAATGTCTTGAACAATATGAAAAAATGAAATCAGAATATAATTTCATAAGCATTGATGGGACAAAATCTGTCGATGAAATACACACTATTATGAATTCTGAAGTTCAAAAAATATTGGATTCCGGAGTATTATATTAATAGCATCTACCAAATAACTTAATACTTTTCTCCAATTGTTACAATAAAAAATAAAAATTTACGTTGCGAAACATTTTGAATCATGGGGCATGGTTTATGCTACATTAGAGTATGTAAAGAGACACAGATTATAGTTTATAGGAGATTTTGAATGTCTGAATATTTGAGCAAAGAAGAGATTAAACAATGGAGAAGCTCATTAGAAAAGATTACATTAGAAGAATTTGCTGCCAGATTAGGGAAAAAGATAGAAGAAGCTAAGCCTACAAACGATTTAATAGACATAGTTTTAAAAGGGAAACCTGTTGTTTCAGCAGAACCGGAATGGAAACAAAATCACGCTGAAAGAATTAGTGCAATTGCAGAACGTGCATACGAAAGAGAAAGAGAAATTGCTCCGACTCCGTTTGCAATACATAAAATTCAAGAAGAAGAAATTTCTGTAAAACCGGAAAAGGCTACTAAACCAAAAGCAGAAAAAAAACCTGCAACTAAAAAAAATGAAAAAAAAGAAATAGAGTTACCTAAAGCAGAAACTTTAAGAGAAGAAGTTAGATTTGTTTTCAAAAAAGCTCTAACAGACAGAGAACAACGAGTTTTTGATTACTTTGTACAGAACAAAGGTAAAATTGTATACGCAAAAGACTTAGCCGCATTACTTGATTTGCCAAGAGACTACGTATACAAATATATTAAAAATCTTAGAGCAAAAATTGAAGGTGAAAACCTTCAAAACGCTGATAAAGGCGGATTTATCTTAAACTAAGATAAAAATTTTTCATAATCACAATCACCTAAAATAAGGTTCTCTGAACGGAGAACCTTATTTTTAAGTATCTGCCTGATAAAATAAAAAAATACTAACGTCTTAATAAAACATTCATCCCTGCTATAAAATAGTTTTTAACTTCAGCTAAAGAACGAATTCGTGTAAGCATTCTAAATATATAAGCAGGTCTTAAATAAAATCTTTTTATTGCAGATTTATGCAATTCAAAAACTCTGTCTTTAGACAATGTATGAGTATTCACCGATGGATAAAAATATGCATTTTCAAAAGAAGTATCCTTGTCAAACAAATTATGCTCTTTAGCATAATCGTAAAATCTGGATCCCGGAAGTGGAGTTGCCGTATAAAAACTTATAAAATCACTATCAAGTTCTATTGCAAACTTTATAGTATCTTCAATTGTTTCTTCAGTCTCCCAAGGCAATCCAATTACAAAATAGTTATAAATGCGTATTTTAGCATCCTTAAAAACTTTTACAGTTCGCCTTACATCATCAAGGGTAATTTTTTTACCCATTTTTTCAAGCATATACTGTGAGCCACTTTCTACACCAATACTAACAAGACGACACCCCGATTTATACATCAATTTTGCCATCTCTAAATCAGCGGTATCAGCCCTTGTATTAGCAGACCACGTAATTTTCAGTCCACTATCAATAATAGCCTGACATAAATTCATAGTCCATTCTTTATCCAAGTTAAAAATATCTGACCAAAAAAGGAAATTTCTTATATTGTATTTTTCAACACATTCCCTTATTTCTGCAACAATATTTTGAGCGCTTCTTCGTCTAACTTTTGCGCCTGAAACAGGAGTCGCAAGGCAGAAAAAACAATGAAACGGACAACCACGCTCTACTTTTATTGTTGCTTGAACCTTATTATTATCCGGACGTCTGTAAATAGCGTTATTCACCAAATGTCTTGCCGGAAACGGTAAGTTATCTAAATCTTCAATAAATGGGCGTTTACCTGTAAATTTCACCTCATTGTTTTCTCTATAATATATACCTAAAATATCTGACGGTTGTTTTTTTTCAAGAATTTCTTTTAATGTTTCTTCGGCTTCTCCCAAAATCCCATAATCAAGAAAAGCATGTTCTTTTAAGATTTTTTCTCCTAACATTAAAAAAGCCGCACCTTTAGCAATAGTAACGATTTCAGGATTAAATTCCTTAGCTTTCTTTATCGCATCCAAATCATGTTCTAAAGTCGGAGTTGCAATATTTACAACCAAATAATCAGGTCTAAACTCTTTTAAATCTTGAATAAAATCACCATTCTGACTATAATCTTCTATTTTAGCTTTAAGCCCTTCCTTTTCTGCAATAGATGCCAAATACATCAAATCCGTAGGTGGCAAAGGAGGAATTACTATTAAATCCTTTGTCGGTTGTTGACACCTGTCTTCTCTATTCATTACGGGAGAAGGCGGATATATTAAAAGAATTCTTTTTTTTAAATCTTCCATTACTAAACCTTTTCTCTAATTCTAGAAGCAATAACTGCAGCAACTGCAAGACATACAGCTCCAATTAAAAATGCGTATTCCCAATGATAGTTAATATGCTCAGCTCCCATAGTAAATGAACATTTTGAAATAATCCAAGCTACTAAGGTACAAACAAACACTTGCGGACCTGCAATAAAGATATTAAAAATTCCCATTACAGAACCTTCTGTTCCTTTTTTAATAAATTGAGAAAGCATAGCAAAAGGTAACGCACAAATACTTGCCCAACCAATACCTGCTAATCCCATAAAAGCAGCTACCATTTTAGGTTCTCTAACAAAAAACATTCCCAAATATGCAAATATCATTGTTATAATTGAAATAATATGAACTTTTTTATTTGTATATTTTGCAGACAAAAAACCAATTGGGATAGCAACAATAAAACAAATTAAGTTAAATATCGCAAAACAAATTGAAGAAAAATTTGTACCTGCTAAGGTTGGAATAGTATAAGCCTCTTTTGTTGCTTCAGAAACGGTAGTCAAATCCGGAACAAAATAAATAGTATGAACTGCATACTGAGTAAAGAAAATCATCATACACATAGTACCAATCCAAGTAAAAAATTGCATTGTGCAAATCTTTGATACTTCAGGAGATAAAGCAAAGAAATCCTTTAATGATTGAATAAAAGATTGAGACTTAACTTGTTCCGTTTCCTGCTTATTTTCTTGTTGAACAGCCTTTTTACCTTCTTTAATAGTGATACAAGTCCAAATCATCCCAAGTGTAAAAGCCAAAGCCGCCATAATAAACTGAGCCGGAATAGACATTTGGTATCCAAAAGCCCACTTTAAAAATGGAGCAGTTCCGGCCGCAACTACAGAGCCAAGCCCAATTGCCAAACTTATATAAGAATTTGCAATAGAGTATTGTTCTTCAGGAACAACATCAGGAATTAATGCTCTATAAGGACCTTGAGCCACATTTACACAAGCATCAATTACCCAAATCATTATTGCGGCAATAAGCAACGCCGTAAGTGGAGGTAAATTCAAACCTGTAATCCTATGTAAAAATTCCGCAACTCCGGCAGAATTAGGAAAAATCCACAAAGCTAAAGAAGCCAACAATGCTCCGCCTAACAAATAAGGACGGCGTCTACCCAACGGAGAAACGGTCTTATCACTCAATGCACCAACTAACGGTTGCACGACCATTCCGGTAAAAGGTCCTGCAAGCCATATAAGCCCATATATAAACGGAGAAGCTCCTAAGCCCTCAGTAACAGGGCCTGATAAAATTATTCTCATTTGCCAAGCAAATTGCAATCCAAAAAAACCTAAAGCAAAGTTCAAAAACTGAGCAGTAGTAAACTTCTTTAAAACATTGTTTTCTTCCATATTAAATTTCTCCCCAAAATCTCTCGTATAACAACGATACACGTAACAAAAAATATAGTCAAGAGGATTAACTAAGTAAAATTCCGGCTATGGTAATTGTTTGAAATAATTTGGGTCGGTTAAAGCTTTATAAGTACATGCCATACCGTTCATACTATTAGTAGAAGTTTTAGAACAATAAATATTAGCAGTAGTAGAAGTACCAACAGCTCCCATTGGAAGAAATTTTCCATCACGAGTTATTTCAAAAGTAAATAAATCATGTCCCCACAAATTCGGACCTTTTTGATATCCATTTACATCAACGGAAATAAACATATTAAAAGATCCACCGGATTCTTCAATAAAAATTAGTGCACCATCTGCCAATAACAACTGGCCGTCATCTAATGTATTATTACTTGCTGTAGTCGCCTTGTTATAAGTTTTATAGACATTTTTAGCATCAGCCACAAACGCGGGATTTTCGACACAAGCAGAAATATCTGTACCATATCCACAATCTTTTAGCACATTCAAATGAGGTTTTAATTTATTCTTTAAAGTTCGTATTCCCGAATTAACAACAGTATGAGACAAATCTTCTCCATCTTCCAAATTTATCATCATTACTGCCTGCTGTAAAATAGAAGCATTCTTTTTTAATGCAACTTCAAGTTCTTTTGCCCTTTTATTTGCAATTAATGTTGGTAATGTCAATGCTGCAACAACACCAATAATACCTAATGTTATCAAAACTTCCGCTAATGTAAATGCATATTTACGCTCTTTATAACGCAAAAACAAGTGTTGTCTTTGCATTCCAAACTGCCTAAAACCATTATTATGAGAGGTTATACAGTGATTGCCCCCCCCCCGAAAACAAACTCTAATTCATTATTCTTCATAAAATCCTCTCTTTTTTTATTATACGAAATCCATTATAACAAGTTTTTATAACTATTTCAACCCTTTACGCAATTCTAGCTACAATCGCATCAATCAATCCCTTAAACAAAGGATGCGGTCTTTCAGGGCGTGACTTAAATTCAGGATGGAATTGACAAGCAACAAACCAATCTAATTCCGGCAATTCAACAATTTCTGCTAACATCCCATCAGGAGACATTCCTGAAAATACTAACCCTTTTTCTGCAATTCTATCTATATATTCATTATTAACTTCATATCTATGTCTATGACGCTCGGATATTCTATCTACACCGTACGCCGCTTCTGCTTTTGAACCTTTTTTCAAAACACAGTCATAAGCACCAAGTCTCATTGTTCCACCATAACCATGAACATTTTTTTGCTCAAGCATTAAATCAATAACAGGATTTTGCGCATTTTCATCAAATTCTTTAGAATTAGCATCTTTAATACCAACAACATTACGAGCAAATTCGATAACTGCGCACTGCATTCCCAAACAAAGTCCCAAGAATGGTAAATTATTTTCTCTTGCATAACGAATAACATTCAATTTACCCTCTATTCCTCTAACTCCAAAACCTCCCGGAACAACTACGGCTTGAACATCTGATAACAATTCCTTACATTTTTTCATGTCTAAACATTCTTCAGAATTTATCCATTTGATTTCAACTTTTACATCATCTGCATAGCCTGCATGCTTCAATGACTCTACAACCGAAATATAAGCATCTGACAACTTTGTATACTTACCGGCAATCGCAACTTTCACAACACCATGAGGATTTTTAATATTTTCAACAAGTTTTTTCCAATTTGTCAAATCAGCTTCCCTGTCTTCAACCCTCAGCATTTCCAAAACAACACGAGCCATATTTTGATCTTCTAAAGCCAAAGGAACCTCATAAATACTTTTCATATCGCGACATTCAATAACTGCTTCTTTTGGCACAGAGCAAAATAGAGCCAACTTTTCCTTTTCAGTTTTTGGAATTGGTTTTGAAGTCCTACAAACCAAAATTTCAGGTTGAATACCATAACTTCTTAAAACTTGAACACTGTGTTGAGAAGGTTTGGTCTTTAATTCACCTGATGTAGGCAAATATGGCAATAAAGTAGTATGAACCGAAATTGCATTTCCTATCCCAATTTCAGATTTAAATTGTCGTATTGCTTCAATAAACGGTAAACTTTCAATGTCACCAATTGTCCCACCAATCTCAATCAATTGAAAATCCGGATTAAATTGTTTAGTTGCACCTAAAATTCTGGACTTTATTTCATTTGTAATATGTGGAATTACCTGAACAGTTGCCCCAAGATAATCTCCACGGCGCTCTTTTTCTATAACCGTTTGATAAACACTTCCGGAAGTTACATTGTTAAACTTCCCTAAAGAAGTATCTGTAAATCTTTCATAGTGTCCTAAATCCAAATCGGTCTCTGCACCATCATCCGTAACAAAAACTTCTCCATGTTGAAACGGACTCATTGTACCGGGATCAACATTTATATAAGGGTCAAATTTTTGGTTTATTACAGAAAAACCTCTTGCTCTCAACAATCTTCCTAAAGATGCAGCAACTATACCTTTTCCCAAGGAACTAACTACACCGCCGGTTATAAAAATATATTTTGTCATGTCAACACCCTTATACAAAAAAATAAAACAGCATACGCTCTAACCTTTTTAAGTTAGAAAAAGTTTAAACAATAATTAATTATAAATTTAATTAATCTTTGGAACTTTAAAGAAATCACCTTCAACTTCAGGAGCATTTGCCATCAAAGCTTCTTTGTCGATTTCTTGAACAACTTTGTCCTCTCTCATTACGTTGCAAAAATCTATTACCTGAGTCATCGGCTTAACATTTGAAGTATCAACTTCATTCATTTGGTCAACATACTTTAAAACATCTCCAAGTTGTTTTGTATAAAGTTCTTTTTCTTCTTCAGTTAACTCTAATCTTGCTAATTTTGCAACATGCTCAACATCTTTTATTGTAATCATTTTTCTACTCCATTTTACTAATTTCAATAGTATCACAAAAATTTATTATGCCAAACATTATTTACATATATTTAATGATTTTGAAAATAAAATTATTATGCTATAATGTTATTCATAATGGACAAGAATTTGTTAGAAAACAAAAATAACACAAACGAAAACATAGATGACTTGCTTTTTGCATATATCAGTTGCAAAGACGAGAAGAAAAAAAGAATGCTTCATTTAAATATTGTAGAAAGCGGAATGCAACTTGTAAAGAAAATTGCTGGTAATATCTCTGCACAATCCGGTATTTCAAATGAGGATCTTGTCCAAGTAGGCTCAATAGGTTTAATTAAAGCTATTGAATTTTTTAAACCTGACAAAAATACAAGATTTAAAACCTATGCTTCTTATTTCATTAGAGGAGAAATTAAGCATTACTTACGTGATAAAGCATCTATAATTAAAGCTCCAAGGGAATTGCAAGAACTTGTATTCAAAATAAGTTCTGCGGTAAAAACTCTTAAAGAAAAAGGTTTTGAAGAACCGACTGAAGAACAAATTGCTGACATTGTCGGAGTTACCGTAAAAAAAATCCATGAAGTTATGGAAATCGAACTTTGCAAAAGTACGTTATCCTTAGACCAAGCTATATCAACGGTGGATGATGATGATTTGACTTTAATTGATAAAATTCCGGCAGGCGATTATCAGGAATTCATGAATTCTTATGAAAATAAAATTATGCTTGCTGAAGCTATAAAAAAATTGCCTAAAGACTTGCAACAAATAGTTGAAATGTGTTACTACCAAGATTTAAATCAGCGAGAAATTTCAGAAAAAATACACATTTCTCAGATGCAAGTTTCAAGACGTTTAAAAAAGGCTTTAAACAAAATGTATGAAATTATAAAAACAAAAGACGAAAAGTAAAATATCAAAGGAGACATAAAATGGGAGCGCTTATTACAATACTTGCATTGGTATTTATTACAGGACTTTGTATCGGAAGTTTTTTAAATGTTGTAATATTAAGAACATTATCGGAAGAATCAATAGTTTTCCCTGCATCAAAATGCCCGAAATGCCAAACCCCATTAAAATGGTGGCACAACATACCGGTTGTTTCTTATATTTGTTTACGTGGCAAATGTGCTTTTTGCAAAAAACCTATTAGCATACAATATCCCATTATTGAACTCATTACAGGTATTATTTTTACATTGTTATTCATGAAATTCGGAGTAAGTTTTGATACATTATTTGCCTGGATTTTTGCAGCACTATTAATCGTTATTGCAGGAACAGACATTAAAGAGAAAGTTGTTTATGATGTTCACACATATACCTTGCTCGGATTTGGGCTTTTATATGCATTATTAGTTACTGCAACTGCCGTTTATCAAATGCATAATACCGGAACTCCATTTGAATTCACAAAGTACATTCTTTTAAACAATCCATTGTCAATGGCTATTCTTGGCGCTGTAGAAGGAGCTCTTATTTTAGAAATTTGTGCAAGAGCAGGATATTTAGTTGCCGGCACAAGAGCTTTTGGAGAAGGAGATACTTTTATTGCAGCAGGTTTGGGAGCATTATTCGGATGGAGAACCTTATTAGCTGTTCTTGCTTTGTCTGTTTTAATCCAAGTTGTGCTATTTTTACCAATTTTCATAAAAGGTTTAGTACAAAATAAAGATTTTAAAACCCTAATTTCATTTGCAATATTCAGTATATACGCAATAGGCTTTTATTCATTACAACATTTTAGAATAATAACGGTTGACAATATTGTATTATACATAATAGGAGCATTAATCCTGGCCGCACTTGGAATAGCTTCTTGCGTTCTTATATTTAAAGGATTAAGAGAAAATCCGGAAAACAGAACCTATATGCCATTCGGGCCGGCTATGGTTGCCGCTGCCTTTGTTGCTTTGATTTTATAATTAAACTGATAAAATCTTTAGAGATTCTTTCAAGATTTCTTCTGCAGAAGCCTTGTCATTTAAAATTGCAACAGCTTTTGTTATTGCGTTTTGAATTTCATTTCGTTCATAACCTAAAGAAACGAGAACCATTTGAGCATCTTCAACAGATTGATTATCAATTTTTTGAGGTGTAATCGAGGAAATCTTTATAGGCTCCTTGGTTTGGTAATTCATCAATTTATCTTTTAATTCTAAAATAATTTTTTGAGCTAATTTTGGCCCAACACCTTTAGCTCTGGTAATTTCTTTATAATTTCCGTCTATAACAAAACCTATCAACTCAGAAGATTCAAATTCATCTAACAAAGTTAATGCCATTTTTGCTCCAACTCCGGAAACAGATGTTAAGATATTAAATATATCCCTATCTTCTTTGTGCAAAAAGCCACAAAGACTCATTTTATCTTCCCTGTGTAAGAGAACCGTATAAATCTTCACTTCTTCTTCAGAAACTTCATTAAAATCTCTTGTTGTAACCTCTAAAAGATAACCTATTCCTGCTGTCTCAACCGTTATATATGTTCCCTTTGCAGAATTTGTTTTACTTGCCAAAATACCTTTTATATAATCATACATAACTTTTCTCTTTCTTAAATAATACTGACTATTGCTCTATATTTCGTCTTATTTCATAGATAGAATTTTCCAACTCTTTATTTGTTTTTAATTCACCTTTAATTTTTTCATAAGAATACAGCATTGTTGTATGCTTTTTATGGAAAAAATCGGCAATACTCTCAAAACTTTTTTCAGTCAATTCTCTTGACATATAAATAGCTACATGGCGTGCTGAAGAAACTCGTTGATTTCTTGCAGAACTCAAAAAATCTTTCATAGAAACACCATAGTAATCGCCAACTGCACGAGCAACTTTTTCAATCGTCAGCTCATCTTTTATTTGCTCACAATTTAAAACTTTTTTTGCAAATTCTAATGTAATATCTGTTTTTTCAATATCAGCGTAGGCACTTACCTTATTAAAAGCCCCCTCTAATTCCCTTACATTATTTACAAAATTTTTAGTTATATATTCCAAAACATCAAAGCCTACTTTCAGACCGGCTTGTTCTGCCAAATTTGCTAATATTGCAACACGAGTTTCAAAGTCAGGTGGAGTAATATCAACCATCAACCCCATTTCAAAACGTGTCCGCAACCTGTCAGGAAGTGTTGGAATATCTTTCGGTAATCTGTCAGAAGTTATTACGACTTGTTTGTTTTTGTTAAGAAGACTATCGAATGTATGAAAAATTTCTTCCATTGTTCTAGTTTTACTTTCAACGAACTGGATATCATCAATAAGCAAAACATCAACATTTCGATATTTCTGCCTGAATTTTTCCATTCTTGAATTTCTATCGTTACCGCCTAACTGAATATTCTTGATTAATTCGTTTGCATATTCTTCCGTTTTAATATATTTAACTTTTAATTTCGGCTTATTAAAAATAACATAATGCCCAATTGCTTGCATAAGGTGTGTTTTTCCTAAACCGGACGCTCCATAAATAAATAACGGATTATATTTTTTTGCGGGATTTTGGGCAACTGCAAAAGCTGCTGCATGTGCAAATCTACTATTTTCTCCTACAACAAAATTTGAAAATTTGTATTTCAAATTAAGATTTGCAGAAGACTGCATTTGTGCAAGATTATCAATAATCTTACTTTCTTCTGTTTCAGGAAGCGAACGCCTTGCCTTTTGCAGCTCTTTTTTCTTTTCTTTTTGGTACTTATCAGCAAGTTCAGAATCAAACGTAACTTGATAGCTCACATCTTTTCCCAAAACTTTTTTTAACGCTGCCAAAATCTGACTATCATAATTTGCTCGAATAACCTGTGGAGCAAGAGCATGAACAGCACATAAGAAGAACATATTACCATCATAATCAGCAGGTTCTAAAGCCTCCAACCACATCTGAAAAGCAGGAGCGGGTAATGTATTTTTTAATTCTTCTTTTATTTCGCTCCAAAGATTTTTTACTTCCAAAATATCCATATAAATATTTTACTATAAAAATGTATTAATAATTCCTAAAAATATAAATATTTAAATTATTTTAATAGAGCTTTACTTGGCATAAGCCCACCTTTTTCAAGAGGCATAATATCCAATGGCATATAGAAAAGCCCTTTTTCCGGTCCTCCTTTTAATTGAATTCTGAATATATCATACCCCCATTTGTTAGGACCACGCTTACCATTTACATCAACTATTAATTCACGCGGATCTGTTCTATATCCTAGAATAATTTGACCATCTTCTAACACTACTGCCGGCCTTCTTTTTAAATTCTCAGCTCTCAAACCAGCATCTCCGGCAGTTGCTATTAACAAGTCATTATCTGACAAACTGTCGTCATTTTCCTTTTTCAATGTATCAGAACCTTTATAAGCAACAGTACATCCATCATAATACGCTCTACCACAATTTTTAATTACTTTCAAATTTTTGAAAAATTGATCTGCAAATACCTCACATTCAGTTTTTCTTCCAGCGTAATCAGAAGGTCTTGGATTTCCATCACTATCTCCCCACCCAGTACAAGCACCAATAGCATTTGTACTAATACAATTATCCATAGTTGGATAAGGACTTTTTAGCCATTTATAACATTCCGGAATATAACCTAAATCAACTACCGTTTTAGCTGCTGCTTGGTTTAGAACAGTCATGGTCTTTTTAAAACCAACAATTCCGGCTTTTTGTTGATATTTTGCTATCAAAACCGGTAATGTTAACGCTGCAACAACACCAATTATACCTAACGTTATTAAAACTTCAGCAAGTGTGAATGCATTAAAATCTTTCCTCATAACAGCTCCTCTCAAATGTTTCAAATTTATAGTAATTTTTGAATATTATTAGTAATTAATTACTAACAATATAACAAATACCCAAAAAATTGTCAATTATAACCAATTAAAAGATATAATTGCACATAGAGGTATTATGTCAGTTAGAACATGCATTAAAACTTTATTATTACAGGAAAATATGACTTTAACAGAGTTAGCTAAAATTGCCACAAATTCAACAGGTAAACAGTATACTGTAGATAGTTTGTCTCGAAAATTACAAAATGAAACAATGAAGTATAATGAAGCAGAGATGCTTGTTAGTTGTCTTGGTTATAAAATTAATTTTGAAAAAACAGTCTAATTTTAAACAAACAATTCATACAAAACAACAGCACACGATACAGACAGATTTAATGATTCAACATTGGTTGCCATCTCTATTTTTACTGATTTATTTGAAAAATCAATCAATTCATCAGAAAGTCCATCTGCTTCCGAGCCAAACATAACAAGAACATTACCATGAATTTTACATCTTTTTAAAAAATTTATAGATTTGGGAAGTGTTGCTATTCTTTCATATTTTTCAAAAATCATTTTTAATTCACTTAATTCTGCAATATAAACAACAGGGATTTTCCATAAATTTCCGACAGCAGAGCGCACACACTTTGAATTATATAAATCTGCACATTCCTTTCCGTACAATACGACCGCATCCGCCCCAAAAGCAACTGAAGTCCTTAAAATTGTACCCAAATTCCCTAAATCTTTAATATTTTCCAACAGAACAACTTTTTTAGAATTTTTCAAATCTTTAATGGAGTAATTTTTTTTATGAGCAACTGCTACAATCTCCGGAGCTGAATCTGTTGTTGCAATTTTTTTCAACACCACATCATTGGTCAAAATCAATTTGTCTTTCAAAAAACTATAATGTTCCGCTTTTTCTTTCAGCACAAAAACGTTTTCAAGTTCTAATCCGGCATCAAAAGCTTCTTCTACACATTTGCGCCCTTCTAACAAAAACTTGTTTTCTTTATCCCTATATTTTTTTTGTTGAAGTTTAACTGTTTCTTTTACCAAATTGTTACTTACACTCGTAATTTCTTGCACTTAAATTACCTCAAATTCTTTTAACCATTCTTTTTCTTTTTCATTTAGCATAGAAAAATCAATCAGTTTTTTCTCATAATTCATGTGCACAAAAGATGTTATTTTTCCATCTTTCATATAACAAGAATTTTCCAACCTTACTCCGAAATAATTTTCATTATAAAGTCCCGGTTCAATTGTAAAGCACATATTGTCTTTAATCTCAGTTTTAGCCATTTCATTTTTACTTAAATTGGGCGGGTATTCATGCACGCTGATTCCGATACCATGTCCCAAGCCATGATTAAAAACAAATCCTTCTATTTCATTTTCTGAATAAATTTTTCGAGCTAAATTATCAATATTGTAACCGATAAATTGTTCTCTCGCTCCTTGCCCAAGAGAACTACCTTGAGAAGTAGGCTTATAATTATAAGCATTCAAAAACATTTTCAAAACAGTTGTATAAACCTTCTTTTGAAGTTCTGAAGGAGTACCTTTAACAAATACTCTGGTAATATCCGTTGCAAGACCTTGCTCGTAGTACGCACCACAATCTATCAAAACAAGACTTCCTTCATGTAATATTTCGTCTTTAGAACATTTTGAATAATGCGCCAAAGCGGAGTTTTTATCTTTTGCAACAATAGATTTAAAGCTTAAACTCTTTGCTCCAAACTTTTTAAACTCTTTTTCCAATTGTTCGGAAATGTCGTATTCAGAAATATTATCAGTATTCTCAATATATTCTCTAATCGCCTTAACAGCCAAATCTGTCCGTCTAAAAGCGTCTATATAGTGAGCAATTTCTTCATTTGTTTTTACTGACTTCATCAACTTTATCGGACTGTCATCCAAAACTCGAACTTTATCACCAATCAAATTGTAATCATAAGCATTTATCGTAGACTTATCTACAAAAATTTTCCCATTATAACTTTCTGCAAAATCATCAATATCATCAAGCAAACGAGCTCTACCAGCTAAAATTACAGCTTTACCTCTAATTTTGGATGAATAATTTTCGGAAAAATCCCTTAAATTAAACAAATAAGAAACTTCTTCCAAATTAGTTATTAAAACTGCTCCATCGTAATCTAAGTCCTTTATCTTATCTTCAACCAGAACACCCTCAACTTTAACAATATTTGCTTCAGGTCTTTTTGACTGTTTATCCAACGGATCAATGTTCAATAACCTTAACTGAACACCTTGCTTTTGCAAATACTCAAGTCTTTTCTGAGAATTTTTCTTTGCAAACAGCCCCAATATTTCATTTGCAGGAATTTTTTTCGCCAACTCATCCAAAAATACCTGTCCCGTTTGTAATTTAACAACCGTTACAAGTTCATGGTTAACCTCCAAATCTGCTTGAATATGGTATCTACCATCAACAAATAACAAAATTTTATTTGGTGTGACCAAAACATCTCCGGCAGACCCCGAAAAACCGGTTAAAAAATAACGAGAATTTTCTTCTAACGAAGTATACTCCTCTAAATATTTATTTGTAGAATTAACGAGCAGGTAGTTTAATCCCTGCTCATTCATAAATTTTCTAACTATGTCTACTGCATTATTCATCAATCATGCCTGTAAGTTGAATTAAATGCCAACCAAATTGAGTTTCAACAGGATTTGAAATCTCACCAACTTCTTTTAGTGAAAAACTTGCATCTTCAAATGGTTTTACCATAACTCCTCTTTTAAAAAAGCCCAAATCTCCACCTTCATGACCTGACGGACACAAAGAAACTTGTCTTGCAGCTTCCTCAAAAGAAATTTTTCCATCATTTATATCTGAACGAAGCTTATTAGCTTCTTCTTCTGTTTTCACTAAAATGTGACTTGCTCGAACTTCTTTTAACATATTATCTCCTTTTTATTTAAAAATTTTAGTCTCACTGTCTTAAAAATAATAACATAAAAATTTACTATTCACAAAAATTACCAATAAAAAGACCTGCTCGGGGGGAGCAGGCATGCATATCAAACATAGAGTCTGTTTATGAAAAATTTGTACATAGTATATCTTAGAGAATAAGCCTGTTACATTTTAAACCAAACCGCTAAAGAAAAAATCTTGTCGCAACCCCGAATAAGTGTCTGGATATAACAAGCTTACATTTACATAATACCGTTTTTTAATACGTTTTTCACCACTCTTTAGAATAACTTTTATTAAAAACTTATAACAAATTAGAACTAATCCTAAAGAACTAGTTTTTTATTTTAGCTATTGCAATATTTTTTTTTTATATTATAGTAGAGTTATGCGGAAGTAACTCAATGGCTAGAGTACCTGCCTTCCAAGCAGGCTGTTGCGAGTTCGAGTCTCGTCTTCCGCTTTTTTAGTGCAAAATTTAGGGATATAAAACTATGCTAGAGCAAATGGCGGTTAACGCGGATAATATTAATAAAGTTTTTTCTACTTTCAAAATAAGCATGTTTCTTGGAATAATTATTAACATTGTAATTATTTCAGTTCTTTTTAAACTTACTGACGTATTCATTGGGAAATTAAAAAATAAATTTTTAACAACAGAAAATTCTTCGACACTTTTACACATTTTCCCGATATTGGAAAGAGTAATAAAGATTTTGGTATTCTTCTTTATTACGGCATCATTTCTGCAAAGTCAAGGATATTCTTTGACTTCCCTAATTGCAGGCTTTGGAATTACAGGATTAGCTGTTGGTTTTGCAGCTCAACAAACAATTGCATCCATGTTCGGTACTCTTGCGATTTTAACTGACAAAGTTTTTAAAATTGGAGATTATATAAAAGTTAACAATGTTGAAGGATATGTTGAAAATATTACTTTACATTCAACAAAAGTCAGAACTCCGGACAATTTTATGGTCACTATTCCAAATAGCATTATAGATTCTAACATCGTTGAAAATGTATCAAGAGCAAAAAAACGAAAAATTCAGGTTATTTTTGGTTTAACTTATGATACAAGTGAAAAAAATTTGGAAAAAGCAATAAATATAATTAAATCCGTCATGAAATCTCGCCATGACGTTACACAAGACTTTAGGGTTAATATTGACGCACTAGATAACAGCTCGATTAATATTAAATTATTCGGGTACATAAAAACATCTTCAATAATTACATTGGAAAAAGTGCGTGGAGAAATACTGTTTGAAATAATTAAACAGTTCAGAGCTGAAGGAATTGAATTCGCTTTCCCTTCCCAAACTGTTTATATCGCCAAATAAAAGAAAACTGAAAAAAAATGAACATAAAAATAATTGCACTTGGAAAAATAAAAGAAAAATTTCTTAAAGAAGGAATTGACGAATTTCTTAAACGCCTTACTCCCTATGCCTCGGTAGAAGTATTAGAATTATCTCCAATTGAAATTAAAGATGAAAATTTAACTGCAAAAATTCTTGAACAAGAGGGAGAAAAAATTCTTTCACATATCAAACCGCAATCTTATGTAATTACAATGGAAATCAATGGAAAAATGTTTTCATCAGAAGAATTTGCAAAAAAAATAGAAAACTTGACTTATGATGGAACAAGTGAAATAATTTTTATCATTGGCTCATCATGCGGAATTTCCCCAATCGTGTCTAATAGGGCAAACCTAAAAATGAGTATGTCTAAAATGACTTTTTTACATCAATTCGCAAGATTAATTTTAATTGAACAAATTTATAGAGCATTTAAAATCATAAAAGGTGAAACATATCATAAATAAATTTTTCGTCTATTTGGTTTAACCCAAAAAGTATAATATATGGTACAATTTTCGACAAAAGGAGAATTTTTTATGAAACAATTTGAATTTAACCTTCCAATGGAAGAACTCGAAATGCGTACAGACAAAGAACATTTAATGACAAAAAAAATGTTAAAATGTGATGCTCCGGAATATTTGGAGCTTGCAACCGGAGATAAAGAAACTCTTAAACATTTAGTGAAAGCTGCATATATTCTTGAAAAAATTAATATGCAAATTGATTGTCACCACAATCTTGATTTTAAAGCTTTTTTGGAAGAAGAAATAAAAAAAGGAAACAAACAAGCTGAGTTAACAAAAATCCTATTTGATGCTCAAAAAGGAATAAATGCAATTGACACGATGTCAAATAAAATTAATCTTGCAAAAGGTATAACAGAAAAATTAGGAAAGGGGGTTTACCCTGAAGATTTGTCAAAAGAAGAATTTCATTCTATTTTAACAAAAATGATTAATGAAAGAAAAATTGAGGAAGTAAAAAAAATACTAACTCAACGCTCTGTTGTTGAAAGGAAAAATGATGAACTTGTAGGAATTGATTACATAGACAAGTTTAAAGACGATTTTTCAAAAATGGCTGATGAAATAGATAAAGCCGCTGAAACATCAACCAATACAGATTTCTCGGAATACTTAAAACTTCAATCAAAAGCTTTACGCACTGCTGACCCAATGCTTGATGCTTATGCAGATAAAAAATGGGCTACCTTACAAGATACTCCTCTTGAATTCACTATTACACGAGAAAATTATGAAGACGAAATGACTGGAACAATAGCAGAAAACAAAGAATTATCTGAACTACTGGAACAACACGAAATCAAAGCTACTCCTAAAGACTTTTTAGGCGGCAGAGTCGGTATTGTAAATAAAAAGGGAACAGAAGCGCTTATGGCAATAAAGCAATACCTTCCTACTCTTGCTAAAAATATGCCTTACTCAGATGAATACGAACAAAATATTTCACCTGATAAAGATACAAAACAAACTATGGTTGACGTAGACTTAGTTGCAGTTTGCGGAGATGTAGGGGCATACAGAGGTGGTATTACATTGGCTGAAAACCTGCCAAATGATGACAAATTATCTCTTACAATAGGTGGAGGCAGAAGGAATGTTTACCACAGACAAATCCGTTTTATCAGTGATATGAAAAAACTTCAAGAAAGACTTGATGCAATATTGGATAAAGACCAACACAAATATTATCTTGATGAAGCTGACCATTGGTTTACAATAGGACATGAAAATGCCCATTCTCTTGGACCTAAAAAAGCTTGTGAGACTTTAGGTAAATACAGAAATATTATTGAAGAAAACAAGGCTGATATGGGATCATTGGCTTTTGTTGACCTATTGACAGAACTTGGTATGTACACAGAAGAACAACGTAAACAAATCATTGTTACAACTGTTGCTGACAATTTCTTGAAATCAAAACCAACAATGAGCCAAGCTCACAGAGTTAGAACTGTAATGCAAAATAAATATTTTTCAGAACGTGGCGCTTACGATATCATTGACGGAAAAATTCACGTTAATATTGATAAAGTTGTTCCTATTGCCAAAGAAATGTTATCCGAAATTATTCGAATTCAAATTGATGGAAAATTTGAAAAAGCTGAAAGATACGTTCTTGACAACTTTGTTTGGACTGATAATTTGGAATTAATTGCTCAAAAATTACAAAAAATCAACAAAACATTGAATGGGAAAACAGAATCAGAACTAGCAGAAAAATTGTTGAATGAATAATTTATTATAATATATAACCAAAGAGCGTACATTTAATGTATGCTCTTTTATTTTAAATTAACAAATTTCATGCTGAAAAGCCCAAGCGGAATGGTTATGAATACTTTCAAATGCTTCACATTCCACTTCAAACTCATTAATTATAGGATGGTTACGTAATTTCACAACAACATCACGCAAAATATCTTCTACAAATTTTGGATTATCCCAAGCTTTTTCCGTAACATATTTTTCATCTTCTCTTTTTAAAAGCGGATATACAGGACAGGATGCGCAAGATTCTATCAACTCAATTAAATCTTCAATCCAAATTTGTTCGCTTTCATCATAAGATACTTTCACTTTTATAAATGCTCTTTGGTTATGAGCACCGTTATCGGAAATTTCTTTTGAACAAGGACATAGGGTAGTTACCGGAACCTCAACACCAAGTATAAATTTATAATCTCCTTTTTCAATTCTTCCTTCAAAAGAGCAGTGATAGCTCATTGGTGCAACCATCCCTTTTACCGGAGACTTTTTGTCCAAAAAGTAAGTAAATTTAAATTCTAATTCACCACTTTGTGCATCAAGGTTATGAATAATTTTCTCTAAACAACCTTTTATATCGACACCCAAAAGATTTTTATGCTGCCACTCTGACAAAACCTCGACAAATCTTGACATGTGAGTTCCCTTGTAATCTCGCGGCAAAGAAACATTTACCTTCGCTTTTGCGCAAACAACCTGATTTGAGCTATTTTTTCTTTGAATAATCAAAGGTAACTCAAGATGTTTAATACCAACTTTTTGAATATCTACATTCCTATTATCTTTTAAGTTTTGAATATCTTTCATAAATACCTATTAACATTTCTTAATAAATTGCCACCATTTTGGCAAATTTTTAACTTTCGCATACTTTATATAAATATAAAGCTCTCTCTTCTTATTTAAACGGATAGGCCTTGAAAAAAAATCTTATCAAGGTCTTTTTTTTTGCTTATTTTTTATCCTCAGCCGTTGCTTTATCTAAAAGTGCTCGTATTCGAAGATACCTATCAAGTTCTATCCTAAATTTTTTCAAATTTTGATAATAACTATTTGACATCAAAATTCTGTTATCATACTTTGGATCTAATATATAAACAGTTGGGAAACCGGAAATACCGACATCTTCAGCTAAAGCCTTATTAGATTCACTTTCTTCTACATTCAACATTACAAAATTGTATTTGTTTTTGTATATTCCACTTAAAATTTTAAACTTTGGCATAAATTTTAAGCAATACCCACACCAATCAACATAAAATACTACAAGCACTGGCTTATCAGATTGTAAAGCCTCATCATAACTAATTCCTATTTGATATTCAGACGGATGTTTTGGCGCATTAGCATTCATTGATGTTGTAACAGCTACTCCAACTAAAGATGACGTAATCAATGCAAACAAAACCCCTAATATGATTAATAACTTCTTTTTCATATATCCCTCCATGCTTAATTATATTACAAACAAATCGCAATTTCTTTAATTAAAGAAATTAATAAAAGTTTACACAAGACTTGAAAAAGTATATACTATAGTATATACTATAGTATATAAAACATCTATCATTTCCCCTACAAAAATATGTTATCTTGTGTTACTAAAATAAAAGAAGGAGTTTAAATAGGTATGAGTAAAAATTCACCTATAAAAATGAGAGCTACAAAAATTTCAAATCCGGCTAAAAATGAAATTGTGGATTGTTCATCAGAAGACAATACTTTGACAAATTACATTAGAGAAATTGCAGATTATCATTCACTTAGCCAAGAAGAAGAAAAAATATTAGCTAAAAAGGCAAAAGAAGGCGATAATGATGCAAAAAAACAATTAATTAAAGCTAATTTAAAATTAGTTATCACTATTGCGAAAAAGGCAATACACATGTCAAACCTACCAATGACCGACTTAATTCAGGAAGGTAATATTGGACTAATGATTGCTGCAGACAAATTTAACTATAAATTAGGTTATAAATTCGCAACTTATGCAAGTTGGTGGATTAAACAATCTATGTTTAAAGCTATTTCAGAACAATCTCATTGTATGAAAATTCCCGTATATATCCAAGAAACACTTTCGAGATTTTCAAAACTTAAAAGAGAAATGGAACGTGAAAACAATTGCCAAGTAAGAAACAAAGACGTTGCAAAAAAAATGAATATTCCATCCGACAAAATTGATACATTCTTAAATGCATATTCTAAAACAATTTCAATTGAAAGCGGACTTGAAAACAACAACGGCAAGGAAATGAATATCGCTGATATTATTGAAGATAAAAAGGCTTCTGCAACACAAGAAGTTGAATTTGAGGACCTAAAAACAGATATTTTAAATGTTATTTCAACCTTAAAAGAGCGCGAACAAGAAGTTGTAAAAATGCGTTACGGGCTTGAAGATAACAACAAAAAAACACTTGAAGAAATTGGAAATATTTATGGCGTTACCAAAGAATGTATCAGACAAACTGAATTAAGAGCATTAAAAAAAATGAGATTCTCCGTGTTAGGTCAGCAGGTTCTAACTGCGTACGTAGACTAAGAAGGTAAATTATTATTTATTGTGTTTATTTTAGATAGGTTTAAAAAAGGTCATTATTTTGAGTAATGGCCTTTTTATTTTACTTATTTCAATATTTCAATTAATTTAGGTAAAATTTCAAAAGCATCACCAACAATTCCACAATCCGAATAGTCAAAAATTGGAGCATTTAAATCTGTATTAATCGCAATTATTTTATTACTATCTTGCATTCCAACAACATGCTGAATTGCTCCGGAAATACCACAAGCAATATACAACTTTGGAGTAACAGTTTTTCCTGTTTGACCAATTTGTTTTTCTATAGATGCAAGCCCCATATCAACAGCACCTCTACTTGCCCCAACACTTGCCCCGATACTTTCTGCAAAATTTTTTAATAATTCGAAACCGGCTTCATTTTTTAAACCTCTACCGCCGGCAACAATTATGTCTGCACTATCAAGTTCATTAATCATTGATTTTGTATTCTTTACAAAATCAATAAATTCTACTTTTCTTTGGACATCTTCTATTTCTGGATTTATATAAACAAATTCAGTATTTTTTACTGTATTTTCAGACATTGGTTTGAAAACTTTTGGTCGCACTGTTGCCATTTGTGGAAAAGTTTTACATAAAATAGTTGCCATTAATTTTCCGCCAAAAGTTGGACGAGTCGCTGCTAATTTCCCATTATCGTTGATATCTAATCCTGTACAATCTGCAGTTAGCCCTGTGTGTAAAGAAGCTGCTATTCTCGGAGCTAAATCTCTACCTTGAGTTGTTGCACCAATCAAAAAAATATCCGGCTTTATGTTACTTATTATATCTATAGCTATTTTAGAATAGAGTTCTGATGAGTAATGTGTTAGTCGATTATTTTCAGCGACATAAACTTTATCAAAACCTGAATTACTAAAAGCCTCCTTAAAGTTTTCAGCTAAACCACATTTACATAACAACAATGCTGAAACATTTGCATCACTCAAATTTTTACTTAGTTCCTGAGCTTTATTAGCTAACTCAAAAAGTACAGTATGAAGGTAATTATCTTCAGTTACTTGAGCATATAACATGATTTCTGCCATAGTTTTAAATTCCTCCAAACTCTTTTATTTTTTCAGCTAAAAGATTATAATTAGAAATTAGTTGACATTTTTCTCTATTTTTTTGTGGTCTAAATGCTTTGCTTACAAAAGTAGGAGAGCCCTTTATACCGACTTCATCTAAAGTCAACCCAATATCATCCATTGAATATTTTTCAATTACTGCATTTTGAGCTTTTATACAACCATTAATTGTTGGGCGAGAAGGTTCTTTATTATCTTTTAAAACACAGAAAAGAGCCGGAAATACTGCTCGAACCTTTTCTATACCATTTTCAATTTCTCTTGACACGTAAACAGAAGTTTCATCACATCTTTCAAGAGAAGTTGCATAAGTAACTTGCGGAATACCTAATTGAGTTGCGACTTCAGGACCGGTTTGAGCGGTATCGCCGTCTACCGCAAATTGACCACAAATAATCAAATCAAAATCTGATAATTTTGTTTTTATAGCAGCTGCAATTGTTTTTGCAGTAGCATAAGTATCTGCACCTGCGAATTTCTTATCTGAAATCAACACCCCTCTATCACATCCGACAGAAATAGCTTTTCTCAATACATCTTCAGCTTGTGCAGGCCCCATAGTGAGTGCAACAATCTCAACATTTTTTAAATCTTTTTTTAGTTGTAATGCTTTTTCTATTGCATAGACATCAAAAGGGTTGATGACACTTTCGACACCTTCCCTTTGAATAGTATTATTTTCAGTCCACTTTATATCAGTGGTATCCGGAACTTGTTTTATGCAAACAATAATTTTCATAAAACCTCTTATTTACGCTGTTGAGCAGCTTTTTGTCTTGCATTTGTTTCTAACAATGCATTATAAGCCATCATATACATTGCACATTTTCTCACGCTAGGTAAATACCAAGCACAACTTTCTAATGTACAAACTTTGTCTATATCTGAACCTGCAGACATCAATGGGCAATATGGAATATCTTTTGCCATAAATTTCTCTCCTTATTTTACTGTTTGTTTTAACAAGTTACAATTTTCACAACGTTTCTTTTCTTGATCCTTGTATATCCTAGTTCTGTTGATAACCTCATCAAAATCAATTTTGTGAGCATCAAAATCCGGGCCATCAACGCAAGCAAATTTTGTCTCTCCTCCGACAGTCACACGACATGCTCCACACATCCCTGTTCCGTCTACCATAATAGGATTCATACTCGCTTCAGTATAAATACCTTTATCACGAGTCAAATCCGCCACCGCTCTCATCATCGGCATAGGGCCAACAGCAATTGCATAATCAACTTTTTCATTTTTTATAATTCTATCAAGCACCTGAGTTACAAACCCTTTTTCTCCCAATGAACCATCATCGGTTGTAATAAACAATTCAGTGCACGCATCCTTCATTTTATCTTGCCAAAAAATTAAGTCCTTATTTCTTGCACCCATAATCATGTACACTTTATTACCTGCATCTTTAAAAGCTTTTGCAATCAAATAACACGGAGCAGCGCCATATCCTCCGGCCAAACAAACAACTGTTCCATATTTCTCAATATGAGTTGGTTGTCCCAAAGGTCCTACTACATCATGTATTTCATCTCCCTCATTTAAAGAAGCCAGTAATTTTGTAGAATAACCAACTGCCATAAAAACAAGAGTCAACTCACCTTTTTCTTTATTTACATCCGCAATAGTCAAAGGTACACGTTCACTATCTTCCTTCGCTCTAAATATAATAAACTGCCCGGCCTTTGCGTTTCTAACAACATAAGGCGCCTCAACTGTTATTTCATATTGATTGGGACATAGTTCTTTCTTTGATAAAATTTTGTATCCCATAATACAATTTCTCCTTCTTATAATGATATTATATAAAAATTCTTATTAATCTGCAACTATATATTTATAATTTGGACTGGCATTTAACTTTTCTTCAATTTGTTCAAAAGTTAATAGCCCTTGCGTTGCTCCAAATTCAGATACAACTCCCGCAGAATTTACAGAAGCGTACATCAAAGCTTTACCAATATTATTTTGGGTTCTATCAAGTGCGACACAGAAAGTAGAAGCAAAAGCATCCCCCGCACCAAGAGTTGAAACTACAGTTCCTTCAAACGCCGGACAATAGTAAAAATGTTCGCCATCATAAGCATAGGCACCTTTTCCACCATCTGTAATTACTATTATTTGATAATCTCTTACTTTTAATTTTTTAAACATCTCCTTTACATCAGGATGGATAAGTTCCTCTGAGAACTTTTCATCTCTTGTATCAGGGCGAACCTGAATTTGTGTTGCCATTGAAGCTTCTTCTTTATTCATTACCACAATATTTGCATTTGCAAGTATTTTCTTTATATAATTAAAACCTTTTTTAATACTTGAAGAACCGGCATTAAAACAAACATAAACATTATTTTCATTTGCAAAATTAGCAATATCATCAAGAATTTTTGTACTGTCTCCGTTCATTGGAGCAATATACAACAATTTAGAATTTTTAATTGCGTCAAAATTTATATCAGACTTTTTAATTTTTGCATTTGCGCCACGGTGAGCCAAAACCGTTCTATCTCCCTGAAAACTTACAAGAATTATAGAAAACCCCGTACTTAAAGATTTATCTTGAATAATGCTTGATAAATCAACTTTTTTATCTTTAAACGATTCTAAAATCCCTTCGGAATAAATATCATTACCAATTTTAAAAATTGCACCGGTATCAAACCCCAAATTTGCAAAATTTACAGCAGTATTAACTCCACCGCCACCTACATGAGAATCAAAATCTGAAATTTCAACTTTTGCCCCATAAGGATAGCTCATGAATTCAGATTTTTTATTTTTTGTATACACGGAAACAATGTTTGCATCGTCACTTTCAACAAACACATCCATTGTCGCACTGCCTATTGTTATAATATCGCACATCTTCTTATCCTCCAATTAATTTCAGCTTAGCACAAAAAACTTTTTTTGTTAATTTAAAACAACTAAAAAAAGCACCTGCCAAACAGAACAGATGCTTTTTTAAAAAAGTTATCTTCAATTTAATTAATTGAACTGAGCTTTTTCTTCTTCAGAAACGCCTTTTATTGTTAGGTTAACTCTACCTTTATCATCAATTTTGATAACCTTAACAACAACTTCCTGACCTACTTGAAGATGTGGTTCAATTGTCTCGATTCTTTCGTTGCAAACTTGAGAAATATGAACCATACCATCTTTGCCCGGAGCTAATTCTACGAATGCGCCGATAGGAATAATTCTAACAACTTTTCCTTTAACAACCATTCCCGGTTCAGGCTTGAATGTTAATTCTTTAATCATTCTTTTTGCAATTTCTGCCCCTTCTTGGTCATTAGAAGTAATTGTAACAACTCCGGAATCTTGAATATCAATTTCTGCACCGGAAGCATCAATAATTGCTCTGATTTGTTTTCCACCGGGTCCGATTACTGTTCCAATATCTTCAGTAGGAATTGTCATTGTAGAAATGCTTGGAGCATAAGGAGATAAACGCTCTGCCGGAGCTGAGATTACTTCTCTCATTTTGCCCAAAATATGTAATCTGCCTTCTTTAGCTTGAGCTAATGCACGGCGTAAAGTATCATTTGCGATACCTTTTGCCTTCATATCCATTTGCAAAGCCGTAATACCGGTATCATTACCGGTAACTTTAAAGTCCATATCGCCCAAAAAGTCTTCAATACCTTGAATATCTGTTAATACAACAGGCTCTTTACCTGGTTCTGTAATCATACCCATAGCAACACCGCCTATCATACATTTAACAGGAACACCTGCATTCATCAATGCCATTGAAGAACCGCAAGTAGAAGCCATTGATGTAGAACCATTTGATTCTAACACATCAGATGTTACACGAATTGTATAACCAAATTCTTCTTGAGATGGAAGTGCAGGGATATTAGCACGTTCTGCCAAATTTCCGTGACCAACTTCACGTCTGCCCGGTCCTCTAAGAGGTTTAACTTCTCCAACGGAAAATCCAGGGAAAATATATTTATGCATATATGTTTTTTCTGTTTGAGGATCAACCCCATCAAGCTCTTGTTTCATTCCTGGGCCTGCCAATGTTGCAACTGACAATACTTGAGTTTGCCCTCTAGTGAATACAGCTGAACCGTGTGCTCTTGGCAATACTCCTACTTCACACCAAATTGGGCGAACTTCAGTAGGTTTTCTTCCGTCAGCTCTAACACCTTCATCCAAAATCATTGTACGCATAATGTGTTTTTCTGCGTTTTTAAATTCCTCTGCAACAAAGTCAATGCCTGTTTCTTCCATAATTTTTTTACTGTAATCGTCATCCGGTAAAGCATCTATTTTTTCTTTAACAAGTTTTTTAGCTTCTTCAAGCTTTTCTTGTCTATAAGCTCTATCAAAATGATGATAAGCATCAAAAATCATATCGTGAGCAGTTTCTTCAATAATTTTTTTAATTTCTGTTGTATCGTAAGGATTTACAAATTCTTCCTTTTCAACTCCGCATTCCTTAGCAAATGCGACTTGAGCTTCACATTGTTTTTTGATTTCAACTTGAGCAAATTCCACAGCATTCATAATATCGTCTTCAGTTACGAATTTACATCCTGCTTCAACCA
Organism: uncultured Candidatus Melainabacteria bacterium; assembly: GCA_934718275.1. Lineage (GTDB taxonomy): Bacteria > Cyanobacteriota > Vampirovibrionia > Gastranaerophilales > Gastranaerophilaceae > Stercorousia. Next base: position 73,488 of record CAKUZD010000003.1, on the reverse strand, counting down.
TGATAACCGAGTCGTGAGTTCCTGCCACAACGATATCAAGATCTGATTTATCAGCTTGTTGATGAGTAGGGTTAGCAATTAAATTACCATTTTCATCTTTAGCAACTCTAACTGCCCCGATAGGACCTTCAAAAGGAGCTCCTGAAAGCATTAATGCACAAGACGCACCTAACATAGCCAACGTATCAGGTTGATTTTGTTGATCATAACTGAATAATTGAGCTACAATTTGTATATCATTTCTGTATCCTTTAGGGAAAAGAGGTCTGATTGGTCTATCAATAAGTCTTGACACCAAGATAGCCTTATCACCCGCTTTACCTTCCGAACGATTGTATCCGCCCGGGATACGACCGATTGAGGACATTCTTTCTTCATAATCTATTAGTAGAGGGAAAAAGTCTATTCCAACTCTAGGTTCTTTTGAAACGCAACAATGAACAAACAACATTGTGTCGCCACATCTAACTGTAACAGAACCATTTGCAGATTGAGCATACTTACCGGTTTCTACAGTAACTGTTTTACCACCGATTTCCAACTCAAATTTTTTTGTTTCCGGTACCATAATTTTCCTTTCTTGCGGGATTTAGAAACAATTACCCGCTTTCGTGCTTTTAGCACCTTAAGTTATACACTTCCATTGTTCGTTTATATTATATCGTAAACAAGAAAAAAATATATAAAATGTTACTTTTTTTGACCTTTTGCATATTTAGTGTACTCTAACTTTTCATTACCGGATAGGATATTTTTAAGACTTTGTCCTCCTAAGCTTTTATCCATAGGAAAAGTTACCTTATTTGAAAAAACCCATAAATGATAAACATCTCTGCCGAACTGATTAGGACCTTTAACACCATTAACATCCATAACAACATTAGCACAAATATCAGATTGATAAGTATAAGTTTGAGGGCTTCCATCTTCATTATAAACAACTTTCCCATCAGAGTCTTTTCGCGTTGCAGTATAAGTTGTTAATTCACAAGCTGACCTATTTGGAGAAACATTAAATATCATACCATTGTCAAGAATCAATTTAGATATATATTCAGTAGAATAATATTTTATTTCATCATCATTATTATACTGAGGAATTGCATAAGAAATATCATAATAATATTGTTTACATCCCGCAGTACTTTTTGAATAACAAACTTTGACCCCTTGCAAATATTTTGCCAACCTATCTATAATAACATTATTTGGGGTATCTTTCGGAAGAAACAACTCCGAATTGTCTCCCGGAGTCCCATTATCCTGTTGTGCAAGCACTAACATGTTGTTAAACGTTGAATAAGCCTTCTTCGTTTGAGATATAAGAACCTTATCCTGATAATTTTGAATCAAAACAGGAATTGTTATAGCCGCAACTACTCCGATAATACCTAATGTTATCAGCACTTCTGCCAATGTAAATGCAAATCTGCTCTCTATTCTCATTTAAAAACCCTCCCATATATGAGATACATATTATCAGTATAACGCTATAATCCCATATATGGAACAGATTATTAAGTTTTGAGGTGAAATCTTTACATGGACAATTTAAGTAAAGAATATTGCAAACAAGTCGGGAAAGCTTTAAGAGAACTTCGAAAAAAGCACACAGGGAAAAGTCTATGTATGTTTGCCTATGAAAATGATGTTCCGCGCTCAACACTTTCAAGAATTGAAATAGGAGAAAATGAACCTCAACTTGTAACGTTAAAAAAAATCGCAGAAGGATTTGGATGGTCAATGTCAGAATTATTTATTCATATTGAAGAAAAAATACCAAAAAATTTCAAAATTTTTAATGAAGGACATTATTAGTTTTGGGAACTATAATCATTTTTGCAATAACACATTTAAACTCAAAACTAAATATACAGCTCTAAAAATGCATATCAAAGGTAGAAGGAAGTCCATTCATTTTTTCATCCTCTCTACGCATAGCCGAACCAATAGTGAAACTTTCCGCAGTCATTTTATTAATTTTATAATTTATGTCTCCGGTAAAGACTTCTTCGTTTTCTTCTAAGAATTTAAATAATGGTTCAGTCGGACTTTTTACAATATTTTCTAAAGTTCCACCGGCAAGTTTTAGAGTTTTTTCTCCAATATCCGGAACTTTTACATTCATCCCAAAAGGTTTATATGGTCTGTTAAAAGAAGCACCTGTATCTGACATTTTAATTTATCCCTCATTAAGTACAGATACTTAGTCGGCTATTTAAAATAAAAAATTTAATATTTTAGACAACTTTTTACAAATGTTAATATTCAGACGAATATTTTAAACCTTTTAAATTAATTTTAATACCTGTTTCCAAAAAATAATTGCGAGCCATTTGAATTATTGTTTCTCCGGCAAAAAGACCTTTGTTTGCATCGGCAATCATTGTTTTAAAATATTTTACTCCTGCTTCCTTACTAAAAGGAAAATTATCTCCTTTTATATTTTCGCAACCATGTCTTACATTACACCAAGCATGCGCTAACGACCAATTCCCAAGATTGTTTTCACCTTTCCGAGTCCTTGAAACAACATTCTTTGGCTTGTTAGATTTACTTAGTTGCTTTACTGAAGTCTTTCTTAATATTGGAACAATATGTTCAAGAGTAACTTCTGAGCTTTTTAAAAAATTGTGAATCCACGTTTCTTCCGGAACATTTCTATTCTTTACAATAAAAGCATTCATATCACTCGTGGAAGAAGGGAAATTAATCATATTAAATTTTTCCTGCAGACCTTTATTATTTGCCTTATCCAAAATCTCATTTAATTTATACCCAAAAGCCTTGTTACTGAAAGGAACAACAGTCGGCTTATGTAAAATTAAATCACTTGCTCTATTACAAAGTTCATTAATTTCCTTTTTTCCGGCTCTATTTGTACTTTCACCCATTTCATTTATTAATTTTATTACTAGTAATTTAGCCTTATTCCTCCAATCGGGATGTTTAGGAGATATATAATTACCATTTGAATGAGGATTAATTTTTAATTGTCTGTAAAATGTTTCAAAAAAATGAGAAACATTCACATTGGATTCATCTCTTAATGCAGGATGTGTCAATATACCGGCTATATCTGTTATTTTTTGTTTAGGAAAGTTTGTAGGCAATCTTTTAACCAAATTATTTAATTGGTAGCAAAATTCCTTTGCACTAAAATCTTCCATGTGTGAAACGCCTAAAACTCTATACCTGCTGTTTTCTAATAAAATATCAAAATCTTTTTTGAGTTCTTGAGGCAAATCCAAACTTAATTTTTTCATTTTATGAAACACTAAAAACTGCTTACGCTCCAATTTTGATTGCGCTTCCGGCAACATTTTTTGTAACACGGATTTCAAGCTTTGTTCAGGATTGGCAACACTATAAGCAGAAACCTTTTTTATTAATTTTACATATTCCGGAGGCAAGTAATCTTGAAAATGCAACATAACCCGTGAAAACAACTCACCGCTCTTGGATATTCTTTTAGTTATATATTGAAATGTTTCAAGTTCTTCAGGATGAAACATTCTACCACCACACCAAATACAGGTTTGATGTCCACCTTTAGCCAATGTTTTCAAGTCTGCCATTGAAGATAGTTGCTTAAACTTTAACGGTCTATACTTCGGAACTCCCGTAAAAGACACGCTATCACCAACACCCGTCTTTGGAACAACAAAATTTTGAGACACTCCTTTAGAATCGGAGTTATTTTTTATAACATTAACATTATTTATTCTATAAGATACAGGCGAAACATTCATAACAAGAAAATACTACTAAACAAAAAAATTTGCTAGTATGTTAAATTACTGTTACGTTTATAGTTTACTAATATCTAAACAAATAATACTATCTGATAAACATTGAAGTGTAGCTTGAAGATTTTGAATATATTCCTGTTTACAATACCCCTTTTTACACAATGCAATCAGCTTATCAACTTGCAATTGAGCGTTTTGTGGCATAAAAGGATTTTCTTCTATTTGTTCAGCTATCGGATAGTGATGTCGTGAATTATTACAATATGAGCATTCTAGGGCAAAATTCAAAGAATTATTCATACCCTTCATACATTTTGGCAACAAATGTTCAAATGTACCTACAGACGGATGGATTAAATTAAGAGCTATTATTTCCGAGCGTTTACGCGCATTTTTCACAACAAAAGCACAAACTTCATCACTCGAACGAGGCAAACGCCTTGCTATTTCAATTATCTCATTCTTTATTTTTTCATTATCCAAGTTTTTTACAATACTTTTTATTTTATGAATAAAAATTCTTCTTGAAAAAGGCTTGTGAGGCATAGGATCAAAAATTATATCATTTGTCTTTATCATTAGTTTTCGTAATGAACGAGCCATTTTTTTAGGCAATATCCGCCTATAAAAACTTATTTTATTAAAAATAACACTCTGAATTTTTACTAACGCAAGCTCATGAACATTCTTACGCATCAATAATAATTCTTGAAAATTCTTGTTCGGATACTTTATAGCCATACTCTTAAACATATTAAAAACCTGTCTTTCAACAGGATGCATAATTTTCTCAAACGGCTCTAACACAGGAATAACTAAAGCTGCAGCCCCTTCAAGAAGTTTGTTACCCATAAGTTCCATATAAATATCAGGATGAAGCATTTCCATACCACAACAGAGACAAGGTATATGATAATTTAAAAGATTTTTTAATTCCTTACGAGTTAGTGGAATTTCAGGAACCTTGAAAGATGATTTCTGCGTTTTTAAAACTTTTTTCTCCATAACCGCCTTAATTATTCTTCAATTATAATATTCCCGTTTTAAAGAATTTTAAAGCATCAAAAACGAATTATACTCCCGGAGGCGGTTGGATATATAATGGTTTTAGTTTTCGCCAATTCCCTTCCACATCTTTATTCTCTGCAATATCCGCAAGAATTTCTCCCAATTGATATGTAGATTGTTGATATGAAATTCCTCCTAAAATCGGTTGTAATTTGTCATCAGTAATTACATAATAATTTCCATTCTTTATTATTTCCTTAACAACATCCAACTTTACAGCACCCTTAATTTCTCTATTATAATATAAATAAGCACTGTCTTTTCTTGCATCAAGCGCAACTAACCGATTTTCGTTATCTGTAATTTTAGATAAAATTTCCAATGAAGAAACTCCAACAGCCTTACAATTTAACTGTTGAGCCATCACACGGGCAACCGTCACACAAGCTCTTATCCCGGTAAAACTGCCCGGACCGATGTTTACTGCAATCAAGTTTACATCTTGCGGTTTTATGTTATTAACAGACATTACTTCTTGCAGAGTTGAAATCAAAAAAGCAGAATGATACTTATTATCCTGATTTTCAACAATTTTAGACGACAAAACTTTTCCGTCTCGTTTCAAAGCTACATACATTTTATCTAAACATGTATCAAATGCAAGTGTAATCATTTTTGCAACCCTTCTATAATCTCATCTTGACCAACTGATTTAAATTCATAAGTTCTAGAGTCATCGTCATTATATGTAACGTTAACTTCAATATGATTAAAAGGAGCTTCATTTTGGTTAAATTCAGCCCACTCAACAAAAGTAACCTGCTTTCCTTCTGAATATTCCCTTAGTTCATCATAAATTGTTTTTATCCCTTCGTTTTCTAATCTATATAAATCAAAATGATAAATCGGAATAGAACCTGTATGATATTCATTTAAAATAACAAAACTCGGACTTGTGACCTTTTCTTTAACATCCAAAGCATCCGCAACAAGTTTAACAAAAGCTGTTTTTCCTGCACCAATTTCACCATACAAATTAACAAAACAACCGTCCGTAATTAACTTCGCAAAACGTTCCGCCAACTCTTTTGTATCATCTATATTATGACAAATTTGTTTATATGTTTTCATAAACTTCAGACCTGTTCCTTCCACTTTCTTTTGCTTTATATAAAGCTTTATCGGCTTTTTGAAGAATTGTTTTTTCATCATCTCCGACTTCATATTCTGCAATACCAAGACTTATTGTAACACCAATAATCTTTTCTTGAACATCACTGTTAACTTTTGAAATATCAATCTTAGCACATTCAACAGCTCTACGCAATCTCTCTGCAACCATTTTGGCTTCTGTTAATTTTGTATACGGAAGAATTATAGAAAACTCCTCTCCGCCATACCGCCCTGCAATATCATAGTCTCTCAACTGCAATTTAATAACTTTAGAAACAGTTTTTAAAACCAAATCTCCGGCAGCATGACCATAAGTATCGTTAACATTTTTGAAAAAATCTATATCAGTCATAATTGCGCATAAATTTCTCTTTTGCCTCTTTGCACTTGACACTTCTTGCTTAATACGTTCTTCTAACTGTCGGCGGTTATTAAAACCGGTCAAAGCATCTAATGTTGCATGTTTTAATATTTCAGCATATACATTTGCTCGACTGATTGTTGTTGCTGCTTGATTAGTAAGTTGCTCTAAATAATTTATTTCTTTTTCACTCAAAACATTATCTGTACTTTTTGTAACAATACTACCTAACAATTTTCCTTCACTTATCAAAGGAAATACACCGATTTTTTTATCAGGAGTAAGAATATATTCAGATTTATTATTCAAACATTTTATTAATTCAAATATCTTATCATCATTACATGCTTTTGGCCAAATTAATCTATTTTTCAAAAAAATATATATTAAGTGGTCAGACACAAACTTATCAATCATTTCACCTATTATCGGAGTAATATAACTTGTTTCATATTGAGTTTCAATAATCTTGGCAATATTTTTCATAGCATCATGAAAATCAATATTTTTTTGCATTCTGTCAAGCAAAATAACGTTTTGAATTTTCAAAGAAATTAAAAAGGATGCAATATTTAAAAAATCTAATGCATTTTTATCCAGATTTTCTTCAAACTCCATTATCCCTATTAATTTTTGACCTCGAAACAACGGATAATATAATAAATTCCCATCCAAAACAAACTTTTCTGTTTTTAATTTTTCATAAATTGAATATAAATTTTTTGATTTTTCTTTTTCCAAAAACTCGTCTATAGAAATCCAACTTTTAGAAAAATTTCTAAGTGTTTCTGATGTTCCGTCATATATAAAAATATTTACAGACGGCAAAAACTCCTCCAAAACATTTATTATTCCGGAGGAATTATATGCATCATTCAGTCTGATTGATAATTGTTCTATTTCTTTAAGCGTTTGCATTACACATCCAACTTTTGCAATATTTCATCAGGAATATCGAAGTTTGCATAAACATTTTGAACATCATCATGTTCTTCAAGTTTTTCCAACAATAACATTACATATTTAGCTGTTTGCTCATCATTGACCTCAACAGTATTTTGAGGAATTCTTGTAAGTTCTGCTGATTCACTTTGAAATCCTGCAGCTTCTAGACCTTCTACTACCGCTTGAAAATTTTCAGGAGAAGTTAATACTTTGTATGTACCATCTTCTTCTGTTACATCCAAAGCATCTAATGAAATCGCAGCTTCAAACAATTTTTCAAAATCTGTATTATCTTCACTAAATGTGATAACTCCTCGTTGATCAAACATCCATCCGACACAACCTGTTGCACCTAAACTACCGTTAAACTTAGTAAAGAAACTTCTAATATCTCCTGCTGTCCTGTTCCTGTTATCGGTCATAGCTTCAACAACTACGGCAACACCACCGGCCGCGTAACCTTCATATATTAATTCTTCATAATTATCTGCAGCACCTGCACCCGCACCTTTTTCAATGGCACGTTTGATATTATCGTTTGGCAATCCTGCAGCCTTAGCTTTTTCTATAGCAGTTCTCAATCTGAAATTTCCTGCAGGATCAGGTCCTCCCAATCTTGCTGATACTATTAATTCTCTTGAGTATTTTTGAAATACAACCGCGCGTTGCGAATCTACTTTTGCTTTTTTATGTTTAATTGTTGACCATTTTGAGTGTCCTGACATTTTGAAATCCTCTTTTCCTACTACATCTGATAAAATTCTACCACAAAAATTCTATTAAATTGTGGTAAAATAAATTTTATGGAAAATAAAAAAGAAATTTACTATAAATATTTCAGAGAAAACATTAAACAAGCAATTATACCTTTCGAAACATACAGAAAAAGGTTGGTAACAAAAGTTATACTCTTAACAACACTTTGCTTTTTTATTGGAGGAATTTTTGCGTTTGCAGCAATATATGTTGCCTTTTATAACAAAGCAATACTATTACTGTTTCCAATTATACTCTTTGTTATGTATGCTTTTATTCTCAGAGGTATTATTTGTGTAATAATTGCAGGCAAAGAATTTCACAAAAAACTTATTGAAGAAATTTTCCCACTTTTTCTTCCTCCTATTGCCAACTTTAAAAATTGGCCTAAAAACCAAAACACAGATACTATATTGGATTCCCAACTTTTCAATAATTTTGATACCCAAGAAGATATATCAAACTACTTTGGAATATACAAGGGAACAAATATTCTACTTTCAAATACCCAATTAACATTACCTGTTAAAGGGATTAGTAAACCTAATCTATTTAAAGGAACAATCATTCAAATAGAACTGGAACACTCTATAGACAACCACGTTATTATATTTTCAAAAAACGAAAAGAAATATAACAATTTTAAACAATACAATCCGCATATTAAAGATATGAACAATTTTGTATATGTTTTTGCAAAAAAAAATAAAAACATAAACTTTATAACAGAAGAATTTTGGGAAAAAATAAAATCTTTTGGAGAACTGTTTGTTGCAAAAGGATTTGAAATGTCATATAAAAACAATACAATCTTAATAGCATTACGCCAAAAACGCCCTATGCAATTTGGTTTTATATTTAAATCTCTACTAAAAGAAAAAAATTACGATGAACTTATTAACAGATTCATCGCAATTTTTGAACTCGTAGATATATTAACTGAGAATAATTGATTTTTATGCAGTTACTGCAAGTTTTTTATCAGTCTCTGTTTCAGAAGGTTTGTTTGCAGCAGCCGGAATTTTAGCTCTATGTTTTACATACATATAAGCTCCTGTTCCTAAGGCAGCAAGTGCAACACCGGAACCTATTATCGTTTTTGTCCATTTATTCCTAACTTTTTGTGAGGTATCTCTTACCGAAGACTCCGCAGCTTCCTCTGCAGCACTCACAACAGTTCTAACAGCATCTTTAGTCGATTCTGTAACCTCTGTTAAATCAGCACCAACAAGTCTGCGCATTTTCCCTTTGTTTCTTGCTGACCACCCTTCGCTTACATGCCAAATATCTTCCTTATAAGATTTATTGGCAGGTTTTCCACCATTAAACTCCGCATTATTATGCCAATCAAGTTTTTCTTCTATATTCTTTTTAGCCTTTGCTATATAAGACTCAGGTTTTTCAACATATTCTTCCGTAGCTTCCTTAAAACAATCAGAAACTTCTCCAGAAACACGTTCAATACGGGTATTATCTATTTCATCCGCAGAATTTCCCCAATCCAAACCATCAAAATCCGGATTCATTTCCGGAGCCGTTTTTGTTTTCCAACCGTTTGACTCATTTGTATAGTCAACCATTCCCCCTGTTGCAGTAGCAATATAAGGTACACCTGCAGCCTTGGCTTCTAATGGAGTAATCCCACACATTTCTCGTCTTGACGTAAAAATACCGTGAGTAGCACAAGCTACCAATTTATTCGGGAAGAAACCGTCTACATACATCGCATTATGTTTATAAGCTCCTCCATCAAGTTCTTGGATTTCTTTTAAAATCTTTTGGATTAATTGAAAATCTTTTGCATCTCTATTCCAAGGTGCATCTCCGGCACCAACTATTAATTTAGTTTTTAATTTTGTCTCTTTCGGAACATCATCTCGTTGTAAAAATTTCAAGAAACCTTCAAATGTGTAAGGATAACCTTTCTGTTCATCCGGTCTACCCCAACCCATAAAGAGCATATCACCATCTTTGAACTCAGATAGACTGCCAAAAACACTTCTTCCCTGTTCGATTTGTAAATCATTAAAGAATACATGGTTTAATGCATCTTGACCTTCCATTTCAGCATTAGCTAAAATACCTGTTAACCATTTTGCATTTTTCTGTCTGTTTGCAACGATTTCATCAATATTTGTTCCGTTATATTTTAATGGAGTAAAACCGCTTTTTTCTGCAGATAACGTATTTCCGCCTCTACCGAAGTCTTTGGTATTATCATCAAAGCCTAAGTTAGCAGGAGTTGAGCCATTTAAAGGACTAACAGTTCTAGCTTCTCGCAAATCACCACCAATAGCTGCTGCAACATCCATGTCCACAGACTTCATTTCTCTATCAAAGTTCGGAGATACCGTACCGGTTGAAAAATTATCAGGATTTAATTTTGCTGCAAGAATTGGAATTTTAGTAATATTATATGTTCCAAACATATCTCTAAATACACCAATATAAGGTTCAAATGCAGATGTAACAAATTTCTTTTCAACTTCTGTCAAATTATTCCATCCTCTTGCATTAAAGTTTTGTAACAACTCATATTGAGGATCTTTACTTATTGCAGCAATATCTTCTTTACTAAAAACCATTCTCGCAAAAGCAAACGGATTATCAGTAACTCCTTGATAATTCCTTCCCGGATTATGCAAGGTATGATGAGCTATAACTCCATTAAAAGAATCATTTCCTCTAGCTGACTCATCAGCTATTAAACTTGTTATCATAGCTACAGGCCTGTCATGTCCCCAAATACTAGCCGGTCTAAAAAAGCCAAATTCTTCCGTGTTCATTTGTTCTTCAGCTCTTAAAACTGCTCTACAAAAATCTGAATTATTAATTTCAGCATCCATTCCGTCAGCCCCTCCAATACCGTAAGTATATGGTTTTGGCGTTTTGGAAAGTTCTCTTGTATACATAAAATAATTTGGAGTTCCTTTTATTTTGTTATACCCCGGGTTTTCTTCAGAAATTTTGAAAAGTTGATATTCTACTTCTTGTAAAGCGCCAATATCAGTATCAGACATACGTTCAAAAACACCACTTGCACTTGTTGGTTCAAGAATTATATATTTACTTGTACCATCTAAACCTTTGCTATTTGGCTCACTTTGAATTACAACTCTTAAATCTTTAGCATCTTGATGTAACCCCTTTGCAACTTCTTCTACCGTTGTCCCGGGAAAAGCCGGAACAAAACTATTTGCAGCAATTCTCTCCGGAAGCACTCCGTTGTTATCCGCTTTAATTTTCGCAATATTAACATATCTTAAACCGCCATTAGGGTTATTGTGTTCATGAAACGGCATTACACTTCTTACATCCATGCCTTCATTTTGAATTAAACTTTGAGGTGCTTCATAAGTAACAACTCCCATTCCACCTTGAAAGTCTTCCGGTAAACCGGTTCCTTTATTTTCATAAGCCAAAGACAAAACTTGATTCATGTTCCTATCGGTATTTCCCGTAAACGTTATGTAGGAAACGCCTTGAGCAGCCGCCGACTTTCGATGCAATACAACATTTTGTACCCCACCCATTGGCAAAGTATTATTAGACTCATTTGTCGACATAACAGGTATGGTCATGGCATTTGTATCATTTTGATTTCTCACGAACCTCACCTGAACATTTGGCATAATTGAATTTACTCGCATAATTGCACCCCATATATATAATTTTGTTAAACAGCATCATTTTGCAGAAAAAAATTCTGCATTTATAGTAAAATGCTGACAAAATATTTTTCAATAGCTGACTCTCTATTTGTAAAGAAATATTAAGTAAACATTTTTCAATATATTCTGCATTTTTTAATACTTTACTGTAAAATTAAAACAACAGTTTTATAAAGGGTAAATGATGAATAGATTTTTTGGATTATTGGGAATTCTTTTAATATTTGGAATTGCATTTTTAATATCTAACAACAGGAAGGCAATTAATTACAAAACGGTTGGGATGGGCTTTTTGCTACAAGTTTTGTTAGCAGTTTTTATTTTTAAAGTTCCATTAGGGCGTTCAATATTCATGAATTTAGGATTATTTATTCAAAAAATCTTAGACTTTGCCAAAGATGGAGGAGCTTTCGTTTTTGGGCCATTAATGTCCGATGATAAATTCAGTAGTGTTTTTGGAAGCGGAGCACAGGTTTTCGCTTTACAACTGATTGCATCATTAATTTTTATGATGATTGTAGTTAATATTCTTTATTATTACGGAATTATGCAAAGGGTAGTTCCTTTCTTCGGAAAAGCCATGAACAAACTTATGGGCGTAAGCGGTGCTGAAGCTCTGTCTAACGTAGCAAGTGCTTTTGTTGGACAAATTGCTGCTCAAATTATGATTAGGCCGTATCTTGCAAAACTGACCCGTTCCGAGTTGTTGGCATCCATGGCAGGCAGTATGGCATGTATTTCTGCAGCAACAATGCCTATTTATATCGGAATGGGAATTCCTGCACAATATCTTTTGGCAGCTTCTGTTATGGCTGCTCCTGGAGCTCTCGTTTTAACAAAAATAGTTTACCCTGAAACAGGAACTCCGGAAACAAGCGAGGACATCAAAATCTCATACAGTAAAAGAAGAAAACCTTATATAAATGTTTTTGATGCAATTTCAGCCGGAGCATCAGAAGGTATGAAAGTTGCAATCAACGTTGTTGCCATGATTTTGGCTCTTGTTGCATTAGTTGCAATGATTGATTGGTTTTTGGGTGGTCTTGGAAATTTAATTGTAAAATATTTACATGTAAACTTCGCTTCCTTTGACTTAACACATTTATCTTTAAAATTAATTTTAGGAAAACTGTTCTCTGTATTTGCTTATTTTATGGGAGTTCCACTAAAAGAAGCAACGACAGTTGGAAGCTTAATGGGAACAAAATTAGTTTTAAATGAAATGGTAGCATACTTTGACTTGACCGCTTTACAAACGCAGTTATCAGAAAAAAGTTTCTTAATCGCAAGCTTTGCATTATGCAGTTTTGGAAACTTCGGCTCTATAGCTATTCAATTGGGAGGAATCGGAGAACTTGCACCAAATCAAAGGAAAAACCTTGCAAGACTAGGAGTGAGAGCATTAATTTGTGGAACTTTAACTTGCTATATGTCCGCAGCTATCGCAGGTGTACTGTTTAACTAAATAATATATAACAGTTCCCCCTCTCACATATTTTTGAATTCCTTTTAACTAATTTACCCTCTCGTAGAGAGAAGGGGTTGAATATAAAAACTAATGAGGTAAATGTTTTTGCCAATCAGCGTCAAGATTTTTTATAAATCTATGCGCATCAATTACATCATCATAATTAATAGGTTTTGGTCCTTCTTGCACTTCTAAAGGCTCATAATTTTTGATATCTAAATCGTTTATCCCTAAAAAAGCGACCCCAAAGTTTTTACCACAATACTTACATTCCAAGCCAACAACCATCAAGCCTTCTTCCTCTCTTTTAATTGTTATTGAACTTTCATTAAAGCTGTTTTTACAATGGGAACAACATAAATTTGAGAATAATTTTTCGATTTTCTTTTTCATAAAGTCCTCACTAATATTATAATAAAAAATTTATTAAAAAATGTTACGTTTTTTGACAACATGGGAATAATATAATTAAGATGGATTATGTCGTTTTAATTCATTCAAGCTAACAGATAGGAGTGTTATCATGGAAGCTATTAACTTAATTCTATTCGGATTTATTGTTTACGCTGCGCTAATCGTAGTACCAAGCATTTGGGAAGAATTAACAACAGAAAGCTAAATTCTTTCAAAATTAAAGACGTAGCAACTGTTGGAGAGTTCCCTTTTCCGCTAAGAAAATCGACAAATGATGAGGTGTGTTAATTTAAAAGTGTACAAGATACGTTAATTTGTATTAACGTTCATTTTGTGTACCCAAAAACTTCTAGAGAAGAATAACACACACCATATCAACACGTATTTTTTGAGAGTTCTGCTGTTATAAATAATTGGTAAAACAGTGAGACAGTAGTCCCTTATTGTCCTATTGCTTGTGTAACTTCATTCATACATTCATACGCAACATCTGCAGCAAATTCTAAATCTTTTTTGTTAATAATCAATGGTGGGTTAAAATAAATTACATCTCCGAGCGGTCTGAGAATTACTCCACATTTGAGGGCTTTTTTGTAAATTTGATATCCTATTCTTAATTTACCGTCAAATGCCTCTTTTGTTTCTTTGTTTTTAACGAGTTCTATTGCATTAATCAAACCAATATGTCTTATTTCTCCAACATTTTTATGTGAAAGGAACTTTTCTTTTAACAAATTATTAAAAAATATAGCATTTTCTTGCGCTTTTTTTAATACAGAACCATCCTCCATCAAATCCAAAACTGCATTAGCAGCCGAACAAGCTAAAGGGTTTCCACTATATGTATGGCTGTGCATAAAGGCTTTTCCGGTATTGTAATCATCATAAAAAGCATCGTAAATTTTTTGTGTCGTTACAAAAATTGCCATTGGCATATAACCTCCGGTCAAACCTTTTGAAAGACACATAATATCAGGAGAAACTCCTGCATGGTCAAATGCAAACATTTTACCGGTTCTGCCATATCCTGTAGCAATTTCATCCGCTAATAAGTGAACATTATATTTATCACAAAGCGCTCTCAATTTCTTTAAATAAAGAGGCGGATATATTTTCATACCGGCAGAACCCTGTAACAAAGGCTCTACAAGCATGGCTGCAGTTTCATCTCCATATTTTTCAAATGTTTTCTCTGCATGTCCAAAACATTCACATTGGCAATTATCTCTATTTTTTCCATAAGGGCATCTGTAACAATCAGGCCCTTTAACCCTAACAATGTCCATCAAAATAGGTTTGTAGAGTTTTGTATACAAATCACAATCTCCTACAGATAAAGCACCTATAGTCTCACCATGATATGCCTCAGAAAGAGCCATGAATTTCGTTTTTTGAGGATTTCCGGTCTGCTCATGATATTGAAAACTTACTTTCATAGCCGCTTCAATTGCAGATGAGCCATTATCGGTAAAATTAAATTTGCATAAACCTTCAGGTAAAATTTTCACTAATCTTTCACACAATCTAATTGCTTGTTTATGCGTAAAATTAGCAAAAATTACATGTTCCAAAACATCTACTTGTTTTTTTATTTCTTCTGAAATATGAGGATTACAATGACCTAAAAGATTACACCACCATGAACTTATAACATCAATATAACGATTACCGTCAACATCGTACAAGTAAACGCCTTCTCCTCTGTCAACAACAATTGGTTTTAATTCTTCATAATCCTTCATCTGTGAACACGGATGCCATATATACTTTAAATCTTTTTCTGCTAAATTTTCCATTTTACACCTCTTTAAATAATCCCGACAAGTCATTTATACTTGCATCATCTTTTTTTACAGTAGCTACAACTTTCACACCCGTTAATCTTTCAATTTGAAGTTTATTATCTCGCTGCATAAAGTCATTTTCATCATAATTATTTAAAATTATTCCTTTTACATTAATTCCATGCAGTTTTGCATACTCAACAGTTAAGACAGTAGAGTTAATTGTCCCGAGAGAAGCTGAAGCCACGACCAATATATCTAAACCTAATTCTTTTATTACATCAGGCAATATTAACTTAAATTCCCCAAGATTAAATGGACAAACAATACCTCCCGCTCCTTCTACAACCAAATAATCAAATTCTTTTTTTAATCTTTCATAATCAGTTTTAATTTTTTCTATTTTAATTTGATTCCCTTCAATTTCTGCTGCCAAGTGCGGAGAAACAGCTGTTTTATATACATAAGAAACATAATCCATCGGATTAGCATTTATTCCTGCTGTTTTCAAAACAAAATCGCAATCCCCCGGAATAAGATTTCCATTTTTTTCTACTGCCCCACTCAATGCCGGCTTAAAATATCCGCAATCACGCCCCAATTCTCTTAATCTTTTTACAATAAGAGCTGAAATGTAAGTTTTTCCAACATCAGTACCTGTTGCTGTTATAAATATCGCTTTAGTCATTATCTCCTCCAAAATTTTAATGAGATTACTACGTCACAATCATAATCGCTTGTTCATTATATGAAACTTTCAGCTCCTCGTAATGACATTAAAAAAAAATATGCGGCAACTTTATGTTACCGCATAATTGAATTATTTCAAGTTATATTAGCTATCACTCAATAAGAAGCCTATAATGAACCTCCGCCACCATCACGGAAGTAGTCATAGTGTCTCACATCATCATAGTTGTTAACATACTCAGCTTCAACATTCTTTTGGAATTGAGTTTTTGGAGCTGCTGCAGTTGAACGAGAAGCTAATAACGCATCAATATTTGGAGCAAGTGTTAACTCAAAGTGGAAACGTCCATACTTTCTATCAGCTTCCCAAGCGTTATTTATCAAAGGATAGCCCCAATAAAGTCTTGCACTCAAATCTCCTGGAAGTTGAATTCTTAACCCCATACCTAATGATGCTGCAAAGTAACTGCCACCATAAGCATCTTCTGAAGCTGTCGGGAAAATACCTGCCGTATCAGCAAACACTGCACCTTTTACATATTTACCGATGAATGGAATTTTTTCTCCGCTTCTTGGACTAGTAATTTCTCTTGGTAATAGAGGGAACATAAGTTCTCCACTTACAAAGTAGCCGTTTTTACCAATCATCAAACCTTCAGAATAACCTCTAACCGTAGCCAAACCACCTGTTTGCATTTGATCTAAATAAGGAATTCTTTTATCTCCCGGAACGACTTGATAATTACTTCTCAATTGTCCGATAAATCCGTGAGAGAAGTCGTGTAATCTAACTAAACTACCGCTATATTTAAAGTAATGATTATCTCTTTCGCTATCCAAAAGAGGAATTGCGTAATAAGCATCTTGATTGAAATACCAAATACCTCGTTTTGTATCTTTTCTAGCTTGCAAAGCAAATTCCAAAGAAGTTACATTGTCAATACTATGCATTGATTCATCAAAAAGCTTCAGCCCAATATCTGTTCTTGAACGTTTGTAATTAGCTGCAGCATAAGTTTTCAATTCAAAACCCGGTTTTCTTATAATTGGTTGAGAATAATATAATGAATACTGAGTACCGGCACTTCTTAAATCAAACAATCTTGTTAACGGCCCATTTTTTACAGTAGCAAAAGTCGAAGAATACATAAACCCTACACGACCGTCTTTTTTATTTACAGGGAAGTTGTAATCAGCAAATGGGCTCTGTGCGCCTTTAGAAAAATAAGAACCTAAAGACAATCTGTCCCTATGCCCAAACAAACTGTCCGCATACAACATAGCACCACCTCTGATACTACCTGTATTACGGCGACCTGCATTATCCATAATACCCATAATATGAAATGGGAAATTTTCATCCGCGACAAGTTCAATATCTGTTGTACCCGGTTTTTCTCCGGCTTTTAAGTTCGCAGATAACTTTACACCTTCATTATATCTGTTGAAATCCAAAACGTCTTTTTCAAGCTCTACAATATCAAACAATTGCCCTTCTTTTTCAGGCAATCTTCTTGTAATATAACCATCTTTAGTCCATTTATTTTGTTCTACAGTGATATTACCGATTTTACTTTCAGTCAAAGCGATGTAAATATGTCCATTTTCAACTGTCTGCTCCGGCAAAAAAGCTCGTGCCGTAACAAAACCTTTTTCAGCATACAAGTTGTTAATATTGTCAATAACTTTCTGAATATCATCAATAAAAACATTCCTGCCGACTAATGGCTGTACTAAATTATTTATTTCACTTTTTGTTAAAATTTCAGAAGGAGCAACTTCAATAGAATTTACAAAAACGCCCTTAGAATTCATTTCTTCGACAGTCGCCTGTTGAATAGACCCTCCGTTGAAGTTTTGAATAACAGTACTACCTTCATCTTGCCCTTCTAAATTTCTACGTTGTTGATAATAATTATAATCTTCATTTCTGTAATTATCCTGCCTCTTTTCTCTAAGATAATTACTATCGTGCATTTGGTTCATACCCGATTGGTTTTGAACATTCATAGCATCTTGGTAGCTAAAACCGGCTTGTTGCATAACGCCATTATATCCACCATATAAATCAGCTTTTGCAGGGGTAACGGACACAGAAAATGCAATCGCTGCACATAATATCATGACATTAGTTCTGAAATTAATCTTTTTCATTTATTCACCTTTGTACTAAATTTAAAAATATATATATTTTAAGTCCGGTCAATTTAATTTTTGCGTTTTTGAAGTGAAATAAAAAGATTTCTTTAACTTTTATTACAAAATGTACATAAAAATTAATGTTTCTACTAAAAAAACAACTGACCTGCTATGATTATATTAAATATATTGAAACTTGTAAAGATTTTTTCAATAAAATCATTCTTTCGTTGTAGAGTATTTAGTAAAAATCAAACAAGTTACGGATAAGGGAGAAAATATGGATAACAAAATCAAGATTTTAACAGTTGGGTTATTAACATTCGCAGCAGGATTTGCTTTTAGCAACTTTGCTTTATCAGATGTGCCTTCAAAAATTGCAGTTGTTGACGTTCAACAAGTTGTTAATTCTTCATCACAAGTACAAGCTTTGAAAAAAGACCAAGAAGCTAAAATGAAGGAAGTAGTTGCATTTATAGAGAAAGCAAGAAAAGACGTTGCTGCAACAACAGATGTTAAGAAAAAACAGGCTTTGGAAGAAAAATACAATAAAGAATTAACCACCAAAAAAGCTGCTTTAGACAAAAACTATGCTGATAAATTAACAGCAATTGACTCAGCGATTTCAAAACAAATTGAAGCACAAGCTAAAGTTGGCGGATATGATATAGTTTTAGCTAAAGGAGTAGTTCTTTACGGCGGTTCTGATATTACAGAAGCCGTAAAGAAAGCTGTAAAATAAAATCTAAGTAAATTTAAAAAGAATAAAAAGCTCCCTTTTTACAGGGGAGCTTTTTTATTTATTACACATCTTTATAGGAACCGACAAATTTGTTTGTATAAAGCGTATGCAACAAATCATGAGCCTTGTGCGAGTTTGGTTCTTCAAGATAATCGTTATAAAGTTTTCTTAAAGACGGATTATAGTGAGATTTTCGATAAGGCAAAGCATTATCTTCTTTATATAACCCTTGAGCTCGTTCTTCTTTAGTATTAGAATTATCACAACTTCTCGGCTGTCCACCACCGTTTATACAACCACCCGGGCAAGCCATTACCTCTAATAATTGGAATTGAGCTTTTCCATCTTTGATTTCTTGTAAAGATTTTTCTGCTTCTTTTAAGGTTGAAACAACGCGGACAACAAGTTTGGTTCCTTTTATATCAATAACAATATCTCTGCTTCGATTTGAAGTTCCACGCATTTGCTTAATATCAACATCATTCAAAGTTTCATTTGTCACAAATTCATAAGCGGTCCTTACGGCAGCTTCAGCAACACCACCCGATGCACCAAAAATCGTAGCAGCCCCGGTATATTCTCCAAACGGAGAATCTGCTTTTTCAGCTTCAAGAACATTGAAATTAATACCGGCTTCTTTTATCATCCTGCCAAGTTCTTGTGTTGTTAGAACATAATCAGTATCAGGAATATTATTTGTCGAAAGCTCCGGTCGTTTGCATTCGTATTTTTTTGCAGTACAAGGCATAATTGCAACAACCACCAAATCTTCCCGTCTTACTTTAAAATGTTCGGGAACTAATGTCTTTAAGACAGGAGATAGCATACTCATTGGAGATTTACAAGTTGAAAGATGCTTTAACATTTCAGGATGTTCTGTTTCAAGATATTTTATCCAAGCAGGACAACAAGACGTAAACATCGGAAGATTTTCTCCGGATTTAAACCTGTTTAAAAACTCTGTAGCTTCTTCCATTATTGTTAAGTCTGCACCAAAATTAGTATCAAACACCAAATCAAATCCGATACGTCTCAAAGCTGCATTCATTTTTCCAATTGAATTTATTCCGGCTTCTAATCCAAACATTTCTCCAATAGCAACTCTTGTAGCCGGTGCCATCTGAACAACAACTTTTTTATTCGGATTAGTAATTTCAGACCAAACTTTTTCAACATCCGACTTAATGGTTAATGCACCTGTCGGACAAACAGCCGCACATTGACCGCAATTTACACAATCGACTTGTCCCAGCGGTCTACCATTCATCGGCTGTACAATTGTTTTTGACCCTCTGTTTGCAAACCCCAAAACAGAATGTCCTTGAAATTCGGAACAAGCCCTAACACAAGCTCCACACAAAATACATTTGTTTGGATCTCGAACAATAGAAGGACTTGAAGCATCTATTAATTGATATTCTTCCAAAGGTTTATCCGGATATCTGATTTTACGAATACCGTATTCCTCGGCATATTGTTGTAATTCACAGTTGCCTGATTTTTCACAAGTTAAACAATTTTTATCATGATTTGCAAGCAACAATTCCAAAACCGTTTTTCGAATACTTCTTGTTTTTTCCGTATTTAAATGAATTTTCAAACCATTCTCAGGCGGCATAGTACAAGAAGATTGAATTCCTCGACCTTCAATTTCTACAACACACATTCTACATGCACCAAAAGATGTTAAATCAGGTCTATAACAAAAAGTAGGAACATTCATGCCTGCCTTTCTTATTACTTCAAGTAGGTTTGGCTCATCAGTAAATTCCACTTCTTTTCCATCAATAAACAATATTTTCTTTTCATTAGTCATTATCAATACCCTTTTTATTTACTCTAAACCAATTGCCTTAAACGGACAATTTTGCATACACGCTTCGCATTTTATACATTTAGTTTGGTCAATATGGTGCGGATGCTTAATTGAGCCTTCTATAGCCCCGACAGGACAAATCCTTGAACATTTTGTACAACCTCGACATAAACTTTCATTTATCACAAGTTTTTTCATGGCAGTACAAACTCCGGCAGGACATTTTTTATCTTTTATGTGAGCCAAATATTCATCCCTAAAATATTTTAGAGTTGACAACACAGGATTTGGAGCAGTTTTTCCCAATCCACATAAAGAACCGTCTTTTACAGCATGAGCAAGTTCTTCTAAAAGACTTAAATCCTCCATAGTACCTTTTCCTGCAACTATTTTTTCCAGAATTTTTAGCATATTTTTTGTTCCCTCTCGACACGGAACACATTTTCCACAACTCTCATGTTGTGTAAAATTCATAAAAAACCTGGCAACTTCTACAATACAAGTTTTATCACTCATTACAACAAGCCCGCCGGAACCCACCATCGCTCCGGCTTTTATAAGGTTGTCATAATCCATCGGAATATCAAGATGTTCCTCAGTTAAACACCCTCCGGAAGGGCCTCCGATTTGAACTGCTTTAAATTTTTTACCATCTCTCATTCCGCCACCGATATCAAAAACAATTTCTCTTAAAGTCGTTCCCATAGGTACTTCTATCAGCCCTGTATTATTTACTTCTCCGGTAAGAGCAAAAGTTTTTGTCCCTTTAGAAGTCTCCGTTCCCATCTGAGCGAACCATTCTGCTCCATTTAAAATAATTAACGGTACATTTGCTAATGTCTCAACATTATTTATTAAAGTCGGACGTCCAAACAATCCTTTGTTTGCAGGAAACGGAGGTTTTGAGCGAGGCATTCCACGTTCACCCTCTATTGATGCAATTAGTGCGGTTTCTTCTCCGCATACAAAAGCTCCTGCACCCTCCTTAATATGAATTTCCAACGAGAATCCGCTTCCCATAATATTTTTACCTAAAAAGTGTTTTTCTTCCGCATCTTTAATTGCTTTTCTCAGCCTTTGAATTGCTAACGGGTATTCTGCTCTTACATATATATATCCTTCATCAGCACCAATAGCAAAAGCCGCAATCGCCATACCTTCAAGAAGCTTATGCGGATCTCCTTCCATAACAGACCTGTCCATAAAGGCACCGGGGTCTCCCTCATCACCGTTACAAACAATATATGACTTTCCACCTTTATTAGCAGCAGTGAAACGCCATTTTTTACCTGTCGGGAAACCTCCGCCTCCCCTGCCTCTTAAACCTGATTTCTCTATTGTTTCAATAACAGCATCAGGATTATTTTCGGTTAAAACATTTGCCAATGCCTGATACCCATTAACAAAAACAGCTTCTTCAATACTTTCGGCATTAATATTTCCACAATTTGCAAGAGCCGTACGAGTCTGTTTTGCATAAAAATTAATATGTTCATCATCTTGAACATGTTCATGTGTTTTTGGATCAACATACATTAATCTTTCAACAGGTTTGTTATTTTTTATATGGCTTTCGTATATTTCTTCTACATCTTTTTCTTTTACTTTTACGTAAGTAACATGTTTATCCGGAATTACAACAAGCACCCCTTGTTCACAAAAGCCATGACAACCTGTAGGCACAACTGTCATTTTATCGTAATCAGTCAAAATTGCAACATCAGCCCCAAGCTCTTTGAACTTTTCAATAACCTTTAGGGAACCGTTCGCAACACATCCGGTACCTGCACATACCAAAACCCTTAAACCTTGAGCTTTTATGTGTTCTTTGGCAAGTTTTTGTTCTTCTAATATATTTATATTTAGTGTTTCCATTAGTTACCCTCCTCATTCATAAGCGTATTTAAAACAATCGTAATTGCATCAGAGGTCATTTGAGGATAAACTTTTCCGTTTATTACAACAACAGGTGCAAGCCCACAAGCTCCTAAACAACTAACAGTCTCAAGAGAAAATAAACCGTTATCACTTGTCAATTGACCTGTAGGAATATTGAGTTTTGCTCTTATTGCATTTAAAACCGGCATAGAACCTCTGACATGACAAGCTGTTCCATCACAAACTTTTATTTCATATTTCCCTTTCGGTTCTAGAGAAAATTGCGCATAAAAAGTAGCAACTCCAAAAACAGTTGCAGGAGAAAGACCTTCCATTTTAGTGCCAATGTAAATCAGCGCATCTTCCGGTAAATAACGAAAAACTTCTTGAACATTTTGTAAAATCGCAATCAAATTAGATTTTTTATAGTCATAGGAAGCCATAATTTTATCCAATTTCGATGTATCGATTTTATGAGTTTTTTCTACACTCATACTCGAACTCCTATTTAATTTTTACTGATTAACCCCGATTGTATAATGTTTATTTAATAAAAAGGACCAATAGTTTCTACAATCTCGAGACTATTATTACATAATCTTCAAATAAAATCAATAATTTTAAGAGTTCGATAAATTTTTAACTTACAAATTTTTATTTACGTTTTTTTTCTAAAGAATGCACCATTTCTTCAACTTTTTGATAGACGTTTCTCAAAAAATTATCCTCATAAGTTGATTTAAGCTTACGGGCATATTGCAAATCATCTACTGCATCGTCAAACATAATAGATTTTTCTTCAGTTCTTTTAATAACTGCACCAACATCACTTGATACTTCAGAAACTTTTAATTTTTTACTTTTAGGATCTTTTACAACAATAGCTAAAACTCTATCGGCATTATTGCCTTTATCTGTTGTTCCAACACTTAAAATATCAATATTTACGCCTTTGTGTCTTGCATAATTTTCGAGAACTCCGCTTGCTTTACTCAATCGCTCATAAGTAGCTTTAGGCATATCATCCTTAACAACTTTTACAGAATTTTTTGATTTTAATCCAAAACTTGGAAGAATACTTTTTACGTTCATATTTACCCTTTTTTATATTTACCATAAAATCCGTAAAAAAATTTTTTGCTATATTATTTTTTTGCAATAATTTCTTATCGGACATTCCTCACACATCGGCTTTATCGGTTTACAAACGTTTTGACCGTGAGTAACCAATAACGTATTTATATCAATCCAATATTTTTCCGGCAACTTTTCTCTCAGAGCAAATTCTGTTTCTTCAGGATTTTTCGTTTTAACATATCCTAACCTGTTAAAAATTCTATGAACATGAACATCTACACAAATCGCAGGTTCATTAAAACCTCTTGATATAGTTAAATTAGCAGTTTTTCTTCCAACACCATTAAATTTACAAAGTTCTTCTATTGATTTTGGAACTTTTGAATTATATTTTTTTACTAAAACTTTAGAAAGTTCAACAATTTGCTTAGCTTTATTTGCATAAAAACCAACAGGATAAATAGCTTCTTCCAAATTTTTCACATCACAGCTTGCAAATTCTTCCGGCGTTTTTCCTAATTTTAACATCCTTAGAGTCGCAGGATATGTTGTTTTATCATTAGTTCTCAAACTCAATATGCAAGCTATTAATACCAAATATGGATCGTTGAAACTATCCATTAATTCAACGAAATTACTCTTTGGTTGATTGGCTTTTTTTAGTAATTCTACAACTTTATCAATGTCAATATCCATAAATAAATTCTACAACTAATCAGGTTTATATTCAATAATAATGAATTATATTTTAGGAAATAAACTTCTCTAAAAATCTTTTTGTGCTAAAATAAATCAGTAATTGGCAAATTTTGAAAGGATACGGGATATGAACAAAGTTGTTGTTGGTGCTCAATGGGGCGATGAAGGCAAAGCAAAAATCACTGATTTATTAGCAAATGATGCAGAACTTATTATTAGATATCAAGGCGGTTGTAATGCCGGTCATACTGTTGTCGCACACAACAAAACTTTCAAATTTCACCTTATACCGTCAGGAATTTTATATAAAGGTAAAACTTGCTTTATCGGAGCAGGAACCGTTATCTTACCGGAATATTTTGAAGAAGAAATTCAAGGTTTAATTAAAGAAGGAATTGACGTTTCTAGCTTAAAAATAAATCCGCTTGCTTCAATAACGATGCCTTATCACACAGAAGTTGACGGTTATAGTGAAGATATAGCCCAAAAAGGCAAAATCGGAACAACTAAAAAAGGGATAGGCCCTACATATACTGATAAAATGGCTCGCATCGGATTAAAAATCCAAGACTTGTACTCTCCGGAACTCTCAGAAAAATTAGATATTATTCTTCCAATTAAAAACAAAACATTAAAAGAAGTTTACGGGTTAAAAACTTACTCCAAGGAAGAAATTCTTGCATTATGTGAAAAATATGCAGAAATATTCAGACCTTATGTTTGTTTTGATTGGCAGAAAGTTTTAGAAGATGCAAAGCGAAATAAAAAAACTATTCTTTTTGAAGGCGCACAAGGGGTAATGCTTGATATAGACTATGGCACATACCCGTTTGTAACTTCTTCAAATCCTATTGGCGGAGGGGCCGCAACAGGTTCAGGATATGGACCAACCATGATTGATGAAGTTATTGGAGTTGCGAAAGCTTATGTTACTCGTGTTGGGGAAGGTCCTTTTGTTACGGAATTAGCTGATGCCACCGGGATTAAGATTAGAGAAATAGGGCACGAATTTGGAGTTACAACAGGCAGACCACGCCGTTGCGGTTGGTTTGATGCTGTTACAATGAAATATGCAGTTCTTGTTGGCGGCTTAACTTCAATTGCGTTAACCAAAATAGATGTATTTGATTCTTTTGATGAAATCAAAGTTTGTACAGCCTACAAAGATACTCGTAATGGAAATATTTATACAAGCTATCCGACAGATGTATTTATCCATAAATATTTAGAACCTGTTTATGAAACTCATAAAGGTTGGAACAAAGATATTACAAAAATTACTGAATATAATAACTTGCCGGATAACGCAAAAAAATACCTTGCGAGATTAGAAGAATTATTAGAAGTTCCAATCTCTATTGTCAGTGTTGGCCCTGATAGAGAACAGACTATTTTTAAATAAATATTAAACACAATTTGATTAATTTGGCAAATTTTTCTATTTTCATGTTTTTATATAAATGTGTTTAGAATTAGTTCGATTAATAGTGTTAATAATAATATAAAACTGCAACGAATAACTTTTAATGGGAACCAAAACACCCAAACAAATCCGCAGATTAAAGACATACCAAATACTCAACCTGATTATTCGGTAAAAGTTCCTATGCAATATACCAAAACAGGAGAAATGAATTTCCCCTATGATACCAAAGCTTATTGCTACAAACTAGCAAATGGGCAAAAGGTTATTATTGTTCCTCAAGAAGGCGAAACGGTTTTAAGAACTTATGTAAACACAGGCTCAATGAACGAACCTGATAAAATTCGCGGAATTAGTCATTATATTGAACATAACTTATTTAACGGTTCTGAAGGGCTGGAGCAAGGAGATTTTTTCAAAAATGTAGATAAAATGGGAGCTTCCACAAATGCATCCACAGGTTTTGCAGAAACAAATTATTATATAAGTTCAAACCTTCTAAATCCTAATGATTTAGAAACTAAAATAAAACTTCACTCATCAATGCTGGAAACACCTATTTTTGCAATTGACAAACTTGAAAAAGAAAAAGGTATAGTAAATTCTGAAATAAATATGATTACGTCAAATCCGGAAAATTTGGCAGTAAACAAAATGATTAAAAACCTTTATGGCATAAAAACAACTTCTACCGATATGATAGGAGGAACAACAGATAATATAAACAATCTTTCTCGTGAAGATGTTGTAAATTACTATAAAGAGAATTATTATCCGGCTAATATGATTACAGTAATTTCTGGAGATGTAAAACCGGAAGAAACAATGAAACTTGTTTCAAAATATTTTTCATCAAAAAAACAACCAATAGAACATAGGCATCTTGAAAAATTTACTCCTATTCAAAAAACAATACGAGAAGATATAATTTCCGATAAAGCAACCGCATCAACTGTAGTAGTAGGCTTTAACGGTCCATCTTCAGATAACACAAAAGAAAGAATTTACTCTCAAGCATTAGGGAAACTTCTTTCAATGTCGGCAACTTCAAGAATTGACAAAAAATTAAAACCTCTAAATACATCCAGTTGGCTTGAAGAAGAAAAAATCAGCACAAATCCACAAGATGGCAGGACAATTATATTTACATCAGAATGCTCTGATATAAATTCAGAAAAAGTTTTAAAAGCAATATTTAACGAAATTGGTAATATTGAAAACAACCCGCCTACTGATGACGAAATGCAAATAATTAAAAAGAAAATGCTTAAAGGTTTTTCAAAAATTTTTGAGAACTCTTTTTCAACCAATGATGCAATCGGCACAACTATTTTAGAGAATAACCAAGATTACTTAAACAACTTTGAAAAAATCGTAAATAAAATGACTGCAGAAGATTTAGTAAATACCGCAAAAAAATATCTTGATGTTAATAAAGCTTCTGTAACTATAATTCACCCCAAAACAGCAACATCCGAAAGTATAAATCAAAATTATAACAATATTTCTTTCACCGGTTCTGAAAAAAAAGAAGCTATAAATATGTCTAATATTAAAGAATATAGCTTACAAAACAACTACAGAACCGTAACTATAAATTCAAAAACCAATAACGTAAATATAGATTTTAACATATTTACAGATAATACATATAAAGGAAAACCTTCTGCCGTATTGGTTTTAAACAATATACTAAACGAAGGTTCAATGCTAAGAAATCAAGAAACTTTTGATACCGACATGGCTAAAAACGGAATTTCTACAGCTTGTGATGCCGAAAACAAATCAATAAGCATGACATTATCTTGTGCTAGTGACGATATGCCAAAAGCCCTTGAAGGACTAAAAGAGGTTATTGAAAATCCTAGATTTACTACAGAAGAATTTGCACACGCAAAAAATCAAATTAAAGAAAGCATTCTTACTTCGCAAAAATCAGCATACGACAAACTGGATATAGAAATGTACAAAGGTTTGCCTGAAGGTTATTCTAAAGAAGAAATTCTTCAAGATTTAGACTCTTTAACAATTGATGATGTAAAAGCTCAATATAACCACATTATAAATAATGGCAAAGGAGAAATTGCGGTATCTGCTCCATTTGATAAAAAACCTGAGTTGAAAAATACGCTATTTAAAAGTTTAGGCGAATTTAAACCGGTAAAAGACTTTGCCCCAAGCATCCCTGAAGATACTTATAATCCAATTAGCTCAACTAAAGTTTTAACAGATACTGATTTTAAAAACCAAGCTGAAATTATTGAAGCTTTTAAATTTAGAGTAAATCAAAACATAAAAGATAAAGTAACTTTATCTCTCTTAAACACCATTTTAGGAGGCAATCCTTCTTCTAGACTATTCATGGATTTACGAGAAAAAGAAAAACTTGCATATCATGTAAAATCCAATTTTGAAACAAACAACAATATCGGAGTCTTTACTCTTAAAATAGGAACTACAACTGATAATAACGAAACAGGTGAAAAAAGTTACGAAAACATACAAAAATCAATTGAAGGATTTAACCGTCATATAGAAACAATAAAAACCAAAAAAGTTACTGATGAAGAATTAAATAATGCAAAATTAAGTTTAAAAAATAGTATTCTAAATTCTACTCATAGCCCTGAAGGCAAAACGTCAAACATTTTAAACGGTCTTGAAAGTCCTTATGGCATAAACAGAACAAACAAGCTATTTGATGAAATTGATAAAATCACGACAGAAGACATCTATAATGCGGCAAATTATATATTTGCCGGCAAACCAATTTACTCTATTATTGCAACAGAAAATTCTTTGAAGGCAAATAAAGATTTCTTATCAAGTTTGGAAAAATAAATAAAACTTTTTATTTTATGGTAGACATTATACCATTTCTTTTGTATTCAAAATCAATTGGCACACCTACGTCTGTACCACAAGCATTAACTGTCCAAACTTCACTCCAAGTTCCGCCAATCTTCCTGCCAAATTGATTTGTTACAACATTTGAAGGCTTAGATATTACTTTTGTATTAGTAACAACCAATTTTCGACACCCCTTTGATTGTTTTGCAACCTTTGAAAACACATAACATAAAGTATTTCCCTGAGTTTTAGTATCCGTAATAGTTTCTCCGGGTAAAGGTAATTTCATCCCTAAATATCCTGCTGCATAGCAAGAAACACCTAATCCCAATAAAACTAAAGTTGTTACAATGACAATATTCTTTTTCATAATTTCCTTCCTGTTTATATAAGAAAATACTAACATTTTTTATAAAAAAAAACAAGCCTGAATAAAACCAGACTTGTTTTTCTTTTTTAAACTATAAAATCAATTATAATTTTTCAGCAACCATCAATGTAGTTTCAGCCAATCTTGTAGAATAACCACATTCGTTATCATACCAAGAAATAACTTTAACCATATTGTCACCCATAACTCTTGTCAATAAAGAGTCAACAGTTGAAGATTGGTGAGAACCGATGTAGTCAGTTGATACTAATGGTTCATCTGAGTAGCACAATACGTGTCCGTCAGCAGCTTCTTTCAAAGCAGCATTAACTTCTTCAACAGTAACTTTCTTTTCAGTTTCGAATACAACGTCAACTAGAGATACATCCGGAGTAGGAACTCTCATAGCGAAACCATCCAATTTACCTTTCAATTCAGGTAATACAAGAGCTACAGCTTTAGCTGCACCTGTTTTTGTAGGAACGATATTTAAAGCACCTGCTCTTGCTCTACGAGGGTCTTTGTGACCAGCATCCAAAATTCTTTGGTCGCCTGTATAAGAGTGAACAGTTGTCATCAAACCTTTAACGATACCAAATTTATCATTAATAGCTTTAGCAACAGGAGCTAAGCAGTTTGTAGTACAAGATGCCATAGAAATTACATCATGTTTAGCCGGATCGTATTCGTTTTCGTTAACACCTAAAACGATTGTTTTATCTTCATTTGAAGCAGGAGCTGAAATAATAACTTTTTTAGCACCGGCATCAATGTGAGCGTGAGCTTTAGTTGCATCTGTGAAGAAACCTGTTGATTCAACAACAACTTCTACGCCTAAATCTTTCCAAGGTAATTGTGCAGGATCTTTTTCTGCAAAGAATTTAATTTTTTTACCGTTTACAATAATACCTTCTTCGTAAGCTTCAACAGTACCATTGAATCTACCCATAACTGAATCATATTTGAAGATTCTAGCAGCATCTTCAGGTTTTAAACCAGGGTCGTTGATTGCTACATAATTAATTTTGTCAAAAATACCTTCTGCAATAGCAGCTCTAAGAGTGTTTCTACCGATTCTACCGAATCCGTTAATTGCTACGTTTACCATAAGTGTTTCCTTTCTTTTGTAAAACTCTCACATGGCTTTTATACCATCAACAAAAAAACTAATCAAGTAGGCATGCTCTTTTGAAACATTAAGAAATAATTAATTCGAGATCTCCTCCCTCTCTCGTATGCACTTCCATCATTCTGAGGACTTTGTTTGAAAGAATTTAGTCTTGGTTATTCTGAGCATAATAGACACTGTCATTCTGAAAGAAGCAAAGAATCTCCTAAAACTTCTTACCAACCATGCACTCCAACCTGAGTAGTAAATTATTATTGCTTCAACATTTCATTAAATGTTTTTCCACCTTTTTCAGTTACTACATAAGATTGTCTAATCTTAGTAATACCATCTGTAGTGTTTCCTATTAAATCAAAGATAAATATATCATATCCATACTTATTTGGTGCTTTGGCTCCATTTATATCAACTAAGAAAATTCCAGTTCCCAAACTATTATATTTTACATACATTGTCCCGTCTGCTGTTACAAATGCAGGATAATTATTTTTCATAGGAATGTCACTAAAAACTCCATTCGGATTAAAGTCTTTTTCAGGATATTTTTCTTTTTTTACTTTATCCATACCACGATGTTTGTCTGTTAGACAACCGTTTGCCAATGCATGATTTTCACAAAATTTTATTGTGTTTAATGCTTTCATTAAACTATCGCCAAATTGCCTGCAATCTGACAGATTACCATTATAATCTCTAGGTAATGGCGAACCATCACTCAATGTCCAACTTGTACACTCTCCATAATCATTTCGACTAGTACACTTTTCAGGATTTGATGCGTAAGGATTTACATCCCAATAATAGCACCCCATAGGTGCGCCATTTGTGGCTTGTACGTATTTTATTGCATTAGAAAATGTTGAATAGAATTTTTTAAACTGAACTTGCAAAACCTTTTGTTGATAGCTATGTATCAAGGCTGGCATAGTCATAGCTGCAACAACACCGATAATACCAAGAGTTATTAGTACTTCCGCTAATGTAAATGCAAATTTAGAATTTTTCATATTTTCTCCTTTAAATATTAAACAAAGTTACTATATTATTAATTACATGACTAATAATATTATTCAAGTGTTTAATATAATAAATTATAAAAATTAAAATGATAAACTTTATTTATGATTAAAAATAAATTATCGGAAATGATGGGGATTAGACGCATGAATATGGCTGAAACTGCAAGAATTGCAGGTTTAAGCCACGTAGCAGTTTTCAAAATTTACCATAACAAAACCAAAACAATAGAACTTGAAACTATAAACAAATTGTGTTATGCTCTCGATTGTAGAATTCAGGATATATTTGAGTATATCCCAGATTAGGGAAACATTATGAAAATAACAAACATCACTTATGGTCAAAATTTTTATGGAAACAATTCTAACAAAAAGAATGGATTTTTGGATAATTTACATACACATGTAAAAAATTCTGCAGACATGACTGACACTATTGTTGTTTCAAGAACTATTTTTAAAGGCTACTTAGGAATTATGACAGGAACAACACTTGTCACACTGGGCGGATTGGTTAATAAAAAAAAGCATCCTAAATTATTTAAAGGAACAATGACTGCAGGCTTATTAACATCATTATATGGAACTTGGGCTTTTGTCAGACCATTCATATTAAAAGATGCAAATGGAGTAACTAAAAATAAATAATAAATCTACTTTATAGTTTTTTCAAAATACTCAATTGTTTTTAGCAAACCGTCTCTTACATTAACTGTCGGCTCATAATTTAATTTTTCTCTGGCTAATGACAAATCAGGTTTTCTTTGACAAGGATCATCTGATGGTAAAGGTTTAAAAACAATTTTGGAATTAGAATTTGTTAACTCAATTATCATTTTAGCCAAATCTAAAATCGTATATTCTCCATCATTACCAACATTTACCGGCCCTATAAAATCTTCCGTATTCATTAAAGAAATCATTCCACGAACCAAATCATCAACGTAACAGAAAGAGCGTGTTTGAGTTCCATCTCCATAAATTGTAATATCTTGATTTTTCAATGCTTGGACAATAAAGTTTGAAACAACTCTACCATCATTTTCTGCCATACGTGGTCCATAAGTATTAAAAATTCTTATAATTCTAATATCGACATTATGTTGTCTGGAATAATCCATCATCAATGTTTCTGCTACGCGTTTACCCTCATCGTAACAACTCCTTAACCCAATCGGATTTACATTTCCCCAATAATCTTCTTTTTGAGGATGAACTATAGGATCTCCATATACTTCACTTGTAGAGGCCTGTAAAATCCTGGCATTTGTTGAATCCGCTAAATCTAACATATTAGTAACACCCAAAACATTCGTTTTCACAGTTTTTATTGCATTAAATTGATAATGAACAGGACTAGCCGGACAAGCTAAATTATAAATTTCATCAACTTCTAAAATTATTGGTTCTATAATATCATGCCTGATTAATTCAAACTCTCGATTATCAAATAAGTGTTCTACATTTTTTCTAGAACCTGTAAAAAAATTATCCAAACAAATAATATGATTTCCTTGTTCTAAAAGTTTTTCACATAAATGTGACCCAATAAAACCTGCTCCACCTGTTACTAAAATGTTTTTCATAAAAACCTCGCTTAAACTTATTTTAGCATAAAAAAATATTAATCTTCCCAAATTATTAGAACATAAAAGCTATTGAGCTGATACACATGCACTAATTGCGTCCATAAGACGCTTTACAGGCACAATTTCAATTCTTTTATCTTCTATTCTGTTTGCATAAGGTATAATCGCTTTCTTAAACCCTGACATAACAGCCTCATTTAACCTTTTTTCAATATTATTAACAGGGTGAATTTCTCCTGACAAGCCAATTTCACCAATTATAACCGTCTGTGGGTCAACAACAACATCTCTTGCACATGTTGCAACCGCTAATGCAATCCCTAAATCAGCGGAAGGTTCTGACACATCAATCCCACCCATAACATTTACATAAACGTCCTGTTTAGATAAATTTAAACCAACTCTTTTTTCTAATACTGCAAGAATTTGTAAAACCCTGCTTGTATCAACACCATTTGTAACCCTTCTTGGAGTAGGATAAGGTGTTGTACCGACAAGAGCCTGAATTTCAACTAATAGAGGGCGAGTACCCTCGTTGGTAACAATAATCGCACTTCCTGGGGCTGCAACTTGAGAACGCTCATTTAAAAACAATTCGTTAGGATTTTTAACTTCATGAAGCCCATCTGTATGCATTTCAAAAATCCCAACTTCCGATGTATTTCCAAACCTATTTTTCATAGAGCGCAACATTCTATATGACTTATATTTGTCTCCCTCAAAATAAATAACAGTATCAACCATGTGCTCCAGAACCTTAGGGCCTGCAATATTACCTTCTTTAGTAACATGACCAATTACAATTATTGTAATATTTTTAGATTTTGCAATATGCATCAAAAGATTTGTACATTCCCTAATCTGAGAAACACTTCCTGCCGAACTTGCAACATTTTGGGAATAAATTGCCTGAATACTATCAATTATAACAACATCAGGCATAATTTCTTCTATTTGAGATTTAATATTATCCATAGCCGTTTGCGGGTATACGAATAAACTGTCTGAATTTATAGATAGCCTCTCCGCTCTTAGCTTCAGCTGACTAGCACTTTCTTCTGCCGATACATACAAAACTTTTTTATTATTTTTACAAAGCTCACCACTTGTTTGTAAGAGGATTGTTGATTTACCAATTCCAGGATCTCCGGCAACCAAAATTAAAGAGCCCTGCACTAAGCCTCCACCAAGAATTCTATCAAACTCAGAAATATTAGTAGACAAACGAACTTCTTCTCCGATATGAATATCCTTTAATAATTCCGGTTTTTCTGTATTTATAAATTCATCATGAACGGAAGCTTGCAAAGATTTATTTGCAGTAAACTGAACTTCTTCAACTAAGCTTCCCCAACTACCGCATTCAGGACATTTTCCTAAATATCCTGCTGTTTCATATCCACATTCTTGACACACCCACTTTGATTTTGTTTTTGCCATATTATCCCTATCTTTAATTTATAAAAAAATAGTCCTCCAAAAACAAGGAGGACTATCAAACATTTATTTCTTCAATTTATTAATTGCAACAACATCATTAACTCTCAAAGCAAAATAAGGTTGTTCTTTATTTTGTTCTTGTAAAAACATTACAAAAGTATCATTAAAATATAATTTTCTTGGTTTTGGTGCTTGTGGCAACAAAGACATAGTTCTAGTAGCTACAAAAGCTTCTGATTTCAATTTTACACCTTCATTATTCATTTTGAAATCAACACTTTCCATAGCCTGCTCTATCATAATGTTAGTATTTTTTATTCGTTTTCTGCAAACCTCATCAAATGATTTCATTTTATACAAACTGATGTTAGGAACTTTTAACTCATCTCCTTCACCAAATGAAGTAATTTCTTTATATTCACTTTGTTTTTTTAACATATCAGAATATAATTTATCAAAAGATTTGTTATCATTTGTTCTATACAAATAGACAACATCCGGTCCATCTGTTAAAATACCAACTGCAAAGTCCTTTGGAGAATTATAGAAAAGAACATTTACATTGTTATACAATTTGTGATTACTTTTCGAATTTATTCCAAAATATTCAACTTTTTGTCGAGAGCTTGCAAATTTTTCAGATTTCAACTTGTCAAAAGCATTTAAAAACTTAAAATCTTTTTTCAACATAGCATAAACAGTGTACTTTCCTTCTGCTTTTGTCCAGTCAGCTCCGTCAAGCACATCACTAGTTTCCCCAAATTTTTCTTTAATTGCGGTTTCAATTGTCTTTTTCAATTCCGGAGAAGTTTCGCCATAATTTTTATAATAAGAATTTTCTGACAATTGTTCTGTCGTAAAACTTTTTTCATTTAAGCCTTTTACAACATCAGGAGTTTTTCCATCAAACAATACCGGCCCTTTGATAATTCCATCCATCAAATCGTTCCAAGCAAGCTGAAAAGTTCCCACCCACAATCTGTTTGCTTGAACAGATTGCGAATTAAACAATGGTAATACATCCAAAACTTGTTGATTTTGTCTTGCAGCAAAAGCAGAACATCCTACAGTCCCTGCAATTAACATTACTGACAATAATGCTATTATTTTTTTCTTCATAATTTCTCCTTATTAACTATTTTATCTTAACATCAGAACTATCTTTTATATTCAGAAATTTCCAAAAGCCTTTGAAAAAACCTTTTGTATTTTGTTCATGGGGAATATTAGCACAAGAATAATATTTCTCATAATTTTCAATTATATTTTCGGGCAAATCTTCCCCTCTTTCAAGAATATAAGATATAAATTCCAAATAATCATCTTGTTCTTCTTTATATAAATTATCTCTTGCACGCAATTCTTCATCAGCTTCATAATGAACAAGAGCATGAAAAGCTGCTTGAATACTTTTATCCTCAGTATCACGAGGGAAATTCAATATAGCTGTCCTTACGCACAAACGAGAAATCAACACCTGTCTTATCAAACCGGCTACATAAACTCTATCTTCGATAATACTCATACTACACTAAGATATTTTCTGACTCTTTTTCAATAAATCTAATCATACGAGAAAAATTGCCGTCAAAAAACTGCCCTGCAACTGTTTTAACAGCATCAAGAGCCATTTCTTCTTTATTCATAGCGGCTTTATAAAAAAACTTTTTGCCAACCTTATAACGAACAAGTACAGCCTTAACAGTCAACCTGTCCATAACAGTTTTAATTGTAGTATAAGCTCTTTCAATACCATTTGCAGACAAATCATCAACAATATCTTGAATAGAAACATCTCTGTCTTCATTATCTTTTGTCAAAGACCAAAATGAATTCAAAATATCAATTTCCAATTTCCCGCACACCATACGTTCCTCAACTTTCTTTTACACTAACTACTAACATTGTAACATAGAATAAATTTATTTCAACTTTCCCGTATAAAATCGTTACAATTACCTTATATCAAGCAAATCTTCTTCTTTCTTGAAATTAGTTTTATTTTTTCTTAAACTCAAATTTTTCTTTTTAGTTTTATCAGAAACATTTCTATAAGCATTATCAATCGAAATTTTAGTCAACGCAGTTCCCTTTCTTCTATCATAAAATGTTAACCAAAAATTTCTGTTAATATTATCCACCGCAAAAGAAACCCTGCCTGCAAACTTATCCCCGGGACGAATTTGTTTAAACATCAATTTTGTATCACCAAAAATTGATGGCCTGAATACAGCATTATAATCATTTACAAGTGCCATGTCCAAACCTGAAAAAGTTTTATCAGACATATTGGAAATCATTATCGTAAGCGTTATTGTATTTACCTCTCCAAAGGGATCTTTTTCATGTTTTATATCACTAATATGAATATCAAGCCCCGGATAAAACATTTCATGCTGCATCAATGCAGTCTCTTTATATACCGGCAATTCAACAGATGTATTAATTTTAACTCTTATTTGATCCCCCGGGGCAATCAAAACATCACTACCTTTTCTTATTAAAGCCATTCCAAGACCAATTGCACCACCAACTGCTGCACCCCCTGCGACAGTATAACCTTGAGATGCAATTGCAGCCTCCAAACCTAACCAATTTAGAGCCATAAAGCCGCCGATAGCTCCTCCGGCAACGGTATAACCAACATCTTGAGCTACAATTTTAGAAGCTTCAGCCACCGGATGAAGTTTTGTAGACATTTTTCCTTCAATAGGGATTTCCCTTCCATCCGGCGTAACAAGGTAATCAAAATCCAATGCAATCCAAGCTTGACGTCCTAAGCGCCTTGCATCCCCTGTTTGAGTAATTTTTCCATGGGCAATTGTTCCCTTTGGAATAATTACGCCTTTATCACCTTTAACCTCATCGGTTACTTCTGCAAAAAATTCATCTCCTTCAATATTAATATTACTGTCCAAAACTTGTGATACAGTCATATTTATGACATCTTTTCTATCCAATGTTTCAACCTTGCCGGTAAAAAGCTCTTGTTGTAATTGATGCTCATACTCCCCGCTTTTTTCCGCATGACCTTGCAGAACATCAGCCATAACATAAGTATTGGCACTAATAAAAGAACATAATATTAATAAAGCTATCAATCTCTTTTTCATATCTAGATTATATAACATAATAAAAACAAATACAAAATATTTTGACTTTTGGTTTTAAATCATTAAATATTGGGCATTATACAAATATACATACAATGAGGGAGGAGTCTTGATGCGTTGGTATGATATTGAACCTGATGTTTATATGGCCATCAGTTTAATTGAAATTGCAAATGATGAACAAAAAATAGATTATGCTAATTTCATTATTAAAACCGTAAAATTTAAAGATAAAGATATGAACTTTATTAAAAACAAAACAAAAAATAATATAAAAAACAAATATCAAAGATGGTATGACAAAAATGATACCTTATCTACCGCCATTGAATATTTGAAAAATACCACACCAAAATTACAAAAAGAAATATCATTGGATGTATTAAAATACAAAAAAGAACTAGAAACTTTGACTGCTTGACAATTTTAAAAAAAATCTGTATCATTAACCTATGATGAAAAAACGTTGGTATGATATAGACCCGACAGTCAGCAGGGCTGTTGCGGAAATGGAAAAAGCAGAAGAATATATTCAAGTACGTTGTGCCGATTTTATTATTGATAGGTTAAAGGATATAGATTTTAATATCGAAATGTCTTTAGACGACCAATACAACTATATTATGCGCAGGTGGTATGACAAGAATATTAAGGTTTCTCATGCGATGGAATACTTGAAAAACTGTCCTGACGACATAAGAAAACAACTTGCATTGGAAGTTATTGACTTTATAAAAGAATATAAAGAGTATGCAGAAAAACTCAAATAAGTTAAGCTTATTTTAAATAAAAATTCTAAGAAGATTTTTTCTTAGGATTTTTGTTATGTCTGGCTTTACCATTATTTCTTCTTGGCATATTAGGAGTGGAATAAGATGTTTGAATTCGTTTTACACTATATACGTCAGGAATTGCCTGAATACTCAAAATAACCTTTTTAAGAGTGTCGATATTATCTAATTCTATACCTAATTCAATAATACCAACTTTACCACTTTTTGATTTAACATTTGCATAAGAGATATTGGTTCCATTATCAGAAACCGCAGCAATAATATCTTTCAGTAAACCCTGTTTTTCAGCTGTTTCTACTCTTATTGTTGTATTATATGTCCTGTTAGTATTATCTCCCGACCACTTAATATCCATTAATCTTTCGGGTTCAATATGGTCAAGCATTTGACAATCCATTCTATGAACAGTAACTCCTTTAGCACGAGTTACAACACCAACAATAGGTTCTCCCGGGATAGGGGAACAACATTTTGCTATAGAATACATCAAACCTTCAAGACCAATAATATCTTTTTCTGATTTTTTTCTTGTTGTTCCATGGAAATTTTCTCCTAGAACTCGGGAAGATTCCGGCTTTTTAAGTTTGTTCACGACTTTATTTAAAGTTGTTTCTCCGTATCCGAGAGCCGCAAATAAATCTTCTGCCGAAACATAATTCATTTGTTTGGCAACTTTATCAAACTCACCATTCTTCGTATATTCATCAAAAACAGCTTTTGTTAATTCGTGTTCAAGATTATTTTTACCAACTTCAATATGTTCTTCTCTATTATTCTTTTTAAACCATTGTTTAATTTTTGAAGATGCCTGTTTTGTAACAACAAAATTTAACCAATCAAGACGTGGAGCAGGAGTTTTCGAAGTAAGAATTTCTACTATATCACCATTGTTCAATTTGGTATCTAATTGAGCAATTCTTCCATTAATCAACGCTCCAACAGTTTTATTACCAACCTCGGAATGTATTCTGTAAGCGAAATCAACAGGAGTGGCATTCACCGGCAAATCAAATACATCGCCGTTAGGAGTGAATGCAAAGACCTGATCTGAGAATAAATCTAATTTTACAGAATTTACATAATCCTCAGCAGAAGTCATATCTTTATCATACTCTACAAGTTTTCTCATCCATGAAAACTGCATATCTGTAGGATTGTTCGCTTTTTGAGACCCTTTTTCCTTATATCTCCAATGAGCAGCAATACCATATTCAGCAACTTCATGCATTTCCCAAGTTCTAATTTGAACTTCCAACGGTTTTGTTTTAGGCCCGATAACTGAAGTATGCAAGGATTGATACATATTTCCTTTAGGCATGGCAATATAATCTTTAAAACGCCCCGGAATTGGTTTAAATTGTGAATGAATAAGTCCTAATACCTCATAGCATTCTTTTTCTGTATCAACAATAACTCTAACTGCCGTAATATCATACAAATCATGAAAAGCAATATTCAACCTTTTCATTTTGCTATAAATACTATAATAATGCTTCGCTCTACCGGTAATTTGAGCATTTATACCTGCTTTTTTTACATCTTGAGAAATTTTATCAATAAGAATTTTTACAGTTGCTTCCCTATCAGCTTTGGTTTGAGAAACCAAACGAGCAATTTCAAAATACTTATCCGGCTCCAAATATCGTAAAGATA
This sequence comes from uncultured Candidatus Melainabacteria bacterium, assembly GCA_934718275.1. Lineage (GTDB taxonomy): Bacteria > Cyanobacteriota > Vampirovibrionia > Gastranaerophilales > Gastranaerophilaceae > Stercorousia. Next base: position 33,735 of record CAKUZD010000003.1, on the reverse strand, counting down.
AATCTTCTAATTCTGCCTTAATTTTATAAATACCTAAACGATTTGCAAGCGGTGCAAAAATATCCAATGTTTCACGGGCTATTTTTTGTTGTTTTGGAGCAGTCATAAAATTGAGTGTTCGCATGTTATGCAACCTGTCCGCAAGTTTTAAGAATACTATTCTTATATCACTCGCCATAGCTATAAACAATCGTCTAAAATTTTCAGCTTGACGTTCCTCTTTTGACTTAAATTGCAATTTCCCAAGTTTCGTAACACCTTGGACAAGCGTAAGAACATCTTTTCCGAATAGCTTTTCTATTTCTTCAGGTTGAGTATCCGTATCCTCTAAAATATCATGGAGGAATGCTGCTTCCAAAGTATGCGAATCAACCTTCAACCCAACAAGAATTTTTGCAACTTCTACAGGATGAATAATATAAGGTTCTTCTGACACCCTATACTGACCGTCATGTAATCTTTTAGCAAAAAGATAAGCCTTCTCTATTTCTTCTATTTCAACAGGTTCTCTGTTTTGTTCAATAAGTATTTTTTTTATATCATCAAAAAGTGGTTTTTCGCTCATGGTATAATCATCATACAGATTTTATTCAATTTTTTCAAGTAGAATTCAAGAATTTCATACATAAGGATTACAGGAATGTTAAAAGAAACTAAAGACGGATATATTTTACAATTAAAAATTTCCCCAAACGCCTCCAAAAACGAAATCATTAAAACAGAATACGGAATTAAAATAAAAATCACTGCGCAACCGATTGATGGAAAGGCAAACAAAGCTTTAATTGAATTTTTATCCAAAAAATTTAAAGTTCCAAAATCTTACTTTGAAATAATAAAAGGAGAAACTTCTAAAGAGAAAACCGTATTAATTAGAAATATTACACCTGAAAAAACAACCTTAATTAATGATATGTTAATTAATATTAAATAAATAGCAAATTTTTTTATTTTTATTTTTTAACATATTAAATTTATTTAGTTAACAAACTTGTAAGAAAAAATTTTTTGTTATATCATCAGTAGCAGGAAAAATTTAAACGATTATGATTAAAATTAATTCTTTAAAACTTCATACTCATCATCATATAGTCCTTGAAAGACTATGAATTGATGGGTTGCGCTTTAAAGAAAATATCAAATTCAATTCTTACAAAATAGTCTTTCAGGGAGCTGCTAAATAAAGCGTGAAAGACTATTTTATTTGGTAAAGTTTTACTTATACCTAAAGACAAAGAATTGGAGAAAACAAATATATGGCAATAACTAATATAATTTCAGCTATAGGAAACAACAGCAGTGTATACCCCTTAATATTCCGTGATTGCGGGATAGAAGTTCCAACCAAAATAGCTCTTACATACAACCAAAACAAAAAAGATTCAAAAGAAATCGCATATCTCGCTGCACGAGAAAGATTTTTGGATGAATATTCAACATCTGCCGTTTGGTTGGGTGGAATTCCGATGGTTGGTTGGTTATGTAATAAATTCATAAAAGCTAAAGGGTTAAATCCTGACGTAAATCTAAAACTGTTTCAAGAAGAAAAAGGGATTCAAGGTATTGATTACAATATAGCCAAATTCAAAAAACTTGCTCCCGAGGCAGTAAAAGACTTAATTAAAGCCAAAGAAAACAAAAAGCTTTATGAAAAACTTCTTGCAGGAAAATTTATAGCCTCAACCTCTATACCTATTTTGTTTATGGGATTTATTTTACCAAAATTAATATTTGCATCTTCTTCCAAAAAAATAGAAAAAATAAGAAAAGAAAAAACAAATACTCAATCAAACCAATCAAATAATTTTATACAAAAAGATAAATTCTACAAAACCAAACCTCCAACCTTTACGGGTTCATGGGTTACTAAAGCCGCAAACTTTTCAGCGCAAGATAAAATGGCTGTAACTGATGGCGGTTATGCTATCGGGAGAGTCACAACAGCCAGAAACCAAAATGAACGCTACGATTTAACTTTTAAAATGGCAGGCATGATGTTTCTAAACTTTGTAGCTCCAAAATGGATTGAAAAAGGTTTAAATAAACTTACCGGAGTTGAACTTGACCCTATAATTTTAGCCGACAAAGAATTCCTAAATAAAATAAAAAGCAATTCGCTCAAACTTCCAAAATCAGACAATGCAAAAGATTTATTAGATTTTGTTGATGATATAAAAAATCAAAATACATTATTTGTTAAATATGCAAAGAAATTTGAAAAAATAAAGATGCTTAATAATGGCATAAGAGACCCAAGAGAGTACGTAAACATTAAAAACCTTGCAAAGTTTAGAAATGATATAGAAAAATTTGCTAAAAACGCAACATCCACAAAAGATGTGAAAAATTTCATAAAAAAAGCTCAATTTGCAAAATCAGCCAACATAATAACTAACGTTACCCTAAGCAGTCTCCTACTCGCTTATGTTTTACCGAAAGCTCAATTTGCATTTAGAAAATTTGTAACAGGCTCTGACCTTGAACCGGGACTTGCACCGGCTGAAAAATTAGTTGAATAAAAAAGGAGCTGATATAATCAGCTCCCTTTTTACAAATATTATAAAACATTAAACCATCGCGATTTCTTTTGATGTATTCATAAATTCAACTTTTACACCATCTTGAGAATGCTCTACATCAGGCAAAATTTCATTCTTAATATTAGCTAAATCTTGTTTCATCAATCTTCTAGGAGAACCTTCCTCTAAAGAATGATTTCTTAATAAATAAGACGGATGGAAGATTGTAATTGCTCTATAATCCTTACCATCAACATTGATAGTCATCCATTGACCTCTAACCTTTGAAATAGTTTGTTTTTTATCAAGTTCAACAAATGATTTTAACGCTGTAGCTCCGCAAAGAACAATAGCTCTTGGGTTTATAATATCGATTTGAGCATTCAAAAACTTTCTGCAAGTTGCTTTTTCTTCATCAGAAGGAACTCTATTTTTTGGAGGTCTACATTTTACGGTATTGATAATATATACGTCTTCTTCTCTAGAGATACCTGCTTCTTTAAGAAAATCATTTAAAAGTTGTCCGGCCCTACCAACAAACGGTCTACCGGTTTCATCTTCTGTTTCTCCCGGAGCTTCTCCAATAAGTACAATTTTTGCAGTAGAAGGATTTCCGTCAGAAAAAACTATATTATTACGTGTTGCACCTAATGCACAAGCATTACAGCTTTCACATTTAGCTCTTACTATCTCTAGACAATCTTTCTTCATCATTCTCTCTCCTCGTTATTATTTTTAAATAAACCTACATTATATTTTTTGCAATATCTTTTCAGTTCCTTCATTATCACATCTGATAACATAAATACCGCTATCAAGTTTGGTACAGCCAAAAACAAAGTAAACGCGTCTGATAAATTTATTATACTTTTAAAGTTCATGGCAGAACCAATAATTATGAATATACAATATATAACCTGAAAAGTCCTTGTTGTCAATTTTGTTTCGCCAAATAAATAATTCCAAGCTTTAATTCCGTAATAGGACCCACACAGCATTGTTGATAAAACAAAGCAACTAGCCATAAAAGTCAACAATATTGGGAAAAACGGACACACTGAGCCAAAAGCTTTTGATGTCAATTCAATACCTGCAATTCCTGATGTATGCAAATATTCTCCTGAAACAACTATTACAAAAGCGGTAGCCGAACCAACAATAACAGTATCTACAAAAGGTTGAAGCATGGCAATAAAAGCTTGTGCAACCGGATTATTTGTCTTAACTGCAGAAAAAGCTATCGGAGCTGTTCCTAAACCGGACTCATTCGCAAACATCGCTCGCCGAAATCCCCATAACATACAAGCAAACATACCTCCAGCCATAGCCCTTGGAGCAAAAGCCTCTTTTATAATCATCATAACCGTATGTGGAACATGCCCAATATTATACAAACAAACAGCAAAAGCTGTCAAAACATATAACGTACACATCACAGGCGTAACCTTAGAAGTAAATTTTCCAATAGCCTTAATTCCACCAATTATCGTAAAATAGGTAATAACAGCAACAATTAATCCCAAAAGCCAACTTTGATTTGCAAAAAAACTATTTTCACCACCGGTAACCTCAGTAATTTGAGTAGTCATAGCATTTATTTGGAATAAATTCCAACCGCCAATCATAGCAAAAATGCAACAAATTGCATAAATTTTTGAAAGATGCGGTGCAAATTTACCTACATATTTATTATTTTTCAACGCGCCTTCAATGTAATACATAGGCCCTCCGGCAATTGTCCCGTCCGGATTAACTTTCCGAAATTTCAAGCCAAGTAACACTTCTGCAAACTTCAACGCCATAGAAAAAAAGCCTGCCAAAATCATCCAAAAAATTACACCGGGGCCTCCGATAGAAACAGCTGCTGCAGAACCTGCAACATTCCCAATTCCTGCTGATGCAGAAATAGTTGCCGTCAACGCCTGAAAAGAAGAAACTTCGCCTTTTTTCTTTTTGATACGAATTTCCTTATGCTCATAATTTTTAGTAATCAACTGTAACGCATGCTTAAATCCCCAAATACCAATAAATCTTGTTCTAATCGTAAAATAAAAAGCAGCAAACATTAACAAAGCGACCAAAAATTCAATCCTTACACCATGAATTGTCACTGAGCTAAATATAATCCCTGAAATTTTATCGGCTATCGGAGATAAAAATGTATCTATTGCTGTATCTAAATTCATCATTCTGATTGTAACATAAACATGTAATTCAAGGCAATAAGGAAACGCGAAGGTAACAAATTAACCACTGGAACTTTGTGTACAATTCCCCTCTTTACAACAACTCCTTTGGTTCTACAACAAAATCAATTATATAAGGACCATCTGCTTTAAATGCTTTTTCTACGGTATTTTTAATATCTTCAATTTTATCAACTCTTGCAGCTTTTATACCATAAGATTCTGCAAGTTTTATAAAATCAGGATTAGAAATTCTTGTTCCAAAATATCTCTCATTACATAATTTCTCTTGAAATTGACGAACCATTCCAAGATAATTATTATCAAATATAAATATTTTTACAGGTAAACCATAATCAACACAAGTTGCAAGCTCTTGTAAATTCATTTGGAAAGACCCATCTCCGGCGATACATACAACCGGATTTCCATTTGCAACACAAGCTCCTATTGCTGCAGGAAAACCAAACCCCATTGTTCCTAACCCGCCGGAAGTTATAAACTTATTAGGTGAATTAAATTCTAAATACCTTGCAGCCCAAACCTGATGTTGACCAACTTCGGTTGTTACCACCATATTTTTATCTTTTATACAGTTATTAATTTCTTTCAAAACTTCAAAAGAATGCATTTTTTCAGATCGTTTTAAAGGAGCTGCATTTTTATTTTGTAATTCTTTAGTCTTTTTTAACCAATCACTAAAAATTTGGTAATCGGTCTTTTTCAGTTCTTCTAATAATTTTGACAAAACAATTTTAGCATCTCCCACAACACCAATTGATGCCGGAATTATTTTAGAAATCTCTCCTTCATCAATATCAATATGAACCAGTTTTTTAGCCAAATTTTCATTTTTAAAACAACAAGTAATCCTATCGTTAAATCGCGTTCCAATAGCAATCACTAAATCACTTTCTCTAACAGCTTGGTTTGCGGCAAATTGTCCAAAAATCCCAATCATACCCAAATAATTATTTTCGTTTTGAGGGAAAGTTCCAAGTCCCATCATTGTAGAAACAATGGGAATATTTAGCATCTTTGCAACATCAAAAACTTCTTTAGCGGCATTTGCTTGAACAACTCCACCACCGGCAACCAAAACAGCTCTTTTAGATTTATTTATTGCAGAAACAATATCAGATACATCAAAATTTAAATTATTTTCTTTCAATTCAATATTCATTTCTTGATATTCAAAACTTTCAGCAAAAACATTTTTCGTTATATCTACAACTACGGGGCCCTTTCTATTGCTCATAGCAGTTTCAAATGCCTCTACAAGAGTTTTCTCTAAACTTTCAATATTTTTAACTTGAAAACCATTTTTAGTGCAAGATTTTGTAATATCTATAATATCAACTTCCTGAAACGCATCTTTATGCAACAATTCAGCTGACACTTGCCCTGTTATTACAACAAGAGGATAACTATCCAAATAAGCATTTGCAAGCCCTGTCACAATATTTGTCGCTCCGGGACCTGATGTTACAAGTGCAACCCCGCATTTACCCGAAACCCTCGCATACCCCTCTGCAGCATGCACAGCAGCTTGTTCATGGCGCATCAAATAATGCTTTATATCATTCTGTCTACCCAATTCATCATAAACATTTAAAACAATCCCGCCGGGGTACCCAAAAATTGATGTTACACCAAGCTTATTTAATGTTTTTATAAGAATTTGAGCCCCTGTATAAGTTTTGGTTAATGTCTGCATAAAACTAACTCCATTATTTGATAAGTAAATATTACCACAGGGAATAAGTTTATGCAAAAAAATCAGATTAAAACATAAAAGAATAATTTTAATATTATTTTACAACCTAGCAAAAATTTTTTTGTTCATTACTTAGAATAGCGTAGAAGATATAGGAGATATTATGATTACAAAAGTAAACAATCAACAACAACCAGCATTTACTGCAAAATTAAATATTCAAAATATTAGAATGAATAAAACTAAACTAGCAGAAATTAGGAACCATTTTGAATCTATGACACAACATTACACAGATGATGTATTAGATATAACAAGTAATGTTATAAAACGCGAGAAAATGTCCCCTTTAAAAAATGCTAATTTTGCTCTTAACGGAAAAGACATTGGTTTTATGTCATCAATCAGCGATTTTCATTCTTTTTGTCGAACTCACACTCCGAAAGAAATTGCAAAATCTTTCGCAAGAGTGTTAAAACAAGGGAAATTAAATGAAAAAACAGACCAAAAATTGGCTAAAATAAATGCTAAATTAAAAGGAATGAATTTAGCATTTTTCCATGCAAACAGACGCCCTAACACCCAATTAACTACTAGAATGGAAGCAATACAATCTGAAAGATTGAACTCTTTGAAACAACAAAAAATTGATATTGTAAATAAACACAAGGCAAATTCTCAAAAAATTTGGCAAAATGATTCTTTAGAAATTTATTTTGATTAATTTTAATATTTTGTTTTTACAAAAAAAATAACCTCCTACAATATAGGAGGTTATTTTAATTATTTGTCAATTGTAAACAAATCTTTCAATTGTTTTTTCTTTGTTTCAACTTTCTTTTTATGTTCTGCAGCTTTTCTTTGATTTTCTAATTTTTTCTGTTGCGCTTTAGCTTTTTGTTTTGCAACTTTTTCTTGTTGAGCTTTTTTCTTTGCTGCAATTTTTTGTTGCTTTGCTTGAGATTTTTGATTTACTGATTGTTCTTTTTTAGCAACTTTGCTTGTTACACTGTCTAACCATTTTGAAATAGGCCCTTGAGTTTCTGCAGCAGAAGCTGTCATCATGGTCATCACCATTACGGCAATTAATGTAGCTAATTTCTTTTTCATATTCATTACTCCTATTCTGAAATTAATTTATTAAACAATTCCTTCTTTTCCTGTAATTTCTTTTGTCTTGCTTGCGAAGCCTCCTCATTAGCCTTCTTTTGAGCTTCTATTTTATTTTTCCATTCTTGTTGTTGCTTCAAACGAGCATCTTGTCTTGCTTGTGCATCTTTTTTCAACTGTTCATGTTTTTTAACCCAAACTTCTTCATTAGCCTTTTGTTTTTCTTGTAATTTCTTTTCAGCATCAGTTATTTTTTGAGTATGTTTTTGTATAAACTGTTCTGTATAAGTTGATTGAGTGTTTGTTGTGTTTGTTGTGTTTGTTGTAGCTGCAATTGCGGCTGATGAAATCATTGTCAACACTAAAGTTGTTACAAATAAACGTTTCATATTATTAAACCTCCTTCTTAATTACGCAAATATTATACTAAACATTTTCATACATATCAATTATTTTTTTTATACCTTTTTGAGCAACGTTAAAAATTTCAATCATTTTTTCTTGTTCATAAGGTTCACCTTCTGCGGTTGTTTGAAATTCTATTATCTTTCCGCTTTTTGTCAAAACAATATTACTATCAACTTGAGCATGCGAATCTTCTATGTAATCTAAATCAAGTCTCACTTCTCCATCAATAATACCGGCAGAAATAGCCCCAATTGGTTCTATTATAGGATTTTCCTTTAATTTTCCTTCTTTTAATAATTTTTCTACCGCAATTTTCATAGCCAAAAAACCTCCACAAATACTTGCAGTTCGTGTTCCACCATCAGCTTGAATTACATCGGCATCAATTGTCACAGTCAAATCAGACATTTTTGTTAAATCCACACAAGCTCTTAAACTTCTACCTATAAGACGTTGAATTTCTTGCGTACGACCGGAAATCTTAGTCCTTTCTCTTTGGCATCTTGTGTTTGGTGCAGAAGGCAATAAGGAATATTCCGCAGTTACCCACCCTCTTAAATCATCTTTATCCATCCATTTAGGTTTACATGCTTCTACCGAAGCTGTGGTTATAACCCTAGTATCACCAAATTCTACTAAAACTGAGCCTAAAGCGTGTTTTGTATAATCCTTTGTAAATTTTATTTCTCTCATTTCATCATTTGCACGATTTTCTCTTTTCATACCAACCTACTTTACTTTTTACTACTATCATAATCCCACATATATATTTGCCCACAATACTTGCAGACTGCATGCTCATTCATAAACTGCAAATCCGGAACAAATTTATAACCGTCAACTGTTATTTGAATATCACCATCTTTGTTATATTCTTGCAAAAATTTCTTTTCACCTCTGTAGTCAGGAGAAAACATCAATTCAAACTTATCTACCGATTTACAATTTTTACAGATAAACATAACTAATACTCATCGTCTTCTAATCTTGCTCGTCTTATTATTTCAGGATCAATACCTCTTTTTTCAATCTTAAAAGTCTTTGCAACTGTTTTTTGTTCAGAAACTTTTTTAGTTCGTTTTCTTGCCGGCTTCTTTACAACAGCTTCTTCTCCGGCAGATGCAAGATTATTATACCATAATGTCCAACAAATACTTCTAAGTGGCATTGTAAAACCAACCACAATAAAAGAAATTAAACTTTTTACAAGAACCATCCCAACCATTGATGGAGTAATTTCAACCCCTTTTATCAATTCCAATGGGAGTGTAAAAGCCCAAGCCTCAAATACTTTTTCTAATGATTGTGTCCAATTAAACGCATCAAATAAAACACCAAGTCCTTGCACTAGCAAACAATATGTCAAAATTGTTAAAATAGCCATTAATAAAAAGGTTCTCGCAAAATTTCCTTTGATTAATATAAAACTACGTCTAAAATATCCAACAGGAGATAGTCCGTTTTCAAAAGTAAAAACTTGAAACACCAAACAAAAATAAACAAAAAATATTGCAGCTATAACTACGAAAAAAGGAATTACCCCAATTATTGACATAATACTAATTAAAAACCAAACTGCAATAAAAGAAAACGTCTTTTGAGTAACTATAGAATTATGAGCCTTAAAATCATATACTCTACCGGTGTTTAAATATCCTTCAGTCATAGAATTCAGAGCAACAAAACTGACCAAATAGTTCCAAAATGCTTTTACTAAAATTAACAACCCGGGAATTACCGAAACAACAATTAACGTAATCATAGACGACAGATTATTTAATGCATTATATTTTGCGGCAATATCTTGCATATTTTGAGTAAACCAATATGTCATCCCAAAAATAAAAAATAATCCGACAACCTGCCCCAATATAGGAAAAGCCATATAAAAAATAAATTTATGAATATTCAATGCATAAATCTTTATACCTTCAAAAAATATTAACCAAACACTTTTGTTAGCCATAACTCTCCTTTTTATTGTACAATTATTTTAGTACAAACATGATTAAGTGAAAAGAGACAAAGCTTTCCCGTGCTCACTTGAGTACCAAATTGGAAACAAAACCCTCATCAACTTATAGAAACCAACTTTATTAAAATTGATAACCAAGCAACGGGAAGGTAAGGAACTCAATATGATAAAAGAAGAAATAAAAAATTATACTAAAGAAGATTTTGAAAATAATAAAGTAAATCTGCATATACACACAACTTTTTCTGATGGTGAAGCTGATGCTTTTGACATCATAAAACAAGCAAAAGAAAAGGGGTATAAAAAAATTGCAATTTGTGACCACAACACTCTTGATGTTCATAAACAAATCCAAGATAATATCTTAATCCCGGCAATTGAATTTGACGTATGGTGCGGCTATGTATTTATGCACCTTTTAGCTTATGGGATTGATGTTAATAATAAAGAATTACAACAATTTTGTGCCAAAAACAAACGAGAAACAGAACTGGATATTGTTAGAATTTTTGCAAAAAGAGATATCAAAAAGCTTATCACTGCAATTCATAACGCAGGTGGAATTGCTGTAATAGCTCATCCTGCTTGTTGTTGGGCTATTAACTTAGACAAATTTATCCAAAGGCTTATGACTTATGGTTTAGATGGCATAGAAGTGTATTACCCATACAAACGACACAGAGGAATAATCAAATTCCACACAGTTGAAACAGTTGAAAAAATTGCAAACAAATATAATTTAATAAAAACAGGTGGAACTGATTTACATGGCAAAAATTTATTATAAAACTTAAACATTTAACTTAATCTTTTTGAATTAATAAATTTTGTATCCACTTTGATGTTCCTGCTCCTGCAATAACACCTAATCCCATACCTATTAATGAGCCTAATGCTCCATATTTTTTTGCTCCAATTGCGCCCAAATACCCCATCCCAACAGTTACACCTAACACATTGAGAGAAGATTTTCCAACCTGTTTCGCAAATGATTTGGATTTTTCAGTTGTATCATCTCCTTTTGTTGTCGATTTAATAATTTTTGGAAGTTCTAATAACCCCATGAATATAACACCCAATAAAGAAGTTCGTTTCATAGCCCTACCTGTTAATTCTTTTAAACCTAAAAAATCATTTTTTACAATTATTTTTTGAACAGGAGATTCTTTTCCATACAAATTTTTTATAGCAGATTTCACATCTTTACCATTTTTTATACCAAGGACTTTTTGTACCCATTCCCCAAATCTTGTATTATAAAGAGTGACATCTGCCTTATAAAGCTTATCAACAATTTTCTTTCCGCGCTCAGATTTTACTCGTTTCATAGCTTCATGCAATAATGTTCCTCTAAAAAACGAAAAATCATGCTGATATTTTCGATAATTGTAAGGTGTTGAGATTCGCTTTCTCTGCAAGACACAAGCAGAATGGTCATAAGCAGCTCTCAAATCCCTACAATCTTCCGGCAAACTCACAATTGTTAAACCTGCCAAACCTGCAGCCGCAATAGTATCCCCGCTTTTTAACATATCCGGAATATCATATAACCTGCGCGCCGGTGCAACACTGTTCACAACTGTTTTTTCAACAGGATTAAGCTCAGTATTATCCTCTTTTTTCTTTTGAGGATGATATTCATTATTATTATGAGAAGATAAATATACCTTATCAAGAGACATGATTATACCTAACCTTACCTATTCATAAAGTATTTTTATCTGCAAAAATTGACTTTAAAATCTTTTATATTACTAAAAATTTACTAATTGTTTAAATTAAGACAACACAATTTTGCTAAACTAAAGATATTCTTTTCGTACAAACAAGCTAATTAATTCTTAAATAAGCCTCAATAAATCCATCTAAATCGCCATCCATTACGGCGTCTACATTCCCTACTTCATAATTTGTTCTGTGATCTTTTACCATTTTATACGGATGGAATACATAAGAACGAATTTGTGAACCAAAATTTATATCAACATTTTCACCTTTTAGCTCTGCCAATTTTTTTTCATGTTCAGCTTGTTTGATTGCTAATAATTTTGATGCCAATATTTGCATAGCATTCTCTTTGTTTTGTAATTGAGAACGCTCTTGTTGACACTTAACAACAATTCCTGTAGGTTTATGCAATATCCTTACAGCAGTTTCTACCTTATTAACATTCTGTCCCCCTGCACCACCTGAGCGCATTGTATCTATTTCCAAATCTTCAGGGGGAATAGTTATAGTTTTTTCAAAATCTTCTATTATCGGAGAAACTTCTACTGAAGCAAAGCTTGTTTGCCGTTTTCCGTTAGCATTAAACGGGGAAATTCGAACCAGCCTGTGGACCCCTTTTTCGGCTTTTGCATATCCGTAAGCAAATTTTCCTGTTATTTTAATGGTTGCAGACTTAATTCCGGCTTCATCACCATCTAATTTATCTAAAAGTTCTACTTTCCAATCATGGCTTTCTGCCCATCTTATATACATTCTTAGCATCAAACTTGCCCAATCTTGAGCATCTGTTCCACCTGCTCCTGCATTAATGGTTAAAATCGCGTCAGCTTCATCATATTCTCCACTAAGCATCTGCTTAATCTCAAATTTTTCAAGGGCTTTTTCCATGGATTTTAGTTGTTCTGATGTTTCGTTCAAAATATCTGCATCTGCTATTTCCAGAGCTATTTCCGCATCAGCAATAACATTCTGCCACTTTTCAACAAATTCAAGATTATCTTTTATATCACGGATTTTTGCCCCTAACCCTGATGCTTTTTTTTGATTTGCCCAAATTTCAGGTTTTTGCATCTCAAATTCTAAATTATCTAAATCTGACTTTAATTTTTCTGTGTCAAAGACACTCCTTTATCTTCTCAAACCGTAATTTTAAAAAATTCAATTGTTGTTTTATTTCTGTATCCATAAGACGAGTTTACCATAAAAAGAGTTATATTAAAATATGTATTGCAATAAGAAAAAAAACTGTTATAATTATTTTTAAGGAGAAGTTATGACATCAATTATAAATTGCTATAAAAAAGTTTTTGAAAACAAAAAAGCACACATTTGGATATTTTTATTTGCATTAATATGGGCATTTACTTCTTCCTTGTATGACGTAAAATTCAGCACTATAGACACATATAAAGACAACCCGATTGATATGCTTTTAGGCTTTTTGGTTTTTATATACGGCATACAGTTTTTGCATAATGCAATACATAATGTAAATAACGGGGTTTTACCCAATATAAAAAAAATTCACTCTGAAATAGCTTGGGGTGTGTTTAAATTAAGCATAATTTGGGGAACATACGCAGTTATAAGTGTTTTGTTGGCTTTTATAGCATACGTATTTACCCACAAACTAATTATACCTATTATAATTATCACATTAATTTTAATACTTTCCATATCAGTTCAATACATTTTTATAACTTTTGCTGAGTCATTTGACACAAAAAATCTATGGAAACTTACATATCTTTTCAAAATTATTAAACAAACATACAAACCTTTATATATCAATTTTTGTTTGTTTTTACTTTCAACATTAGTTGCTATGGCTGTTTATGTAACAATTTACATTTTAGCCGGTCTTACCGGAATTGATAAAATAGGCTATATTACAAATAATTTCTATTTCATAGATATTATAATGAATACAATTGCAACTTACTTTATTATTATAACTTGGTATTTTGCATTCCCATATTCATTAATTCCTTCCTACAAAGAATTTATTAGACCTGTTTTAAATATACAAAATACAGATAACCTTGAGAAAGGAAACAACAATGGCTAATATGCTTAATGCCATAAAAATTTTATACACTAAAAAAGACTCCATAAATAGACAAGTTTGTTTGTTTTCTATGTGCGGAATGATTGGCTTAATAAATGGCTTTCTTTCTCTTAATGAACAAAGTATTATAGAAATAAATTTAATTCAAAAATTTTTATTTGCCGGATTAATAATTTTATTTGGATTATTTTTAACCGGCTATGAAACATTGTTTTTACACTCTAGAGAATTACCTGATATAAACTTTGATAGTATAAAAATAGCATTAAATAAAATCCCATTTATTGTCTTTTTACTTGATGTTCCTTTAGTTATAATAAGTGCATTTACAAAATACCAATATCCTGCATTTTGTTTGGGAACACTTCTTGCAATTCCGTTAACAATGGCACAAGCCGGCTTTTCTTACAAATTCAATAATGATGATTTTAAATTGTTATTTAAAAAATTTACGGTTAAGGAATATTTTTTATTATTAATAAAAAAATTATGGGTTGTAATTTCTGCATATATCATAACATTATTTGTTATTTTTATTCTGTTTTTTGCAATCGGCATAGTTACAGCAGTAATATACAAAGGAGATGTTAGCTCCATTAATTTTGTAATTTCATCTCAACAAACAACCATTACAAAATTATCGAACTTTCTCACTGCAATAATACTTACCTACACACTTGCAATTGGAACATTAGTATGGGATTACGAATTGATTAAAACAAAAGAAAGAGAGGATTAATGAATATTTTTGCAAATCTTATTGAAGGGCTTAAAAAAGTGTACAAAGGTCCAAATGCATTGGTAAAACACATAGGGCTGCTTGCACTTACAGGATTGGTTTCTGTTGCTTCTGTTTATATAGAAAATATTTCTAAAACAATCGAACAAGCCCCACAATTACCTGATTTATCGACTATTTTAGGAATAGTAATACTATTAATCCTTCTTGGAATTTATTTTGGCGGATACAATTTAATCTTTTCTCACAACTCTTTTTTAGTAGAACAAGAAGAATACATGCCGGACATTAATTTTGAACCTATAAAAATTTTCTTCAAAGCACTTCCGTTAATGATATGTTGGGGATTTTATATAACAGTAGCTTGTATTGTAGCTGCAGGAATTTGCACTATAAAAACTTCACTAATTTCTGTTATCATTGGTATTTTACTTATGTCCGTTATTTTACTTGCTTGTGGTTTTGTGCAATTTATATACACCGCTTACACTAAAAACTTTGATCAAGCAGGTTTATTTAATATAACACTTCCTTTTAAGTACATGAAATACTGTTTTGGAGAATTCGTTTTACTGGGATTGTTATTTATTCCTGTATATATAATTAGCATGTTACCAAGTTTTATCGTTGGATTTATTATGGGTTTAACAAGTCCAAATAACTCAACTGTTGCGATATATCTCGGAGGAATTCTTGGAGGTTATGCCGGATTGATAATACAACTTGTTTGGTATTACTGTTTAGTACAAATTTATAAAGAAAAAATCGAACCAAATCTACATTAATAAATAAAAAGCGGATGTTAAACATCCGCTTTTTTATTTTAATCTACAATTGTAATTCTACCATCATCTACAATATCTACCGGTTCTTTATGTTTTAACATATAATCCTCTACGCATTTTCTTATATAAAAATCATAAACACGTTCTGCACTGTCATATTTTTTCAACATTGTAAAACCGTCATGTCCTTGTGCATAATAGTCAACTAAAGCTGTTTTATAAGTTTTATCCGTTCTTGGATTTTTTATATCAATAGGAGTTTCTTTCCCATCTTTAGCAACAAAAGAAGCACTTCTTAATTCTCCATTTTTACCTATTGTATATTTCAAACCGGAAACATGAACAATCCCGGGTTTATTATTTGTATTAACTAAGGATTTTGCAGAAACTTTTAATGCATCTACAATTTCCTTTTCGGTATAATTTGCAACAACCATTTTACCTTTAAATGGAGAAATATCATCAAGCCACCTTGTATCCAATTTTCCGGCTTCAAAATAACCCCTAATAGTTGCAGAACCTAATAGTGCTATATCTGTTCCAAGTTCTTCTTTCATACAATCACACATAAAATTAGCATGACCACTCGGGTCTATAGAAGCATTTTTAGGTGGTGGTGGAGCTGAATTAATCACGCCGACAACTTTTGGTTTCCCAAGAATTTGTTCAAACAAATGTTTTACAACCGGATTACGCTTAAATCCTCTCGTACCGGTAACATTATTTTGAACTTTTGTCATAACGCCATTGTTATCCCATTCGACATTTAATACTCCAAAATAATTTCCATCACGCCCTGCCTGCGTAATAACAACAGGTTCGCCTGCTTTTGAATTAAATAAATTTACATTCGGCTTTACATCTTTTACCAAATTATGAGAATGTCCGCCTAATATTATATCAATTCCATCAGTTTTTTGAGCAATTTGTTGATCATACCCAAACCCAACATGAGAGAGCAATATGATTTTATTTACTCCTTGTTTTTTAAGTTTATCAACCTCTGTTTGAATATCTTTTACAGTTCCATCAATATTATCAACTTTTAGTTCATTAAACATTTTCCCATATTTCAAACGAGAAAATAAATCTACAGGCGCAGCCCCTATAATTCCGTATTTATTACCACCAACTTCTTGAATATAAGATTTTTCAATTTTACCGCTCAAAGGATTTTCAGGTTTAATATTTACATTACAAGCAAGCATTTTATAACCCATTTGCGGAATAAGTTCTGCAATATGTTCCGGCATATCACATTCATGATTACCGGCAGCAGAAGCCATTATGCCCATTACATTTTGAGCTTCAACCATAACTTTATTAGCAGAAAGATGTTCTCCCAATTGAATATCCCCTGATGATAATTTTAGTTTATCTGTAGGTACTGAAGGAACAAAACTATCAAATTCATTTGATGCTGAAATAGTTCTCTCTATATTAATTGATTTACCATGAAAATCATTAATATAAAAAATACTTGTCCGCTTATTAGGTTCTGTTTTTCCATTTGACGATTGATTATTTTTAACCGCCTGAGAAGAAAAATTCAATTGTGACCTAAATACGGGTTTTATCATTAATTTAAATCCCCCATGGTATTAAAATCCCTAAAAACAATTTTTGCTAAAAATTAATAAAAGGTTTACAAAAGTTATAAATACAATAGCAAATTTTTTATTTCTCTTGGATAAAATACTCAACAGGCAGATTAAAAAATCGTGAAAATTTTAAAGCATTAACTAAAGAAATATTATGTTTTCCACTTTCAACATTAGAAATATATACAGAACTAACATTCAAACTTTCCGCCAATTTTTCTTGAGATATTTTTTGGCGCAAGCGTTCTATTTTCACATTAAACCCAAACGTTTTTAACAACTCTTTTTCATCCATAGTTTAAATTTATAACCTTGACTTTATTTTATCTATAATGTATAAGATAAATATATAAACTACAGATTAAATAGTTGAGGTATTAATGTTGGTAAAAAATTTGAAATCAAAAACTGCATTCACGTTAGCAGAAATTCTCATTACACTTGGAGTTATAGGTGTTGTCGCAGCTTTAACTTTGCCTGCACTTATCCAACACTACAAAAGACAAGATGTTGAAACCAGGCTTCAAAAATTTTATTCAACAATGAACCAAGCTCTCAAACAATCTGAACTTGATAATGGCGATTTTTCTACATGGGAATATGGAATAAGAACTGACGGAAATGACAATGATAATAATGTTGAATGGTTTAAAAAATATCTTGAGCCCTATTTACAAACTTTAAAAGTTGAAATTGATAACAACAATTTTGTACTAATATATTTTACAGATGGAAGCATGGTTCTTATGCGCAGAGCCGGCACAACATACAACTATTTTCCTTATGCAAAAAAATATGAAGCTTTAAAAGAAGAATTCTCCGATATTACTTCAATCGCTAATTCAACTAAAATATTAGGAAAAGATTCTTTTTTGTTTGCATTCATGTCCAATTCGCCACAAATAGGTTGGGAATATCATAAAAATAAAGGATTAGAACCATACAGATGGCATTCTGGAAATACACTTGATTTAAAATCCGGTTCATACGGCTGTACAAAAACAGGCCATAAACAGTATTGCACAGCAGTAATTCAAGAAAACAATTGGAAAATACCAAAAGACTATCCGGTTCGATTTTAATTATTACAGAAAAAGTCATTGTTAGTTGAAGGCGAACAGTACCTTAAAAGTAGGTGAGAGGTTCTACAATGCCACGATAGCGGAATGAACAATAACTTGTTAGTGAAATCGTAAAATGGGCAATAAGGCAATAGGGCGATAAAGCGTTAAGGCGATAAGGCAATAAGGTTTTACTGTCATTGTGAGCGAGTGCGAAACAATCCAGCTGAATAATTATATATGAGTATTGTTAGTTTACCCTCTCTAACTCTCCCTAATTGAGGGAGAGAATATAATTGATAGACTCTGAATCAAGTCAAGCCCCTCTCTCGTATGCGTAATTCGCGTTGCTCAAACGCCTACTCTCTCTCCCCTAAAGGGCGAGAGCACAATAATCATGGTCATTCTGAGCAAAGCAAAGAATCTCATACAACACTTAATACAACAAAAATAGCACCCCAAGAGGTGCCATCTTTTATTTAATTTGATGAGTTATTAAATTATTCCATCTCATCCATAGCTTGAAGCTGTTTCTTCTTGTAATTGTGGATTACTGCATCCACTAGAAGTTCATAAGACTTCATACTCTCGATATTCGGGAATTCAGCCTTAAGTTGTTCTCTGACCATTGCTTCCAGCTTACGTTCGTCAGAACTTGATTTTAATTCGTCAACTCCACTAACCATACTTATGTAATCAGCTTTGTTCACATTACGGTTCATAAAATTTAACCAACGAAATTTTGGGTTAATTTGTTCCCCGAATGTCTTTACTATTTTAAGATTTTTCAATCGTTCCAACATGAGTTGACTCCTACTAATTATTTATTATTTTTTTAATTACCTTCTTTACACCATTGTAAAGTATCCTGAAAAAAATAATTTACTTTTTTACAAAGATTGTTTACAATTCTTTATAATTTGCTAAAATCAGCTAAATAAGCATATTTAGACTTGAGTAACGTTAATAAAGCAAGCCTGTTTTCTTTAACATTTTCATCTTTATCCATTACCAAAACATCATTAAAGAACTTTTCAACAGAAGGATTAATTTCTTCTAATTGCTTCAAATAAGCCTCATAGTCCAAATCTTCAGAAACTGTTTCAATTTGGGTTAAAAGCATGCTCTCTGCGGATTCTTTAAATAGAGCCTTGTTAACAGATTTTTTACTATCTTCTTTTAACATTCTGAGAACTCTATTTGCACTTTCTAACAATGCAGGTGAGTTTAATTTTGCAACAACTTCAACTCGTCTAATGTAATCGGTTAAATCAACAAGCGGATTTTTGTTTGCAGCACATGCTTCCAATACATTTTTCGGGTATTTTTCAGATAAGAAAATAATCAATCTTTGAATAAAGAAATCATAAATTTCATCCGTTACTTTTCCGGAGACTCTGTTTACACAAGAGCCTGCAGCTTTTTTCATTTTATCAACAAAACCTGTGCCTTCTGTTGAAATTGGTAATAACAGCAAAGCTTCATTTACTAGGGTTGCCAAATCAATTTTCAAATTATTTGCTAAAATTGTTCTGATAATACCCAATGCGGCACGGCGTACACCTAACGGATCAGAAGAACCTGTAGGCTTTTTACCTTCAGCGAACACTGCACAAATATTATCAATTTTATCAGCAATTCCAACAATTTGACCTTCAATTGTTTTAGCAATTTCTCCATCAGCGTTTAGAGGGAAATAATGCTCTTTAATTCCTTCACAAACACATTCTGGCTCTTTAGAAACCCTGGCATAATCAGCTCCAATAAATCCCTGAAGTTCCGTAAATTCAAAAACTAATTTTGTTGCCAAATCAGCTTTTGCTAATAAAGCTGTTCTTTCAACAGTCGGATTACTCCCAACCATAAATTTTGACAACTTAACAAGTCTTTGAGCCTTATCATACATTGACCCCATACCTTTTTGGAACGTAATTCCTTTAATATCTTCGACATAATCAACAAGAGGTTTTCTAGTATCTTCATTGAAGAAAAATACGGCATCATCAAGACGTGCCTTAATAACTCTTACATTACCTGCCGCAATATTTTCAAAATTATTACCCAAGTAATTTGTCATGGTTATAAATTTGTTAATCAACTTGCCTTCTTTGTATAATGCAAAATATCTTTGATGAACAGCCATAACGGTAACAACCAATTCTTCCGGCAATTTCAAATATTCTGTAGAGAATTCACAAACTGCAGGAACCGGATACTCCGTAATAAATGTAACTTCTTCCAACAAATCTTCAGTATAATAAGGTTCTGCACCTAACTTCGCAGCTTCTTCTTTTGCTTTTTCAACAATTAATTGTTTTCTTTCTTCTTGATTAACAATTACATTGTGTTTCCTCATAATTTCAATATAATCATCAGGAGAAGTAATTATAGCTTCTTTTTCTTTGGCAAACCTGTGACCACGAGAAACATTTGAACTTTCTTTATCAATAATTTTAATTTTAACTTCATCACTATCAAGAATAGAAACAATCCATCTTATAGGGCGAGAAAATTTAACGTCATTTTCTGCCCATCTCATAAAGTGAGATCCTTGAAGCTTCAATACAATTGAAGAAACATTATCTTTTAACAATTCTACAATAGATTTCCCTTTAATAACAATTTTGGCATGAATATAATCATTTTCGATATACAAGCTTTCCGGGTTAATTCCATTTTTTTTACAAAAACCTTCTCCGGCCTTAGTTAAATTTCCACTTTCATCATAAGCAACTCTTTTAATAGGTCCTTTAACTATTTTTTCTTCATCTTTACTTTGTTTCTCAAGCCCTGAGACAATAACCGCAAGACGTCTTGGAGTTGCATAAACATCAACTTTTTCAAAAGAAACTTTGTTAGTATTTAAAAAGTTTTCAAATCCGTTTTTCAACTGCTGAATAGCTGAAGGAATAAATTTATATGGGAGTTCTTCACATCCGATTTCTAATAAATATTTGCTCATAATAATACCCTTTAATTCTACTGTACTTCAATTATATAATTGAAAAACACGAATGTAAAGCAATTAACAAAACCATCATTGAAGAAATACATAATTCAAAACTATTTTCAAATAAAAGTTACATAAAAAAATTTTACACCCCACCCCAAAAAGTTTCAAGAAACTATAAAAAAATAAAAGGAAGGGGATACCTTCCTTTTATTTTGCGCTTGGCGCGATTCGAACGCGCGACCTATCCCTTAAAAGGGGAGTGCTCTACCTGCTGAGCTACAAGCGCAAGTTAAATTTGCTATTCATTTCGTCTGTGGTTTTATAGTAACAAGAAAAAAATTTAATGTCAACAGTTTTTTATTATTTTTTTTGTTTTTATTTTTTACTATTAATTTATATGCATAAAACAAAAGCCCAAATTAATAGTTGGGCTTTTGTTTTTACTTCAAATGAATATATTTTTTAGCACAATCAAACATGGAATTAACCAAAGCAGCATTGGAATATATGTTCATGCCATTCAATTCTAACACCTGTTTCATACGTTTTTCCCACATGGAATATATATCATCTTTATTTAAATCCAAAACTTGTGCAATCATTGTCAACTCCTTAAAATCTATTGGAATTGGTAATGCACCTCTAAGCATGTCCACAACGTCTAAACGTTTCTTTCGAGGAAAAGCTTTCAAAAAATTAACAACAGACATTCCTTTTTCTTTCATTATACTTTTAAAAAATTCGATTGAATCATCAATTAATATTGGTTCTTGCGGAATTTTGTATTCCTCAAATTCTTCAGGTTCAATTTCCATAACAGTCGCAATTCTTTCTAACGTAGTACTTCTTGTCGAAAAAGCAATTGAGTTATCTATCAAGTTATAAACATAAGACAATGTAACTCCTATCATTTCTGCAAAATCTTTTTTATGCAAAGAATTCTTATCTAAAAATTTTGCAACTTTTTCTGAACTTTTTTCTTGAATTATTGGTTTGTTTTTCATAATCATATCCTCACCTTTAAGTATTTTTAAAATAAATGTTTTTTATCATTTTGTTAAGCGAAAGCATGGCAAACAGGTATGGTAATATTTATTTACGTTAAAATAATAAATATAAAGGATAAAATAATATGAAATTAATAGCAGGACTTGGAAATATTGGAGAAAAATACTGTTTTACACGACATAATGCAGGTTTTATGGTGTTAGACAAATTAGCTTTAGACAATAACTTCTCATTCAAAGAAGAAAATAAACTTAAATGTTTTCTTGCAAAATCAAACGACATAATTTATATTAAACCAACAACTTTTATGAATTTATCAGGAGAAGCCGTTAGAGCCGTAATGGATTACTATAAAATTGATATTAAAGATATTTTAATAATATATGATGATATAGCTCTTGATTTAGGCAGAATACGTTTTAGAGCAAATGGTTCTGACGGGGGACACAACGGAATTAAATCTATTATTAAACATGTTGGAACAAAAGAATTTGACAGGCTTAAAATAGGAATTGGACCTCAACCAAACATTCCTTCTGAAAACTATGTATTACAAAATTTTCCAAAAGAGCAACTTGATACACTTAAAGAAGTATTAAAAAAAGCAGATGATGCTATTGAATTTTACCTTTCTAATGACATTCAAAAAGCTCAAAATAAATTCAATTAGCCACAAAGATTATTGATATAAACATTTTTTATATATAATTAAATTAAAGTATTAAATTAAGGAGTTCCAAATGAGTTTACAAACAGCAGAACAATATGAAGACAACGAACAATATACACAAGCCTATGAAGAATATAAAAAACTTCATGACAGAAATCCTAAAGATTTGAGCATCTTAGAACGCTTAGGACACCTTGCTATGTTACTTGACAACAAAGAAGAAGCTGCTGATTTTTATACAAAAATTCTTGAATTTGATGCTACAAATATTCTTGCTTATGAGCAATTAATGGATATTTACGTCACTACAGACAGATTTAAATATTATGTTTACAGAGGGAATATGCACACAGCAGAACACCAATTGGAACATGCTATTAATGATTATAAAAAAGCTGTAAATTCTGCCCAAGAAGATAAAGAAATGCTTTCAGCAAGATTTGTTCTCGGAACTCTATATGAACAAACAAATAACAATGTAAAAGCAATTGATGAGTATTTAAAAGTTATTGACCACGAAGGAACTCATGAAGATGTTTATGCCAGACTTGCAAATCTTTATCTAAAAGAAGATGCTATGCCCAGTGCTATTGAAGTTCTTGAAAGAGCTAGAAAATCAGGATTTGACACAAATAATATAAAGGAAACGTTGGCTGATTTATATTTAAAAAATGGAAATCCTGAAAAAGCAATAGAAATAACCTCTGATGAACTTACAAAAGTAAAATGTTTACTTGACATGAACAAAAAAGGTGAAGCAATTGAAAAACTTGAAAAAATGGAAGAACAATATGGACATATTGCACAATTCCATTCCCTAAAAGCACAATATTATTACATGACAAAAGACTTTACAAAAGCATTGGAATGCGTTAACAAATTTGATGAATTAGAGAAAAACTCTCCATTAACATATCAAATGCGAGCATTAATTTATGAAGAAAAAAATGACGACTATAATGCTCATATAAATTGGGGCAAATATAATATTGTCAGAGGAAATAAAGATATCGCAATTAATGAATACTTAAACGCATATCAAATAAAAAATGACGATTTGGAATTACTTAATACGTTAGCTGTATTATTAGAAGAATCCGGCGATAAGAACCATGCCATGGAATTTTATGAAAGAATTTCTAAACTTGATGAAAACGATAAAAAATCATTAGAAAAATTGGCTGAATTCAGAGAAAACATTGGGGACTATAGAATGCAAGCCGAATATTTGTTAAAACTTTACCATTTAGATAAAAGAAATGCTTTAACAGTAAAAAAATTAGGTGAAGCTTATGATAAATTAAAAAACAAATCAGCTGCAATTGAATGTTACGAAAAATTCTTAGAAATAGGTAAAGGCAGTCCTGAATATTCCAAAATCCAACATAAATTAGAAAAATTACAAAATACTGACGTTCAAGAAGATGATGGATTTCTAGATAAATTTATTAATTGGTTTAATAAAAATAAGATATAATCTAATTTTCACCTAAATATTTTTCAGTGTTAAAATCTTTTAATAGGTACTGATTGCAAGAGTTTATTTCTTCTTACTAAAACTTTGTTTTGGTCATAATCTCTTGTTTTTATAGAATAGACTTTCATATCTCATATCTACTTCTTTAAATTGCTAAAATTTACAACAAAGAACCTAATGCTGCTGTATACAGTTGATAAAAAGCTATAGCAACAAAACCGACAGCAATCCCCATGATAATAATTAAAGTCGGTTCAAACAATCTTGTTAATGTATCTATCGTCATATCCAGTTTTTTATCTATAACATCTGCCGCATCTTTAAACATTTTACCTAATGTTCCGGATTTTTCGCCGGTAGCGACTATAGTTACAAGCTCTTGAGGAATTGCATCCGTAATTTCAAAAGATTCTGATAAAGAACGCCCATTTCTTACTAAGCTTATAACCTGAAAAACTTTTTTCTTAATAGTATAATTACCTACAGTTTTATTTGAAAGTTCTAGTCCTGAAACAATAGGCACACCGGCATCATAAGATATGCGTAAAACTGTCATAAAGTTTGACAAATTTATATATCGAATAAAATTAGAAAGAACAGGAACTTTTAAAACAAACGCATCCAATTTTGCTTTCAAGAAAGGATTTTGGAACAATACGGAAAGCGCACCAAAAAAAGCGCCAATTCCCATCAATAGCAACCACCAAAATTGTCCTACAAACTCACAAAAACCTATCAACATTTGTGAATATATAGGAATATCAGCAGCATTATATTGCAAAACAGCAAGAAAAGCCGGAAAAATCTTAGTTGAAAATAAAATTAAAAGCGCAGTGCCACCAGCTATCAAAATTGCAGGATAAATTGAAGCACTTCTTATTTTATCTTTTATTCTTTCTTCCTTCCGTAACAAAATCAGCATACGTCCTAAGGTTATATCTAACTCACCGGAAGTTTCTCCTGTCGTAACTAACCCAATATAAACAGGCCCAAATACATTTCCGTACAAGGCAGAAAGAGCTTCTGCAAAAGTTGCTCCATTCATAATAGCTTCTTGTAAATTTTTGCACATTATCCTTAATTTTTCTTTAGGGGTATTAGCTTCAACAATATGCAAAGCCTCCAAAATTGGAATTCCGGAAGCCAATAAAACCTCAAGCTTAGATGTAAACATTATTTTTTCTTGCAAACTAAGCCTTGTTATCTTTTTACCTTTTGTTTGTATTCCTATATTTTCAACAGAAGTATTTTGTTGCTCATCAATAAATTCTTCTGTATAAACTTTTGTAGGTAAAAAACCCAACTGACGAATTTTTTCACGTGCTTGACGATAATCTAAAGCTTCTACTTCACCACTTACAATTTCTTTATTATTTTTTAATGCACTATACCGAAATTTTGCCATAATCTACCCAACAATATACACTATTTTACAAATAATTTCTAGCAAAAACCCTACTATATAAAGTAGGGTTTTTAAACTTCAAACTAGTCAACATTTTCTGACTGCTCTACAAGCTGTTCCTTTTTAGTTCGTTTTGCCTTTCTTTCAAAAGCAATTTTGTCATCAACGAGCTTAATTACAATAGTATCACCCGCTGAATACTTTCCTGAAAGAATTTCTTCAGCCAACATATCTTCAATTTTACGCTGAATTAATCTTCTTAAAGGTCTTGCGCCGTAAGCTTCCGAATATCCGTTTTTAGCCAAATGATCTTTTACTTCATCAGTAACTTCCACAGATAATTCTCGCTCTGCCAAACGTTTGAACAAGTCTTTTAACATCAAATCTACAATCTGTCTTATTTCTTCCTGTTTCAAATGAGCAAATACAATTGTTTCGTCAATACGGTTCAAGAATTCAGGTCTGAAAGCTTTTTTCATTTCTTCCGAAACAGTCTCTTTAAGTTTTTCATACTTATCTTTTGACTCATCATCACTTGTAGAGAAGCCAAGTTTCGATGTAGTTGTAATCATGCTTGCACCTACGTTAGAAGTCATAATAATAATTGTATTCTTAAAGTTTACATGACGACCTTTAGCATCTGTCAAGCGTCCATCATCAAGAATTTGTAACATGATATTGAAAACATCCGGATGAGCTTTTTCAATTTCATCAAATAGTATTACACTATAAGGTTTTTTGCGTACAAGCTCTGTCAAATGTCCACCATCATCATAACCAACATATCCCGGAGGAGAACCTATAAGTTTTGCTGTCGAATGTTTTTCCATAAACTCAGACATGTCAACTCTTATCATATTATCCTCTGAACCAAACACTGCTTCAGCCAAAGCTTTAGCAAGTTCAGTCTTACCAACACCGGTAGGACCGCAGAAGATAAAGCTTCCAATAGGTCTGTTAGGACTTTTCAATCCAACTCTAGCACGTCTGATTGCTTTTGAAATAGCTACAACTGCATCATTTTGACCTATAACTCTTTCATGCAGGGTTTGTTCAAGTCTCAATAATCTTTCACTTTCACCTTCGGTAAGTTTAGTAACAGGAATACCTGTCATTGTACCAATTACTTCAGCAACATTTTCAGCGGTAACGGTTGGTTTATTCGCTTCATGTTCGTCTCTATATTTTTGAGCCATTTCACGAATTCTATCCTTCATGTCGGCCTCATCATCTCTTAATTGAGAAGCTTTATCAAATTCTTGATTTCTTATTGCTTCTTCTTTTTCTTTAATAATTGCACGCAATTCTTTCTCAAGTTGCTTACCTTCCGGAGACAAATTAGAAACCTTCAAACGAACTTTTGAAGAAGCTTCATCAATTACATCAATTGCTTTATCAGGTAAAAACCTATCTGTTATGTATTTATTTGACAACTTTACCGCAGCAACAATTGCTTCATCCGAAATTATTAATTTATGATGTTCTTCATATTTTGGTTTTAATCCTTTAATAATTTCAATTGATTCATCTTCAGTAGGTTCATCTATAATTACAGGTTGAAAACGACGTTCTAAAGCTGAATCTTTTTCAACATATTTCCTATATTCATCCAATGTTGTAGCACCGATAACTTGAATTTCACCACGAGACAGTGCCGGCTTCAAAATATTAGCAGCATCAATTGCTCCTTCTGCAGCACCTGCACCAATTAATGTATGCATTTCATCAATAACCAGAATGATATTTCCTGCTTGACGAATTTCATCCATAATTTTTTTCAAACGTTCCTCAAATTCTCCACGATACTTGGTGCCGGCAACTAAAAGTCCCATATCAAGCTGGATAACTTTTTTACCATCTAAAATATCCGGAACTTCAGCATTAACAATTCTAATAGCCAAACCTTCAGCAACGGCAGTTTTACCTACCCCGGGCTCACCAATTAAAACAGGATTATTTTTAGTACGGCGAGCAAGAATTTGAATAACACGTTCAATCTCTTTTTCTCGCCCAACAACAGGGTCAAGTCTTAATTCCTGCGCAGCAAGAGTTAAATCTCTACCAAATTCATCCAAACTTGGAGTCTTGGTTTTCCCTCCGCTCGCAGACGAAGAACTTGATGCGCCGGAAGAAACTGTTTGCGGTTTAGATTCGCCAAGCATTTTCACAACATTACTTCTAACTTTATTTAAATCAACACCAAGCTTTTCCAAAACCTTTGCGGCAACACCTTCTCCTTCTCTGCATAATCCAAGTAGCAAGTGTTCCGTACCAATATAATTGTGACCCAATTGTCTTGCTTCATCCCAAGATAATTCCAAAACCCTTTTAGCTCTTGGAGTAAACGGGATTTCAACAGCGACAAAACCTGAGCCTCTACCAATAATGGCTTCAACCTCAGCTCTAGCATCTTTTAATGTTACTCCCATAGATTTTAATGTTTTGGCAGCAACACCGGTTCCTTCACCGATTAGCCCTAAAAGAACCTGTTCAGTACCAACAAAGTTGTGACCTAACCTACGAGCTTCTTCTTGAGCCAACATTATTACTTTTATAGCTTTTTCCGTAAAACGTTCGAACATTTATGACTCCTATCTCTCTTCTATAAGAAATATTTTACATAAAAAACAAAAAACTTTCAAGTAGCACATATATATACTAAAAAACAAATAAAATAAAAAAATAAAAAAATTTTAAATAAAATGGTTGACATTTAAAAATGTTTCATGTAAGATAGATTTTGTCGAAAGAACCAAGCCCCCATCGTCTAGAGGCCTAGGACAACACCCTTTCACGGTGTAGACAGCGATTCGAATTCGCTTGGGGGTACCATATTAAAAACGTAACACCTGAGGGTGTTATTTTTTTTTTTAAAATTATAAAAACATTAAAAACTGCAGGCTTTCCAAACACAAAAGCAACTTTTGGATTTATACCTACACAAAAAAAACAAATTGCCTAAAGAATTTTCGTGTATAACCTTTATAAATCAATTTAGGCAGGGAAACTATATCAAAAGATTTAAAACCGCATCTTTATTATATTTTTTATCAAAGGAAACATCAATTGTTCATAACTTGGATTTGCCATGATATAAGCTTCGTTACTCCAAGGGAAAATCACTGCACCAAATTCTCTATCATAAAATCCACTTTGTTTTCTTATCTGTTGCGCGACTTTCATCTTGTCTCCAATACTGTTATTGCAATAGATTGTTTTATGTCCAAGATTTAAAAACCCGACACGCTTCAAATCAAACGCAACTTCTCGAACATATTCAAAATTAGCATTGGAAATTTTTACTCCACTAAAAGACAGGTTGTTATTTTTTTGAATTTGCATACTCTGTACAAAACTCAAAACCTAAAAATTTTACCACTTTTTAAAGAAATATTTACATCTTTACAAGAAAAAATTTTTATATATAATATAGATTATGATTATTATGAACCAACTACGACGAATTGTGAGAAAAATGAAAGGCTTGTTATAGAACGCGCTCACTGTTTGTCGTGAATAAAAATTTTTATTAACAAGACCTTTCCCCCCGAAAGGTCATTTTTTTTGTTAATAATCGTAAATATCACAGCTATTTTAGGCAAATATTTATATTGATGTTACTTATAGAAAAAGTGAAAGGTAGAAGAATGCATAAAGATATTCGACAAAGCTCAGTAATAAAGGCGAATGCCCCAATCGTCAAATTAATGAACCTTATTTGGGGACTGTAGTACTTTAATTATTGAGTAGCATTATATATGCTGCGGAAAGGTAAAAATGATTCCCGCTATTAACGCAAGCAACATATATTCCATATTAGGAAATAATAATTCACTAGTCCCAATGGCTATAAAAGATATAGCTAATAGTATCGGTTTAACTGCCGGCTCTTATATTACCGGAGATAAACTAGAAGGTAAAGACAGATTTTATGATGAATTCGGAACACAAGCTATTTGGCTTTTTGGAATTCCGGCATATAAAAAAGTTATAGATTTCACATTATATAAAGCTTTAAACATTGATCCTGAGTTTGATGTAAGAAACTTTTCTAAAAAAAGAATTAAACTTTTGGATAAAACAATTGATTATGCAGATTCTTCTATAAAAGAGAGCTTAAAAAACGCAACAAAAAATCCAAAATTTAGCAAAAGCCTAGCTATGGCAAAATTTGTTGTATCAACCGCATTAACTATCCTCACCTATGCAGGTTTAACTAAATATAGACATAACCAAACTAAAAAAGCTGCTCAAAAAGAAATTCTCGCAGAAATGCAATTGGAAAACCAAAACAACAAAGACAAATTCTTATACACAAAACCTGTAAACAAAGAGGCTTTTAAAGAATTACAAGGAAACAAAAAACAGCCGTCATTCACCGGTGGAATTGCAGATTTTATGTATAATCCGGTTAAAAATTTAATGATATTAGACGGCTCTATCACTGGGGAAAGACTTGCAAAATCAAGAAACCAGCAGGAATTAACAGGTTACGGTATCAAAGAAGGGACTTTTTGGGCATTTATGTATTTTGCAAGTAAACCAATTCAAAAATTCTTAGAAAACAGAGCTGAAAAAAATCAAAATAAACCTGTTTCTATTGATTTAGATGCCAGAGTAATTGAAAGTAAAGAACTTGAAAAAGCATTCAATGACGGTACTTTGAAAAGAAGTTCAGAAAAAGTTCTAAAACTTGAAACATACGAAAACATGCTTGATTTCATACACAATAATCCTGATGATTTTGTTGTAAAAATGGCAAAAAAATCAGATATTTTACCAACTTTGAAACATGCCACTCAAGCCGACAATGTGGACTACAGACAGTTTATTGATTATGACGAATTCCAAGGTGTTGCAAGCAAATTACAAAAATTAAGCAAAAAATTTGAAGATTTCAAAGCAACTGATGTAAAAGACAAATCACTGGAAGCATTCTTGAAAAATGTAAAAAAAGTAAAAAGAGGTTCAATTCTCCTAAACATCGGAGCATGTATCGGCGCATTAGGCATTCTTGCTCCGGCATTAATGATTGCAACAAGAAAATTTGACAAAGAAAACCAAGGTTTTCAAGTAAAAGAGGATTTGAAAAAAGAAATGCTTGCTAAAGGCAAAATTACAGCTTAGTCCACAACCTTATAAATGATTTTGACGCGAATATTTGTGAATATAATTGGCAAATGGTAGATGAATATATATTGGAAAGATTTTATCAGATAGAAGAATTTATAATACCTTGCGCAGCAACATAACCTGTTGACCAACAATTTTGAAGATTAAATCCTCCACAAAATCCATCAATATCCAAAACTTCCCCACAAAAATAAATATGTGGCATTAGTTTTGATTCCATATTTTTAGAATTAACCTCTTTTAAATCAACTCCTCCTGCCGTAACGACCTCACCATCAGGGAAAGTACCAACTACTGTAACATTAAAATCATGCAACTTATTGAGTATTTTATCCCTTGTTTTGCCATCAATTGTATGACATTTTTCATCATGGTTGATTTTCAAGCCTTCTAAAACAAATTCGGCAAAAGATTTTGGTATAAATTCTGATAACAAGTTTTTTATACTTTTATGAGGATTAGCATTTAAATACTCTTGTAAATTTATATCATCTATAAAATCAAAATTTAATTCATAAGGAAATTTTTCTCGTGCACGCAAAGATGAAATTGTATAAACCTTTGGCCCTGAAATACCTTTATGAGTAAATAAAACATCTTTAATACAAACCCCACTGATTTTAGAAAAATTTTCTTTTGTTAAAAGTCCTACAAGCGCAGGTTTTGGTTCAATTATATTATGTCCGAGCATTTTTACTAAATCAAATGAAGCATGCCCCCCGCTTGCAACTACAACAAAATCTGCATCGTAGGCTCCCATATCCGTTACAACCGAATAAATATCACCTTTTGTATTTATTCGAAGCGCATTCTCTTTTATAAATTTTACTTTATTTAAAGAATTCAAAAAATGACTTCTAACATCTTTTGAACTATCTGATTTTGGAAAAACACGTAAATTATCCTGTACATAAGTTTCTACACCAATATTGTTGAAAAACTCAAGAGTTTCAGCTGTTGCAAACTTTGAAAAAACAGAATATAAAAACTTTTCCCCCCTCGGGTAATTCTTTGCAAGTTCTCTATAGTCAAATTCAGCATGGCATAAATTACACCTGCCCCCACCAGTAGGTAAAATCGTCTTTAAAGGAGTATTTTTTTCAAAAACCATTACATCAAATTCATTTTGTAAAAAATAAGCACAGATGCAGCCGGCTGGGCCACCCCCAATAATCGCAACTTTAGATATCAACTCTTGTTCCATACAAAAATACCATTTCAGGGTTTTCTAAATCACTATGCAACTGAGCTATAGTCTTATGCAAAACAGGATGTTCAAAATTCGGAATAAGTTCTAATAACGGAACTAATGTAAAAGCTCTTAAATGAAGGTATTTGTGAGGAATAACCAAATTATCTTCATTAACAATATCCTTATTATAAAAAAGAATATCAATATCTATATTCCTGTCTTGATAGCCTTTAAAATTTTCATCTCTTTTCCGACCAAGCTGATTTTCTATTCTATTACATTCCTCCAATAACTTTTGAGGTGAAAGAGTTGTTTTAACTTCAACAACAGCATTTACAAACCAATTTTTTGACACCATCTCCCACGGTTCTGATTCATAAAAAGCAGATGTTCTAACCAAAGAAATTCCATCTGCAGCATTTAACAGACTTGTCGCCTGTTGCACAAATCCTATCCTATCACCACAATTTGAACCTAAACTTAAATACGCTATAGCCATAACAGTATTTTATGAGTTTTCATATTAGTTGTCAATAGAGGTTATAAAGTCATTTTGTTTTATACAAAAGTGTTTTTATCAGATAAAACACGAATCATACAACTAATCCGCGAGAACAGTTTTTTATGTTATAATCAAGGCATGATTATATATAGAATATTATCAACAATATTATTTATACTTATACTACCAATTTATGCTGCAGTTAGAAAAGTTAAGGGAAAATCTTTCGGTTGGAAGGAAAAATTAGGATATTTCACAGCTCCGGAATTAGGAGATAAAGTTATTATGTTCCATGGAGTTTCTGTTGGAGAAATAATTGCATTAGAAAATTTGATAAAAAAAACGAAAGAAACTTTCCCAAAATACAAGATTGTTATAACAACCGGAACAAAAACCGGACAAGAAATAGCTCATAAAAAATATGAAAATATTGCTGATTTTATTACATATTTTCCGTTTGATATCACTTTCTGTGTAGAAAATTTTCTAAATAAAATCAAACCAACAGTTGTACTGATTGCAGAAACTGAGTTATGGCCAACTTTTGCAGCCTATTGCAAAAAAAGAAACATTCCACTATTTGTTATTAATGGAAGAATTTCTGATTCAACATTTAAATCATACAAATTGGTAAAGGGATTTTTTAAAGAACTTTTTAAGAATTACACAGAAATACTTACACAAAGCGAAGAAGATAAAAATAAGTTTATTCAAATAGGTGCACCGGAGAACAAAACCGGTGTCATGAAAAACTTAAAATTTGACGTAAAACGAGTAAATGCCAATATTGAAATCGGCAAAGAAAACAGTAGAATAATTATCGCAGGCAGCACACATAAGGGTGAAGACGAAATTATCCTTTCTGCGTTTACAAAATTAAAGCAGGAATTTGCAGACATTAAATTATTAATAGCTCCAAGACATTTGACAAGATTAAGTGAAGTAAAAGATTTAGTAGAAAAAACAAATCTAACTTTTGGGCAACGCTCACAAAATGCAACTTTCGCAAATAATGAAATTATAATACTTGATACAATGGGCGAATTAAGCAAAATGTACCAAATTTGTGATTTTGCATTTATTGGGGGAAGTTTTAATAAAACAGGAGGTCATAATCCTCTAGAAGCGATAGTTTACGATAAACCGGTAATTTCCGGCCCATCAATCCATAACTTCAGAGATATTTATTGGATTTTAGAACGTTCAAATGCAGGAAAAGTTGTTAAATCACCACAAGAACTTACAAAGTACATGGAAAAACTTCTTTCTGATAAAGATTTTTATAATCAGGCATGTAACGATTGTAAAACTGTTTTTGCCGCTCAACAAGGTGCGCTGGAATTTGTTATTGAGAAATTAAAAAAGACAATAAGACAATAGGGCATTAAGGCAATAAGAGATTATAGAAACAGTCATTGTGGGCGAATGCGAAACAATAATGTAGTCATTCTGAGGGCTTTGCCCGAAAGAATCCTGCTGATTAATTTCAATATTGGCG
>CAKUZD010000002.1 GCA_934718275.1 uncultured Candidatus Melainabacteria bacterium | reverse complement strand
ATCTAATTGATGGATGGAGCGGCTACGCTCTTACGAAGTCATTAACCTTCCCATCTTTACCAAAATCTGATTGACGGATGGAGCGGCTACGCTCTTACGAAGTCATTAACCTTCCCATCTTTACCAAAATCTGATTGACGGGTGGAGCGGCTACGCTCCTACGAAGTCATTAACTTTCCCATCTTTACCAAAATCTGATTGACGGGTGGAGCGGCTACGCTCCTAGAACATTAAGCCTGCTTCTCTAGCTGCATCAGCCAATGCTGCAACACGACCATGATATAAGAATCCTCCACGGTCAAATACAACACATTCGATACCTTTAACTTTTGCTTTTTTAGCAATTTCTTCACCAACAAGTTTAGCAGCTTCGATGTTTCCACCGTGAGCTAATTTTTCTTTTAATTCTTTGTCGTTTGAAGAAGCAGATGCTAAAGTTACATGATTATCATCATCAATCAATTGAGCATAAATATGTTTTGTACTTCTATATACAGCTAATCTAGGGAATTCAGCAGTACCTGCCAATTTAATTCTGATTGACTTATGTCTTTTTTGTACTTTTGGTTTTCTAATTTCTTGTTTAATCATTTTTATTTTCCTTTCTTACTGCTTTAACGGGCTTTTAACCCTCCGCATGTAATTGTTTCTCAAGGGATTTACCCCTCACCTGCATTCGTAACTCTCACTAGCCCGTTCAAGAACGAATGCTTCCTCTCCCACAAAGGGCGAGGATTAAGTTAAGCGACTATCTTACTTTTTACCAGCTTTACCAGCTTTACGTCTGATGTGTTCGCCTTCATATCTAACACCTTTTCCTTTGTATACTTCAGGAGGTCTTTTTGATCTGATATAAGCAGCAACATCGCCAACAGTTTGTTTGTTAGAACCTTTTACAGAAATTTTTGTGTTAGCTTCTACAGAAATTGTAATTCCTTCTGGCGGTTCAACAACTACAGGGTGAGAATAACCTAATGCAAGGTTTAAATTTTTACCTTCCATGTTAGCTCTGTAACCAACACCTTGGATTTCCAATTTCTTTTCGAACAAATGAGTAACACCGTGAACAGCGTTTGCAATTAATGTTCTGAATAAACCGAACAATGCATCTGTTTCTCTAGTTTCACCAACTTTTGACAATACAATGTGGTTATCTTCAATTTTAACTGCAATTTCAGGTCTAACTTTAACAACTTCTGTTCCGTTAGGTCCTTTTACTGTAACTTGGTGATCTTCTATTTTAACATCAACTCCGTTAGGAATTTCAATAGGTTTTTTACCAATACGTGACATTTTTAATTTTCTCCTTTTGGTATATTTGCGTACTTAATTCAAACTTTTCTACCAATTGTGTCTGAATTTTATGAAAAGTGAATAGAGAGAAATGAAAAGTTCAAATCGGCACGTCGCCAAAATATAAACATATTTTCAATCATCGCAAACATTCACTCTTTTTACGAAGCCGTAAGCCTTTCTCCGAACTACAAAAAATTTTTTGACGTATAGAGTAGTGGCTATGCTTCCTAGTAAACGTAGCAAAGAACTTCGCCACCGATGTTTTCTTTACGAGCTTTTCTGTCTGTTAAAAGACCTTTGCTTGTAGAAACAACTGCGATACCCATACCACCCAAAACTTTTGGAAGGTCTTTAGCTTTGCTATAGTTTCTCAAACCTGGTTTAGAAATTCTTTCTAATTTAGTGATAACAGGTTTGTTTTTAGCGTCGTATTTCAATGTAATTTCAAGAACATTGAATTTACCTTCAGCTTTTACGATGTAATCAGAAATATAACCTTCTTCTTTTAACAATTTAGCTAATTGTTCTTTCAATTTAGAAGCTGGCATAGTTACGTTAGCGTGAGAAGCCATCATAGCATTTCTGATTCTAGTTAGCATATCTGCTATAGGATCTGTCATTGACATAATTTTATTCCTTTACTCTTGCGGACTTACTGAACTTTTCAGCAGTATCCATTCTACTCGTCACTTGTCGAATTAATTTTGCTCCACATCAGGGAACGTCTTTCGATAGTCTGACAAGTTGATATTAGCATGAAACAGACAAATTTGCAAGAAATTAATTACAAAAAATTAACAAAGTTGGGCACGTATGCCCAACTTTTAGCTTTTATTATTTTTTTATATGCTTATACTTAACGAATTAAATGAGCAACAGATTTCATAAACTGACGAATAGAGTAAGTAGGTTGGGCTTTCCAGCCCAACAACAAAACTTGATCTGCTTCTGGAGATGAGTTTTATTTGTTTTGTAACTGTTTTGAGCTAGCTTCTTTCGCTAATCGCTCAGAATAACGACTAATGGTAGCTGTTTTGGATTTATCGTCTTATTGTTCTATCATCTTTTAGATTGAACATACTTGAAGCAATTACCAAAATTGTCATTAATGTTTATAATTTATAAAAAAGTGAACATAAATAACTATTGCGATATAAATAATGTCACTAATGAAAACAAATTTATTTTTATTTTCAAATTTTTCAGTTTTACTAACTTTATAAACACCTATTCCAGTTTTAATAATATAATATAATCCCATAATAGGAATAAATAACAAAACAAGAAATGGTAATAATAAAGTAACAAAGCCTATTTGTTGTATATGGTTTTTTACAACATATTCAGAATATTTTAGTACTATAAATGCAAATATTGCAAAATATGACATATTTACATAATTTTTGGAGTATAGCCTATAATTATTTAAAATATGTAATATTTCTTTTATTTTTTGTTGCATATATTATAATCTCCACTGTTTTTAACTTTCTTATTGGAATAGAAAAACTATTTACAATTGTTATAAAGGTAGGCATTGCTATGCTTACATCAAAAACAAGTTTTCATACCAAACTCATGTTCTTTTTTCGAACATACATACACTATTATAACTTGTTTTTAGTATTTGTCTATACTTTGTTAATATGAAAAGTGGATAGCTTTGACTAATAACTTCTGTTTCTTAAACACCAAAAAAGACCGCATCCCTCGGTCTTTTGGTTATTTATATATTTTATTTTTTATTGCTACAGTAAACCGATGCTCACAGAGCAATTACACTCACTGCTATGCGACAAAGCACACCCCACAATCAAAGTTTGACAAAAGGGAGAATGCCGCCGGCACTACCAGCTTGCTTTTGTAACACCAGGTAACAAACCTTGGTGAGCCATTTTTCTTAAACAAATTCTGCAAAGACCGAAATCTCTGTGATAACCATGAGGTCTGCCACAGATACTGCATCTGTTATGAAGTCTTACTGCAGGGTATTTACCAGCTGCAACAAGTTTTTCACGTCTTAGTTCTTTGTTTATCATCGCTTTTTTAGCCATGAATTTCTCCTTTTTATGTTGTTTGTTTTTATTAACTAATAATTACCCGATAAGTGGGCGGAGCTGTTATGCTCCTTCCTATATTCTCAAACTTTGAATATTAATTATACAAAGCCTGATTGGCGGGTAGAGCGGCTACGCTCCTATTTGTTCATTCCTTTGAAAGGCATACCTAACAATTTCAATAATTCTCTTGCTTCTTCATCAGTTTCAGCAGTTGTAATTACTGATACGTTCATACCTTTAACTAAATCAACTTCTTCGTAAGTGATTTCAGGGAACAAAGCTTGTTCTTTTAAGCCTAATGTATAGTTACCACGACCATCGAAACTCTTAGGTGAAATACCTCTAAAGTCACGAATACGAGGAAGAACTACACAGATAAGTTTTTGTAAGAAGTCATACATTCTTTCGCCACGTAATGTAACCATAGCTCCAACAGGCATTCCTTCTCTTAACTTGTATGATGCGATAGATTTTTTAGCTTTTGTAACTACGCATTTTTGACCTGCAATTTTAGTCAATTGAGCTTCGATAGCTTCAGCAATTTTAGAGTTGTGAGAAGCTTCTCCAACACCCATGTTCAAAACGATTTTGTGAAGTTTTGGAACTTGGTTGATGTTTTTATAGCCGAATTTTTCCTTTAATGCAGGAATTATTTCTTCTTGGTATTTTGCTTTTAAACTTCTTGTTTTTGTTGTCATTTTCGTATTTCCTTAATTCTTTGATGTTTTAATTATAACACGAATTATAATTTTGCATCTAATTGTTCACCACATTTTTTACAAACACGAACTTTTTTACCATCTACAACTGCGTGTTTGATCCTTGTCGGTTTTTCGCAAGCAGGGCAAATAACCATAACATTTGACGCATCTACAGGTGCTTCAACTTTAATCAAACCACCTTGAATTCCTGCCATTGGTTGAGGTTTTTGAGCTTTTGTAACCATATTCAAACCTTCAACAGTAACAGTTCCTTCAGCTACGTTTACTTTTTTGATGTTACCATCTTTACCTTTATCTTTGCCTGCAATAATCATTACTCTGTCAGTATTTTTTACATGCAATTTTTTCTTTGTCATTATTTTATTCCTTTAATTATTACTTTTAGAAATTTATACTTCTTAGTTTACACTGAGAACTAAATTACTTCCGGAGCCAAAGAAACAATTTTCATATATCCTTTGTCTCTTAATTCACGAGCAACTGGTCCGAAAACACGAGTTCCACGTGGGTTGCCATCTTTGTTGATAATTACAGCTGCGTTTTCATCAAATCTGATAACTGATCCGTCTGCACGTTTGATATCAGCTTTTGTTCTTACTACAACAGCTCTAACAACTTCAGATTTTTTTACAGGCATATTTGGGTTAGCATCTTTTACAGCTGCAACGATTTCATCACCTACTGCTGCAAATTTTTTATTTGAGCTGCCCATAACACGGATACACAAAAGTTCTTTTGCGCCAGTGTTATCTGCTACTTCTAATCTTGTTTCTTGTTGTATCATTTCATTTTTCCTTTATTTTTAAAGAATGTTTTTACTTGTCGACAGCGCATTAATTCGATTAATGATGTCTAACTAAATCTCGGATTATTTGGAACAAAATACCATAAAGTAATTCTGTTCCATTAAACCTACTATCTAGCTTTTTCAACTACTTCTGCCAACGCCCAACGTTTATCTTTAGAAGTTGGTCTAGCTTCTACAATTCTTACGATATCGCCTTCGTTACAAATATTTTCAGGATCATGAGCTTTGTAGTTTTTATTTGTTTCCATAATTTTTCTGTATTTTGGATGTGGTTCGTAGTCTGCTACTTTTACAACAATTGTTTTGTCCATTTTGTTGCTGATTACTACACCTTGTTTTTCTTTCTTAGGCATGTTGTACCTCTTTTTCTTTTATTACAGTCTTTGCTTGTGCTATAAGTCTCTTTGTTTTAGAAATCAATGCTGTGTTTTCTAACTTATGAGTAGAAAGTTGCAATTTGTAATTAAACAAATCTTTTTTCCAATCAATTATAGCACCTTGCAGTTCTTCAACTGTTTTTTCGCGCATTTCATTTAATTTCATCAGTTATTTTCCTTTTATTTGTTTTCTAATTTTGCTTTTTCAACAATTTTTACCTTAATAGGTAGTTTTTGAGCAGCCAATTCTAATGCGTGAACAGCAACACTTCTATCGAAGTAGTCAAGTTCAAAAAGAATTCTATTTGGTTTAACAACTGCTACCCAATATTCCAAGTTACCTTTTCCTGAACCCATACGAGTTTCAGCCGGTTTTGCTGTAATTGGTTTATCTGGGAAAATTTTAATCCAAACGTTACCGCCACGTTTGATTTCACGAGTCATTGCACGACGTGCAGCCTCGATTTGTCTGCTGGTAATCCAACCAGGCTCAACAGCTTGAAGTGCATATCCACCAAATTCTAATTGTGTTCCTCTGGTTTCAGTACCTTTCATTCTGCCTTTCATCATTTTGCGGTATTTAGTTTTTTTAGGCTGTAACATTTTATTTTTACTCCTGTTATATTTTCGTTACTTATTTTTCTTCGGCATTTTCTGAAGAAATTCTACGTCTAGGTCTTCTTCCACCTTTTTCTTCTTTGCCACTTTTTGCTTTGATGTTTTGATCTGCTTTTTCGCCAGGCATTAAGTTGCCTTTGAAAATCCAAACTTTAACACCAATCTTACCCATAATAGTATCAGCTTCTGTGAAACCATAATCTACATCAGCTCTTAATGTTTGTAGAGGAATTCTTCCTTCTTTTGCCCATTCAGAACGAGCGATTTCAGCACCACCTAAACGTCCAGATACCATTACTTTAATACCTTGCGCACCTGCTCTCATTGTACGTTGCATAGCTTGTTTCATTGCACGTCTGAAAGCGATACGTTTTTCTAATTGTTGAGCAATTGCTTCTGCTACAAGTTGTGCATCTGCATCAATTCTTGCAACTTCAACAACATTGATGATAATAGGTTTTCCAAGATATTTTGAAACTTCTTTCTTCAAATCTTCGATACCTTGACCACCACGACCAACAACGATACCAGGCTTAGCTGTAACAACTGTAACAGTTGTGTTTTGAGCTTTTCTAGCAATTAAAATTTTAGAAACACCTGCTGTATAAAGTTTTTTCTTAATAAATTTTCTGATTTTTGCATCTTCTGCAACGAATGCGCCGTAATCTTTTACCTTAGCGAACCATGTGCTAACCCAAGGTTGAATTACGCCGATTCTAAATCCTGTTGGATGTGTTTTTTGTCCCATTTTATTTACCTTTTGTTATTACTACTACTTAGTGATATCACTTACTTTTAAAGTTAAGTGAGAAGTGCGTTTTAGTCTTGAATACATACGACCTTGCGCTCTTGTTCTTGCTCTTTTGTATGTAACGCTTTCATCTGCGAAAATTTCAGAAACTTTCAAAGATTCAGCTCCTACACCATATTTTTCTTGTGCATTTGCAACTGCAGCTTTCAAGTTCTTTTCAACTACTCTTGCTGCAAAATAAGGCATAAAACGTAACATATCTTGAGCTTCAACGACAGATTTGCCTCTAACTTCGTTGATTACTCTACGAAGTTTTCTTGCTGTCATTTTTATATCAGTTTGTCTTGCTTTAGCTTCCATTTTTATTTTCCTTATCTTAAAGTTTTACCTTTTTGGGTTTTACTATTTTCTTTTAGCAGTTTTATCAGAACCTGCGTGTCCTTTGAATAGTCTTGTTGGTGCAAATTCTCCAAGTTTGTGACCAATCATTTGTTCTGTTACATATACTGGAACGTGAGTTTTCCCATTGTGAACAGCGATTGTGTGGCCTAGCATATCAGGAATAATCATTGATGCTCTTGACCAAGTTTTAATAACTTTTTTCTCAGAGTTTGCATTCATTTTTGCTATTTTGTTTTGTAGAGCTTCTTCTACATAAGGGCCTTTTTTTAATGAACGTGCCATTCTATTACCTTTCTTAATTTTGTTTGGTAGTTTATATATAAAGTTCAAGGGTTGAAAAGTTGAATAGTTTTACCCTCAACCCTTTACACTTTGTAACTATTTTTTACGTCTTCTAACAATTAATTTATCAGAAGCTTTACCTTGTTTTCTTGTCTTATAACCAAGAGCCGGTTTACCCCAAGGTGTTTTTGGATGTCCACCAGGACCGGTTTTACCTTCACCACCACCGTGAGGGTGATCGCAAGGGTTCATTGTAACACCACGTACTGTAGGTCTGATACCCAAGTAACGTTTTCTACCTGCTTTACCAATTGATAAGTTTTTAAATTCAGAATTACCTAATGTACCAACTGTAGCCATGCATTCTTTTCTTACCATTCTCATTTCTGAAGAAGGAAGTTTAATTGTTACATAATCACCTTCTTTAGCCATAACTTGAGCTGCATTACCTGCAGATCTAACCATTTTACCGCCACGACCAGGGATTAGCTCAATATTGTGAACGATTGTACCTAAAGGAATCAGTTCAAGAGGTAACGCGTTACCTGTTTGAACAGGAGCTTCAGGGCCAGAAACAATTACATCACCAACATTCAATCCTTCAGGTGTTAAAATATATCTTTTTTCACCATCAGCATAGAATACCAATGAAATTCTTACGTTTCTGTTTGGATCGTATTCAATAGTTTTAACTGTTGCCGGTACTCCAAATTTTTCACGTTTGAAGTCAATTATACGGTAAGTTCTTTTTACACCGCCACCTTTATGACGACACGTAATTCTACCAGTGTTATTTCTTCCTGCTGTTTTTTTCAATGCTTTCAACAATGATTTTTCAGGAGTTGAAGTAGTAACTTCTTGGTAATCACTTTTTGTCATCCCTCTTTGTCCTGGAGATGTCGGATTTATTTTTCTAATTGCCATTTTAATTTTCTCCTTTGGCTTTTTGTAAATTTCTTTTGGGACTTGTGCCTGACGCCCCATTTTCGACTTAATCAGTCTTTTGTTTGGTCTTGGATTTTGCTTCACACTCCACTTTTATTTAGGCTCTTTTGAGCTCACGCGGCGTGCTACGCACCAATCAATTCTTCAATTGGATCGCCTTCGATTGTTACGATAGCTTTCTTAGAAGAATCTGTTCTTCCAAATTTATACCCCATTCTCTTTTCATGAGATGGCATATAAACAGTTCTTACTTTTTTAACTTTTCTTCCTGGAAAAGCTAATTCTACTGCTTGAGCAATTTCAATCTTTGTTGCATTTTGAACAACTTCAAAAGTATATTGTCCCAAAGTTGTAGCACCTACTGATTTTTCAGTAATGATAGGTTTTTTGATTACATCATATAATTTTTCTGTATTTGATCTTGCCATTATTGTAACCTTTCTGTGATATCATTTACAGCAGATTCAGTCATTACAACAAAATCAGCTTCAAGTAAATCTTTTACATTTAAGTTTGAAGGTAAAATAATTTTTACGCTAGGGATGTTTCTTGCAGCCAATTCAAGGTTTTTATTTTCATCAGCTTTTACATCTGCAACGATTAAAGTTTTACCTGAAACATTCAATGATTTTAATGCAGCTACCATCAATTTTGTTTTTGGTTCAGCGATTGTTGAAAAATCTTTTACAACAACTAATTGTTCGCTTCTAGCAGACAAAGCAGATTTAATAGCCAACTGTCTTGCTTTTTGAGGCATATTGAAAGCATAGCTTCTTGGTTTTGGTCCAAAAATTACACCACCGCCTGCAAATAATGGAGAACGAAGTGAACCTGCTCTTGCTCTACCTGTACCTTTTTGTTTCCAAGGTTTTTTACCGCCACCGGAAACCTCAGCTCTTGTTTTACAAGAAGCAGAACCTTGACGTGCATTATTTAATTGTCTTCTTAATGCTAAGTGCATTACATGTAAATTAGGTTCAACACCAAAAACAGCTTCATTTAAAGTAATTTCGCCTAATTTTTCTCCGTTTGTACTTAATATTTCTTTTGACATTTTTGTTTTTCCTTTAATTTATCTACTGCCTGTTACCCCTTTCCCTTTCGGGTTTTATTTGGCAACTCGGGATTTTTATAACTTATCTGTTAGAATTTTGTTTACACCAGAGAGTTTTACCCCTCTCCCGTATCTCAAACACTCACTAACGTTCGTGAAGATCTACGACCTCTCCCACAAGGGGCGAGGTAATTTAATTAGTTAGTTCCATTTAGTTCTGGTTGGAACGATAGTTACCAATCTGCCTTCGCATCCAGGAACAGAACCTTTAACTAATACTAAGCTTTTTTCAGCATCAACTTTAACTAATTTCAACTTAGTAATAGTAACTCTTTCGTTACCCATGTTACCAGCCATTCTTTTACCTTTGATAACACGAGAAGGAGTTGTACCGGCACCGATAGAACCAGGTTCTCTGTGGTTTTTAGAACCGTGTCCCATAGGTCCTCTTGAGAAGTTCCATCTTTTTACTGTACCTTGGAAACCTTTACCAATTGATTTTCCTGTAACATCAACTTTTTCTACATTATCAAGAACAGATAATTCAATTTTGTCACCAACTTTGTAGTCAGCAGGATTGTCAACTCTGAATTCTTGAAGATGTCTAAAGTTTTCAAGGTTATTTTTCTTAAAGTGACCTATTTCAGCTTTAGTCAAATGTTTTTCTTTAGCTGCGATTGTACCTACTTGTATAGCATTGTAACCGTCAGTTTCAACTGTTTTTACTTGAGTAACAACAATCGGATCTACTTTGATTACAGTTACGGGAATAGCCAAACCTTGT
Organism: uncultured Candidatus Melainabacteria bacterium; assembly: GCA_934718275.1. Lineage (GTDB taxonomy): Bacteria > Cyanobacteriota > Vampirovibrionia > Gastranaerophilales > Gastranaerophilaceae > Stercorousia. Next base: position 323,069 of record CAKUZD010000002.1, on the reverse strand, counting down.
TCATCAAAGATTTGTGTCATTCCAAGTTTTTTACCTATTACACCTAGTGTCATTTTTTACCTTTCTAGCTCACCCTACTTGGTGCAGACACTTTTCTGCCCCTGTTTCGGGATTGCATTTTTCTCTTGCGAGCGCTACTTCTTTACCTTTTTCGGGATTTACACCCGACACGTACCAAACGTGTGTAGTTCACATTACATGCATAATGCTTATTTAATTTTCAATAAAAGTAAATTATAATTTTACTTCGATATCTACACCAGCTGGAAGATCAAGTCTACCTAGTTCTTCAACTGTTTGTTGTGTTGGTTCGTATATATCAATAATACGTTTATGAGTTCTCATTTCAAAATGTTCACGAGATTTTTTATCTACGTGTGGTGAACGCAAAACGCAATATATACGTCTTTTTGTAGGTAAAGGAATAGGTCCGGCTACTTTAGCTTCAGTTCTTTTTGCTGTTTCAACGATTTTATCAGAAGAAACGTCAATTAATTTGTGATCATAAGCTTTTAAACAAACTCTGATTCTTTGTCTAGTTGTGGTTGCCATTTGCATTCCTTTTTCTTTTTATTATGTAATACACTGCTCAGAACTGCTATTCAACAAATATTTCGGATATTAGTAAATACTTTATTCCAAGCATAACAATGGTAAAACAAACAAAATATACTGTCAACAAGGGTAATTTATTTTTGTATATAATTCGTTACAATATTCAGAAAATATTTTATAACTTTTTCAAATTGTTACATTTCGCAATATTTTCGAATAAAAAAATGATGAAGCGAACAACTTCATCATCTTTTATGAATTAATAATACTTATTTACTTTCTAATTGGCTCATCTGACCATTTTAAGCGTTCACGAAGATTTGCTAAACATTCTTTTTTAGCATCTTCAAAGCCTTCTTCTCCAGTACGAAAACGATTTTTAGGACCACCATAAAATGAGAGCCATACTTCTTCATTAACATCAGGATTTATCTTCTTGCCATTTTCAGCAATATCATAAATAGTACTTTTATTGTATGTGTTCAAATGATAAGAGCCACCACTCAACAAAGAAGAAACACCATAAGTACCATTATCGGAAGATTGTCCAGTCATTTTAACACTAGAACCATTCGCGAGTTCTTTATTTATTACAGTTCTCCCACTATAACTATTAATTGAAGTTCTGGCAATTGCTTTATCTGCATTTGGATAGCTATTATGACATGGGAGTTGGAAATCTTCTTTATTATAAACCCATTTATAGAAATTTCCTTTTTCGTCTTTTTGCATCACAATAACAATATTTTGGTCATTTTTTGGAATAAATGCCTTACCATCTACTCCAAATGTTTTATAATATTCATTAAGATTATTTACAGCATCTTCGCCTTTCAAAATTCCATTTGCAGCTTGTTTTGCTTCTTCTGCAAGTTCTTCTGTTTTTTCGGCACCTTGAGTCAATGTATCTCCGGTTTTTGTTCCAGTACTCGGAACAGAATTTCCAGCCTTTTCTCCGGCTTTTTCAGTTGCTTTTTCCACACCACCCAGAAATTCTTGAATACCTTTACCCAGTTTCCCATTATAACCTGCAACACCTAAACAAATTACTGCTGCTAAGGCTGTTGCACCTATCATATATTTTGTTGCATTGGATTTTTCTTCATCAACTTCTTGATTTGATGTAAAACTTTGAGCTGACTTGAAATTTGACTTTGTATTTTGATTCAAACCTACTGAATAATTTCTAATTGCTTCTACTGCCATTATTAAACCCTTTATTTTCGATACACTACATATAAATTAAAACACAAGGCTCCAAAAATTTGACACAGTGCGCCTCATAGCATAGCATAGCATAGCATAGCATAGCATAGCATAGAGCGATTATGACTGGGTTTGAGCCTATTTTAAATTCGTATTTACATATTGTTACAATTAAATTTAAATCAAGCAGACATAAAAAAAGAGTGCGCTTTAAACACACCCTTTTTACTTATAATTTAGCCTTTATAATTATCTTATTCTTCATCTTTATCATCATCATCAGATTCTTCATTTTCAGCTTCTTCTTCTGAATAATCATCGTCTGACATATCATCGTCTAAAGATTCAGTATCCAAAACAATTTCAGTTTCTTCTACTTCTACTTCATCATCAGGAACATCTTCGTTTTCTTCTTCGGCTTCTTTTTTAGCATCTTCTGCAGCCAAAGCTTCTTTAATTTCTTCTTCGTCTTTTGCTCTAATTACAGGAATTGAAAGCATTAATGCAACCTGATCACCATCTTGTTCCAAATTTAATTCAAGAGCTTCTTTGTCCATTTCAACATATTTAGAAAGAAGTTCAACCATTTCTTTACGCATACGTTCCATAAGCTCAGGAGTTAAATTGGTTCTATCTTGCATTAACACAACACGTAATCTGTTGCAAGCCGTATCTTTTGAAGACTCAACGTGTTCTTGTTCTGCGTCTGTTTGGCGGAAAAATCCTAAAACTTTGTTATATAAATTTTGTAATATCATCCTATTTCTCCTTTCCTGTCAATCCAGAAAAGAATTTCTTGATTTTTGCCATAACACCTTTCGGTTCATCCAAATCTAAAAACGGAACATCTTCTCCAATAATTCTTCTAGCTACATTATTATAAGCTTTTCCTGCAAGAGATTTTTCATCATTTACAATAGGTTCACCTTTGTTTGTTGAAACAATAATCCCTGTATCCTCAGGAATAATACCTATCAACTCCGCTGATAAAATATCAACTACTTCATCAACACTAACCATATCTTTTGACTCAATCAAATTAGGTCTTACTCTGTTAATAAGCAATTTATAAGATTTAATTTCTTCTTTAGCCTCCAACAAACCGATGATACGATCTGCATCTCGAATTGCAGACATTTCCGGTGTTGTAACGACAATAGCTTCAGAAGCACCTGCTACAGCATTCTCAAACCCCTGTTCAATACCGGCCGGACAATCTACAAGAATAAAGTCGAAATCTTTTTTAAGTTTTTCACAAATATCTTTCAACTGTTCTACCGTAACTGCTGTTTTATCTCTCGTTTGAGCTGCAGCTAAAAGACAAAGATTTGGGTTTTTCTTATCTTTAACCAAAGCCTGTTTAAGTTTACAACGTTCTTCCACAACATCAACAATTGTGTATACAATTCTATTTTCTAAACCAAGTAATAAGTCTAAGTTTCTCAATCCAAGGTCAGTATCAATCATTACAACCTTTTTACCGGCTTTAGCTAAAGCCGTACCAATATTGGCATTAGTTGTAGTTTTGCCTACTCCGCCTTTACCGGATGTTATTACGATAACTCTACCGCTCATTATTTCTCCTTTTTATGATTCGTGTATTTTGTGTATTATAATTTGTTTTTTATAAATGCAAGCTTCTTCAGGCGTAAAAGTATCCGTTTTTTGAATATACGGAATATTAATATTATCCGGTCGCCTTGCAAATGTATCGGCAATTCTTAGTTGAATAGCATTCATTTTTAAGGCTCTTATTTTAGCATACTGATTGCCTGTAGCCCCTGCATGCGCGATACCGCCAAGAACACCCCAAACCGTAATATCACCTTTAGCAATAATTTCAGACCCGGGATTTACATCTCCAATAATAACAATATTACCATCTGATGATATACTTTGTCCTGAGCGCAAAGTTCTTTGAATGTATAATGTTGGAAGTTTTTCTGTTTCTCTTAAAGATTTTCTCAAATCATCCAAATTATAATCAATATCTTCTATATCTTCGCCTTCAATTTTATTTGCATTTTCTAATTCTGCATTAAATCCTTCAAAATCTTCTTTAAAATCTGTTGTTTCTATTGAGTCAGAAGCATTTTCAGTCATTTCTACTTTCGTAGAGTCATCTTCTATAATCTCAGCTTTTGAAGAAGGTTTCTCTCCTTCTAATTCAGGCTTTTCAATAGTTTCCGCTTTTTCTTCCAAAATAACTTCTTCAGGTTTATTTTTTTGAATTGGCTGAAGTTGTTCTGCCGGAGAAGCTTTTTTTAAAGCTTTTAAATCACTTGATTGTTTAAAAGTTTTAATTTCTGTCGCATCATCTCCAAAGATTTTGTCTAATGCTTTTTCTAACTCTTTATTAACTTTTTCTTGATCTGCATTAAATTCAGGAGTTGGGACTTTGTTTTCAAGAATAGAAACACTTATCCCCAATTCTTCCGCTGATTTCACAGTAACATCAGAACTTGTTGTAACAAATTCAATTTCAGAATTCATTGATTCAACAAGCGCTTTAATACTTGTCAATTCAGTTGTCGTCAAATTTACTGCACCTAATTTTAAGCAGACTTTTTTACTTTGAGCTGCCGGCAAATCCAAAACTCTGCTTAATTCATAAATAATTTCAGACGTTTTTTTGGCGTTGCTAACATCTACAATAAAACCATTTTCAATGTATCCCTTATCCATTGGCAATCCTTCCGCAAATGTTTCATCTATTTCATGACCATACATGAAACATCCTAGAACATCAACAAATTATGTCGAATTGTAATATTTTTTGAAAACAGTTTACGCAAATATTGATTCATCTACGCTTTTTTCTCTAATTCTTCTAGACATTTCCGACTTAGTTATTTTTCCATCTTTGTTGTAATCCATTTTAGCATTTACAGAATTGTAGCCTTTTTCTCCCTTTGTATATAACACTTCTCTGTTAGCTCTGCTTGGAGCAAGAATCATAGCATACAAATCACCTGCAGATAATCTTGCGTTTGGAGCAAATTTTCGTTGTTTATAGTACATTAGGAGTTTTTCAACCAAATCAAGTTGTTGCATTCTTGACATATTTAAAATTTTATCTTTTGTCAGCCCTTTACAACCACAATTAGTTCTAAGTTCTTCAATTGCCAAATCCCCAAATTGAATTAATCCGACAAAACTTCCGCTTTTTGCTTTTGGATCAAAACTTGATTCACTGTTAATCAAAGCCAACAAGTCTTTATAATCACAGTTCAAATTTTTGGCAATCTTTTTTGTTTTTTTCAAAAAATCTTTATCTAATTTGCCGGTGTCATTAATTGGAGAATTGTCAACTTCTGCATTTCCTGTTTTTGAAGTTAACAAGCTTCCGAAATTATTCATATATTGGTTTAACAAATTGATTTCATTTAATAAAGTTGACATCCCGCAACCCATCATCGGATTAATTGAAGCCATCGGCATATTATAAGCAGCCATTGAAAAAATATTTCCTCCCATTAACATTGATGGCATTGAATAATTTCCCATCATTGAGAATGGTGAAAACATAGGCATTGAAAAAGTTGGAGCGAAAGACATTTGAGGCATATTGAATAATGAATTATTCATCATCCCAAATTGAAACATAGGATTAAATGAATTGCAGCCACAACCACCCATAAAAGGATTAAATCCCATAGGAGGCATCATATAAAAATTGTTAAATTTTACTGTGCTGAACATATTTATCCCTATAACTTATTCCCCGTATATATATAAAGTATTTGTTTTCATGAAAATTGATTAAGTTTCCGATACATGTTAAATTTTGTTAATAAAAATAAACTATTAACTTATGTAAAAATCTATTTTTATTATATCATTGATTGTAGGGACAGAGAATTTATGATTTTTAACGAAACAAAAACACATGAAATTACAGTTGACGTTGTTATTATGACAATGAAAAATGATGCGTTGCACGTTTTATTGGTAAAAAGAACAACAGAACCGTTCAAAGACAAATGGGCTATCCCCGGAGGATATGTAAGGTTATCTGAAAACCTTGACCAAGCCGCATTAAGAATATTGAAAGAACGAACAAATATTGACAACGTTTACCTAGAGCAACTTTATACTTTTGGCGATCCACTTCGTCACCCAAATGCAAGAGTTATAACCTGCGCATACTTTGCACTCGTCAGAGCTGAAGATTTTAACATCATAACAACTCCTGAGTTAGGCTGGCATAAAATTTCATCCATGCCGCCACTTGCATTTGACCACAAAGATATTATTGAATATTCATTAAAAAGAACTCGCGAAAGATTAGAACTTTGTCCTGTTGCGTACCAACTGTTAAACGAAAAATTTACATTAACAGAAATGCAAAAAGCTTATGAATTAATCATGGGCAAAAAACTTGATAAACGTAATTTTAGAAAAAAAGCTCTTGCAACCCAAGGATTGATTGAACTTGATGAATACACAAAATCATCATCCAAAAGACCCGCAAGACTATATACATTTAAAGATATTAAATTGAATTCAAAAAGAGCTCATTTTATTTCTAAGAAAAAGGAGAAAAAATAATGTTATTAACTTTAGTATGGGCTATTCAAATAATTGCAGCGTTGTTGCTTATTGTACTAATCTTATTACATTCCCCAAAAGGTGATGGAATTGCAGGTATTGGCGGAGCATCACACGTTTTTGCATCTCAAAAAAGTGCAGAAAAGGGGTTAAATAAACTTACAGGCATTGTTGCCGGGATATTTTTAGTTTGTACATTCCTTATAGGGTTTGGAATAATTAAATAGAAAACGAAACTTCACATTCTTCACTTGTTGGAGAAACGAAATCTTTGATTTCGAGGAGGGAAATGAACATACTTGTAACCGGCGCATCTAAAGGTATTGGAAATGCTATCGCGCTTGAACTTAAAAATATTGGAGAAGTTTACGTAACAGGTAGGAACGAAGAAGCTTTGGCAAAATGTCACGCCAAAGGTTTTTGTGTTTGCGATTTATCGAAAGATATCAGCATTCTTGTAGATTTTATTAAACAAAAAGATATTGATGTTTTAATTAACAATGCAGGGGAATATATTTATTCCGACTTGGATAAAATGAATTTCGAAGAAATACAAAGACTTTACCAAACAAACTTAGTCGCTCCTGCATATCTTAGCTCAAAAGCTATTTCGAATATGAAAAACAAAAAATGGGGCAGGATTATAAATATTGGCTCCATTTCCGGAGTAATGGGAGAGGCTTACGCAAGTATTTATTCCAGTTCAAAAGCCGGTTTAATCGGGCTAACAAAGGCACTTGCCTTAGAATTAGCAGAATTCAACATAACTGTTAATACAATCAACCCGGGATGGGTAGAAACAGAGTTAGGCTTATCCTCAATTGATGACAGCGATTTTTCACAAGAAGAAATTATTGAAACTATCCCTCAAAAAAGATTTGTAAAACCAGAAGAAATTGCCAAATTATGCAAATATTTAATTTCTGAAGATGCAAGGGGAATTACAGGGCAATCTATTAATCTTTGCGCAGGTTTAAGTGTTGGAATTTAAAAAAATTGTCATTAGGTAGTTTAATTTCTATTTCAAAACGACATCAACAATATCTTGCGCAGTAATTTTCAAGCAATCCAAATTTTCACAAGTTGTTTGTCTATGAGCCCAAAGACAAGGTTTTATAGGACAATTATCATTTGCTTTTATTGGTGTAACTAAATCTGATTGAGGAATTAACATTTTATCATCAGTTGGCCCAAAAATAACATAAGTCCTGGTTTTCATCGCAACTCCAACATGCAAAGGCGCTGAATCCGAACATAAAAATTTTTCAGCTTGTCCTATTAAAACCGCTAAATCCTTCAAACTCTTAGTTTTTCCATAATAATTGATAAACAATTCTCGTTCGTTTGTGGAAAGAACTGAGTTTACTAACGAACCTTGTGAAGTTGCATATTCTGAAGAAAGCCCTAACTTATCCAAAATTCCTTCAATAACTTCTTTATCATCAGGGCCACCTGCTAACATAACCTTTTTACCTTTTTTTAATAAGATATTTACGGTATCTGCCCAAACGTCTGCTCCAACAGTTTTTATCATACCTTTGCTAACACTCATTTTACTAACTCCGGGATGAATAAGAACTGTATTAGACTTTTTCTCTTGCGGTTCAACATTAATTTCAGGCAATTCTGTTTTATATTCAGTAATAGGAGAAATCAAGTCATGATACATCGCACAAGCATATTGTTTTTTATTCAAAGGAACTGCCTTAGTTAACAATATTTGGCTTAATTTTCCCGTATCATATCCATAACGTTTTTTTATTCCTGTCATCGCAAGCAAGACACTTATCAATTTATTTCCACCGGAAGACACAACCATATCAAAATGTCCCTTTTTCGCAAGAAAAACAAGTTTTAATAACTCTGAATATTTATTTTTTCCTTTAATATCAATCAAAAATAAGTCATCAATAATATTCGTTAAATCTTTTACACTCTTACTTCTTGGCTCTAAAGCAAGAGTAATTTTTGCATTTGGGAACTCTTTTTTTAATGATATAAGTGTTGGCAAGAAAAAAATTTCATCACCTATTCCGCCAAAATTTATTGCTAATATATTCATAAGATAATTATATAACAAAAACGTTTTTTGTAGTATCATTGTTCTATGGTAAATAAAATTACAACTGCAACCGTAATCGGACTTGAAGCCTACAATGTAACTGTAGAAACGGATGTTTTAAGTGGTCTGCCGGCCTTTTCTATAGTAGGTCTGCCTGATGCCGCAATCAATGAGGCTCGGGACAGAGTTCGTTCCGCGATAAAAAACTCCGGCTTTACGTTCCCTGCTAAAAAAGTTGTAATTAATCTCGCTCCTGCAGATTTAAAAAAAGAAGGCTCTAATTTTGATTTACCGATAGCTATTGGCTTACTTGTTGAAGAAGAAGTTTTGCAAGAGGAAAAATTAAAAGAATATGCATTTATCGGAGAACTTTCTCTTGATGGCAGCTTACGCGGCGTAACCGGAGTCTTACCACTAATTTTAGGATTAAAATCTTTTGGTATAAAAAATATTTTTGTACCTTCAGTAAATGCAACAGAAGCTGCTTTAGCCGGAAATGTGAACATTTTTGGAGCAAATTGTTTGGCAGATGTTGTAAATCATTTCTCTGAAAATCAAATAAAGCCAACAATTATTGACATCAATAATTACTTATCGCAAGAGGCTAAACAAGACTATATATATGATTTTAAGGATGTTAAAGGGCAACAAAAGGCGAAACGTGCACTTGAAATAGCTGCTGCGGGCGGACATAATATGCTAATGATTGGCTCTCCCGGCTCGGGCAAAACTCTTATGGCAAAATGTTTTGCCTCAATATTACCACCATTAGAACTCTCTGAAGCCCTGGAATTAACTAAAATATATAGTATTTCCGGACTCTTATCGCCAAATGAACCGTTAATGACCAAACGCCCCTTCCGAGCAATTCACCACACGGCCTCCGCAAACGGAATCATTGGAGGCGGCACAGTTCCAAAACCCGGTGAAATAACTTTAGCACATAGAGGAGTGCTTTTTCTTGACGAAATGGTTGAATTTCCGAGAAATGTTTTGGAAGTTTTACGCCAACCTCTTGAAGATGGTGAAATAGTTATTTCTAGAGCCAAACATTCAATAAAATATCCCGCAAAATTTATGCTGCTCGGGGCTATGAACCCTTGCCCTTGCGGATATTTAGGAGACAAACAAAAACAATGTACTTGTTCTGATTTTCAAATAAATCGTTATCAGTCAAGGCTTTCCGGCCCATTACTTGACAGAATTGACTTGCAAGTAGAAGTTCCACGCTTGACATCTGAAGAACTTTTAAACACACTACCTGCTACGGAATCTTCTGAAACCATAAGAAAAAGAGTTGTAAATGCAAGAAAAATACAAGCTGAACGTTACAAAAATGACGGCATTTTAACAAATTCTGAGCTAACTTCTAAACTTATCAAGAAATATTGTCAAATAGAAAAATCATCAACAGAATTACTAAAAATGGCAGTTGTAAAATACCAACTATCCGGCAGAAAATACGACAGAGTACTAAAACTTGCAAGAACAATAGCAGATTTGGATAATTCCGAAAATATTAAGCAAACGCATCTCATGCAAGCCCTACAATACAGAATGCTTAACTCCCTGTCAAATTAAAAAATCCTGCAACCAGACCAACAATGGCTGAAACCGCTATATAAAATAACGGGTCACGTTTTTCAGTAATGCTTGCAATAAATAATCCTACAAGCAAAATCATTCCACATACATTAATATTATTGATAAACATATCAACCCCAACCGCAGCCAATAGCCCACAACCTGCAGGTTTTAATGTATAAATAACAGACTGAACATATTTGTTATGCCTAAATTGTTCTAATAACTTAGAAATAATTATAATTAATATTAACGATGGCAAAATTACCGCAGTAGTTGCAATAAAAGCACCTTCAACTCCACCGGTCACAAATCCGGCAAACGTTGCAACATTAACACCTACAGGCCCGGGAGTAATTGATGAAACTGCAATCATATCAGCCAACTGCTTTGTTGTATACCATTTTTGAACATCTGCAATATGGTACAAAAACGGTAATGTTGCGTATCCTCCACCAAAAGAGAATAACCCGATATGGAAAAATTCTAAAAATAATTTTACATAAACAATCATTCCCTTTTATCTCCTTTTTTTTCGCCAAACTCAATGTTCTTGGCAACCTGTAGCCAAAGCCCGATAAAAATTGCAAGCACAATTAATGCGGCAGGAGGAGCTTTGAAACAACCCGAAAGCATAAATGTTATAAAAAATATCCAACAAGTGAATTTATCAACAACACTTTTTCTCCACATTTCTTTTACTGCAAGAAAAATTAAAATTAATACAGCAACTCCAACTCCCCAAAATATACTTTGAATAAATTGCATTTTTACAACTTGTTCCAAAATTCTTGCAATAATTATTATCGAGATGAAAGCAGGAAGAACAACTCCAAAAGTTGCAGTTATAGCACCTGGAGTTCCACGCAATCTATAACCTGTAAACATAGCAGTATTAGCTGCAATAATCCCCGGAACACTTTGACTTAGCGCGTAATACTCACATAATTCATCTTCTTCAAGCCAATGTTTTTTATCTACTAATTCGGATTGCAAAAGAGGCAAAATTACATACCCACCACCTAGTAGTAAAGTACCAACTTTAAAAAATGTTTTAAAAATCTGATAAAGAGTCTTTTCCATAGCCCAATTAATTATCTTGAAATTTTATGAATTTAGAGTCGCTTTCAAACGCACCATAGCTCTCGCAATAGCAGCTTCAGCTCGTTTCGCATCTATTTCTGCCTCAGAATCAGCCAATCTGGCTTTTGCTCTATTTAATGCATCTTTAGCTCTTGCAATATCAATTTCTTCACCACGCTCAGCTGTTGTTGTTAGAATTAAAGCCTCATCATCCTTGTACTGAAAAACTCCGCCCATCGTTGTAAAAAACATAGGCTCATTGTCTTTTATTGCCTTGGTAACACCTATATCCAAAGCTGCCATAACCGGAACGTGATTTTTTAAAATACCTATTTCACCATCAGTTGTTTTTGTATACAATTCATCAACATTTTCGTCAAATACAACTCGTTCATGTGTAATAATCTTTAAGTGCATAGCATTTCCTTTATATAGCTGAGGTGAAAAGTGAACAGCTTCTTTAAAATTAAACTATTCACAATTCACAACTCACTATTCACCTATTTTAATGTTTTAGCCTTTTCTACTGCTTCTTCTATAGTACCAACCATATAAAAAGCTTGTTCCGGCAAATCATCGTGTTTTCCATCAATAATTTCCTTGAAGCCTCTGATAGTATCTTCCAATTTTACGTATTTACCATCAATTCCGGAGAATTTTTCAGCAACAAAGAAAGGTTGTGACAAGAATTTTTGAATTTTTCTTGCTCTATTAACAGTTTCCTTATCTTCTTCAGATAACTCATCCATACCCAAAATTGCAATAATATCTTGTAATTCTTTGTATTTTTGAAGAATTTCAAGAACACGTCTTGTAGTATTATAATGTTCTTCTCCAATAATATTAGGGTCAAGCACTCTTGAAGAAGATTCCAACGGATCAACCGCAGGATAAATACCTAAGGATGCAATTTGTCTTGACAATACAGTTGATGCATCTAAGTGTGAAAAAGTTGTAGCAGGAGCAGGGTCAGTTAAGTCATCCGCAGGAACATAAATAGCTTGTACGGATGTAATTGAGCCATCTTTTGTAGATGTAATTCTTTCTTGTAACTCACCCATTTCATTAGCCAAAGTCGGTTGATAACCAACAGCTGATGGCATACGCCCCAACAAAGCAGATACTTCAGAACCTGCCTGAGTAAACCTAAAAATATTATCAACAAAAAGCAATACATCCTGTTTTGAAAAATCTCTGAAGTATTCAGCAGCAGTCAAAGCAGAAAGCCCTACTCTCATTCTTGCTCCCGGCGGCTCATTCATTTGTCCGTATATTAACGCAACCTTGTCTATTACACCTGATTCTTTCATCTCATTCCAAAGGTCGTTACCCTCACGAGTTCTTTCTCCAACCCCTCCAAATACAGAAACACCGGAATGTTCCATCGCAATATTGTGAATAAGTTCCATAATCAAAACGGTTTTACCAACACCAGCACCACCAAAAAGTCCGATTTTTCCACCTTTTTGGTACGGTTGAAGCAAGTCAATTGCCTTGATACCCGTTTCCAATACTTCAACATTTGTATTTTGATCAACTAATTTTGGAGATTCTCTATGGATTGGCAAATAAGTATCAGTTTCAATAGCGCCCATTTTATCAACCGGCTCTCCGGTTACATTTAAAATTCTTCCTAAAATCGGTTTCCCAACAGGGATTTTAATTGGTTCATTTGTGTTCAAAACCTTCATGCCTCGTTTCAAACCGTCAGTTGACGACATCGCAACTGTTCTAACCCTATTTCCGCCAAGCATTTGTTGAACTTCGGCCACAACATAAGAACCATCTTCTTTAGTAATATGAAGTGCTGTATAGATTTCAGGCAACTCTCCTTGTTGAAACTCAACATCTATAACAGGACCGATAATCTTTGTAATTAATCCCTCTTGTTTCGTTAATGTTTCCATTTCCTCTCTCCTTTTCAATAGGATTATTATAATACAAGAAAAAATTTTTGACAATTAATATTTATGTTATTGAAAAAGCAGATATAACAATAGTTTTTCAAACATTACACAAATTTGGACTCTCCATTTTACTACTTCTTGCAAGATTTATAAATATAATATATACTATCATTATGAATATTTTACAAAAAATAGTTTACTTTTTTTTAGAAAGGCAAGAAAAAGCTCTGAGTAAAAGGCTTAGTAGGCACTTAAAAACATCTAGTTCAAACTCTACCTCTAAAACAATAATCTCAAAAGGTGTAACAATAACACTTAATGCTGAAACAGAGAAGAATAAAGACATTGTTCTAAAAAACGTGTCAGATATTATTAAGAGCTGTAACAATGATATAACAAGACTTTTAGCTTACATCGAAAGCCAAGGCACCAAAATCGTAAGACTTGACAGTGCTGATAAAATGTTAGCAGTAATTAAAGAAGAAGAAGGACTAATAACTCCACTTGAAGGGATTGAAGCTCTCTATATTAATTTGATTACAAATTCGGGTTTTTCTTTTAAATCTAAACCAATGTTTGTTATGAGAAGCGGTCAAATTGACCCATATTACATGGCACATCAATTTTACAAATGGTATGCCCTGCAAATGAAACTTCCGGGCTTTGATTTCATGTCACAAAAAATTTTCAAAATTTACTTAAATTCAGATGGAGCACTACTTTCAAATCTGACACTTGATGAAATGACCGGCTTAAAAGAAGCGATAGCAAGAGACCAAGAGGCAACAACTTTTGCTCTTGAACTTGCGAAACAAAAAGAAGGCTCAAAAAAAGTTCTTGACAAAATGCAAGATGGTGGCGCAAACGTATAAATAAAAACAAAAGGCTATACAAAAAATATAGCCTTTTTAGTATAAATTTATTGACTACTTTCAGTCGCAAACCGAAAATCTTCAACCCACGTTTGAAAACCTCCCAATAACATCATAACCGGATATCCGTATTCTGCTAGCAATAGCGCTGCTTTGACGGCTAACCTGCATTGTTCATTATAACAATATACAATATTAATTTGGTCTTTTGAAAGCTTATCTAAATTATTTGAAAGCTCCGATTTGGGAATAGAAATTGCAGTCGGAATATGAGCTGTTTGATAATCCTCTACACAACGAACATCAATAAGTTTGACATTATTTTCATCAAGTAATTCTTTCAATTCCATAGGGCCAACAGTATATGCTGCCAATTTTGAGAAAAAACATATAGCTTTTTCATTGTTAAAACGTAATTCATGCAATTTTTCATTCATAAGAAATATCCTTTCTGCTTTATACAGAAAGGATAAATCAAGTTATAAATTAATTACTTAGCAACATGGTTATAATCAATGATGTAAGTTTTCTTTGGGGTATTCGACATAAGGAAGCAAAGTTCAAAAACTAGCCCATGAAAGAGATGTGTTTAGAGCTTCCGCTTGCCCTGTCGTAGTCAGGTGAAAATAGTATATTATAAGTCTTGCGAAGCTTTGCGCCTAAAGCGTTTAGCATGTTTGGGTTTTGAACCATATCAGCTCTTTGTGTACGATTTAAATCGTTTTCAAAGTTGATTTTCGCATTTGGATTTTGTAGCGATAATATAGCTACACTCGGGGTTATATTATTAAGATTTCCTTCACCAAAAGAAATCGGTTTTATTTTATTAAATTTAATTGGATTTATAGTTATCATTTTATTCCTCCTCTCTGAGGTTTTGTTATTAAGTGTTTTGTTAACACTTCTTTTAACACTTTTACTATAAACTATATTGATTTATTTGTCAACCCCTACCATAAAGTTTTGTTAAGCCTCCTTCTTTCTCAATAATACCAATACTTTCAGGATAAAGTGTATATTGTGCACTTATTAGCTTGTTATTACTTTTATTGTTATTTTTCAATTTATTTGCATGCCCAATATTGTATAATTTTACATTATCTACATGGTTTTTGTATACTACCGAACTGGGTAATTGTACAAATAACACTTATTCTGTTAAATATAATTATTAAATCTTTTTCATACTTCCAGCTATTCTTAATTCCAATGAGCCCAATACTTTTGGGCTCTTTTTTTTGCAATTAAAATATCATCACACGCATGTCGGCATTACATCCCCACACACACATATAAATCATTAATAACTAGAGCGAGTGGATAATTTTGGAAGATTTTATTACATAAAAAAACACCTGCAATCCGCGTAGAATATAGTATAACCAATTTTTACCCATCAACACAACCTTCTTTCCACAAGGGGAAATAAAAAAAATAACTTACCCACTCTAACTTTCACCCAATAAGGCAGAAAACATAAATTTTAATATTCAATATAAAAAAATAGGGCGGAGTACACACCCCGCCACTAAATTTAAAAAAATTATTTTTTCAGAAATTAAATATTCGGCAAATCGCCTTTAACTTCCGCAATTTCACTGCTTTCCAATTCAAAAACCTTATGCAAAGCTTTTACTGCCTTTGAAGCATCATCCTTATCAACAAGACAACTTATTTTAATTTCACTTGTTGATATCATCCTTATATTAATATTATTATCTGCAAGAGTTTCAAACATAGCTGATGCAACACCGGGTCTGTCAATCATGCCTGCTCCAACAATTGAAACTTTTGCAATATTCTCGTCAACCTGAATATCACCTGTAGCCCCGATTTCTGACTTCAATGCTTCTAAAGCATCAACTGTTTTAGGCAAATCCGAAGAATCAATAGTAAATGCAATATCATTAGTATTGGATATTTTTCGTGCATAAGACTGAATAATCATGTCAACAGAAATACCCTCTTTGGCAAGTCTGCTAAAAATCTTACCGGCAACCCCCGGTTTATCAGGAACATCACAAACAACTATTCTAGCCTGAGACAAATCTGCTGCGACACCGGTTACGGGTTTATATATTTCCATTTTTTCAACTCCTAATATTAAAGTACCTAAATTATCTAGCTTAAAACTACTTCTTACTCGCATTGGAACATTAAACTGTTTTGCTGTTTCAACACTTCTCGGATGCAAAACGTTTGCACCTGCATGAGCCAATTCAAGCATTTCTTCATAAGATATTTCATCCAACCTTGAAGCATTGGGAACAACTCTCGGGTCTGTAGTGTAAACACCTTCTACATCTGTATAAATATCACATCTTTCTGCATTTAATGCAGCAGCCAAAGCTACTGCAGACGTATCAGAACCGCCTCTGCCCAATGTTGTAATTTCACCATCTTCCGTTACGCCCTGAAAACCGGCAACAACAATAATTTTACCCTGCCTTAAATTTTCTTTAAGTTTTTCAGTTTTAATATCTATAATTCTGGCTTTTGAATGCACATTTTCCGTCATAATCCCAACTTGCATAGCATTAAAGCTTACAGCCTCATAACCTTGTGCTTGAATAGCCATAGCAAGCAAAGCGATAGAAACACCCTCTCCTGTAGATAAAAGCATATCCATTTCTCTACCTGAAGGGTTTGTACAAAGCTCTTTTGCCATTTTTACAAGATAATCCGTGGTATGTCCCATAGCTGAAACTACAACTACAACATCATTTCCATTTTCCTTTTCTTTAATAACAACTTTTGCGACATTTTTAATTTTTTCTGTATCGGCAACTGATGTCCCACCGAATTTTTGAACAATAATTTTTCTCAAAACTTATTCTCTTTCTGAAAATCTGTCAAAAGCTTTTCTAATTCTTGCTTTTGCTCAGGGTACTCGAACAACTCCGGAGCTATTTCTTCTATAGTATTCGCAAACGAAATTGTTTCTTTTACATTATATTCACAAACGTTATCTTTGACAAGTATATAACTTACATAAAACATTAAATTTAACAATAAAACATTTTTAGGCAAATTCTTTAACGCCTTACGAAGTTTTCTCTGAGCTTCCGAATACTCATTTTTAGAGATTAAATACTTCGAATAATCAACAAAAGCTTTTGCATAATATGGATTTAAGCGTATTGCAGCTTCGTAACAATCTTTAACTTTTGTATCATTATTTTGTTGTTCATAACACTTAGCCAAGTAATAAACATTAACAGAATTTTCGTCATCTGTCCTAAAGTATTCCATCGCTTTAGACAAATCACCTGCTTCATAATTAATAATAGCCAAAGCTTGTTGAGCAACTTTGTTTTGAGAAGTATCATGTTCTATTACTTTTTCCAAAAACTTCTTGGCTTCTTCTGTTTCATTCCGTTCTGCACAACACAAACCTAAGTATGCTCTAATTTCCATGCTTTCATTATCTTGTTCTAAAGCTTGTAACAATCTGACTTTAGCTTCATCCAGCATATTGAATTTCTCTAGACTTTTTCCCCATTCATAATACAGAGCAGAGCATGCTAATTCCATTTTTTCTGCATCCTCAAATATCTTTATCATATTTTCAAAATCAAATTTTTCAGTATAAACTTGTCCCAAAAGAATATATGCGGGAAGCATCTTTTTATTAAAATCAATTGACTTCTTCGCATAATGAATAGCACTTTCTAAATCATCTTTAAGAGCCTTCAATCTTGCAAATTCAAATGTATTATTAGCATTCGGACAAACATTGGCAAGAAAAGAAAGTTTCATTTCAGCTTTATCATACATTCCAAGTTTAATATCCATAACCGCACCAAGAAAAACAGCGGTAAAATTGTATTTATTAAACCTTGTAGCATCCATAAATTTGCCTTGAGCCTCTGCAAATTTCCCCTGTTTCATTAAAGCCATGCCCCAACCTGTAAATGTATCACTATTTGCCGGCTGAACCTTATTAGAATTATCAAAAGCTTTAACAGCATTTTCATACTTCCCGATAGTCACAAGCGCAAAACCAAGCCTCTGCCAAACATTTTTATCTTGCGGATTAAGCTCTGCAGATGTTTGATAAGCCTCAACACACTTGTCATGCTTTCCTTGTTTTTCATAAATTGCACCAAGATATTTATATACAAGCGCATCTTTTTGCGGAAGTTCTAAAGCTTTTAACAAAATACCTTCTGCTTCATCAAATTTCCCTTTTTCTATAAGCACCTTTGCTCTATTTACAAAAGTGTACGAAGGCAACGATTGTATTACCGTTTCCTCCTTATACTTATCAATAGAAGTGTTCAATGATTTTACTTTTTCAAAAATATTTTCTAGCCAACCAGACAATCTGCTACCTCTCT
The DNA here is from genome assembly GCA_934718275.1 of uncultured Candidatus Melainabacteria bacterium. Classification (GTDB taxonomy): domain Bacteria; phylum Cyanobacteriota; class Vampirovibrionia; order Gastranaerophilales; family Gastranaerophilaceae; genus Stercorousia. The sequence goes on along the minus strand of CAKUZD010000002.1, from coordinate 304,909 downwards.
AAACGCTCCATTACCCGCAGCATTTTCGGTAATCTGAATACCATCTACGGACTTAATTTTTTCAACTGCATGTGGGACAGTAATTTTATATTTTGCAAAATTCAAACATTCAAAATCATTTATATCATCTCCAATATAAACAAATTCTTCTTTAGACAAATTATATTTTTCAACTATTTTTTTTAATACATCAATTTTTATACGAATATTTTGATGAATTTCTTCTATTAAGAATTTTTTTGCAAGCATCTCTATAGCCGCGTTTCCCTCACCTGAAATAATTCCCATCATATAATTATTTTTACGTAAGATAGAAAAAGCCATCACATCTTTGAAGTTTAAACGCCTTGAAATATTACCGTTATCAGAAATATATACACAATTATCAGTAACTACTCCATCAAAATCGGTTATAACCATTTTAATCGTTTTTGGCAAATTTAACATATACAAAACGCCCCTTATCTGCTATAATTGTACCATAAAGAGAGGGGAAAAACACATGCTTTGGTATTTATTAAATTTGAGTATTATATTAGTTTTCATTATCTTATTTTTAATCACCAAACAAACCAACAAACGATGGTCAAAAATTAATGACTATTTGGGCATGGTTACGAATACCGTAAATTCTGTTCGTTATGGGAATTTATCAACAAAAATCGAAGAAATAAATCATCCGACATACCAAAATGTTACCGATAGTATCAACAGAATGGTCGAAACCCTAAATGATAGAGAAAAAATGATTGTAGAATACCAAAATGAATTAATGCGCCAAAACAAATTATTAGAATCTGTTATAAACTCTTTATCTGACGGAATTTTAATCATTAATGACAAACATAATATACTAAGAGCAACCCCCCAAATTATAGAATGGTTTGGAACAAAAGGGCAAGAAGTTATAGGTTCTAACATATTTGAATACATACAAATTAGTGATGATACGCCAATAGAACGAACAAAAAATAAAGATGTTTTCATAAAACATACACCAACTAATAATTTTATAATGCATACAATAAAACTTTCTCTTGATGACGACAAAAAAAGATATGTAATATTAATTAAAGATGTCACAAATGAAAGAGAAATAGAAACACTTAAAGAAGATTTCGTTGCAACATTAACCCATGACCTTAAAGTCCCAATAGTTGCAGAGTCGAATATAATCAACTTTTTGCTGAATGGTACTTTTGGAGAAATTACAGAAAAACAAGAAGTAGCGCTTCTTAACATGAAAAAATCAAATCAAGAGTTGGTTGAACTCGTTCAAATCATTCTTGAAACATATAAAATTAAAGAAACAGGAATTAAACTACTAAAAGAAAATATAATGCTAAATAGCTTCATTTCTAACATTATTGAAAGCACGCAACCAATCGCAAACAGTTCCGGAATAACTATATATTTTACCCATTCAAGGGATATTAAAGTTACTGCAGATCCATTACAATTAGAGAGAGTTATAAAAAATTTAATTTCAAATGCAATTTCTCATAGCAATACAAAAGATAGGATAGATATAAAAACCGGAGAAATCCCGGGTTATATAACAATTTCAGTTATTGATTACGGACAAGGAATTCCACCCAAAGAAGTTAAATTAATATTTAACAAATACTATTCCGCGGCAAAAAAATTCCGTAAAATAGGTACAGGCCTGGGTTTGTATTTATCTCAACAGATAATAAAATCTCACGGTGGTGAAATCACAGTAAATAGCGAAGAAAATGTAAAAACCGAATTTTGCATAAAACTACCATTATAAAACCTAACAAATATTTCAATTGGCTTTATGTTATAATCCAATTATGCTACAGAAAATGTTATCTTTATTGGATTGGATTTATAAAAAGAAATGTTATTTTTGCAAAAGCTCAAATGAAGCTGTCAAAATGTGTTCAAAATGTTATGATGACATGGATTTTCTTCCAATTCAAATTAACAGAATAGTAGAAGGCAAAAAGGTATACTGTGCGGGCGTTTATTCAAAAAATTTACAAAAACTTATTCGAGGCCTAAAATACCATAACCAAAGAGATTTGGCTTACTATCTTGCGAAATTTATGGCTGAATATTTTTCAGAAATTTTTAATGAAACAGATTTTGAAATCATACCTGTCCCAATTTACCCAAAACGAGAAAAAAAACGAAAATATAACCACATGAACTTAGTAGGAGAAGAATTTGCAAGATTAACTTCAAATACTCTTAACACAAACCTTATCAAACGAATTAAAGATACCAAACCTCAATACAAATTAAAACGGAATGAGCGAATAGAAAATTTGCATGGGGCATTCAAAGTTGATAAAACAAACTTTCACGGCAAAACTTTATTGTTAATAGACGACATTTGCACAACAGGTTCCACTTTTGAAGAAATGATAAAAGAATTTGCGAAAAATGATATTAACGACATAATTTGCTTTGCAGCGACAACACCATTTGAATAATTACCGAGAAAAAAATGATACTTAACGAATTTTCAAAATACATACAATCAAAAAATGACGATATTACATCAAACAAAACAACCGGCACAAAAATTCTTTGTGATTGGATTGAACTTGTTATTAATAAAAATCCAAAAAATAATGTCGATAAAATTGTGCATCAAGAAATCATGTTGGCGAAAAACAAATCAAATGATTTTTTAATAGTAGGCAAATCCGAAAGTGGTAGAGTCCTGATAAATGCGCTCTACAATTACGCACTAAGCTATGAACATTATGTAATGAGCAAGTGGCTTGAAAACAAAAAAGCAAATGATTTTAATAAATAATTGCCCTGTTAGAGAATTTAATTACCTTTTTTAGAAAATACAATAATCTTAAATAAAAAAGGAGTTAAAATTTTATGACTAATGCTATTTTTCAAACACACGTATGCCAACTTAAAGAGTTAAATAATCTATTTATTGAACTAACTTCCAAAAACTGCAATCAACGCTGCAAGCATTGTTACATTGATTTTCCGCTAAACAAAAATGTAAAAGATTTTATTCCAGTTGATACAATAAAAAAAGCACTAACAGATACAAAAAATGAAAAAATAAAATGTATATACCTAACCGGTGCAGAACCAATGACACATCCTGACTTTAACACTATATTACGAATGTGCCTAAAACGTTCAAATGTTTGTATATTCACAAACAGTACATTTATTAATGAGAAAAAAGTCCGTTTTCTAAAACGAGTCGAAGATGAAAGTGATTTTGAAATAATTTTCAAATTAAGCATTGACCATTATGATGAAGTAAAAAATGACGATATTAGAGGACGCGGAGCATACAGACAAGTTCTTCATGCAATAAAAAGTCTTGTAAAATATGGTTTCAACCCAATTTTATGTATTACTAATTATTACAAAGAAGATACAAAAATTTTATTGGCACAATTCAAAGAAATTTGTAAAAAAGTTAATTTTCACGTTACAAATAATAATTTTCAAATAAATTTATATCATGACCAAAAAAATCCACCAGAATTTGATTTAAACTTAAAATACAACAACTTAGACTGCGAATATGGACGTATCTTAACAACCAAAGGGGTATACAGTTGCCCGTTTCTTGCAAATGATCATAGAGGCAGGTGCGGTTCTGAATTCAGTGATTATGCAAGACACAACACTCTCGAAAGCCCTTACTGCGCTACATGCGTAAAAAATTCCGAAAAACTTTTCGGAATTAATTACGAATTATTTGAATAAATTTTAAAGCCAAACTAAAAAACTACTCACCTGCTTCAGGCGAACCACTACCATTTGTCGGCTGTGGAGAAGGTGGAGTAGAACCTTCAGTAGGTTGTTGAGCAGGATTTGCTGCTGCTTCTGCTGCTTCTGCTGCTGCAGATTCTGCATCTTTCTGCGCATACAACTTGAATTGTAAATTAATTAACAAAATTCTCTTATTTTTTTGATAAGGCACAATTTCGATACTTGAAATATCGAGAAAATGTTCATGCTTATACAATTCTCTCAAAAATCCCGCAAAGTTTGCATAACTTGCAATCATTTCAGCCGTCACACGGCACACATGGTATTTACTTCCCACATTTTTTACAAAATTATCATCTTGAGGGTCATAATCATATTTTACAGAACGAGCTTTAATTTTGTTATCTCTTATCAACTGTAAAATTTCACCAAATTCATCAGAAATAGCAGCTTCTGTGTCTAAACCATTATTAACAGGTTTAAAAAACATGCTAAAAATACTTTCATCTTCAGATTCTTGTTTTAAAGCCTCTGCTTTTAATTCAGCTAATTTTCTTTCTGCATCCGCTAATGCGTCTGACTGTGACTTATAATTATTCTGTATTTCGAATATATTATTAACTGATGGAATTGTTTTGGCTATCATTCCAATAAACACAAGCAGAGTAATCGCCAATATTGCAACCGCTACTTGAAATTTCTTTAGATATATATTATATTTTTCCACGATTTACTCTCCTAGTCCTTTTTTCCAAAATTCAACAATTGTTTATTGTTCAACAAACCGCCTTTTGGAGCTCCATTATCTTGTTGAGCTTGTTCCTGTTGTTGCTGAGATACATCTGCATTCGCATCAGTTTCAGCAGGAGGATTTAACTCTACAGACGTCATGTTAGTGATTTCAAATTCGTAATCACCGGATTTATTTAGATCAACACTAACCGCTTCGTCAACAGAATCTGTTTTCATTTGAAGTTTATGAAGTCTTAATTGAGTGTTAATTAAGGAATCTTTCATATTTCTAAAGAATAAATAAATATCCTCAACATTCTTTGAATCCCCCTTAACATCAATCTTACCATCACCTTTTGCTGCAAAATAAGTAACATATAAATTCTTAGGAACAGATTCGCCTAATGCAGTATAAGCCATTAACTTAGCTCTGTTATTTCCTAAAACCTTTTTAATTTCTGCTTTAACATCAAAATCATTTGTTTTATTTTGTTCATCTTGAGCTTTCTTAATCTCAGCATTAGTTTGTTCTAACTTACTATTTACTTCTTCTAATTGTGCTTGTTTTTGGCTTTCTATCATCGGAATTCCAATAAAAGCAGCCAAAGTAGGAGCTAGCACGAGGAATGCAATAAGCCCTGCAACTTTAGAAGCTGCATTCGGAGAAATATCAAATTCCGTAGATCCTAAAACAACATGTACAGGAGTATCAGGGTCATCCCCATTTGTGTCTCCACCTATACTACCTGACATAAAGTTAAATTTAACAGGCATTTGAACAGCATTTCCAACAGCAATACCGATTGCTTCCAAAGAAATTTTATGAGCTGTTTCTTCCAAAACTTCCAAACTAACAGGAATCGGATCTTGCTTTTTGAAAGAATTGTTTTCTAAATATGTAACAACACCTTCTGTCGGCAATCTTTTTGCAAGCAGTTCCGCACTAACCATATCTGTTTCGGAAACAATATACAAATAGTTAGCAGGATAACTCATCAACGTAATCTGAGCAGATGCACTGATTGCATTATAAATTTCATCACCCTCAAAAGACTTGATAGCCAAAGGTTCTTCATAATAATCAACAATATTTCTGCCAACCAAAGAACATATTGAATAACCATTTGGAGAAACTAACATTAAGTTCCAAGAAACATTGTCTTTCATTTGTTCTTGAGCTAATCCGGAAAAAGCCAATGCTTTTAAAACAGAAGTCAAAGACATCTCAACGCCGGAAAGAGTATAACCCAATTCTCCCAAAGCGCCCTTAATATCTTCAATTACATTTTTCTGAATAGCAGAATAAAATAATTTCCTCAAATCTCCTGATTGAGTTCCTGGAGCATCAATCCAACTGATTACAGGCTCATATCTTTTAAATATATAAGACTGTTCAACTTCAGAAGTCAAAGCTTCGGAAATTTGGTCATCCGCTAACAATAACGGAAGATTAGTACTTCCAAACAAAACCATAGGCAAATTCAAAACAACATTACTTTTCGGAGGAATTGCCAATTCAGCAAAAAGTTCCGATACTGCATTTTTGAAAGCACCCATATCTGCTATTTCTCGAACCGCCTCATTATACTCTAACGGTCTATAAGCATAATTCTTAACTGAACGATTGTTAACATCCAGTTGAATAAGTTCCAGGCCAACTCCCGGAGTAACAGAAAGACATACAGTTTCCTTCTGTCCAATTCCCAATTGTGATAAAAAATTGTTTAAATCCATAATATTCTTTTTCTTACTTATTTACTCACTTACTTTTTTATTATACAATATATTTTATAAAGTTTGCAAAATTAACATAAATTTACACTAAATGTAGGAGAGTTTACATAAATGAACGAACTGATTGAAAAAATTAATAAACTAAAAATAGAGAAAAACGCTGTCATATTAGCTCATTGTTACCAAAATGCAGAAATTGATGAAGTAGCCGATTATGTCGGAGATTCTCTTTATCTTAGTCAAATGGCAGCAAAAACTGATGCTGATATTATTGTTTTTGCAGGCGTATATTTTATGGCACAAACCGCTAAAATACTAAACCCAAACAGGAAAGTATTGCTTCCTCGTTTGGAATCCGGTTGTCGAATGGCTGATATGATTACTTTAGAGCAATTGAGACAGTTCAAGAGCAAATATCCTAAAATGCCTACAGTTTGCTATATAAATTCGACTGCGGAAGTAAAATCCGAATGCGATATTTGCTGTACAAGTTCAAATGCGGTAAAAATTGTTGACAGTTTAAATGCAAAAGAAATTTTATTCCTACCTGATACATATTTAGGTAAATGGGTTGAAGCTCAACTAGGAAACGTAAAAGTAAATACATATACCGGTTTTTGTCCAACACATGTGCAAATCAGACCAACTGACGTAACAGAAGCGCGAGCTAAATATCCGGAAGCTCTCGTTCTTGCTCACCCGGAATGTCATCAATCAGTTGCGGCTCTAGCGGATTATGTAGGTTCTACAACAGGAATTATGAAATTTGCAGCTCAAAGCGATAAAAAACAGTTTATTATTGCCACAGAAAAAGGAGTTGTTGACAGATTAAAAAGGGACTATCCGGAAAAAGAATTTATTTTGATAAAAGATAGTGTAATTTGTCCAAACATGAAGTGGCACACTTTAACAGATATTTATAATGCTTTAGATAAAGAAGAACATGAGATTACAGTTGATGAAGAAATTGCTTCAAAAGCATTAAGCTGTATTGACAGAATGCTTGAAGTTTCTGCTATGGGAGCTAAATAATGGAAAATAATATTATTTTTGGAAAAAATTCGGTTATGGAAGCCCTAATTGCGGGCGATAGAGAAATTAACAAAATCCTTATTTCTAAAAACATTCATAGCGATAATAAAATCAATAAAATTAAAGAACTGGCAAAAGAAAATGGAATAGTTTTTCAATTCGTAGCGAAAGAAAAATTTCTTCCATACGCAGAATTTAACCACCAAGGAATAATCGCTCAAATATCTCCTATCAAATATATAGATTTAGATGATTTTCTTGAAAAGAAAAAATACGAAAATGCATCACTTGCAATTCTTGACGGTATAGAAGACTCTCACAACTTAGGTTCTATTATCCGAACATGTGTCTGTGCAGGAGTTGCAGGCATCATAATCCCGTCAAGGAGAAATGTTCAAGTAAACGCAACAGTAGAAAAAACCAGCGCAGGAGCAATTAACCATATCCCAATAATTAAGGTTAACAGTTTAGTCAATGCAGTACAAAAATTAAAAAATTCCGACTGGTGGGTAATTGCGGCAGACGCAAGCGCAAAGGATAATTATTATGATGTCAATTATAAAGATATGAATTCTGCAATAATTATGGGCGCAGAGCATGCCGGAGTATCAAAATCTTTACTTAAACTATCTGATTTTGTTGTAAAAATCCCAATGTTTAAGGATTTTAATTCTCTTAATGTCTCAAATGCGTTCAGTGCAATCATTTTCGAAACAGTTAGACAAAAACTAAAAAATTGATTATAATGGTTTAGAACTTATTTAAATTTTGCATATCAGGAGAGAGAAATGAAAAAAGAACTTGAAAAATACGGTTTACTTACCGAGGAAATTTCAGATGAAAATGTAAATTTTCATGACCTTGAGGAAGATGATGACGATGTTTTGGAGACTGTTGAAGACCCTAAAGTTCAAGAAAACATTTCTTCCGTGAATTCTGATGATAGTGTTAAAATATATTTGCAACAAATCGGAAAAATTCCTCTTTTATCACACGAACAAGAACTTGAACTTGCAAAAAAAATATTTGAAGAACATGATGAATTTTCAAAAAACGTATTGGTTAACGCCAATCTACGTCTTGTAGTCAGTATAGCTAAAAAATATATTGGGCGCGGACTTTCTTTCTTGGACTTAATACAAGAAGGCAATATGGGCTTAATGAAAGCTGCAGGCAGGTTTGACTACAAAAAAGGTTACAAATTTTCAACTTATGCAACATGGTGGATTCAACAATCAATCACTCGTGCAATCGCTGATAAAGCTAGAATTATAAGACTTCCAATCCACATGATAGAATCTCTTGGAAAAATTAGACGAGCAACAATTGATTTAACAACAGAACTTGGGCACACTCCAACAAAACAAGAAATTGCATACCGTTTGGGGGTTCCGGTTAATAAATTAACATCAATTGTAAAATCAGCTCAATCAACAATAAGTATGGAAACACCTGCAAGTTCTTCAGAGGACTCCTCAAAAATTGCAGATTTCATCGTTGATGAAGCCTCTATTACTCCTGATAGCAGAGTTTCTCAAGAAAATTTGTTTGAAGATATTAGAAAAATGCTAAGCCAACTTAGCCCCAAAGAACGAGATGTCCTAATTCTTCGCTACGGATTAGACAACAATGGAGCTAAAAAAACTCTTGACGAAATCGGTTCTCAATATGGAGTTTCAAGAGAACGTATTCGCCAAATCGAAAACAGAGCTATTGCAAAACTGAAAAAACTTTGCAAAAACAAAAAACTAGCTGTAGATTTAAAAAATTATTTCGGCGAATAGAAATTATTAATTAGGGGAAACACCTCCCAAAATTAATCGTTAATCTATTCAAGCCAACTTTTAAACCTGCAATCACCACTTGGACAAAACCTGCTTTTTGTTTTTACATCAACGTCAAAACAAGGTTTTATATAATTATCTGAGCCTTTCAACTTCGGTGTAGGAAGGTGAAAACACCATCTATCTTTACCTATATGATTAGGCCCTTTAAAGCCATTTGTATCAACATAAAACGAAGCTTCTTGTGCAAAATACATACTCCAAGCCCGTCCTGAATTATCTATAAATGCTGGAGCAGAATTACAGCCATAATAATTTGGAGGCTCAGAATCTTTACCCGACTGCCCCTTGTCACATTCCCAACATCTTTTTACATCATCAATGCTACCTGTCATACAAGTTTTAGTTGCTCTAAATTGTTCTGATAAAACTTTGAAGTTCTCAAAAAAAGTTGGACTAAAACAACAATCAGGACACTCTTCTGAATTACTACATACAACCTCATTAAATCGACTGTCATTGGCTTCCATTAATTTATATGCTTCGTTAACATCGCGTAACGCTTTTTTATAAGCAGTTTTGTAATTCATATTATTTGCATTAGAAATAACACTTGGCAATGTCAATGCTGCAACAACCCCGATAATTCCAAGGGTAATCAAAACTTCAGCAAGAGTAAAACCCTCTGTAGGAGCCGCTAATTGCCCCCCCCCCGACAAACAAACAAACCTGAATTTAGCATAAAATATCTCTCCTTTTTAACTTTACCTTTCTAATATAACAAATTATTTCAATAATTTCAACAAATTAAAAAAATTATTTTGGAGAATAGAAAATAAAAGTCGAGATATTATCTCGACTTTTATTTTTTAAAAATCACCTATTTTGTAGTTTTCTGTTTTTATCAATTTATCATTAGCTAAAACATATCTTAGATTTCCATAATTATCCCTTACCAAGGAATCAATATTTAGTCCGTCAGGATAAAAACCATATTGAAAAACATCTTTACCAATTTGGTTTGGCCCTTTTAAACCATTAGTATCAAAAATAATAAAACCACAATTGGAATTTGAGTTCATTCTCCCCTTAAAGCCGGTTGGACTTGAAGAATCAGGAATATAATTACCATTTTCATCTGTGTCATTGGAAAAATAAGAATGAGTGCAACTTCCTGCCTGAACTTCACTTAACACAGACACAAGACTTCCATCAGCCAAAACCATTCTGTTGCGATTCCAATCTCCAAATTGTCGCGTTTTCCCATGGCCATCATTCATTTTTTTATATTGCTTTATAGTATATTCTCCACCGCAATCATCCAAATCAGCACGTCTTGGACAAACTTTAACAGCATTTAATTCTTTTGCCAAAGCCATCAATGTGCCACCTGTAACACCTGTATTTGATATCCAAAAATATGAATAATCTCCAACTGTTCCATTCTCGGCATTATATTTATTAACCGCATTAAAAGTTTGATTATACAATTTTTTAGCACTTGTAACCAAAACTTTTTCTTTATAATTGGCAAGTAAAGTTGGAATTGTCAATGCTGCAACAACCCCGATAATTCCAAGGGTAATCAAAACTTCAGCAAGAGTAAAACCCTCTGTAGGAGCCGCTAATTGCCCCCCCCCCGACAAACAAACAAACCTGAATTTAGCATAAAATATCTCTCCTTTTTAACTTTACTTTTCTAGTATAACAAATTATTTCAATAATTTCAACCAAAAAACCGCCCTTTAAAAGAGCGGTTTTTTATATTACATTAATCGCTTATTCAGCATCTTTATTAATATCTTTGATACTCAACGCAATTCTGTGTTCTTGAGGAGTGAATTTCTTAATAAGAACTTCAACGCTATCGCCAACTTTAAATTGGTTGAACGGATTAACATTTTCACTACTCATTTCAGAAACAGGTAATAATGCTTCTACTCCAGGGAAGATATTAATGAATGCTCCAAATCCTGTAACTTTATTAACAGTTCCTTTTATTACTTGACCTTCTTCAAATTGACCTTCAATTTGTTGCCATGGATCTTCGCCCATTCTTTTTAGTGATAAAGAAATTCTTTTCAATTCGTTATCAATTTTAATAATTTTAACTTCAATTGTTTCACCTAAAGAAATTACATCAGACGGGTGTTTAATTCTTGACCAAGAAATTTCAGAAATTGGTAATAAACCGTCAATTCCGTTGATATCAACAAATGCTCCGAAATCTGCAATTCTTACAACTTCACCTTTTACGATTTGACCTTCTTCAAGTTCTGACAAAATATTGTCAACAACTTGGTCTCTTTGTTCTGCAACTGCTTGTCTTTGAGATAAGATAAGTTTATTTTTCTTAGGATCTGCTTCTAAAACTTTAACTTCGATTTTTGTATCAATCAAACCATCAAAAGGAGTACCTGTTCTTAGTTGAGAAGAAGGAATAAAACCTTTTAAGTCAGCAACATCAACTAAAACACCGCCTTTAACGATAGAAACAACTTTTGCAAGAATTGTATCACCTTGAACTTTTGCATCGTTAAGTTGTGCCCAAGCTTGAGCATAAGCAAGTCTTTTAAGAGAAAGAACCATACCATCTTCATCATTTTCTTCTTTTAATACATAAAATTCTCTTTCATCACCGATTTCCAAAGATTCTGCGTTATCAGAAGAAGAAATTTCTTTATTTGGTAAAAAAGCTTCTGTTTTAGCACCTTTTACACTTACCAAATATCCTTCGTTTTCTTTTTTTAAAACTGTACCTTCAACAATATCAGCTACAGAATAAGATTTTGAGAAAGATTCTTCCAACAATCTTTCAAATTCATCCATTTTGTCTAATGTTTGTGTCATTTATTTATTTTCCTTTCTTAATACTTATTTTATTTGCGGAATATGCGTATCCGACCCTGTTTTTACTTGATTCTTATCCGCTTTTCCACTCTTTCAATAACACTTTGCGGTGTTGATGCGCCTGCGGTTATTGAAATATTTTTTGCTTTTTCAATCAAATCCTTATACAAATCCAACTCATCATCATTTTCTATATGAATTGTTTTTGTTATGTCTTTCAAAATTTCTGCCAAATGCGTTGTATTTGCACTTTTTTTAGAACCTACAACTATTACCAAATCACTTTCTTTAGCAAGTTCTTTAGCTTCAGTTTGGCGCATAGAGGTACTTTTACATATCGTATTTGCAACATGAACCTCTTTTGCAACAGAAATCAAATAGTCAACAATACTTGTCAATGTTGTAATTCTTTGAGTTGTTTGAACAACAACCCCAACACGTTTATGTGCCTTAATTTGTGGCTCATATTCTTTCAACTGCTCTACAGATGCAGCAACTACCACATTATCACTATATAATTTCGCATTAGCTTTAATAGCTATAACTTCAGGATGCTCTGACTTTCCGACAACAACAACAAAATAATCATCTTTTGCAAGTTCAACAGCCTTTTGTTGGACTTTTTTTACGTCAAGACACGTCAAATCAACAGGTTCAAATCCCGCTTGTTTAATTTTTTCAATAACTTCAGGACTTTCACCATGGCTCCGAATAACACAAATTCCATTTCCGTGCTCAGGGATTTCATTCAAAGTCTTAATCCCAAGCTTCTCAAGCTCATGAATAACTTGTGTGTTATGGATAAGTTCCCCAAGAACAAACACATTCTTATCAGGGTTTTCGGCTTTTAACTTTTTAACGGTTTCTACTGCTCTTTTTACTCCGTAGCAAAAACCTGCATATTTCGCTAATTTTATATTTTTTTCAGGCAATTTTTAATTGTCTTCTTTCAAATGAACTCGCGACATAAATATATCACTGTAATTTTATTAGAATATAAAAATACTAAAAATGCAAGTATTGAACAATAAGCCAATTAGGCAACAAGTCTATTTAGGACATTCTCCATAACTTTATAAATTTTTGTAAATTTTAGCAACATCTAAAGTTAAAAAATTTTTTCATTGTGTTTAATACTCATACACAAAGGAGGGAAAAGTGAATATTGGAAATAATAATTTCAATAATAATGTAAATTTTAAAGCTAAACTGGAAATTAAAGATAATGCGAAAATATTAAAACCTTATGAACAAAAATTATCAAATATTGCAAAAAAATTCGAAGAAAAAACTGCGAAATATAATCATGAAAGAGACTTTATAACTATTGGAACAGATTCAAACAAAGATGAATGGTTACACGCAAATGTTAAAGGATTGAGTGATGAAGAATTTGCATCTGCCAACTTAGTAAACGGTTCTTTGAAAGAATTATTAAGCAAAAGCGAAACATACATCGTTAACAAATTGGTTAAATTTTTCCATGTTGCAACTGATAAAGCTGTTATAACTAAAAAAGCAACAGCTTTACAAAATGACGTTGACAAAATGTTAAAACCTGACACATGTAATGCAAATGGATTATTTAAATATTGGCAGAATGCTCAAAAAGCAGTTCAAACGCGATTAACAAATCATGATAGCTTTTTCAGTAAAAGTATTGACAGTTGGAATTTTTAAAATAAAAACATAAAAACTAATAGCAAATTTTAACTCGGCTCTGAATATTCAGAGCCGAGCGTTTCCTACAAATTCTTACCTGATTTATACGTAATAAAAACCTTTCTTGTCTTTAGGATAAATTTCTTTTGTATCAAATCCGATTGGGTCTGTAAAAGAATGAACTGTTTTAGCTGTTGCAGGTTGAGTTTCAGCTACTGCTAAGTCTTTGTTACCATTCAAATGTAATTTATTTCTTAATGATACAAAATCTGAAGTAGTCATATTCATTATTACTTTTAAAGCCGTATCTTTTGCTTTTTTATCCAAACCTGACATATTGTACACCGATTCTGCAATTGTTGCATCGGTTTTAATTAAATCTTCAAATAAATTTGGATAATACTTACCAATTAAACTATAAATAGTTTTTTTACTTCTTCCGGCAGGAATACTTCTCAAATATTGAATTTTTTCAGCCGGTGTTGCATTATCAAATAATCTTATATAATAATCACGGCGCTTGGTTGAAGAAAGTTTTGCAATTTCAGCCTTTGTCAAAGTTCCGTTTGCAAATTTTGCTTGAATTTCCGAATCATCAGAAATCCCTGCAAGCTCCATAACTGCTTGTTCCAAAGCAAGTTTTTGAGCATCAGGATATTTTATAGCCGGAATAACTTCATTGACCGCAACCGCAATAGCTTTTTCATTACCTGATTTATATACAGTGCTTAATGCCTCTGTTTGAACAGCGACATCTTTACAATTTTTTATATTAGCAGCTGCATGTTCTTGAACTTCTGAATACTTTGTATTCATTATTTCATTATGCATAGCAAGCTGATTATCTTTGTCACAATTATAAATATTATCAGATAACTTATTTAAACCTGCAATAGCTTCTTTTTCGTTGTAGTCATTTTGTTCATATCTTTGTTTATGAGCATTGAAAGCAGCTGTTTGATTTTTTGCTGAATATTGAGAGTATGTTCCGGCTTCAACCATCGCATCGTTAACTTCTTTATCCTGAATAGCTCTGTTATGCAAAGGTAACTGGTTTTCTTCATAAGATTGATAGTTATTAACACCTGCGTACTTACGAGCTTCAATGCCACTGTTTTGATATGTATTATTCAACATTTCTAACTGTTGCTCTTTGTTTACTCTTGTTTTATCATAAGCAACTTCGGCATGTTTCTTTTCAACAGAATCTAGACCAAATGAGCTATAAGTTGTAGAAGTAGCAAGTAAATGTTTTCCATCAGCTCTATCCATTGTCAAGCTTGCTAAAACAGCTGCTCTTTTAGCATCAGTTTTAACCATATTTTTTTGGGTTTCTGCTACAATTTTTGAACTTTCAGCGTCATGTTTATCGATGTTATATGCGTTTAATTCTTGGTTTAACCCTGTAGTATTTGCGGCAATCTTCTTTTTATCAAGAGCAGTTGAGTTTGCAATAAATTCTCCCTGCAATTCTGCAGCAAGTTCCGGATCATTTTGCACTAACTCAGAAATAAATTCGGCGGAAAAATCAATACCACCTTTTTTCTCTTTCAAGTACTTAGCAGCAATTGCCATCTTTTCATCAGTTCCTTGAGCAGTTTTAAATAATTTGCCATATTCGGAACTTTCAAATTCTTTCATACGTCCAAAATCAACAGGTCCATTTTTTGTTTTATCTTTTACTGCCTGAATTAAACCATCTAACTTTGTTAAGTTTGAAAGTTTTTCTTCTTCATCCTTGGAAAGACCTAATCTTTGTTTCTTTTCTTCCAAATGTTGTTTTTGGATATCTTGAATTGTTACACCTAGCTCATTACAACGCTGCTTAATTTCTCTTGGAGACAATATATAAGTACCATCTCCCCATGCAGCATCATGTCCTTGTTTTTTGCTATATTCAACCAATAATTTTGATTTATTAGCCTGTTCTTCAACATATTTTGCCTGTCCATCAGTTCTTTTATTTTCATCCAAATTTACAATATAATCATGAACAGCTTCTTCTGTATAAGCCAAACCTTTTGCATCCATAGCATCAGCACTGATATTTTTAGCGTTTGCTGCTTGAATTTTTGTCATGTTGTATTGCAACAACATATCAGTATCTTTTTTATCAAAGACTTCTTTACCATTTTTCTTAATACCTTTATCCAATGCTGCTTTTACTAATTCTTGTTTTTTATCTTTTGGTAAAGCATCCCATTCTTCTTGAGTTTTTGGGTTTTCAGAATCAGCATACATAAATTTATTTTTGGCAACTTCTTCTGCATAAATATTGCTTTTTTCAGAAAGTGAAGCTGCTGCAAAAGCTTTGTTGTCAAAATTTACTTCTTTGGAAAGTTCTTCTTCAATAGTTGCTTTGGCAGATGTAGTATCTTTTGTATTATTTGTGGTAATTTGTTTTTTATCAGCAGTTTCAACGCCCCTATTTTCAGGCTCAACAGCTGTAGCATTTAAACCGGCAACAATTTTTACCTGTTCTTCAGGAGATAAGCTATAAAAATCAGCTCTTTCTGCTAATATCTGAGTTAATTGTTCTTCTGTAATACCTAAACGTTTCAAAAGCTCTTGTTTAGCACTATTTGCTTTTACGTCAACAGTACCAAATGCAGGAGTAGTTGAAGATTTCAAAGATGTTATACTCTGCGTTCCAGAAGGAATACTATTCATTCTAAGATTAATTTTATTATCTTCTGCCATTATAAATGCTCTCTCAGTTTTAACACTCATGTATAAAAAAACATGCCAAAACCCATGATTTCAGCATGTTTCAAACTATTTACAAATATTTACATAATGTCTTTTAAGAAATCGAAATCACTTTCCTTAGTAACCTTAGTTCGTCTGTTTTCGGTCTTTATAAAATCTTCTTTCATAAATTGTTTCAAGAAATCATACAATTCTTTATCGATTTCATACTCTGCATGATCTGTTTTTCCACTTGTATGTTTCAATTGTTTTAAATCATCTGCTCTGTCTACATATACATCATAAGCTCGACGACCCGCAACAACATATTTCTTTTCTGTTCTGCTAGGAGAACCATCCTCATAATCGTATGTTACATTTACAGTTTTTAAGGTATCCAAATATTGTTTAAAGTTTTCACGCTTAATCAACTTTGTATCAATACCACGAATATTTCTTGTATACGACAAATTTCTACCATGTTGCAAAGCAATTGCTTCAATATCATCGTCATTTCCGTCATTACTTATATATAAAATATTACAGCCATCATCAACCGGATTTTTATAAGTGTGTATGTTTATAATTTTTTCATTTGAATTTGGAACAGAAGTTTGTGCCTGAACTCCATTCAAAGGACTCATCGCAATTAACGCTGCCAAAGGAATTGATTTCATGAAAGAATTTGAAGAATACCCACTTTCATAATGATTTTTTTTATTGTTCTTTCTACCCTCAAAATTTGTCTGTCCGTATCCGTTTGTAAAGGATACCGGTGCAATTGCTCTAATTACCATAATTTTACCCCTATTTTTTCACATATTTAATTTTTT
Source organism: uncultured Candidatus Melainabacteria bacterium (assembly GCA_934718275.1). Lineage (GTDB taxonomy): Bacteria > Cyanobacteriota > Vampirovibrionia > Gastranaerophilales > Gastranaerophilaceae > Stercorousia. The sequence continues at coordinate 287,865 of CAKUZD010000002.1, read as the reverse complement.
AAGACTTACACAAAAATTTTTTTGCTAGTCCATTTATTCATTAATCCCTTATAAAGCTTATTATAGCAACAGATTTAAGCATTTGTAAAATTGTATATACAATATTAATATTTCTTTACACTTGCACGCTTTTTTTGTTTGTTGTAATCTACATGGTGATATTAAGACTAATTACTACAAGTGTTGTAGAGATACATACAGAAAGAAGGAGACTCAAAATGAGTGAAAGAAAATTAGTTGGAACAGGCGAAATGTTCAAAAAAGCATTAGCTGGCAAATATGCTATCGGTGCTTACAACGTTAACAACATGGAAATTTTGCAAGGTATTGCAGAAGCTGCAGAAGAAACTAGATCACCTATTATTTTGCAAGTATCAGCAGGTGCTAGAAAATATGCTAACCAAACATATTTAATCAAATTAGTTGAAGCAGCTCTTGCTACAACTACAGTTCCTATCGCTTTGCACTTAGATCACGGTGCTGATTTTGAAATTTGTAAAGCTTGTATTGATGGTGGTTTCTCATCAGTTATGATTGATGGTTCAAGATTCCCATTAGAAGAAAACATCAGAGTTACTAAAGAAGTTGTTGAATACGCTCACAAACACGGTGTTTCTGTTGAAGCAGAACTTGGCAAATTAGCTGGTGTTGAAGATGATGTTAAAGTTCACGCAAAAGATTCAACTTATACAGATCCTGCAGAAGCAGTTAGATTTGTAAAAGAAACAGGCTGCGATTCATTAGCAGTAGCTATCGGAACTTCTCACGGAGCTTATAAATTCTCAGGAGAAGCTAAACTAGACTTTGAAAGACTTGCTGAAATTAAAAAAGCTTTAGCAGATGCAGGATTCCCTGATTATCCGCTAGTATTGCACGGTTCTTCATCAGTTCCTGCTGAATTCGTTGCTAAATGTAATAAATTCGGTGGTCAATTACCTAACGCTCAAGGTGTTCCTGAAGATATGCTTAACTATGCATCAAAACATGGTGTAGCTAAAATCAATATTGATACAGATTTGAGATTGGCAATGACTTCAACTATTAGAGAATTCTTTGTTGAACATCCTGAAAAATTCGACCCAAGAGAATACATGGGACCTGGAAGAACAGCTGTAAAAGAAATGGTTATGCACAAAATGCGTGACGTTCTTGGAACAGCCGGTCATGCTGACGACTAGTCTTAATCCAAGCTCATTGAATTATAATGAAGGATTATAATAAATCAACTGAAAGAACAGGTGTCGAGCCTGTTCTTTTATTATGAATACCAAAAGACAATCAGAAATTACCAAAACAGTCATTGTGAACTTGATCCAGAGTCTATCAATTAGTTCTCTCCCTTAACTAGGGAGAGTTAGAATGGGTAAACAATCTAGTCTATAGTGCGACAGACAATATTAAGCATTTAATCAGCTGGATTCTTTAGGGCAAAGCCCTCAGAATGACTGTAACTATAATATTCTCGCCCCAACGGGGAGAGATAGAATTTGTTAGCAAGCAAAAGCGCGCTTACAAATTCAAGAGAGGGGTATTGTAAAAATCAGCTGGATTGTTTCGCATACGCTCACAATGACTGTAAAACCTTATAACCTTAATGTCTTATAGCCTTATTGTCTATTTTAAGATTTCACTAACAAGTTATTGCTCATTTCGCTATCGTGGCATTGTTAAAGCCCCTCACCCGCCTTTCAGGCACCCTCTCCCCGATGGGGCGAGGGGAAAGTTCTGTCATGTTGAGGCAAAGCCGAAACATCGCATGGCTGGGAAGTTTTAAGACCTCACCCTACCCTGCTTGGTTGTTCGCGTTTAACGGGTCTGCACAGCCTTGCACTTCTGCAAGTATGTTCGCCCTCAGCTCACAATCCGCCTCTCCTAATTTAGGAGAGGAAAAAGATTCTTCGCTTCGCTCAGAATGACCGTAATTATTGTCCTCTCGCCCTTTAGGGGAGAGCGGATTTGCGGACGGACGGAGTGCAACGAGTCCGGATAGCGAGCAGATGGAGCAAACTGTAACTGTGTTACTTTTGCGGAACTCTGTGAGCGTGGAGCAAATACAAGACAGAGAGTAGGCATTCGAGCAACGCGAATTACGCATACGAGAGAGGGGCTGAACTTGATTCAGAGTCTATCAATTATATTCTCTCCCTCAATTAGAGAGAGTTAGAATGTCTTAGCGTTTTTAAACTAAAAGAACAGGCAATATGCCTGTTCTTTTGATTTATTCAATTGTTTCGCAAACTATGCTGCTGTTTCTTCGTCCTCGAAAAGAACTTTTACTTTGTCACCCACTCTTAACATTGGAGAAGGGTGAACACCATCTTTATCAAATTTTACGCCATTTCTTTCCATTATTTTAACCATTCTTTCAGCGATTTCTTGATTTGATGGTTTATAACCTGCTTCGCCTTGGTGTTCGAAGATTAATTCACGTTGAGCATATTTCCAATAGTTTTCTTTTAATTCTGCAACATGTTCTTGGTATTCTTGTTCAGCTTTTTCTGCTTCTTCTGCTTTTTTAGCATTGTCAGCTTTATCTTGTTTTTCAGCTTCAGCGATTTCTTCATTTTCTTTTTGTGCTACTTTAGCATCTTCTTTTTCTTCTGTAGCTACTGAGTCAACTTTAGTGCTATCTTTTGCTTCTGTTGAAGGAACAGCTACCGGAGTTACACTTGATTTGTTTTCTGCAGTTGGAGCTTCTGTTTCTGACTCAACTTCATTTGCACCTTGTGCTGCAATTGTATCATTTTCTACTGATGTAGTATCTTGTTTAACTTCTGTTGAATCTGCTACAACTTTTTGTTTTTCTTCTGGTTGAACCGGAGCTGCTTTCTTATCATCATCGGCAAATAATTTATATACACCGTAAGCAAGACCAGCTGCTGCTGCAATTCCTAGACCAATTTTGCCTGCTTTTTTCAAAGTAGCTATTTTAGCTTTAGCTTTTGATTCTTTTTCCAAGTTTCTAAAATGTTTAGTTATATCAGATTCTTCTTGATTGAAACCGTGCAATCTATCCATAGCTTCTTGTGAAGTTCCGTGGAATTTGGATGCTTCTTCTGCTTTATGAGCTCTGTCTAAGTATCTTTGACGGTCTTTTTGATCTGCAATATCTTTTGCCTCTAATTCTCTAAACTGTTTTGTAACATCAGAATCGCCTTGATTGAAACCGTGCAATCTATTCATAGCTTCTTGTGAAGTTCCGTGGAATTTGGATGCTTCTTCTGCTCTATGAGCTCTGTCTAAATACCCTTGACGAACTTTTTGTTGTTGATTAATAGCTGCTTCTTTTGCGGCTTCATTAGCTTCTGCGGTATAATCTTTTCCAACAGGTTGTTCTCTGTTAGGCATAATTGATTCTAATAAAGAATTTGTTTTTTGTTGTTGCGGCATTTCTGGAGCTTTTGGAGCTCTTGCTCTTGTTTCAATTTTAGAATTAGGAGCTTCGTTCCAAGCTCTTCCTTGTTTAGGACCTGCTTCTTTTTTATGTTCTTCAATTCTCGCTGTTTGTTCTTCTAATTTTCTGAATTGTTTTGTAACATCAGATTCTTCTGCTCCAATACCTAAACCTTTATCAATTGCTGCTGGATTAAATTTAGCACCTTGTTCTGCATTACGAGCCATATCAAGTGCTGCTTGAGCTTCTTTTGACAATTTTCTTGTAGATAATGGAAGTTTTGCTTGCTCTGCTTGTACATTAGACAAATTTTGACTAATTTCACCTAATTTAGCTTTATGTTTTTGTATGTATTGTCTACCGGCCTCAATTCGTTCTTGCAATTTGATAGCTTTTTTGGGATTCTTTCCTTTATCTAAATTAGCTAATTTCCTTTCTCTACTAACAAGCTTTTCTTCTTCTTTAGCAATTCTTTTTTGCATTTCTTCTTGATCAATTTTTAATTGTCTTTCTTGTTTAAACAATTTATCAGCTTTAGCTTGTGCTTCTTGTTCTTGGTTTAATGTTGCAATCGGATCAGTAACAACAGGTTGAGTATTCCCCCCCCCCGATACAGATTGTGGGAACTCAATTGTTCCGGTTTTTTCTCTTAATTTTGGATCACCTGTAGGTTGAGATAATGTTTGACCTGCTTCTAATGGTTTATGAGTTCTTTTCCAATCTCTTAAATTTGTTTTTGGTTGTTGATAATTTCCGTTTACTCTTGTCATAATAATTCCCCTTTTTCCTCGTTTAATACCTTTAAATTTGCTTGATTACTCTATTCAAGCTTTACAATTCTCTTTGAGTTTATTTAAATATCCCCTGTGTTTATATAAAAACATTTGCCTTTTAAGAATTGCCATGAATAAATGATATATCTTGTTTATACACATCACGCATTCACTTGAAACAATAATTATTCAAGGATTTTGACCCTATTTACAAAACTTTACAAAAGCATTTGTGCAGAATCAAGGCAGGAGAAATGCCGCCACCCTACAAAACTTTAGTGAAAAGTGAGAAGTGAAACGTGAAAAGACCTTATCTATGGGCAATAAGGCTTTAAGGCGATAGGGCAATAAGATTTTACAGTCATTGTGAGCGAATGCGAAACAATAATGTCGTCATTCTGAGGGCTTTGCCCGAAAGAATCCAGCTGATTAATTTCAATATTGGCGGGGTAGGTACCACCGGCCCTACAAGACTAAAATGAAAAATTAGTTTTCGTCATTCTGAGCGGAGCGAAGAATCTTCTAAACATTTCTCCAACCATGCGATGTTTCGGCTCCGCCTCAACATGACGAAATTCTGAGTATAACAGACACCGTCATTCTGAGCAAAGCGAAGAATCTTTTCCCTCTCCTAAATTAGGAGAGGCGGATTGTGAGCTGAGGGCGAACAGACTTGCAGAAGTGCAAGACTGTGCAGACCCGTTAAACGCGAGCAACCAAGCAGGCTAGGGTGAGGTCTTAAATTTCCCAACCACGCGATGTTTCGGCTACGCCTCAATATGACAGAAATTTTCCTTGACCACGTCAAGGTGAAATTTATTCAAAAAAAAGAGAACGGCATAACTGTCGTTCTCTTATATTCTTCATACTTCCATTCTTATTAGTGTGAAACTATTTTTTCAAGAAATCCGGAATTTCAATATTTGTAAAATTAGATGAAACATCCGGCATTGAGTTTCTTCTAACAGCCGGTTGAGGTTGTGAAGAAATACTGCTTGTTGTTGAAGTTGTATTACTGAATGTATTTGCGAAAAAATCTGACGCACTCAACTGTTTAACCTCAGTTTTTTCTTCCGGTTTTTGTTGAGATTTCATTTCAAAACCTGTCGCAATAACAGTAATTTGAACTTCACCTTGAATATTTTCATTTACCGCAGTACCAATAATAACTGTAGCATCGTCATTTACTGCATCGTGAATAATGTTTGCTGCATCTGAAATTTCATGTAATGTCATATCAGGTCCACCTGTAATATTAACAATTACACCTGTAGCTCCATTAATTGAAGATTCAAGAAGTTGAGAGTTAATAGCGATTTCAGCAGCCTTAACAGCTCTACCTTCACCTTGTCCACGACCAATACCCATAAGAGCTGAACCTGAAGCCTGCATAACACATTTAACATCCGCAAAGTCAACGTTAATAAGTCCCGGAACAGTAATGATATCAGAAATACCTTGAACACCTCTTAATAGAACTTCATCAACAATAATAAATGCTTCTGTCAATGAAACTTGTCTATCAACAACTTGTAACAATTTATCGTTAGGAACTACAATTACTGCATCAACAGCTTCTCTAAGTTTTTCCAAACCTTGATTTGCTTGATTTTGTCTTTTCTTACCTTCCCAACTAAATGGTTTAGTAACAACCGCAATTGTCAAAATTCCTAATTCTTTTGCAATTTTAGCAACAACAGGAGCTGCACCAGTACCTGTACCACCACCCATTCCGGCAGTAATAAATACCATATCAGCGCCATCTAATGCTTCAGTAATCTCTTGCTGAGCTTCTTCTGCAGCTTTTTCACCTACTGAAGGATCTCCACCTGCACCAAGACCTGATGTAGATTTTGAACCCAATTGAATTCTATTTTTAGTCTGACCATATTCTAAAACCTGCAAGTCTGTATTCATAAGCCAAAATTCTACACCTGAAAGACCTGCTTTAATCATTCGGTTAACAGCGTTTCCGCCACCACCACCAACACCAATAACTTTAATTTTTGTTGGGTTTACAGGAGGTCTTTGAACTTGCTCATTACCTGTTGATTCATCTTTTTTCGCAAAGATATCTGATACGAAATTTTCCACTATTTTTACCTCTTTTATATAAATATTATTATCTATCTTTATAATATACTAACATACTATTTTAAATAGGGAAAAAGTACAAGAAATTATTTTATAATATGAACAAAAGTTAATAATTTTTGATAAGTAATGAGTAGTGAATAAACTTCAGAGAAAAGATAAATTACTGGGACTGACCAAGCACAAAAAATATTTTATACAGTTACCTACAAAAACGGCAAATCATTTACACTTAACTATTTAGCATACGCAGGAGGCATAGCCCAATGTAATTTACTCTGCAATACGGAATAGAATTCAGTTCCTTTTAAAAGAGCTAATCTAGCAGGATATAAAGCCTTTTTTATTTTTACTTCATTATCAAATTCATAAAGTTCTTGCCCATCGGTTGATAATACATATTGCATTTTTTTATCCGTGCACACAGTAATTTCTTCGGTATCCGGCACCACAATAGGCCGAGCGGTCAAAGTATGTGGACAAATTGGAACTATAACAAAAGCTTTTAAGGCCGGTGCCAAAACAGGGCCACCAGCAGACAAACCATAAGCAGTTGAACCGGTAGGAGTTGAAATAATTACCCCATCCGCTAAATAGTCACAAACAAATTTTCCGTTAATTTTAAGTGAAAACCTTGAAGTTCTACCCAAATCACAACCTTTTATCACAAAATCATTTAAAGCAGTATATTCACCACTTTCTAACATAATTCTGTCTTCTATAACAAAATTTCCGTTTAGAATTTTCTTTACAGAGTTTTCTATTTCTTCTTTTGAAGATTGCGACAAAAAACCCAGACGCCCTAAATTTATCCCAAAAACAGGTGTTTTATACTTTGCATAAAACCTAGCTATTTTTAAAATTGTTCCATCACCGCCAATCACAAAAACAAAATCAAATCCGTCTTTCAAGTTATCAATATTCAAAACCTTCGCCGCAATACCTTTATCTGCAAGAATTTTAGCAAGTTTATCCTTTACTTCTACAGAATGCAATATTTCTTGATTATAACAAATTGCAAAATTATCCATAGCTTATTTATAGCATAATCCACAACTCGGAGCAAGAAAATCATATAAATTCAATAACTGTTAAAGCAATAAGACGTTAAGACACCAGGCAATAAGTGATTACAGAAAAGTCATTCTGAGGCGGATTGTGAACTGAGGGCGAACAGGCTTGCAAAAGTGCAAGACTGTATAGACCCGTTAAACGCGAACAACCAAGCATGGTAGGGTGAGGTCTTAAATTCTCCAACCATGCGATGTTTCTGCTTCGCTTCAACATGACAAAACTTTCAGGCAGATGAGGGGCTAATGCCACGATAGCGGAATGAGCAATAACTTGTTAGTGAAATTAACGACAAAAACAGTCATTGTTTGAGCGAAGCGAGTTTGACCGTTTTCTTATTGAACTTACCAGTTATTAGTGAATGAAGCGTGTGGATGGTTTTGTGGAACTTTTTTCACAAAAAGTTCCCGCTGTCCGCGAAGGACAACCAATTATAAGGAAATAAGAAGGTTATTACCACAACCCCCTCTCTGAAATTTCTAAGCTCAAATTATTCGCTAAGAAATTTCTTCTCTCCCTCAAGGGGCGAGAACATTATAGTTACAGTCATTGTGAGCGAATGCGAAACAATAATGATGTCATTCTGAGGGCTTTGCCCGAAAGAATCCAGCTGATTAATTTCAATATTGGCGGGGCAGTGCCACCGCCCTACAAGACTAAAATGAAAAATTAGTTATCGTCATTCTGAGCAGAGCGAAGAATCTACTGAATATCTTTCCATCCATGCGATGTTTCGACTTCACCTCAACATGACATAACCTTCCTTCCCCCCCCCCAAACATAAAAAGCCTAAAAAAAAAGAGACACGGGGGGCGTGTCTCAATTCAACTATCTCTCTTTCTCATTTTTATTAACTCTATTGTGAATTCTGATAATTACTGTAAAGGAGCTCTCCACAATGAGTCATTAAATTTATTTTGGTTCGCAGTAACGTCAACAGACAAAGTAACGTTGCTTGGAGTAAATACAAATACTAAATCACCAACTTTTTGAGGTTTGCCATCCAAAGCATGAGCTGCCCCACAAACAAAGTCAATTGTTCTTTGAGATTGTTCTTTATCTAACAAATGAAGGTTTAAAACGATAGTTTTTCTATTTCTTAAATGTTGAACGATAGTTGCAGCATCTTCAAACGACCTTGGTTCCATAACCTTAACTTCATAACCTTTATTAATACTAGGATGGCTTACTACTTTTAATTCACTTGGTTTTTCTACAACCGGTTGATAAGAATATGCCGGATCAATTGCTAAATTATCTTGTACAGGATAATCTTCTTCTGCTTCTTGAGCCATTTCATCAAAAATAGTTTCTCTTGGTTCAAATCCTTTTACTAAAAAATCTACTACTGATTTAATTTTGTCTGTAACTACTGCCACCGTTTTTCCTCCGTTTATCTTACTTATATAAATAGTTTTCTACCAATTCTCAACATAGTTGCACCGTGCTTAACCGCAATTTTATAGTCCTGACTCATCCCCATGGACAATTCTCTCAACTCACAATCAAACTTTCGTTCCAAATTCGTTTTTATTTCAAAAACACCGGCAAAAAGTTTATTCAATTCTTCCTCAGAAGCTCCTAACGGCGCCATGTTCATAATTCCAACAATATTTATTGAAGGAAGTTTTTTTATCAGAGGAAAAACTTCAAATACTTCTTCTTGAGAAAGTCCAAACTTTTGTTCTTCATTTGCATTATTCACCTGAACAAAAATATTTTGAACCTTACCAATCACTCTTGCTTCTTCGGATATAGATTTTGCTAACTTCAGAGAGTCAACCGAATGAATAAAGTCAAAAACCGGAACAACTTTCTTTACTTTGTTTGTTTGAAGGTGTCCGATAAAATGAAATCTTGAATTATTTCTCACATCTGTCGGTAAACTTTCAACTTTCTCAACAGCTTCAAGCGCTCTCGACTCGGCAAAATCCCTTAACCCTGCATTGTAAGCTTCAATAATAGCTTTATCATCAAAGTATTTTGTAACTGCGATAATATTTGGTTTATAAGGTGCGATATCTTCCTGTATTTGTAAAAGATTCTCTCTAACCGTATGTTGCATAAATAATCATCCTACCCTTACAAGAAGTTGAATACAGTATTAATTGTACCCTATACATCAATAGTGGACAACTTTTTTATTTTTAAACCTTCCTCCTACTATATTTTGTCCTGAAAACCATGATGATTACATGGTTTTAGGTAGTTTTACATTTCTTCAAGTTTGGTTAATATTTTGTAATATTGTCTCTTTTTGGCATGTTTTTTATCAATTTGAGCATGCCTTTGATGTACATTATTAAAATAAACTATTTTTTTTAAATTGTTATCCTTTATTTGAAGGAGATTTTTAAAGTAAAAAATGAATGGTGAAAAGTAAGAAGTCCATTTCTTCACTCCGCTCAGAATGGCCATGATTATTGTGCTCTCGCCCTTTAGGGGAGAGAGAGTAGGCGTTTGAGCAACGCGAATTACGCATACGAGAGAGGGGCTTGACTTGATTCAGAGTCTATCAATTATATTCTCTCACCTTAAATAGTTGTCCTTCGCGGACAGCGGGAACTTTTTGTGAAAAAAGTTCCACAAAACCATCCACACGCTTCATTCACTAATAACTAGTAAGTTCAATATAAAAACAGCCAAACTCGCTTCGCTCAAACAATGACTGTTTTTGTTGTTAATTTCACTAACAAGTTATTGCTCATTCCGCTATCGTGGCATTAGCCCCTCATCTGCCTGAAAGTTTTGTCATGTTGAGGCGAAGCCGAAACATCGCATGGTTGGTAAGATGTTTAGGAGATTCTTCGCTCCGCTCAGAATGACGATAACTAATTTTTCATTTTAGTCTTGTAGGGCGGTGGTACCTACCCCGCCAATATTGAAATTAATCAGCTGGATTCTTTCGGGCAAAGCCCTCAGAATGACGACATTATTGTTTCGCATTCGCTCACAATGACTGTAAAATCTTATTGCCCTATCGCCTTAAAGCCTTATTGCCCATAGATAAGGTCTTTTCACTTCTCACTTCTCACTTCTCACTTTTTAGCCTTGCAATCTTCCTCATTCCCCGATATAATACAACTATGCTAAATACTGCGTTCAAATTACATTCTCAGGGCAAACTTGATGAAGCTGAAAAAGTTTATAAACAAGTTTTGGAAACAGAACCTCAAAATGCACAAGTTTTAAACCTTTTAGGGCTTATTAAAATTTCGCAAAAGCAATTGAATGAAGCAGAAAAATATATTAAAAAAGCTCTTGAAATAAAAAAAGATGCATATTTTTATGAAAATTTAGCTAGAGTGTATGAGTTTCAAAAAGATTACGAAACAGAAATAAAAATATTAGAAAAAGCTTGCCAAGAAGTTAATTGCGGCTTTGAAATATATTTTATACTTGCACTTGCTTATAAAAATAATATTGAATACAAAAAATCTGAAAAAGCTTACCTTAAAGCTCTAGAGCTTAATCCAAAGTCAGAAAAAGCTTGTTTTAACTTAGCAAGCCTTTATTTATTTTTAAATGCCCCACAAAAAGCAATTGAATATTTCAAAAAATGTCTTGAAATCAACCCTAATGACCAAGAGGTCTTATATTTTTTGTCCCTCGGGTATTTCAGGACAAAAGATTATGAAACAGGTACAAAATACTTTGAAAACCGTCTTTGTCGAGGCACTGCAATTACGTCACAAAAAGTTACTTATCCGCACTTAATAGAAAAAGCTCCGCTTTGGCAGGGCGAAGATATTTCTAACAAAACTCTTTATACCTATTATGAAGCAGGTTTTGGCGATATGATTATGTTTGCAAGATACATTCCCGAATTGCAAAAACGCTGCAAAAAACTTTTAATCAAGCCACAAAAAGAGTTGTCACAATTATTTAGAGATAACTTTCCTAATACCGAAGTTATGGACTTGTTTTATGAAGAAAATAGAACTGATTTTGACGTACACCTACCTTTTTTAAGCATTCCATACGTTTTGGGCTTGAAAAATGATGAAATCTTTATGCATCATGACAAATATCTAAAGGCAACTGCAGATAAAATTCAGTATTTCAAAGAAAAACACTTTAATAATAACAAATTTAAAATCGCCATAAAATGGCAAGGAAACACTTATTATGAAACAGACAGAGTTATTAATGTAGAAGCTTTTGCGCCATTGTTTGAATTACCTGATACTAAAATCTATTCTGCACAAACTTTTGAGGGAGCAGAAGAATTTACTAAACTTGCAAACAAGTATGATATTACAGATTTGAGCAAAGATTTCAAAGATTTTTCTTACACTGCAGGAGCATTAGAAAATGTTGATCTTGTAATTTCAAGCGATTCTTCTTTAGCACATTTAGCAGGAGCTATGGGAAAACCTTGCATAATTCTTTTACCATACAACTATAATTGGCGCTGGCACATGGACTTAACGCACTGTGATTGGTACGATAGCGTAAAACTTTTCCGACTGGGAGAAAGAGAAACTTGGAGCGAGCTAATGAAAAGAATTGTCAAAACAATCAATTCTTAGTTACTTTGTCCTGCTCTATAGCCACAAGCTGCATATATTATTGGCAAAAATCTACCTATATTTAATTTTTCGACTATTGGAATTTTAGCTAATGCTAAAGCGCCAATACCATCATCAATATTGGCTAATGCATCTTTAAATGAAAGTTTTCTATCCGGATGCTTGTCTTTAGGGTCAACTATAACATTTGATAAGGCTGCAGCTCCATACATTCCGACCAAAAGCCCACCAACTACTGATAAAATTTTATTTCTTTTATTATTGTATTTTTTGCTATTTTCACAAAGACTAACCACTCCTCCAACAATCCAAGTAGGAATAGATGCATTCATAAATTGAAATAAGCCCTCTTTCAATCTATTTTTCTGAACTTTTTTATCCTCAGCTATTAACCCTGCGCCAACACCACCAACAATAGAACCTGCAGAAACTCCTATCATATCCCACATTCCATATTTTAACTTTAAAGGATTTTTTACTCCTTGCTTTTTCATCATAAACAAAATTGGTAAAACAGTACCAATGGTAGAACCAATTAAAGCTTTCGTTTTATCTGCTTTTGAAATATCTCTGTTATAAGTTCTAACACGATGTTTTGAAACCGACTTGTTTTGTACGGTTCCGAATGATTGTGAATAATATGCACTATTTATAGAATAAGAATTCATCGGTTTAATTATAAATTAAACCGATGAATAAACAATCATTATTTACGATATGTTACAAGAGTAATAAAAACATTATTTCTTTTCAAAAATCATAACATATTCGTGTTTAAAGATAAAAAATCCGCCTGCTAATGCTCTATAACGCCACAAGTTTGCTGTTTTACCTTTAGCTCGTTCGTTGCCTTGAATATCTTTTACAATTATACCTTTTAGCTTAAAGCCTAATGACATCATACGCGCCATACATTCAAAACCTAGCGGTTGAACTTCTGAATTTTTATAGCTATCACCAATAATAAGAGCCGCAAAACGCCCTTTTTCTAACATATCATAGCCATTTTTTGCAACTTTAGCAAACAAGTCATAGAATTCTTCTGTTGTTGCACAATTAGACAAATCTTCTTTTTTATCAGAAAACTTGATTATATCATCATAAGGAGGGTGAAGAATTAAGAATTGAGCTTTTTCTTCTCTCATAATATCTAAACTTGCTTGAACTTTTTCTCTCATTTCTTCTGATGCTGAATCTGCACAGATAATACGAACATCTGTAACAAGTTGTTTTGGAGTAAATTTTTGAGAAACACTTTCTGCAAGCTCATCCTTCAACTCAACGCCTATGCAACGTCTACCCATATTAATTGCTTCAATTCCTGATGTACCGGAGCCAAAGAACAAATCTAGTACAACATCATTTTTCTTTGTAAATCTTTCATATAATTGCTGAGCAATTTGAGGGATATAATTACCATGGTATTCGTTAGAATGTCCGCCTTCTTTTAATCTTGTCGGAAATTCCCACAATGTATCAGTTTTTATGTGGTCGTAAGCTTTCCAATTATTCAAGTCAATATCACTGTAACGAGTAGTTTTGACAGGTTTTACCACCTGCAAATCAGCTTTTTTTGACGGTTTTAATTTTGTATTAGTTCTAACTCTTGCCAAGTCCTTAATCTCCCTATCTTAAAAATTTTCTAATTATTTATTGTCTTATCATCCTATTGCCATACCATCTTATAAAAATGTTTCAAATTTGTAATCAAACATTTATATGAATTTGTGTTTGATGTAGATTGAGAAAAGGATTGAGAGATTTATGTTATGGCGAGAATAAAGCAACTTTCAAAACATTTAATTAACCAAATTGCAGCGGGGGAAGTAATTGAACGACCGGCATCTGTTGTAAAGGAATTAGTTGAAAACTCTATAGATGCAGGCTCAACCAAAGTTAGTATTGAAATAAACAATGATTGTAGAGATATTAGAGTTGCCGATAACGGTTGCGGTATATACCCTGATGATATTATGCTTGCTTTTTCAAAACATGCAACAAGCAAAATAGCAACTGACGATGACTTATTTAATATTCATACGCTAGGATTTCGCGGGGAAGCGTTATCCAGCATAATTTCAATTTCCAAACTAACTTGTACAACAAGAACGGTGGATTTTGATACAGGAACAAAAGTTAAATGTGAAAACTCAGAAGTTAAACAAACTGAAACAGGTTGCGCAATCGGCACTATTATGGATATAAAGGATTTATTTTATAATATTCCTGCTCGTTTGAAATTTTTAAAAAGTTCAAACACTGAATTTTCTTATATTCAAGAACTTGTCCAGTCAATCGCCTTAGCCCATCCTGAATGTTCTTTAGAATTGAAAAAAAATGGAAAAACCGTCTTAAAAACATCAGGACAAAATAATCTTTTACAAACAGTAAAAGAGGTTTATTCTGCAGATATAATTTCAAATTTAAAAGAAGTTCTAAAAACAGACCAACTTGCAGGGTTAAAAATCAGCGGATATGTAAGCACACCAAACTATACGCGTTCAAGCAAAAAAGGGTATCATATTTATATAAACGGGAGAACCGTTAAATGCCCGGTTTTTCAAAAGGCTATCGACACTGCATATAAAAGTTTGATTGCAAATGGCAAATATCCTTTTGTTGTGTTAAATTTGGAACTTCCACCTGCAGATGTTGACGTAAATGTTCACCCGACCAAAAAAGAAGTTCGGTACAAAAATACAAACCAAATTTTTAACTTTATTTTCACATCAATTCAAGCAGGACTTGCAAATTATGTAGAACGGCAATCCTCTAGAGCATTTGACCCACAACAGTTTTCGCAAACTCCTCAACATACACAAAACAATGTTATAGATTTTGTACAACCAAAGCTCGAAAGTTCCGGCGATATATTTTTTGACAAAAAAGAAGACACTATCTATGTTTCTGACAAATTAATGCAAGAGGAAGAAGAAAAATTTTCTCAAAAACAAGAAGAACAAATTGAACAACACAAATTTTTTATCCCGACAGAAAAAGAGCAAGAACCTGAAGAAAATATTATTGGGCAATACAAAAATACATATATTCTTGTTGAAAAAGAAGATGGACTAGAAATTATTGACCAACATATTGCAGAAGAAAGATACATTTATGAAAAACTTATGTCAGAAAAAAATATAGTTTCTCAAATGTTATTCGTGTCGGATGTTGTGCCAGTTTCTAGCACCGAAGCAGAACTAATTAAGGAAAACATTAATAAATTTGAAAAATTTGGTTTTGGTATAGAATTTTTGAAAGAAAATGAACTTATTTTCAGAAAAGTTCCTCAAATGATAGCAAAAGTTAATCCTAAAGAAATTCTTGCCGATATTTTAGAAAATATAGAAGGAAATATTGACAGACTAGAGGAACACATTTTAATCACCACAGCTTGTAAAGCTTCCGTAAAAGCAGGTCAGAAGCTTTCAACTTGGCAAATGCAAGAAATTGTAAAAAAATGGCGAACAACCAAAATGCCATACACTTGTCCGCATGGACGTCCGGTTGTAAAATTCTTTCCACACAAAGAAATTGCAGGATTTTTCCAAAGAAACGCGTAAAAAAAATGTGCAAAACAATAATCAATTCTTTCACCGCAAGCAATCCCACTCACTTTACAAGGAAGTTTTTACCCCTCACCCGAATTTGGAAGTTTTTGCTCATTAACAAATTCTACCCTCTCACCGTTGGAGCGAGGGGAATAGTTTGAAATTACGTGCGTAGCACTTATCCTACATTTGCAGACAGACAAGTTTTTTCGTAATGCAAACTGTCATTGAACTTGTTAATTCTACCCATAACCTCTTTGAACATTGGCAACGGCAAACTTTGTTTTCCATCTGACAAAGCATTTTCAGGATCATGGTGAATTTCCATCATAACACCATCAGCACCGACAACTAAACCGGCTTTTGCCATAGGTTCAATCAAATATCTTTGCCCTGTCCCATGGCTAGGATCAACAATTATCGGCAGGTGAGAATATTTTTTGATAACAGGAATTGATGCAATATCCATAACGTTACGTGTAAATGCGCTATCAAAGCTTCTTATCCCTCTTTCACAAAGAATTACATTGGGATTTCCATTATACAAA
This sequence comes from uncultured Candidatus Melainabacteria bacterium, assembly GCA_934718275.1. Lineage (GTDB taxonomy): Bacteria > Cyanobacteriota > Vampirovibrionia > Gastranaerophilales > Gastranaerophilaceae > Stercorousia. The sequence goes on along the minus strand of CAKUZD010000002.1, from coordinate 271,902 downwards.
ATATGTTCCGCAGCAAGCAAAAATTCTCGTATCGTGCTTGCTAATCCTCGTTTTAAAATAACAGGTTTTCTACATTTTCCAACTGCCTGTAAAAGCTTAAAGTTTTGAACATTTCTTGCTCCGATTTGCAAAACATCTACATAATCACACATCATATCTAAGTCCGCAGCATCCATAACTTCGGAAACGGTTAACAAGCCGGTTTCTTCGCTTGCCCTTTTTAAATATTTCAGAGCCTTCTCTCCATATCCTTGAAAATCATAAGGAGAAGTTCTCGGTTTGAATGCTCCTCCACGTAAAAATTCGCAACCCATTTCTTTTGCAGCCAGAGCTACTTTTAGAAGTCCGTCATAATCTTCTTCAACGGAACAAGGTCCAACAATCATAACAGGTTTATTATTTCCACCGATTTTTACACCATTATGAAATTCTATAACCGTATCATCTGGTTTTCTATCCCTAGAAGCAAGTCTAAAAGGTTCTCTGATAACTTTAACTTCTTTAACACCTTCAAAAGCCGCTACACGACCGGGAGTAACAGATGTTTTATCCCCTATCGCATCTATCACTGTATGAACCTGTCCTTGATTAAAACGAATATCAAAACCATTATCTTTCAAAAAATCAATGACACGCTGAACTTGCACTTTCGTAGCGTTACGTTCCATAATTATAATCATAAAAATTTTCTCCACTGGTAGTATTTTGTAAAATGAGTGTATCACGAACAATTAAAACCTACAAATTATTTTTTTTAAGTTTTTCTAATAAATCTCTTGCAGGAAAGTAATTTGGCAAAACATTTAAACAAGCTTCCAAAGCCTTCTGAGCATTTTCGATATCTCCATTTTCGTTATAAATATAGGCAAGCAGATAATGAAGTTCGGGATCATGATAAAAATAGTTTTTTGCTCTTTTCAAGAAAAACATTCCTTGTTCTTTTAAATTATTATTGTACAAAACTCGGCCAATAAATTTATGAACTTCAGGATTTATTGTATACATAAAATCTGCATAACGAACGATATTTTCCACATAAGTTCCAAGGCAATATGTTATAAAAATATTTAAATCAATTTCCAAAAAATTTCTTAACTCAAAATACGATGGATATTTTTCCACTTCTCCCTCAATCAGTGATATTTCAAACAACGACCAATGAGCTCGAATATTAACATCTTCCATTATCTCAAATTGTTTTTTGGCATAAGAGAAATCGCCTGCCAAAAAATGCAAATATGCATCTTCAAAAACACATCCATTTTTTACAAAAAATTGCTGACAGTCTCTATCTACCAAACCTGTCAACAATTTTTCTTTAGCTGTTTTATAATCTAATACCATAAATTATTAATAATTATTGTTGTTATTATTCATATAATTAAAATCAGACATCATTGAATTCATCATCATAGTCTGCATTAAACGAGGATCAATATTTTCTCCTTTTTGAGCTTGGCTCATCATTAGAGGAATCATATTCATCATGCTGTTGTTGCTATTGTTATTATTGTTTCCAAGCAACATACTCATTTCTGCAACTCTTGGGTCTTGATACTGAGTCATAGCCGCATAAGGATTTTGCTCTGAACTGTTAGATACAGAGACATTTACACCTGCTTCTTTTAGTGTATCAATCGCTTTTAGGACATCGTCATCAGAAACTTGTGCAATTTTAATTGTTTCTTCTGCTTCAGACTTTTTATTGTCAAAATTCTTGATTTTTTGGATATCTCGATTTTCAAGATTATCTTTCTTATTAATTGTTTCTTGAATACTATTTAGTTGTTTTTGTCTAACTTCATTATTCAATTCCGGAGACAAGCCGTTTCCATAAGGCGCTCTGATAAATTTATCCAAATCATCAAGCTGTTCTTCTTGTTTTACTTCTTGAGGATGACAAGCTGGACCACCGGTCAAACAATCACGCCCTTTTGTTGCATAGTCAACTAAATATTGCCCAGGGTTAAGACTGATAACTTTATTATAAGCTTCAACTGCTTTATCCTGCATATTAAGATGTGTATAAACCATAGCCAAATAGTAATATGCAATTGCATTGTTTGGTTGTTTTTTCAACAAAGAATAGCATTCTTGCATACAACCTGAATAATTACCCATTTTATATTTTGCGGCGATACTTTTTGTAGTCGCATTTGGATAATAAACTGTACTTGTATTAATATTCAAACTTGTAGTACTACCGGAATTTTGTTCTGTTGCTTTTTGTTTATCCGCAGCTACAGCATCCTTATAAACAGAACTTCTTGAAGAATTGTTATCAAGAGGTTGCAAACCTTCAACTCCAACCGCATAAGCACCCAACGACCCTGCAGCAAGTAACAATGCCAATGTTAAAATAAACTTGTTATTCATACTCTCATCCTTTTTCTCTCTTATTAATTATTTTATCTTATTAATCAAGCTTTTATTTTATTATATAACATTTTTAAGAGAATTCATAGTGTATATATATGATTTATCTTAAACTAAATTTACAACCACAGTAATTTTGTCGATATAACCCTAATTCCTTGGATATTTTATTTGTTTTCAAAAAACCATCTTTCTTTTTAAAATCTATTGCCAAGAAATTCAAGCCTTCTTCTTGTGCCAACTTTTGCCCAATTTCCGAAAGTTTCTGAAAATTTTTGTGTGGACTTATCACAATAGAAGTAGTAAAATCTTTAACACCTCTTGATTTCGCAAATTCAGCAGTTTTTTTCAAGCGTAATTCAAAACACTTACTGCATCTTTCTCCACGTTCCGGCTCTTGTTCCAAACCTTTAGCAGCTTCATAAAATTTATCGGTATTATATTCTCCCTCAATCAGTTCACATCCAAAATGCTCACAAAGAATTTTTTCAGCTTCAAGTCTTTTTTGATATTCTTCACTCGGATAAATATTCGGGTTATAAAAGTACACAATAACCTGATATCCCGCATCTTGCAAAAAAGACACAGGATATCCGGAACAAATTCCACAACATGCATGAAGAACTATTTTATTTTTCTGCTGCTCCATATTTTTCAACCCATTCCTTAAATTCTTTATATGGTTTTATTCCTACATACACATCATTATTAATCATTGTTGACGGAGTTCCCATAATTCCGTGTTTATAAGCAAAATCAATATCTTTTTTCAGTTCATTTTGAGTTTCTAAACTATTTGCATCTTCTTGCAACTTATCCAAATCAAAACCCTTGTTGGCAACAAGGTTTAAAATTTCTTCTTCAGTTTGAGGTTTTTTCTCAAATAGAATTTCATTCATTTCCCATAATTTCCCTTGCTTTTCTGCCGCAATAGAGTATTGTGCATCTATACAAGAACCTTGATGAAACGGAGCTTGCAAATATGCATTACAATCCGTATCTAAAGGCAAGTTTCTGTGAATAATTTTTATTCCTTTAACCTCTTTCGCAAGTTTATGCATCATAGCATTATGAATAGGGCAAACAGGGCATTGATAATCAGAATAAACATAAACTACTACTTTTGCGTTTTCATCTCCTAAAAGATTTCCTTTTACAGCATATTTATTTTTTTTATGCTTAAATTCCTTAAATTCTAACTGTCTTTTTACCTGTGGCGCAAATTTGAATGTTATGCGAGTATATGCTAAAAAGCCAACAGCCACTGCAACTACCGCAATAAATGCTATTAAGTATTTTTTTATTTTTATTGCATCAATAAAATCCAAAACACTTTGTTTTATAGAATGTATAAAGCCACCATTTTTAAAATCTGTAGCAACGCAACCGATTGCGAAATTCAAAATATAAGTAAATGCACACAAAATACAAAGTTTTTTAATATCAAATAAACTTAAACATAGCAAAATCATTGATATAACAAATGCCAATAGGCCTAAAGAAGCAATATAATCGAAAGGATTTTTAAACACTTCCATAAACTTAAACAGTTTAAAATTTTTCAATTTTTTGGCAAATAACATTAAAAACACAAATGCATAGAAAAACATTCCCCAATAAGCCAAAGGAATTCCTAAGAATTGAGATTCCGGAGTTTTGGCAATCCCATCACAATCAATAAATTCGTTAACAGAACAAAAACTTGAAAGCGCATAAGGATTAAAATTAGCATTATAGTATATTATAGCAAGTTTTATTGTCGTAATTATACCTACAATTGCAATAGTTGCAATCGTAATCTTCTTTTTCATTTCTTTTTCCATATATAAAATTCTCCTATGTTTTCTTTATAATACTATTTTTCAAAACATAAATCAATAGCACAAAGCAGAAGATTTCTATACCACTTTTTGCCTAATCTGCGGCTTTATTGAAAACTTGAATAAAAATTTGAAATATGTTATAATTTCAACATATAGTATTTTTATTTGCGAGGTTGATTTGAGAAAGAACATTTTTGAATTATTTTTAGACAAGATTTTTAACGTTCCATTTTGGATTAAACAAGTTTTATACTTAAAATTGTCTAATGAAATGCAGAATTACGGATGCGAAAACTTTTTAAGAGAACATAAAGATTATATTTTCTCTACGTTTGTTCCAACTCTTACTTTTAAAGGAAAAACCGAACTTATGGAACATAAATGCGGACTTGACAATAATATTTATAATTTTTTGCAAGGTTGTGCAAATGGATACAGCATGATTGAAATTTCCGTAAATACATTTTTGTCAATGGAAGAAGTTGCAAAATACTATGAATTGTGTTTAGAACAAAACTTTATCAAAGTTCCTGACTCGAAAGAAATTCATGCTATGGCCGGTTTTATTGCCGGCAAATTTAGAGTTGGCGAATACTTTAAGCAAAAAGGAGCATTAACTGTTGATGAGTTACAAAAAGCCATCTTGGCTTTTAGAGATGCTCAAGAAAGTGGAACTCCTAAACAATTTGGTCAAATTCTTATAGATTTGGGCTACGTAAAAGAGGCTGATTTAAAAGCATTACTTCAACTTAAAGAAGAAGCTAAGAAAAGATTTATTTTAGATTACACTACTGTCCCAAAACCGGAAACAACATTTACAAACGAAAATCAAAAATTTGAAGAAGAAATTGCAAAATTAAAAGATGAAAATTTAAAACTAAAACGCAAAATGTTACAATTATTAGAATTGGTAAAAAGAAATGGTCAACAATAATACAGAACCAGAATTACTACTTGAATATAACCGAGATGGACTTGTAGATCAAGAACATTACGGATTTGTTGTGCTTGCAGATAAAAATAGAGCTTTTGATTTTACCGGAGATGCAAAAAACTACCCGTTTTACCTTCGTTCATGCGCTAAACCACTTCAAGCAAGTTTATTAATAGACTTCGGGATGGATGAATTTTATGACATGACAGAAGAAGAAATTGCAATTTGTTGCGCATCTCATGCAGGCGAAAAAATTCATGTACAAATAGCAGGAAACATTCTAAAAAAAATAGGACTAGATGAAAGTTATTTAAAATGTGGTTTGCAGAAGCCTTTATCCAAAACAGAACAAACCCAAATGTTACTTAATGGAAATTCGGAACATCCTTTACAAAATAATTGTTCCGGGAAACATGTTATGATGCTTGGCTTATGTAAAATGAAAGATTGGGATTTAGAAACTTATGACCATCCCGATCATCCACTACAAATCGCTATTAGAAAAAAAATATATGAATTATGCAAAGTAACAAAAGCATATCCACTAACAACTGACGGTTGTGGAGTGCCAATTATGTCAATGCCTTTAACCAACATGTTACACGGCTATCTAAACCTGTTTTGCAATCCTAAATATGAAAAAATTAAAAATGCCTTCTTAAATCACCCTTACATTATTGGCGGAGAGGACAGAACTGATACTAAAATTATTACAAATTCTAAAAACATTGTTGCTAAAGTTGGCGCAGGAGGATTGTGTATTGTTGTTAATACGCAAACAGAAGAAGCATTTGTTGTAAAAATTGCTGATTGTGATATGAAGGCACGAGAACTTGTTGTTTGTCAAATTTTGAAAAACCTTCATTGGGCAGAAATCCCTATGGATTTGGATATCAAAACTTTACATGGACAAAAAGTTGGTGAAATAAAAATATTGGTTTAATTTTTAATCACAAGTAATTCTATAATCAGTATAAACTTTTTCTATGTATTAAATATTCTATCGCCGGCATCACCCATCCCGGGAACAATGTACCCTTTTTCATTCAAATGGTCATCAACTGCAGCCGTAATAATTTCAATATCAGGATAATGTTTTTGAATATTTTCAATTCCCTGAGGAGCTGCAATTATACATATTACCTTGATATTGTCAATAGGAATTCCTTTATTAGCATATAATTCAATTACTTCTATCAATGAATTTCCGGTTGCAAGCATTGGATCAGTAATATAAATATAAAAATTTTCCGGATTTGGAGCATCCATAGGCACTTTATTGTAATACCATACAGGTTTTAGAGTTTTTTCATCCCTATACATTCCGATATGCCTGATACAAGCCTGCGGTAAAATATCAATTGCCTCATCTGTAAAAATCAACCCCGCACGTAATATTGGGGAAATTATCAAATTAATGTTAGGGTCAACTGTTTTAGTTGTAAAAGTTGTTAAAGGAGTCGTAACTTCAGTATCGACAAGTGGCAAATTTTTTGCAGCTTCATACAAAAGACATCTTGTAATCTTTCTTGTTGCAATTCTAACACCTTGACTATCAGTATTTTTGTCTCGCATTGTGCATAAATTTAAAAGCACCACAGGATTATTTATTATTCTGACTTTCGCGTTGTTCATCTTCTTCAACTCCTTTTTTATTAATTTCCGAAATTTCTTTCATTATTTTATCAAAAATATCCATATTAGATTGAATTTCATCAAGATTTATACTGTCATTCATATTTTCAATACCGGTTTCTTCTGCGAAGAATGACATTCTAGTTGTTATAGAACCAATTTTATCAAACATCTGACTCAACAACCCTAGAGCATCATTTAGTCTTTTAGGATTTTCTACAACAATAAGCTTATTAATTGCAAGACTTTCTTCCGTAGGTGGGTATACTTCTAAAGATTTAGAGCCACCCATTCCGTTAAACTCGACAGTAGCAACCGAACCTTTCGGTAAAGTTACCCCTTTGTCAGTAATCACTATTTTCACATAAACATCTTCTCTAACAATTTTGATTTTTTCGACATAACCAACTTGAACTCCCATAAATTTTACAGGCGAACCAACAACCAAACCATCAACATCCGGCATAAAAATTTGATATGTAATAAGAGACTTTTCTTTATGATAACAATGAATTTTTATACCTGCAACAGTTACACAAAGAATAAAAAACCATACCACAAATTCAAGCCACACATATTTATGCATTCCGTTGAAAATTTTCATATCGCAATTATACATCAACCCATATTTTTTTGCTACTTGCCAAAAAAGTTTTTGTATTATACTATAAACATATAAAATAAAAGTGAGGTTTATTAACTTATGATGGATCAGATAATCAAAATTGCATGGGACTTAAACGATAACACTGATAACAGATACAAATTGGTTTATGAAATAGCAGAATTAGCCAAAAAACTTGTTGATGAAAATCAGGCTAAAAAAGCTCATGATGATTTTAATTTCGAAGAAAATTTTGACACAACTTACAAAAAAGAAAATCCTGTAGAACATGCCATTATGGTAAAAGCAGCAGAAGCTGACGAAGACAGGCTGGTAGGTTAATAGAAATTTATTTTAAGGCACAAGTTTGTATACTTGTGCCCTTTTGTGTATAAAAAAGGTCTTATTTAAATACAAATACAAGAGGGGTTAATTATGGAAAACAGCATCGCATTCATTAACAAGCAAACAAACAATTTCAAACCTGAAATCGGAATTATTTTAGGTTCCGGGCTTGGAGAACTTGCAGATGAATATTGTGACATAGCTGTATCTTATAACAACATCCCTAATTTTATAAAATCAACTGTGCAGGGACATAAAGGCAGATTAGTTTTTGCAAAAATTAACAATAAAAATGTTGTAATGATGCAAGGAAGAAACCATTTCTACGAAGGGCACTCAATGCAAGAAATAACATATCCTGTCAAAGTTATGAAAGCATTAGGGGTAAAAACTCTTATTCTTACAAATGCAGCAGGAGCTGTAAATGAAACTTATAAACCGGCAGATTTGATGTTAATAACAGACCATATTAATAATATGGGAGCTAATCCGCTAATCGGTCCAAATGATAATTCTCTTGGTGAAAGATTTCCTGATATGACAGAAGTTTATAAAAAAGACCTAATTAAACTAGCCGAAAAATGCGCAAACTCTTTAAATATTAAACTTCAAGAAGGTGTATATTGGGCAAACTCAGGTCCAAATTATGAAACTCCTGCAGAAATAAAAATGATTAGAAAACTGGGTGGAGATGCTGTCGGAATGTCTACAGTACCGGAAGCAATAGTTGCAAACTATTGTGGACTAAGAGTACTCGGAATTAGTTGTATTACAAATGCTGCAAGCTCTGAAACCGGCGGAAAGCTTTCACATGAAGAAGTTATTGAGGCTGCTAATACTGCAAAAACAAAATTCAAAAGTTTAGTACTTGAAATCATCAAAAATATAGCTTAATCAATAATCCAAAATTATATAGATAAACAACTTACGCTTTTGTTGTCAACTGACCGGAAGTTTTTGTTTTTAAATCTTGTGTTTTTTGAGCAACTTCATAAGTTTTAATTGAACGTTTTCCGGTTAAACGCTTCATAAAGTCATAATATTTCCTTGTAAAACCGGTAGCTTTATCTTGTTTTTCCTCTATCGCAAGCAATTGCTCTCTTGAATGAGTTCCAACAGGAACACCTACAGATTTTCTTGTCAACCATTCACCTATTGTTGTATTTGTTAAAGTTATCCAACTCATTCCGAATAAAGATTGGTGATATTGTTTACTAAATGTACTATTAAATAAATCAATTAATAATGTTTGATAGAACAACCTTGATCCTTCTTGAACAAATCTTTCTTTAAATTTGGTCTTAGCACCTTCAACATCATTACCATTTGATTTTAACATTACCATATTATAATTATCTGTCATCAAGAACCAAATAGTAGCAGCAAGTGCAGCAGTTTTTGCTAAGTTAGAAAGCTCGCTGTTTGAAACGTTTGACATAGTATCAACATTAAACGCTTTCAAAATATTGTCTGTTACATAATCGTGGAATTGTTTCTTATCAATTTTACCTTTAGAATATTTTTCAGCCATATTTCCGATATTGTCTACACTTTTTGCTAATGCTGAAATTTCCGGAGTGGCTTTCTTTGAAGCTTTTGTACCTTTTTTGAATACTGTACTTATGGCGTCATCCACAAATTTATATGGCATTGAACCATATTTCCAAATAAACTTAAATGGAGCAATTACGAAATTTACTAAAGGTTTAACTTTTTTATCTTTTTTACCCAAGCTAATTGACCCATCGGCATTTGTTGCAGTTTTAGCAACTTTTTTATATTTTTCTGCCAATGAAGTAAATCCATTTTCTTCAAGAACTTTAGTTATGTTATCAAATTTATCTTTTGAGATTTTATAATCATCAACTTGAGTTAATTTATTATAGTGATTTTTGAAAAATCCTGCAAATGATTTCCAAGCATTATCAACAGCATCAATTTTTCTTGCACCTTTTATGGCGAAACCGCCAACAATAATTGCACCTACTGCTTTGCCAACGGTACTTAAAGATAATAACGGTTTTTGAGCTTTTTCTTTATCGTCTTTTTTATTTTCAGTTGCCTTAAAAGAAACTTCAGGTTTTATATTTGCTTCCGGAGCATGATTTTTAGCGTTTTCTTTTCTAGCTTCTTCCGGAGTTAACCTTGTAATATGTTTTCCATTTATAACACGGGAAAATGCTTCTGTAGTAAGGGTAGTTAATGCTGTCATCAACATAATGCCCATCTTTGAATTATTAATATATTTGTTTAATGCACCTAAAGTAACCAGTGTAATATATGCATTAAATCCAATTCTTGCCATTTCCTGTTTAAATCTGACTTTTTGTTCATGACTTGCAGAATTTTTATCATCATCCATCATTCGAGACAAGTTATATGCATCATTTGCTAAGAAAATTGCCGGAGGCAAACCGGAAACAAGTCTGTTTAAAGAACGTTCATGTTTTGTATCATAATTACCTGTTTTAGGGTCAAACATTTTTATTGAACGTTGGAACATTTCAGCTGACTTCTCATTATCAGGTAAATTTTTGACTTTTTCCATAGTTTCAAATAGACCTCTGAGAGAATTCATTTGAGCATCAACTTTAGAACGTTGTCTTATATTCTTGAATAACGGTTTCTGTAATGTTTCTTGAGCCCAACCTTTAAATGGTTTAATTTTTCCGATTAACTCAACTGTCCCATTTAAGATATCAGCAGGCAAAACTTTGACGGGATAAATTAAGCCATCCCAAATAAGCTGAGGAATAGTCTTTTTACGGAAAGAAATCTTGTCCCCGTCAATTTTAATCATATTATCGGTTAATTTAGAATTTTTAACATGTTCTAATAATTCTTCTCCGATAGAAGTTTGAGTTGTTTTCCCAAGTTTATCTTTAGTAATTCCCATATATTTTTGAGAGAATTGAGAAAACTCTTTAATACTATATTGACCGGCATCTTTATATCTTGGTGCAAACCTAAGAGCTAAACCTGTTGCCAACAGAGCACCAACAGTATATAAAAGCGGCTTCATCTTATCATCTTTTTTAGGTTTTGGATTTTGTTGTTGGTTTGAATTTACCCCATTAAAAGAAAGACCTTTAAAAGATAAATCATTTAGATTACTTTTTAAAGGTCTCTCATTTATTGAATTTTTTGAAGACAAGAACTCGGAAGATAGAGGTACTCGATTTGGAGATAGTTCTCCGTTTGTCTTATGTCGTTGCTTTACTCCATTGTATGTATATCTTCCTACTATCATATTTCAGTCCTTCCCGACATGTATTCTTTACTGAACATAAAACTTTAACAAGTGCATGTAGCAAAAAAATTTACATTATTTCATAATTCAAAACTACAAAATAATTTGCTCTATATTATAACCTGATTTATTCTGCAACTTATTATCTTTGCCATTATTTTGCCAAAAGAAAAAACCTACTGCAATCGCTGCCACTAACAAAATTATAATAAAGATTTTTGTTAGAATAGCAAAAATTTTTCCAATAATAAATAAAACTACAATTACACCCAATCCAATTAATAAAACTGTAAAGTCCATTATCTCACCTTATTTTCTTCACCTTTAATAAGTCTTTGAATATTTGACCTGTGTAACCATATTATATACAAAGCTCCTAATGTACAATAACCTATATATGCAATTGGAGCATGAAATAGCCACATAATAAAAGGGGATAAAGCTAACGCAATTATAGAACCTAAAGAAACATATCTTGAGAAAAATGTAATTACAGCCCAAATAGCAGCAATAATTAAGCCTACCTGCCAATTAAGAGCCAATATAGTACCAACTCCTGATGCCACTGATTTCCCTCCGGTAAATTTAAGAAAAATTGATTTACTATGACCTAAAATAACTGCAATTGCGGCTAGAACAGGTAACAATCCTATTCCTGTAAAAGATTTCGCAAACGTAGCAGCCAATACAACAGGTAAAGCTCCCTTAAATGCATCTAACAACAATGTTATAAAGAACCACTTTTTTCCCATTACACGTTTAACATTAGTCGCTCCGGTAGAACCTGAACCAATTGTTCTAATATCTTCTCCCGTAAAAGCTTTTACAATAATATAACCTGTCGGAATTGAACCAATAATATATGCACTTACTATAACTGCGAATAATTCTAAAACTTTTTCCATTTTTTCTCCTATTGTCACCACGCACTCTGTCGGGGAAATCGCCAATGCTCCAAACTCTGCCAAACAAAGCTTTGCAAATTATTATAACAAGGATATTGTAATAATTCAAGAATATATTATAATGTACTTAATGAAAAAGATTTTGAGTTTATTAATATGTTTTCAAATACTTTCTTTACCTGTATTTGCCGAATACGATTTTTCTGATGAGGCACAGGCTGAATTTGATAGAAATAAATACCGAAATATAAATTCGCAACCGATAGATTTTACAAAAAAAAGAAATAAAACAGAAATAAAAAACAATACAATAAAAGAGCTTACCCCTCAACCAATAATCAACGAAGAAGAACAAACAAATGCATTCACTCCTCCGTCACATCAAACTTTAACAGGATATATCGTAAAAATTCCGACAGGAACAACTTTCAATGTAACTTTCGATTCAGGGATAAGTTCCGGAAGTTTGGAGAAAAACGATAGACTAACCGTTAGATTAACAAATGATTTTAGGTACAATGGCAAGCTTATAGCCCCTGCAGGAAGTCTTGTATACGGAACTGCTACTGATGCCAAAAATGCCGGTTTAGCCTACGGTAGTGGGATGATTGAAATTACATTTAATGAAATTTTGACTCCGAAAGGAGCTACTATAAATATTTCTACGGAAAAAATTTACCTCAAAGCACAAAACGAACGTGCAAAAAAAATGACTCGAGATGTTGTCGTTGGAGCTCTCGGAAGTATGCTTGTAGGTGCAGCTCTAACAGCGTTGGGCGGCGGAACTGATGATTGGGGTAAAAACATGCTCATTTTTGGGAGCTTAGGAGCTGCCGGAGGAGGCCTAAGAGGCTCTATGCAACGAGGAGAAGAAGTTCAAATTCCTGATGGCACAACAATACAAGTTAGATTAAATCAACCTTTAAATGCAAACGGATATTAATTCAACAGGCTGTTAAAATATCGTTTTAAGACTATAAGGCTATAAGGCAATAGGGTAATAAGATGTTATAGTTATATTGAGAACGCGAACACAACAAGCCCATTGATTTTTAACAACCTTTTCCTTTTGTTATTTTGCAATCCCCCCTCTCTTGAATTTGTAAGCTCGCATTCATTTGCTAACAAATTCTATCTCTCCCTCAACGGACGAGAGTATAATACATTCTGTAATTGAAAAATCCGGTCTATTTATAATTATCAATAAATCGAAATTTCATAGTTGCCATTATCAATTTTGAAATTCATCCGAATTGTTTGCCCATTATATTCCGTTGGAGGAACTTCAAATTGAGGAACACTCATCAACATATAATAAACTGCATCATTTAAAGCTTTGTTTGAAGATTCTTTGAAAAATTTTCTATTTATTAATTTTCCATTTTCATTCACCGCAAATTGTACAGAACATTCACCGGAACCGGAGATACTTCCGACTGCAAAATGTCTAAATAATGCAGCACGCAAACGATTTTTATAACGCAACATTTCTGCACTATTTGAATTATATGCTGTTACTTTTTGAACTTCTTTCTGCACTTGTTGTTGAACTTTTGGTTTTGTAGTTTGTGGCTGTGAAGAAGTCACTGTTGTTTTTGCTTTATTTTGAACAGTTTTTGGCTTTACTTGCGATTGTTGAACTTTATTAGAAGCTATATTTTTTTTGATTAAATCATTATTTTTTTTTTGAACCTCAGATTGAGAAATCCTTTGGTTATTAATTGGTGCAGATGTTAATGGAACATCTTGTCTCAACTCGTCTAACGGGCTCCGTTGAACTTGCTGTTCTTGACCCGTTTGTCTTTGAGTATAAAGAGGAGTATCATTCCAAATTCTGTTTATATCAGGAATAGATTTTATATCAACATTTTGTTGAACTTTTGGCTGTTGTTTTGTCGTATGAGATGTCTTAACGGGAATAGCCCAAACAATTACGGACAAAATCATACAAATTACAAAAAATACCCAAGAAATTAATTCTGCTTTTTGCTCAAGTGTTAAAGATTTTTTAGCTTTCTCCTGAGAAATAACAGGTTGTTTTTCTTCAACATAATCAAACGTATTGTTTCCGCAATCGCAATACTCAACTCTTTCTTTATATTTTGTTTTGCATTCTCTACATATATACATAACAAGTTTATTTTAGCATAAACAAACATAACAAATATATTGCATAAACAATCAGTGGGATTACTACTCCCATAATGAGAATAATTGCAGTTTGCCTGATTATATCATATTGAGCTTGTCTGAGTTTGAACAAGAAAGGTAATTCCAAAATAATTAATATTACCACACATAATATTTTTAACATTATTTACTCCTTTTATAAATAATTTGTTCAAGCTGAACTGTTTTGTGCATATTAGGTTTTATGCTCACAACGATACAGGTACAAATTCCCAAAATTACCAATAAAATCAAAGTAATTATTATTATTTTTTGTGTTTTCATTAGTATTTCACCCTTTCATAGTCCGAATAATCATTCGGAGACGAAAACCTTTCTTGTGTACCAATTAAAAATGCCCCCGTAACTACTGTTGAACTTCTTTGAGTTCCACGCGGGAAGTTAAGAATAGGCTTTTTTTGCAATCTTGCAATTGCAGGTTTTACATTATTTCTTGCTACATTCATATAATTCGGATTTGAACATTCAACCTTAATATTTGAAATATTTCCATACTTGTCAGCAACAAAAGTAAACAAGAAAAGAGTTCCAAGTGGAGCATATTCAATGTCAGAATCTTTCATAATTTGATTTTGAATATTACTCCTCCACCTATTCCAAGCAATAATTTCTTCCTGCTCTGTCATGTACGGATTTCTGTAATTGTTTGTTTGCGATTTTTGGCTACTTGTTTGAACTGTTTGAGAACTTTTTGGCACAGGAAACGTTTTTGTTTCTTCCTGTACATTTTTTAAAATTTGCTGCACCATCTCAAAATCATCCATATCATCAACTTGAGGATTATTCACAATTTGTTGTTGTCTGGATTGCTTTGGTGTTATATTTTTAATCCTTGCCCTTTGTGGTTCAACATTTTGGGATTGTATGTATTTTGTTTGGCTTTGTCCGACTTCATTAGATGTCGTTAAATTATCTTTAAATTCAACCACTTGTTGTTGAGTCTCCCGAGTTTGCTGCTCCAATTGTCTGTTTTTAGGGGCTTCAGAAGTTGTAGATATAGTTGTAGTGACACTTTCCGGAGTAAGTGTATCACTAATTCTGGTCAATTTAAAATCTGCATCCTCAATCAACATTGGTTGATGTATTGAAGGATGTATTTTTATCGTACAAATTGTAACGAAAACAAATGCAATTATTACAAGAACTTTCAGAATATCCATAACTAATCTTTATCTACTTTTGAAAGTAATTCATCACACGCATAAATATCAAATTTAGTTTGGCTTAACATCAAAGTTTCTGCAATCAATAAAGCTGTTGGAACTAACGCAGCAACTAAACTCAAGAAAATACCTTGCATATCACCACCGATTTCAGTCATAAAATATGAAACGTTCATCGCAAATTCAATAAATATAATTGCGCAACCTATTGTCATAGAGCGATTTTTTTCGGAGTTTAATCTTCTTACACCTTCAAGTCCATAAATAGTTACACCGTGATGTTGGTAATCCGAGAAACCATCCTGTTTAATTACTTGTGAACCTTGAACTTTTTTAGTACAGAAAAATGCGTTAACAAAAGAAAAGAACGCAAATATAATCATAAATGTTGCAAGAGTCAAAAACACAGGGCTTATTCTTAAACCGGAAATCCTAATCCAACCTGCAGCTTCCGGAAAACACATAGCCAAAGTATTTGACACACCATAAGCTAGAAATGGAGCAGTAATAAGACCTACCACTGTTTCTCCGAATGATTTAAGTTGCAAATTGAATATCTTATCTTTAATTCCTTGTATTTTTGAATTACTTAAACTGTTTATATATCTTTCAATCCATTGTCTATATGATTTTATTACACTCTCAAAATCTTCTCTATATTCATATTTATCAAGAGTTATAGCCCATTCTGTACCATTACATTTGAAATATCCGCAAGAGATTGCAAGAACAGCCATAATCCCGGCGAAAAAGAAAGAAATAAAAATTGCAAATGTCATAAAATCATTCAAATTCATATAATAAACAAGGTTTACCACATATATTCCAAGTACAAAAATTAATGAAAAAATCAACATGAAACCTTGTCCAAGCTTTGCTGATTTAGACATATCTTTTTGGATATTACTTTGTAAATACAAATAAATTCCCTGTTTTAAAAGCAAACAAATCCCATAAATTAACACCGTATAAATTCCCCAAACCTTAATATTTGTAGGTAAATGAAGAAAATTAGCGGACTCTTTAATTTCCAAGCCCATTAAATAATTTGAAACCCCAAAAGCACAAATCATTGAACTGAAAAACATAGCAATATGTAAGAAAATACTTGTTTTTGAGTTAGTTGAAAGTTTTTGTTTCAAATCATTTATATGAAACGCGACTTGCTTGATAATCGCAACACGCGCATCTTCTAAATCTTCTTTTTGCTTTTCCAATTTAACTTTAGTAACAGCATTAACATCCTTGCCGTACAATCCTCTTATATCTTCTTCAGTCAAATCCTCTTTTCCGATAGAAGTGATTGTTTTAGACTGATGTACTGAAGTATCGGCAATTAATTTTATTGCCATAAACTCATCGGACTCCTTGAACATAATCTTACAGACATTAGATACATCAACTTTTTTTATCGGTTGCCCCTTAAAAAGCACTTTATCATTTTTAAAAGTATTGATAATAGAACACTTGTTTTCTGCCACCCTATATTCCAGCGTCAACAATACATCATAACCTGTGTTCAATATTACATCGCAATTTGGATTTGTTCCAACTGTAATTATTCCCTTATTAAAAACCTTTTCGCCTTGTGATGTTACTATTACAATAGTCATTAGTTATCCTCTCAAATTCTATCTTCCGATTGCATGAAGAAATTTTCTAATTGATTTATCTATATTTTGTTTTGGAGCAACTATCAAATGAGTTTCTCCAAGAACAGGGGTTAGTTTTTCTTTTACTAAATCTAATTTTGCCGGATGTGCATCCAAAAACATCATAGAAATATCCGGAGCATATTTTTTTACATTTTGAACATTTGAAGGTAACGTATCCCAATTAATTTGTTTTTCAATAGCACCCTCATTTTCCAAATCACCAATTACTACCACAGCAGGCACATATCCTTCTTTTTTCATCGTTAAAGCATGAGAAAAAGCTTTTTTAATACCTACTCCATAAGCAGTACCATAATCTTTTTTATCATATTGTGTAAATGCATCCATTGATTTTGTAATTGTACTACCATTCATAGGCCCGCCTTCATATATCAAGTATGCATCTTCAGAAACTCGTAAAATCTTTATTTGGTCTTCGGGATCAAGTAAATTACAGATTTGACGCAACATCCTTTTCTGTTCCGGCAATTGCTTTTGATTTGAAGCAGAAGAATCAATTAAAAAAATAACTGCAGCAGGATGAAAGTCATCTACCTTAATTTGTTTTAATCCGGCCCAAATAAATTTTAATGCAATTGATAGCACCAATATAATTAAACCTAACGTAACTAATCTTTTATTTAATTTCATATTTCCTGTCCGTTTGATATATTTTATAAGAACAATATACCATATTTCCGACAATAAGTAAATAATATAGTGCCTATTTTAATATACGCGAAAATGCTTAAAATATCCTTCGCTAATATACAGAACGCCCGAATTTATTTACAAAAACGGCTTTCAATATATTGAAAGCCGTTCATTAATTTTATCTTATCTCAGTTTTTCTGAAAACTTTTTCTATAAACCCAAGGCATACTTGTTGCTTACAGAAATCATATTCATTGTATTAAAAATATTTTGTTGTGTTGACTGAATAGCCTCTGCTCTTTCGGAAATACTTGCCAGTTGCGTCTGAAAACCTTGTGCTGTTAACACCTTTGATTTATCTCCGGAATTCAACATTATTTGAATTTCTTTGGAAATATTATCAACAATTGTGTCTAACGAATCATTACTTGATACTGTTACGCCAACTCGTGTTGCAAGATTCTTTGCTTCCGTCAAAAGCTCTTGCTCTGATGAATTACCTCCTTGTTGTTGTCCTGTGTTGTTCTGTTGTTTCGCAGCCTCCGCCTGCGCAATTAGTATTTGTGCCTGAGCCTCGGATGTTACCGATGAAGGGTCTATCCCCAAAGCTTCTAATTTAAGTTTTGTTGTTGAACTCAAATCAGTTTCCGTTTTATAACTTGAAATAGCAGCAGCTTGTGTATTGCTGATTGAACTGATTGATGTCATACTCATACCCTCTTATTTTTTTACTTTCTACTCCTTATTAATTATCTTTTTTACAATGTCAATATTTTTTTGACTTTTTATGTATCGGATTTTTTTACAAAAACTTTAAGCTTTTAATTTAATTATGAAGAAAATTTTACAAAGACTTATTTTTATTCTAAATTACTCGTGTTTTAGCCATTTTTTACTTTTTTTATGTTTGTGTTACCATTGATATACGGAGTTACATTATGAAAAAGTTTTTAATATCTTGCATTACAATGTGTTTGATGGCATCAAGTGCCTTTGCCGGAGCTTATATTAAGGTTGAGCCGGATTTTTTACAGCCTTCTCAAAGCAAAAGTTATGAACAGGTAAATGAGACACTTGCTATTATTTTTAGCAAAATTAGAACTCAGATTAAAACTGATAAATACCCAAAATATTATCATGATTTTACTCTTGTTAAGGATGATGACACCCAAAATAAGTCTTATCACTATGTAAAAAATGGGAATGCAGAACTTATTTATAATATTGATTCAAATGAGTTGAAATTTGTTTCTTTTAGACGACCTGAACTAATGAAGTCAAGAATTATCTATGACTATCCGTCAGGAAAGTTGCATGCTGTTCAGATTTTTGTTTCGGGAACAGAATCTTTTGTTTTTAGTCCGGATGGCAAATATGTTGATTATGCTCCTTATGTAAAAGAGGTTCAGGAAAAAGTTGTTAAGAGTTGGAAGGTTCCTCCAAGAAAGCAAATTGACATTCTTGCAAAAGGGCAAAAAGATTTGTTGGTACAAATGGCTATGACCCTTGATAGAAATGGAAATGTTAAAAAATGCAGAATTTTAAAATCTTCGAAAATTAAGGCGTTAGATGATAACGCAGGTGAAGCAATTAAAACTGCAGCTCCATTTAAAGCATTCCCAAGCAATTTCTTTAATGAAGAATTAGTAATTATTTTAAATTTTAACTTTAGTTTATAGTTCTTTTATATGTAACGAGAGAATTAAAATCAACATCTAATGCTTCCAAAAGAGCTAAAATGGTAGGGAGTGTTGGTGCCATTTCTGCTCGTTCAATTTTCCCAATATGTGTTGGGTTTAGGTTGGCTACCATAGCTAACTTTTCCATTGAATAACCCTTTACAAGGCGCGCAATTCTTAAATTTTTGCCAAATTCAACTAATTTAGGATATTTCATTTCCTTATGATAACATTTGACAAATAACTAATTTGTCATTATAATGCATAATATAATCATTTTAATGATTAAAAAGAGGATAGAAATGATTAAAAACAAAAAAGCTTTTACATTGGCAGAGGTTTTGATAACTTTAGGAGTAATTGGTGTTGTTGCAGCACTAACGCTTCCGGCCTTAATTAGCAAATATGAAGAAGTTGTTATGGTAAACAAATTAAAACGCACATATTCAGAATTGGCAAACGCTATTGAAATGAGAAAAGCCGAACTTGGGACTTCCGATTATTCCGAACAATTCAATCCAAAATACACGGCAGCCGAGCAGCTTGATGGTTTTATAAAATATTTGAACGTAGTTGAAAGATGTTCTTCAACTTCAAATGGTTGCGGTGGAAAAGATAAAATTATATTGCCCAAAAGAAAGACAAACGATGGCTTTGGAAATATACAACAAGAAAAACTAGGCTCAAAAGAACGTGCTATTTTGAATGATGGAACAATTGTATATATGGGACAAAAAAATTATTCCGGAGATTGTATGGTGACGTACATGTCTTATGAAAAAGATGAAAATGGGAACTATATAAAACAAGAAGATGGAGAACTTGTTCCAAAACCATATCAGGCTCAACAATGTGCAGAAATATTTTTTGATATAAATGGAGATAAAAAACGCAATCAATATGGTTATGATTGTTATAGTTTTACGGTTACCCCAAATAAAGTAAACCAACATATTGGTTATGGTGAAATTTATAATACAATGCGTACCGGAAAATTAACTTACGAAAAATATTCACCAAACGAAAAATTTAAATAATTGTCTTAATAAGACGAAGGCGATAAGGCTATAAAGTGAAACTTTAATGAAAAGTGAGAAGTGAAACGTGAAAAGACCTTATCTATGGGCAATAAGGCTTTAAGGCGATAGGGCAATAAGATTTTACAGTCATTGTGAGCGAATGCGAAACAATAATGTTGTCATTCTGAGGGCTTTGCCCGAAAGAATCCAGCTGATGATTTACAATATTGGCGGGGTAGGTACCACCGCCCTACAACACTTTTTTCACAAAAAGTTCCCGCCGTCCGCGAAGGACAACTATTTAAGGTGAGAGAATATAGTTAATAGACTCTGAATCAAGTCACCCCCCTCTCTCGTATGCGTAATTCGCGTTGCACAAACGCCTACTCTCTCTCCCCTAAAGGGCGATAGCACAATAATCATGGTCATTGTGAGCGGAGTGAATAATATCAGAAATATTTTACAGCATTATTTCAACAATTTATCAGCATCTGTTATTTCTCTCAAAACCCTGCACGGATTTCCAACAGCAACAACATTTGATGGAATATCTTTTGTCACAACACTTCCGGCTCCGATTACAACATTATCACCAATTGTAACCCCCGGCATTACAGATACATGTCCGCCAAACCAAACATTATTACCAACCTTTATAGGATAAGCATATTCAATACCGGAATTTCTTTCATTCACATCAAGCGGGTGTCCTGCAGTATAAAAACCACACTGAGGAGCTATAAACACATTATCTCCAAATATAATTTTTGCAGGGTCAAGCATTACACAATCATGGTTAGCATAAAAATTCTCCCCAATTTCAATATTATACCCATAATCGCACCAAAAATTTTGCTCTATATGAAAGTTTTCTTTAGTTTTCCCTAGCAATTTTTTTAATATCGCTTTGCGTTCATCCATTTTGTCAGGAGAAAGCATATTATATTGGTGACAAAGCACTTTTGCATTTGTTCTATCATTTGCTAATTCTTTATCAAGAAATGCATCATACAATTGTCCTGAAAGCATTTTTTCTTTTTCTGTCAAAAAATTTTCCATATACTCTCCTTTTTTCAAAATAATATCATAAAACTATACTGTAGAGTAATGAAGTTTACTTTTCTCTCTAAGAAAATTATTTTGTTAGAGAGGGTTTATGATAAAAAAATTATTTATTATTTTAGCAATTTTATTATGCATTACAGAAATTTGTACAGCAGAAGAACTTTTAAAACAACAAAGCAAATATCCTGATTATGCTTATATATATCTTGGTCCTGATAAATATGAAAAAATTAACAGAAAAATTTTTGCATTCAATTTAGGACTAAACAAATACGCAATTCGCCCAATTCATATATTATGGAGTTCAATTATGCCGGAATACGGAATTGAAAGAATTCATAATGCATACAAAAATATTGAATACCCAAAACGTTTGATAAGTAGCCTTATTCAAAAAGATTTTAAATCATCGGGAACCGAAACTGTTCGATTTTTGACAAACACTACGTTAGGCCTTGGCGGGATGTTTGACCCTGCAAAACATTTTTTCAATATAGAACCAACAACAGAGGATATGGAACAAGCTTTGACAAAATGTAAATGTTGTTCAGGCTCATATATTGTTCTTCCGGTAATGAATGGAACAACAGCCAGAGGAATTGCAGGCAAAATTTTAGACACTTCTCTGAACCCAACAACCTATGTCGGCACCCCTGTTCTTGCCATGGTAAAAGCAGGATTAACAGTAAACAGAACCTCTTTTCTTCAACCTCTTATAAAAATGATTGAATCAACTTATGCAGATCCTTATGAAATTTCTCGAAAAATGTACGGAATTGATAATTTTATCAAATGCGAAAACCTTGATAGAAAGGAGATTTTACAAGAGGGTTTTAAATCAACGGAAAACGAACTTCCTCCTGAAATCAATCCGGAACTTGTAATGACTGATTTAAAAAATGAAAGTGACATAAACAATGAAAAATTGACAGTTGCAGACATTTTAAAAGGGGGAACTAATATTGACAATATAATATTAAAAAGTTATGAATTAGCAAATTCAAAACTCATGGCTGACATTCTTATAGAAGACTACAATCCACAAAATCCTGTAGTTGATTCTATGAGAACTGCTCTTTTTGACAACCCGGATATAGACAAATCTATTTGGAATGAATTATCTATTTGGAACAGAAGTTTTTCAAAAAAATTTCATACTTCTTCCGTAAACATTACACCATCCAAAGCTCCATATAAATTCAAATATATTATGCAAAAAGATAAAAGTTCTCCAATTGCAATTATCTACCCTTCTATAGGAGAAGGTATTCAATCTCATCATTCCGTTGTTTTGGCAAAACTTTTTTATGATGAAGGTTATTCCGTAATTATTCAAGGAAGTCATTTTCAGTGGGAATTTGTAAAAAGCATGCCAAACGGCTATGCTCCGGGACTTCCATTAAAAGATGTTGAATATATAAAAGACGTAACATCAAAAATCATAAGCAATCTTGAAAACAAATATAATTGCAAATTTCAAGATAAAACAATTATAGGAACATCCTTTGGAGCATTAACAACATTATTTCTTGCCGACCAAGAATACCATAACAACACTTTGAACATAACAAAATATATTTCAATTTGTCCGCCTATTGAACTCATTTATGCTATGGAACAAGTTGACAAAAATGGTGAAGAATGGGCGAAAAATAACGATAACTTGAAACAAAAAGTTGCTAAAACAGCAGCAAAAGTTGTTCAATTATCCGATATCAAAGACGAAACTCCTGATATAAAAATAAACAAACTTCCATTCTCGGAAGAAGAAGGAAAACTTATCACAGGTTTTATTATGCATCAAAAACTTTCAGACCTGATATTTACGCTTGAAAACACTCCTAAAAACAAAAAAACAGACTTTTACAACCAAATAAATAATATGAATTATAAAGATTATGTACACAAGTACCTTTTAAGCAATATGGATATCTCAATTAAAGATTTTAAAGAACAAACAAGTCTTTTATCTTTAACAGACTTTTTCCAAAACAACTCTAACTACAAAATTTATCATTCACTTGACGATTACTTAACAAATCAATCTCAGCTCAAAAAACTAAAACTTTGCACAGGCAAAAAAACAACTTTATTAAATCACGGTGCACATTTAGGCTTTTTATATACAAAAGAATTTCTTGACGACTTAAAAAGAGAAATTAAATTAAGTAACAAAACTGCAATTAATAAATAAAATATTAAATATGCAATTTCAACCAATTTAACAATTTTTCAAAATAAAAGTCTGTATTATCCAAAACATCCAAAGAATTCCAATTTATAATTACTAGTAAAATTTCTTTGTCCTCTCCGTCTAACAAATAAACCAATTCTTTTTTTGTATCAACATAATTATTAGACCTGAGATAATAAAGTATCTGCAAAATATAAAAAGCCCTTTTATACCCCTGATAAAGCACTTCAATATCTCTATTTTCATATAAATACCCATGACACAGTTGATGGTACAAATTTGCAGAATTAATTTTTATTGCATCAAATATATCTTCACGCTTTAACGGAGGAATAAAATTTAACAAATTTTCTTGCAAAGGCAAAGTATCATTAAGAAGGTGAAATAATTCAAATTTCGGCCAATTATAAATTTCATCTTCTCCACAAATAAACCCACATGCTTTTTCATAAAAAGGCATCGAATGAATAATCTTTTTATACTCTACCAAATCTTCAAACGTTAATTTATCAAGAATTACAACCAAATCAACATCACTGTCCTCTGTTGCCTCTCCTCGCTTATAACTTCCTTGAAGTCCCACAAACTTTATACGAGTATCAAATTCTTCAAATAATTTACTCGTAAATTCCTGTAACCATATTTCAACATCAAAATTTTCCATAAAATAATTATATATACTTTTACAAAAATTTCAATACTAATAGCGTTTATTAAATAAATTGTTTTTCTATACATTATCTTTGCAGAAGTGGGAACTTTTTCCCTCTCCTGCAATTATAAAATTCTTGTCATTTTGAACTTGTTAGGACATTAATAGTTTTATCTCAAACTAATAATTTATTTTCCATCCTTCGCGAATTATTTTAGCAGCACAGAAGCCTCCACCACCATTTTTGCTACAACTATCATTTATTTCCGAAGATGTACTACCATAACCGTAAGGCCGAACAACTCCATCTTTAAAGTCTACAATAAAGCAAAAAGCATCTTTTCCGTAAGTATTTGGGGGATTTATCCCATTAATATCTACTGTAACATCTTGGCGTGAAGAAAATACCGCATCTTGCGATACTAAATTTCCATCATCATCATACTTTGTATTAACCCAATTCATAATATTTAGATAAAACGTCATATTATCGGCTGTTGCAAAAAATATTCGACCAAAACTATAGTCTGTATATATATGCGTACTCCCTAAATTTCCATTATATTGTCTATATAATGGATCTCCATCATTTAAAAAAATTTTTTTATTGTAAACCTCTGCACCCTTAAAATATTTTAACCAATAGTTCTCAAAAAAATCTTTGGTTGTAGCAGCATCTACACTATCTCCTGCCATTATTTCAGCAGGAGAATTCTCACTTACACCTTGTTGCGCAATTTGTCCCAATATTGAATAAGCCTTTTTTAATTTATTTACAGTAACCTGCTTTTGGTAACTATGTATCAATGCAGGCATTGTCATAGCTGCAACAACACCAATAATGCCAAGAGTGATTAAGACCTCTGCAAGCGTGAAGGCACAAATAATATTACACCTTCTATTGTTATCGACATTCTGAGCGATAGCGAAGAATCTTTTTAATGCCCCATTATAAAAAGATGACCTTTTTAATGTTTCAACCAGTCCAAAACTATGATTATGAGAGGTTATTCGGCGATTGCCCCCCCCCCGAGAACGTTCTCAAATTCAAATCTTTTCATAAAATCCTCTCTCTTTTCAATATTACATTTTTCATTATCGCATATTTTTTATGATTTTTCAATATTATATTTAACCGAGAAATTAATCTATGTTATAATGAGCCTGAAAGTCAGAATTATGAAAAATAGCACCAAAGGAATACTTAACGGAATTATAGCCTCTACAAGTTACGGAATGAACCCCCTGTTTGGCTTACCATTATACGCTCAAGGAATTGGTGTAAATTCTGTATTATTTTACAGGTACTTTTTCGCAGTTTTAATATATTTTGTTTGGCTAAAATGCTTTAAAAAGATTTCTTTAAAATTATCTAAGAAAGAATTCATACCTATCTTCTTATTAGGAATATTCTTTTCATTATCTTCGCTCACTCTATTTGACGCTTTTCGCTATATAGAAGCCGGAATTGCTTGCACAATATTATTTATATATCCTGTAATTGTTACTATAATAATGACAATCTTTTTTAAAGAAAAAATAACAAAAACTGTTATATTAGCAATTCTATTAACCTCATTTGGAATTTTTCTTTTGTATAACGGGAAAGACGGAATAACATTAAATATAAGAGGAATATTAACAGTTCTTTCATCCGCCTTGTTATATGCATTATATATAGTTGGAGTCAGAACAATTAAGTCCGTCAAAGATATGAACAGTGCCAGGTTGAGTTTCTACGTAATGCTATTTGGGTTATTGGTTTATATAATAAACTTAAAATTTTGTACAGAATTACAGATATTACCCAAAACAACATCATGGCTGTTCGCAATTGGTTTGGCATTATTTCCTACAATAATTTCACTTGAAACAATCACGATAGCTATAAAACTCATCGGTTCGACAAACACAGCTATTCTTGGAGCATTAGAACCTTTAACAGCAATATTTTTCGGAATAATATTTTTTCACGAACAACTTACCATAAGAATTTCAATAGGTGTAATTTTAATTTTATTCGGTGTATTTTTGATTATTTCAAAAAAAATGTCTTCAAACAAAAATTTTGCATGTTAAAATCTATATATGATTAGAAAAATAAATGAAACCGACAAAGATTTTTATATTAACACAGTAAAAGCTTTTTATAACTCTGATGCCGTTTTGCACAGTATTCCTGAAAAAAATATTATAAAAACTTTTAACGAATTAATAAAGTCTGAAACTTACGCTCAATGTTATATTTTTGAAAAAGATGGAGAAAAAGCCGGTTATGCTCTTTTGGCAAAAACTTTTTCACAAGAAGCAGGTGGAGAAGTTTTATGGATTGACGAAATTTATATATTACCTGAATTCCGCTCTAAAGGGATTGGAAGTAATTTCTTCAACTTTATAAAAGAAAATTCAAATGCAGCAAGACTCCGCTTAGAATTCTGTCCAAGTAACCAAAAAGCAATTGAAGTATATAAACGTCAGGGGTTTCTTCCTCTTAAATATGAGCAAATGATTTACGAAGAATAAAAAATATCCCCCTTACACATAATTAGCATACTAATTCTCTACTATGCAGACTTATACATCCTTACTCAAATAAATTTTTGCAATATCTATATCGTTTTGAGTTGTAATTTTGATATTTTTATAACTACCGTTTAAAATATACACTGTTTGCCCTAATTCTTCCAACATGCCTGCATCATCAGTAAAATTTTGTCCAAATAATTTGATATGTGCATTTTTTATCAAATCATATTTAAAGGCCTGTGGAGTCTGAGTATTGTATAGCTTTGAACGATCTATGGTTCGAATAATTTTTCCGTCTTGAACTTCTTTGATTGTGTCAATTGTTTTAGTTGCAACAGTTAATGCTTCCTTAGTAATAACTTCTTCCATCGCAGTATTTATCAAATCTGTTGAAATCATTGGCCTCGCACCATCATGAATTAGAACATAATCACATTCTTCAGATTTCAAACCATTAAATACAGAATCTTGCCTGCTTGCACCACCTTCAATAATTTTTACCTTTAGACTGTTTATAAAAATATTTTTTAGTTCATCAATAATTGCGGTATTCGCACAAATTATAATTTTATCTACATTAGATGCTTCAAAGGCCTCTACTGTATATTTTATCACTTCTTTACCTTCAATTTTTTCTAAAAGTTTGTTTTTATTTCCGAAACGTGAGGATGTTCCGCCTGCCGGGATTATTGCATTAACTTTAAATTTCATTAATTTACTCCTTAAAATGGTTAAATAATTTATTATCAATTTCTGAATAAAAATGATTATCCAACATTATACCGGCAGCACCATCAAAAATTTCACCTATTACTGTATAATTTGTTATTCTTGATAAAAATTCTTTAGGAACTACAGCTACAAGTTGATAATCTTCCCCACCGTACAAAACTGTTTGAATATCAACAATTCTATCATGTGGAATTTGGGTTGTATCTACTTTTACGGTAACACCACTTGCCTTGGCAATTTGTATTAAGGCATCCGCTAATCCGTCAGATGTATCCATCATAGCATAGTCCTCTTTGATTTGTGTTGCTATAGATTCTGAAAACTCTCTTTGTGCAATTGGCATAAGATGAGAATTTATAAACTTTTCTTGCTTTTCTTTAGGAATAGAATAATTTGCATCCTTGGACAGCAACAAATTTAAACCTTCAGCACTGTTTCCGTGTTCACCTGAAACTATTACTTTATATCCTATCTTAGCATTTGCTCTTGACGATATTTTTCTGTTATGAGTTGCTCCTATTGCCGTTACAGAAATATAAATTTTATCACTCCCTGTTAAATCGCCTCCCACAATTTTTACGTCTCGAGCTGCTTCCTTTGCTCCTTTATAAAAATCTTCAACAAACTTTTCATCAACGTATTTAGGCAAAGAAAGAGCAACAGTCAAATATACAGGCTTTGCTCCAGATGCACAAATATCACTTATATTAACCATTACAGATTTATAACCGAGTTGAAAAGGAGTTATTAATGCTGATTTAAAATGAATATCCTCAACAAGACTATCTTGTGAAATTACAATACCCAAATCTTTTAAGTAAGCGCAATCATCTCCGATATATTCGGAATTTAAGGTAGATTTGATTATTTTTATTAGTTCTTTTTCGTTCATTATATATCGTGATCAATCAATGAAATAAATTCTTCTACAAGAGCAGAATTCCATTTTTTACCGGCATCTTGTTTAATTAGTTCAATTGCCTGTTTCGGAGTTAACTCTGCCCGATATGTTCTTGGTTCTGTAAGCGCAAAATAAGCATCCACAATCAGAATAATTTGAGATGTCATTGGAATTTCTTCCCTTGCAATTTTTGAAGGATAACCTGAACCATCCCAATTTTCATGATGGTGTTCTATTATCGGAATTATATCTTGAATATAACTTATCGGTTTAAGAATTTCTTGAGCTGCAATCATCGGGTGCTCTTTTATATGATTTCTTTCTTCTTCTGTTAACGGAGTTGTTTTTTGTAAAAGCTCAACAGGAAGCATTAGGTTTCCTATATCATATAAAAGAGTTGCTATTCTGAGTTTATCAATATCTTCTTTAGATAAGTCAAAACGTTTTGCCAAACTTACAGCCAACTGAACTTTTGATTTCATAACTCCGGAATGATGTAGCGGATTGTAGGTTTGAGTAAGCATATCAGCAACAGTATACAAAGCCTCTTTAGGAACATCATTTGTTTCAAGTTTATTTTTAAGATTGTCCGTAATTTCAGCATTAAGCGGAATATTATGTTTTGACAAAATATCCATAAATGTATTGATAGCAACTTCCTGCCAACTTGTTTCATTAATCGGTTTAGCAAGAGTCACCTGATTACGCCCATTTCGTTTTGATTGATACATAGCCTGATCTGTAAGTTCAAGGATATCTTCAATATTATCCGAATGTTCTAAAAATGTTGCAACTCCAATACTTGCAGTAATACGCCCAATTGTGTCAAGTCTTTCGTTCTCAAGAGCTTTTCTAATTCTTTCCGCGGCAATCATAGCACCATTTGAATCAACTCCCGGAAGTATTACATTAAATTCTTCTCCTCCCATACGAGCTGCAGTATCAATAGAACGAGCATTTTTCTTTAAAACATTTGCAACTGTTTTTATTGCCAAATCACCATAAGCATGTCCATATTCATCATTAATTTGCTTAAGATGGTCTAAATCAAGTCCAATTACACTAAATGCTTGTTGTTGTCGCATAGCACGAGTTACTTCTTTTTTTAAATATTCTTCAAAATATCTCCTGTTATATAAACCGGTAAGACTATCCGTAACAGCTTGTGCTTTTACTTCCTCAAACAAATCTGCAATAGTTATTGCCATCTCTATTTGTTGAGCAAAAATCGTTAAAAAATCTGTTTCCCCGTTGGTCATTTCTTTTCTTGATGAAAATACATTAAACCACCCATAATGAAAATTTCTTGAATACAACGGAACTGTAATTATTGATTTACAAGGATTTTCATTATTTAATTCTTCAATAATATCTTGAGAAATTTCCGGAATTACATATTTTAGAGTCCCGCCCACATCAGATGTTTGCATTATTCTTCGTTCTTCTGCAGATTTTGCGTAAATACTTTCTTTACTATAAACCAATTTTTTAGCTTGAATTGGCCCTTTTATAAGCTTATCTACATATTTAATTGACGCATCATTTGACTGAGCTAAAACAGATAAGTAAGTTCCTGTTTCATCTTCACATTTTTTTATAATATTACAGTGAAGATAGCCAAGTTCTCCTTGGATACTGTTCACAATAGTTTCAAGAACACTTTGTAACGGGCGAGAAGCATTCATCATATCCCAAATATGTTGCAAAGTTAGCATTCTTTTATTTGCAATATTGAGTTCATGGGTGCGTTCCTTAATCTCTTTTTCTAATTGAAGATTGCGCTCATAAATTTCTAAATAATCCTGCTTGCCGCTATAGATTGTGCTTTCTACCTCGGAAACCTGTTTATATATATCCTTTAGTTTGTCAAAGAAATTCATACTATTTATTATACACTATGTTTGTAATTTTGTATTAGCTTGTTAACAATATTTATTATTTTTCTTTTATTGCAAAAGAACTCTCTCATCCAAAAAAGCTGCTCCAATTACTCCGGAATAGTCTCCCAAAGCTGCTTTTTTAAATTGAATTTTTTCCGCCGGAACAGGTAATGATTTTGATTTTGCTTCTTTAATTGTATTTTGGAAGAAGTAATCGACTGCCTCTATTAAGCCACCTCCAAGAATAATAAGTTTTGGATTTATTAAATTTATGGCACTTGCAATTCCACTTGACA
Organism: uncultured Candidatus Melainabacteria bacterium; assembly: GCA_934718275.1. Lineage (GTDB taxonomy): Bacteria > Cyanobacteriota > Vampirovibrionia > Gastranaerophilales > Gastranaerophilaceae > Stercorousia. Next base: position 241,424 of record CAKUZD010000002.1, on the reverse strand, counting down.
AATATTCAGAAGCCTCTGTTACACACTGGGTTACAAGTTCATCTCCTCTTTCGATAGATTTTCTAATCATACTTGATGTTATAGATTTTCCTTCTTCTAAGTATTCTGTAATACAGGATTTCCGACCTTTTTTTAATGCTCCCTCAATTCTAGTTTCAATTGCCGATCTTGAAGCATAAGCCTCTAAACACCCATGAGCACCACAAGCACAAGGTCTACCGTTAAAATCTACTATTATATGTCCGATTTCTCCTGCTGTTCCTGTCGCGCCATATATTATATGACCATTTTTTACTATTGAAGAACCAATTCCTGTCCCTACAAATATGCACACAAAATCATTACAATCTTTGCCGGCACCAAACTTATGTTCCCCTAAAGCAGCAATTTCTACATCATTTCCAACAAAAACAGGAATTTTGAATTTGTTATAAAGAATTTCTTTAATATGTAAGTCATAACAATTTAAATTCGGAGCTCCTATGATAATCCCATTTTCTCGATCAATTTGCCCCGCAGCACCTATACCTATAGAATTAATTTCACAAATATCTTTTTTGCTATCTTTAAGCAGTTCCTCAATACCATCAAGCATTTTTTTAATAATACTTTCAGGTCCTTTGTCCTTTTTCGTCTTTTTTTTGATATGGTTTAAAACTTTTCCGCTCTGTTTATCTATCAATCCTATTAGGATTTTTGTTCCACCAAGATCAATTCCTATTGAATAATTTTTCATACGCGTAAAATTATAAACTAAAAACTCAAAATTTGCAAAAAACACAATTATTTGGTAGCATATAATTTAAAAAGGGAGATGTAAATATGTTATACTTTAAAAGGTTTGCTTTAGTAATTGCTACAATGTTATTTGTTACTCAAAGTGCTTTTAGTACAGATGTTTGGGTTAATAATTTGAGAAGGAGTTTTTCAAAAAATTCTTCTATAATATACGAAATTAATTTAAGAACTTTTGGAGCTCAAGATATCAATAAAAATGGAATAATCGATTTTGAGGACGGCGAAGAAAGCGGAACTTTTTTAAATGCTATACCTCGATTGGATGAACTTGCCGCAAAAGGTATAAATACTATACATGTGATGCCAATTACACCGGTAGGCAAAACAAAAGCCCTGGGAACCGCCGGCTCTTTGTACGCAGCATCAGGTTTTAACACAATAAACCCTCAATTGGTAAGCAATAAAAGTGCTTTATCTGCAAATGCTCAAGCAAGAAAATTCATTGATGAAGCTCATAAACGCGGAATTTCCGTAATTATTGATTTACCTTCGTGCGGCTCTTATGATTTATATTTGCAAAGACCCGAATTATTTGTTAAAGATAAATCAGGTCAACCTGTAGTTCCTGCCGATTGGACAGATGTAAGATTATTGAATGCGGGAACTGAAACTGCAATAAATAAAGATGTTTATGGCTTGTTTAAAGGATTTGTTGACATGGTCATTGGGCTTGGCGCTGATGGCATTAGAGTTGATGTCGCAACCAATAAACCTGCTAAATTTTGGAAAGATTTAATAAATTATTCCAGAACAAAAGATCCTCAATTCTTGTGGTTGGCAGAAGCTTCCGAAAGTTGGACAGAAGCAGTTTCTCCTTATGCAGTATTCACGCCTTATAACAAATTATTAGAAGCCGGTTTTGATGGTTATTATGGCAGCTTTTTTAATCTGAAAAATTACAAAACCGGAAAAGAATTAATAAACCAAATTGTTGCTACAAATGGCAATATTAATAAATATCAAGATCATAAAGCTGTAATCGGAAGTTTTTCTACTCACGATGAAATGAGTCCTTTATTAATAAACGGACAAAAGTTTAGCGAAATGATTATTTGGTTAAACGCAACTTTGCCTGTAAATTCATACTTTGTAGACGGCTTTGAAACAGGAGATAATTATATTTATATGTGGGCAAATAAAGAAGCCTTTAAATCATATACTGATGATGATTACTATTTTGTTCATCGAGGGAAAATTGATATTTTCAATTTTTCTCGTCAACCCGGCGGTAAAAATGAAAGCTTGCAAAATGCATTTATACTTGGCAACAAAATAAAAAGAAACTTTTCATCAATTATAAATAATGGGAAATTTATACCTTTAAAAACTTCAAACCCATTCGTATTTGCTTATGCAGAATCATATAATGGTCAAAGCATTATAGTTATTGGAAATTTAAATTTTAGAACACTCGTTGAGGCTAAAATCTCAGTTCCAAGGTTGTCAAGCAAAAACATGCTTCTTCCTGTAAAAATAAATAATGTTCCTGTTGTTGGTAACGGAGCAATTAATACAATACTAGAAGCCGGAGAAGTTCAAGTATTAACAGTTACCGATTTGGAAATTAAATAGAAAAACTTTTATTACAATAACTAAAAAGCTCTTGAATTATTTCAAGGGCTTTTTAATTTGTTGTTTATGAAGCCTTTTTCGCCAATGCTGCAATACGTTTTCTGTTTTTAGCTATAATTTCCTTAGAACGTTTCGTTAATTTTCCTGCAACGTAAGTCTTTTTCTTGTTTTGGTTGTTATTATTACCATTGTTCATATTCATAATACTTGTTGTTGCAGAAACAGCGCTACCAACAGCATTTGTAACATTTGAAAATGTTTTAGATTTCTTTTCTTTGTTTTCGGCAATTAATCCCATTTGTTCTTTGTACTTAGCACGTTTTTCAAGTTCTGCAGAGAATTTTGCTGCTGCTTTATCATCACCCATCTTTTGTGCAAATTCTAATTTTTCAGCTAATACATCATCATTAATATCTGCATATTCTTTAGATGCACCATCTTTAATCATATTATTTTTAGCATCTTTGCTTAAATTATTTTCATCTTTATTTGCTTCAGCCTTTTGAGCATCTCTTGCTTCTTTAGCTGCTTTTAATTTTTCTTTTGGTGCTTCTTCTTTTTTAACTTGATTTTCTGTTGTTTTAGATGAGTTATCTGCCAAATTTTTATTTTCTTCAGTCGAAATATTTTGCTCAGCTTGTTTGATTTCTGTTTGAGCCTTTTGAGTTTCTACTTCTTTTTTTTGTTCGTCTTTAGGTTGTTCAGCTTTATTTTCAGAATCAACCTTGTTTTCTTCGTTTTTAGCTTCGGCATTTTTCATTTTTGAATCAGCTAACATTCCAATAGAAGCAGCAGTACTGATTACTCCTCCAACAGCACCAAGAACTGACGCAAACTTACTTTCATCTCCAAATGATGTCATTAATTGGCTTGTTGAAGATAATGCAGAGCCAACTACGCTGCTGACTTTTGAAATTTGTCCGAAAGTTCCTGATTTGCCAAGGCTGCCAAGAGTTGAAGCGGCACTTGTTACAGCAGATGCAGCTCCTGCAATTGCTGAAATTTTGCTAAATACTCCGCTTGCTTCTTTACCTTGTACGGCTCTGATATTGTTAACCATATCAGCAGAAGAAGAAACAACGTTTAAGCCTGCTGTTACTGCACCAAGTACACCGCCAGATGCTTGTCCTACGCCTGCTTGGCTGGTTGCAACAGTAAGAGCAGCTTGTCCGATAGACATCAAGGCAGCTGTTAAGTTTCCGTTTGCTAAGTTGATAACACCTTTAGTTACACCACAAGCAGCAACGCCATAAGTACCAATTTTTACCATTACAGCTCCGGCTGCAATTGTAGCAGGCCATGGGCTCATCATCATAATAGAACCGATTGACAATGTTGTTGAAAATACGTTTTCTGCAACTCCAACAACGCCAAGTTGTTTAGCTAATTTCTTTTGTTTGTCTTGTTCTGCTTTTTCAGCGTCTTTATTTTTCTTTTCAATTACTTTTGTTTTTTTAGTAACTTTTTTTTGAGTTACTTTTGTTGATTTTTGAAGTTTTATAATTCTAGTTCTATTTCTTGTAATAATTCTTCCGTTTGCTTCAAATTCAACACCAATTGCATTCAATTTTGTATCATTACTTGCAATTTTATCAGAATTTGTAGTTTGTTGTGCTCCTGCCATAACTTGTTGTTGTGTTGCTTGAGGGGCAGATTGAGTTTGTACGGCAGCTTGATTTTGAGTTTGGTTTAATTGTTGATTATTAGCATCTTCAGATGTAAGTTGTTCGTTTTCTGCGACAATAGTTTCATATTCAGCAACCATATCTTCTTGTTTTTTAGCAGCTTTTTGAGACTCTTTTGTCATTTTGATGATTTCTTTTTCATCTTTTTTCATTTGTTTTGTAAGTTTTTTAGTCTCTTTTTCAAGCTCTTTGGTTGTTTTGTCTGTATCTTTTTTTACATTTTCTGAATCTTTAGAAGAATCTTTTGCATTACCTTTAATGTTATCAACATTGTCTTGAGCTTTTTCATTTGTCATTTCTTCTTTTTTGCTTGAGCTTGTGCTTGATGAAGATGATGTTGTAGCTTCTGCAGCTTTGTTTTCAACTTCATTTGCCTCTTTTTCTTCCGGAGTTTCTTTTTCTCCGTCAGAAACTGTTTTTGTTGCTTTAGAAGTTTGTTTTTCTAATTCGTTAGAAGATATTGTTTCAACTGATGTTTCAGAAGGTTTTTCTTCTTGAACAGGAGTAGCTGCACCTGTTGAAGAACCTGTTTCAATTCTTTTTTTAGGTGTTGTAGTTGTTGATAAATTTGTTTGTTGCTGAGTTGTCGGCGCTTTTGCCGAAGTTGGTTGAACTGTTGGTTGAACTGTTTGACCTGCAGTAGCCTCAGCGCCTTCTTCTGCATTTCCTGCAGTCGGGTCCATAGCTTCTTGTTTATTTGAATCATAAGCAGATTGAGTAGTTTCTTCTCCCGTAACAGAAGAAATCATAGCATCCACCTGATTTAAACCTTCAATTGCGGATGTTTCATTTTTAACAGCTTGGCTAGTAACTTTGTTAGCAACTTTTGGAGTTGGAACACTGCCAACTATTTGAGCACCAAAACCGATTAAAGAGCTTATTGTTCCTTTTGTAACATTTTTATAACCTTGTCTTAATTGCAAAGCAGCAATTTGCTCCATACCGACTAAGATACGGTATTTACCCATTTTGGTAAGAGTTTCACCGGAATTATCAGTAAAGTCTAAATCTTCTTTGTCTTGAGGGATAATCTTTTCTTTATATTCCGTATCTGTTTCAAGTTTTTGATTTTGAGCGGGTACAGAAGTTTGAACTCTTGATTTTTCTTTAGTTGTTTCATTTTTAAAATCTTCAACAGAATTTTGAGCAACTTGTTTAATTTCTTCTATTCTCTGATTATTATCTTTAATATTTGACTTGTGTTTTTCTACCTCTTTTTTATCTGACTCGCTCAAATAACCATTCGAATCATCTTGTTTGTCAGAGGAATTATTAATTTCTTTGTCTAGTTCATCCCCTGATTTGCCAGTTAATTTTTCAAGTTTATCTTTTGATTCTTTATTTTCTTGTTCAAGTTTTGCGATTTCTTCTTCGCGTTTAGCTTCTTCTTCTTCAAATTGTTTAACTATTTTTTTAATTTTAGTGCTTGCTTGTTTAGCAAACTTTTTATCATTGTTTGCTTCACGGCTGTTACTATGAGCCTTAATAGTTTGTTTAAGAAGGTCAGAATTAATGGAAACACCTTCTTTAATCAAATCTTTTACGTTGTCATCATTTACGATAAAATCTTCTTCATCCGTAGTTTCAGGAGTTTTGATTTCTTCTTTTGTTGCATTATTTTCTTCATTTTCATTGTCAACATTTTCTTCCGGCTTGTTAGAAGCCGGAGTATCGATTTCTTGAGTTTCTACTGCAGGTGACGGTTGTGTATCTTCTTCTCTTAACTCGCTTGCAGATAAAACACTGTTTTGAACACCTAAAATTCCTGCAATCTCGCCAACAGATTGAGTTGTGTCAGAAGAATATTCTTTTGTATCATGTCCAACTTTGTTCGCTTCTTTGGCAAGCGTTTTACCTTGAGCCATCGCCAAAATAGTACCAATAAAACCAATTTCATGAGAAACTGTTTGAGTTGTCATTTTATAATTAGCTTTAGATGTATAATCAGCTAAAGTATCTCCAATTTCAATTGTTTCAACAGCAAGTTTTTCACCAAGAACTGCTAAAATATTGATATCATTTAAATTTCTTGCTATTTCATTTTTATCAAATTGGATATCGTCTTTGTTGTTTTTATCTTGAAGCATTCCTGTAATTTGAGCATAACGTTTTGCTTCTCTATCAGATAAAGCTTCACCATTGTTAACTTTATTTTGTAAAGTTCTCCACTCTCTAAGTTGGTCCTCATATTCTTTTAATTCTTTTTTCTGATCTTTAATTTTTTTGTTAAAATCTCTTTCATGCTTTTGTTTTTCAGGTAAAAGCTCATCAATTTTGTCATTAATTTTTTCGTTTGTCTCGTTACATTTTTCGATTTTCTTCTTTGCTTTAGGAATAAGGTCTAAATAAGGTTCTTTTTCTGTTTTATCATCTCCTTCATCAGAATTATCATCAGTGCCTTCTACATTTGCACCTGATGTTTGTAAAATAGTATTTGCAAGGTCAACTATATTTTGTGGAACATTTACACCATTATTTACCATTTGCATAATTTCTTCAGCAGAATAACCTGACCACTGTGGGTCAAGTATTTTTCCTGATTTTTTTGCATAAGCTTCAATTGTATATTTTGTATTAATATTTGCTTTATTTAAAGTTTTTAAATTTTTAATTGTCTTAGTATTTAAATTATAACCGTTTGCTGAAATAATTTCATAGCCTGTTTCGTCTTTGTAAAATTGTTCGAAATCAAGCATAGAATCATTATCAAGTTGAGAGTATAGACGTAATGCCTCAGAATAGCTAATCATTTCGCCATTCACATAAAGATAATAGTCTTGAAATATTTTAAATTTATTTGGCTGACTGTTTACTTGCATAATGACCCTTTTCCTTAATTGGATTAACGTCAATTTTGTAAGTATTCTTTAATATATTTCTGAATTTATTAAGAAAAGTTTACATTCTTATAAAGCTGTTAAGTTAGTTTTAACCTAAGACAACAAAACACCTTTGATAAAAGAATACTTTTACCAAAGGTGCCAAAAACTTATTGTCATATTCCCTTAATACATATTGTTTTTTATTACAAATGCTTCTCAATATTTCCAATAATTGTAGATTTTGGCATAAGCCCAACAAGCCTTTCTAAAGCTTTTCCATTTTTGAAAACCAAAAGACTCGGAAGTCCGCTTATTGCATAATCTTGAGCTGTTTTAATATTTTCATCGGTATTAATTTTTACAAATTTAATTTTTCCTGAAAATTCTATAGCAACTTCATCCAAAATAGGAGCAAGTTTTCGACATGGCCCACACCAAGGTGCCCAAAAATCAACAACAACAGGTTGTTCAGAGTTTAAAACCTCTTTTTCAAAATTAAAATCATTTATTTCTATAGCGTTTGACATGATTATCTCCTTTTTTTTAGTGAGAGGTGAAAAGTGAAAGGTGAGAAGTTCATTTCGCTCGCTTTGCTCGGTAATTGATTTTGGTGCGATAACATCTGTAACGGTCTTTTCACGTTTCACTTCTCACTTCTCACTTGTAATCCTACCACATAATTTATTTTTGTGCTATTATCTAACAAGAACTCTATAGGATAGGAATATGGGAAGAAAAAAAGTAATAGAAATTGTTCTTGACACGGAAACTACAGGATTAGATTACACAAAAGAAAAGATGGTTGAATTTGCAGCCGTAAGACTTGAAAATGGGAAAATTAAGGATGAATTTCAAACCCTGATTAATCCGGAGCAACATATTAGGAAATCAAGTATTGCAATACATGGCATTACTCCTGACATGGTAGCAGATGCTCCTACAGAAGCAGAAGCTATGCCAAAAATACTTGAATTTATTGGAGAATACCCAATTGTTGCCCACAACTGTATTTTTGATTATTCTTTTTTGAATGAAGCAAGTTTGCGAACAACAGGGAAGGAACTTAATAACCCAAGGATTGACTCCCAACAAATGTTTAAAGAAGTTTACCCTGATTTATTTTCGCATGGCTTGGATGCCTTGACTGAAAAATTCCATGTTGAATTAAAAAATCATCATAGAGCCATGGCTGACACAATGGGATTAGCTTCGGCTTATCCAAAACTGAAAAAATTATATTTCCAAAAATATGATTGGGAAGTTAAACAGTTGGACAATGTTGAATACTTATTTGAAAGATTTTTAAGAATTCAACAGACCGTTACGACATTACAATCAGAATTACAGGACTTAAAATCCGTATTCAAATTATATTTTGAACAAGGTGGAGAGCCTATTATTTCTCAAACAGGTGAAACTCTGGTTTATAATTCAAAACAATCTTTTGGATATGATTTGCACCAAATTAAAGATGTTTTGGAAGAAGTTGGAGCTTTTGATAAAGCCGTGAAACTTAATACAGGTTTTATAGATAGATTGGTTGGCGGTTGCAGACTGGATGAAGAAAAAAGAGAATTAATCAAAGAAGCACGCCACGAACTTAATGAAACAAGAAATATACAAATTATAAAAGCAGGAAAATAGAAAATAGGAAATGGATATGTTAGGAAATTTTGCACAATTTTTTAAAGAACCTCCAATTAAGGAGACAATTCAAGACCCCGAAAAAGTAAAAAATATGTATTCTCATTGGAGATTGAGAATATTTTATGCTTGTTTTATCGGATACACAGTATTTTATTTATGTAAAAAAAATATCGCAGTTGCATTACCGGGAATTATGGATGAATTCGGCTATTCTGCAACAGAATTAGGCTTATTGGGAAGCTCATTATATTTAACCTATGGTATTGGTAAATTTGTCAATGGTGTATTGGCAGACGGTTCTGATGTTAGAAAATTTTTCCCGACAGCATTATTGATGACAGCTATTGCTAACATTTTATTTGCACTTGCTCCAAATGTAGTTAATATGCTAGGTTTAAACCCTAAAATGACAGCTATGATTTTACTATGGGTATTGGCGTTTTTGTGGGGCGTTAGCGGTTGGTTTCAATCGGCAGGCTTCCCCGCTGTTGCAAAAAGCTTAACATATTGGTATTCAAACTCAGAACGTGGAACAAAGTGGTCATTATGGTCTTGTTCTCACCAAACAGGTACTTTTCTAAGTTTCATTTTAGCAGGACATATTGCAGCTCATTTTGGATGGCGTGCAGCCTTCTTAGTTCCCGGAGCGTTAGCCATAATCACTGCATTATGGTTGTTTGAAAGACTAAGAGACAGACCACAATCTTTAGGCTTACCTGATGTTGAAGTTTATAGAGAAGAACCGGTTAAAGAATGCTCTGCAAATGACAAAAAAGAAGAAGACAATATGTCTTATGTTCAAATTTTCAAAAAATATGTATTATGCAATAAAACAATTTGGTTACTTGCAATCGCTTACGTTTTCGTTTACATAATCAGATTTGGCGCAGAGGATTGGATGATTATGTATTTGAAAAATGCTAAAAATATTGAACTTCAAGATGCAACAAACATGATTGCTTCATTACCGTTAGTTGGTATTTGTGGTACTGTTTGTGCCGGTTTGATTTCTGACAAATTGTTTAAAGGGAAAAGAGCTCCTGTTAACTTGATTTACTTAATCGGTGTAATTTTTGCAATTATTGCATTGAAATTTAACACAATTGCAAACCTAAATTACGTTATCATTGGTTTATTAGGTGCATTTACTTATGGCCCGCAAATGATGATTGGCGGACTTTGCGCAGTTGAAAGCAGTTCAAAAAAAGTTGCATCTGCTGCATCAGGCTTTACAGGGACTTTTGGTTATATAGGCGCGTTTTTATCAGCAACAGGCACAGGTTATCTTGTTGATAAATTAGGCTCTAATGGCAACCAAAATTGGGATGGAGCTATTTATTTTTGGTTAGCTTCCGGTGTAATTTGTTTAATCATTTGCTCTATACTTGCAATTGATGAATACAAAAAAGATTCCAAAAAGGCATAAATTTATAAGATTTACTAAAAAAAAGAACGGTTTTAAACCGTTCTTTTTTAGTACAGAAAATTTTGTTCATTGTATAATATTTCTATGAATAAAAAATTATTTGTAATATCAGGCTCGTCAGGTGTAGGAAAAGGCACAGTTTTAAAAGGTTTTTTAGACAGAAATCCGGAGTTTATGTTGTCTGTTTCTTGTACAACCAGACTTCCTAGAGAAGGTGAAATTGATGGAATAAATTATTTCTTTTTAACAAAAGAAGAATTCCAACAATGCATTGATGATGAAAAATTTTTAGAATGGGCTGAATTTGCCGGCAACAGGTATGGTACTAAGAAAAAATTTATCGAAAAATGCTTAAATGAAGGTAAAAATGTTATTTTGGAAATTGATACTAAAGGAGCACTCCAAGTCAAAAAACAAATGCCCGAAGCTGTTTTGATATTTATATGCCCTCCATCACTCGAAACTTTGGAAAATAGATTAAGAGGCCGCCATACCGAAGATGAAGAAACCATCCAAAAACGAATGAACGAAGTAAAACAGGAGCTTGATAGAGCAGAAGTTTTTGACTATAAAATTGTGAATGATGATTTGCAACGTGCAATTTCCGAATTAAAAGGAATTGTTGAAAAGGAGCATAAAAATGCTTAGTGGGAAAACAATCCTTATAGGCATAACAGGAGGAATTGCCGCATATAAAATTTGTGAACTGATTCGTATGTATAAACGTGCAAACGCAGAAGTGTTAGTTGTTTGCACCAATAATGCTTTAAATTTTGTAACCAAATTAACTCTTGAGAACTTAAGTAAAAATCCGGTCGCTATTGAAGAATTCAATGTTGAAAAACATAACCCAGAACATATCTCTTATGCAGACAGAGCAGATATAATGGTTATTGCCCCTGCGACTGCAAATACAATTTCCAAAATTGCAACAGGTATTTGTGATAACCTTTTAACGTCTATTGCTTGTGCGTTTACAAAACCTATTATTATAGCTCCTGCCATGAATTGCAATATGTGGGAAAACCCTATTGTTCAACAGAATTTAAATAAATTAAATGTTGAAATTTTAGAACCGGAAAACGGTTATTTAGCTTGTGGTTACGAAGGAAAAGGTAGACTTTGTTCATTAGATAAAATTTTTGATAAAACTGTAGAAATATTAAATTGCAAAAAATTAGCAGGGAAAAAAGTGGTTATAACTTCCGGAGGCACAATAGAAGAAATAGACCCGGTAAGATATATATCAAATTATTCTTCAGGGAAAATGGGCTTAGCACTTGCAGATACAGCAAAAAACCTCGGTGCGGATGTAACATTGATTACAACTTGTAACGTTGAAAGAAAATATAATGTTATAAAAGTAAAATCTGCTCAGGATATGAAAAAAGCAATTGAAAATGAATTTGAGTCTGCCAATTGTATAATTATGGCAGCTGCAGTTGCAGACTATAGAGTTAAAGAGCGTGCATCACAAAAAATGAAAAAAACTTCTACTGATGAAATTACTCTAACTCTTGTTAAAAATCCTGATATTTTGAAAGAATTATGTTCTAAACGAAAAACTGCCAAAGCAAATCCTTTAATCATTGGTTTTTGCGCAGAAAGTGAAAACTTACTGGAAAATGCTAAAGAAAAAATTACTAAAAAAGGTTGTGATTACTTAATTGCAAATGATATTTCAAGAAAAGACATAGGTTTTTCAAGTGATTATAATGAAGTTACAATTCTTAGTAAAAATGGGGATATGAAAAAACTTGAAAAAGCCTGCAAAAAAACAATTGCGAAAGAGATATTCAATTATATTAATCTGTAATAATCTTTTTTTAATTACGAAAGACACAATTCTTGGTTACAATAAATAGTGACGAGTGAGTAGTTTGAATAATGAACAAATACGAAATAACAAAAAAAATAGAAGAATTTGCACCGCTGGAACTTGCGGAGAAATGGGATTGTTCCGGTTGGTTAGTAGAGACAGATAATGAAAATATTCAAAAAGTTATGCTCTGCTTAACTGTTACAAATGATGTTGTAAAACAGGCTATAGAAAAAAATTGTGACATGATTATTTCTCATCATCCATTATTTTTGGTACCGTTAAACTACCATCTCAACCAATCTTTTAATAGAAAACAAAAATCTCTTGATATTTATTGTGCGCATACAAATATGGACAGAACTCAAGGTGGAACAACGGATACATTAATTAAAAAAATTTTTTCCGATAAAAATTTTGAGATTGAAAATTCCGATAATGGTTTTGTTAGATTTGTAAAACATCAAATACTACTACAAGATTTTGTAGAAAAACTTAAAACAATTTCACCACACCTGAAATATGTTAATAATAAAAAAATCCTTGAATTGCATAAGATTGCTTTTTGTGCAGGAAGCGGAACCGAATTTATTAATGATGCCTATGAAAATGGTGCTGAGGCATTTGTTACGGGAGATTTAAAATTCCACACAGCACTAGACAGCCCAATAATTGTTTTTGACATTGGCCACTTCGAAAGTGAAATAATGATTTTAGATGTTTTTGAAAAATTACTGGACAATAATGTCGAAGTTATCAGGGCAAAAGAAAAAAGTCCTTTTATTTATTAAGGTAAATTTTGCCAATATTTTTTTGTATTGTCATCAGGATTTATATTATTTAAGGCATAATATGCGCACCCTGCTCCATTTGAAGCTTGTTTATTTTTTGTTGAACAAGGATAACCCTTTAATTCCATCACCGGAGAGCCACTTTCATAATCTCCTTCTGAATAACTTTTAGTCATTTTAACCGGAGTTAGCTTGTTATCTTTACGTATTTGAAATTGGAATATATCATGCCCATATTGATTTGGTTTTTTATACGGCCCATTTGTATCAATATATACATGTATTGCAATCCTATTCGTATCAGAATTAGTATGAATTCCATAAGAGCTACCATCTGCAAGAATTTTGGTAGCATTTGGATAATCGTTTCCGATATTAGCAGTTATCAATTTAGATTTATTATAATTATATATTGGATAAAAAGAAGATTTATATTGACTAACTACTTTCAAGTTCTTTTCAAATACAGCTTCGAATTCATGAGCATTTAAGTAAGTATTTGCCATTTCATCATACACAACATAATATTGATATATATCATCTGTTCCTAATTCTTGTTTTGTAAGTTCAAATGCTTGATATAATGCGCTTGTACTTTTTTTGAATGCAGTTTCTAATACTTTAGCTCTATAGTTTTGCACAATAACCGGCATTGTCATAACTGCAACAACCCCAATAATACCTATTGTAATTAAAGTTTCAGCAAAAGTAAAAGCTTTTTTCATTAAATCACTCCAAATTATATATAATAATACATTAAATCATTACTATAGTAAAGATTATAGTTATTATAATCTCTTTGACGAACTTTGTCAATAATATAAAATTGTTATATGAAAAACGATTTTGGTTATATATTAGGAGCCAATATAAGAGCCGAAAGACTACGCAGGCATTATACGCAAGACGAGCTTGCAGAGTTGCTTGATATGAGTGTAAATTATGTCGGGAAATTAGAACGAGGAATTATTATTCCCAGTGCTCTAGTTATTTTTAAATTATCAAAAATCTTACACGTAAACATTCAAGATTTTTTCAAAGAAATTGAATAAATTATTGACAATAAAATTTTAGTATATATAATAAAGGAGTACCCAATATTGGGGTGTCGCCAAGTGGTAAGGCAGCGGTTTTTGGTACCGCCATTTCGGAGGTTCGAGTCCTTCCACCCCAGCCAATTAAAAGACTTTCTACAGAAAGTCTTTTTTTATTTGAAAACATAAACACTTATTCAACTAAATAAAAAGCTCCCATTTAGGGAGCTAAATTTCACACATTAACCTACTATTTCTACTTTTCTACCAAATATGAGGAATCATTAATTAAATCTTTTTAAGCTTTTTGGTTTACTTTTGATTTTTTCAAGTATTGTTCCGGTTTATAACCTGCATTTTTAATAGCTCTTGCTAATTCTACGTAGTTAGCACCTTCGTATTCAATACCGTCAATTCTTACAACAAAATTACCATCTTTATATTTTACTTTGTCTGAAATTTCTGCGTTATCGTCTTTTAAAACTTCACGCATATCACTCAAGAACAAAGTTTTAGCTTCTTTTTCTTTCTTTGCATTTTCTTCAGCTTTTTTCTTATCTGCTTCAGCTTTTTTGTTTGCTGCATCTGCTTTTGCTTTGCCATCAGTTTCTTCTTTTGCAGATTTAGCTGCTTTTTCATTTTCAGCTTCAGTTACTGCTTTTTGAATATTTGCAACAGCTTCTTGAACAGCTTTTTGGTCTACAAATGTATCGTCTAATTCATCATAAGCAACTGCAAATTGACCTGCTAAGTCTTCTTTAATACCTAATTCTTGAGCTCTTTGATCAAGAGTTGCTACAATATTCCAAATAACGTTCACGTTACTTTTGCCAGGGTTTGCAATTTTTTCTCCCGGTCTTGCATTTTTATCAAGAGAATCATTCCAACACCATTCTTGATCGAATAATGTTTCTACCAAGCCTTTTCCGTTTTTAGCATATTGTTTATCCCAAGTATTCAAAACAGTAGCAACATTTTCTTTATTAATTTGGCTTACACCACTGTTTATTTTTCCATAACTAGCTCTGAAAGATGAACCAACAGTGCCTGTATAAATATCTTGGCAAATATTTACTGCTTTTTTATTCAATTCTTTTTGTTTTTTACCTGCTTCGGTTTTTTCATCAATTTTACCGGTTTCTGATTTTTTATCTGCATCGTCTGCATCGCTAGCACCTTCAGCATCATCTGCTTTGCCTGCATCATCAGCGTTATCTGCTGCATCAGATTTTTTATCAGCTTTGTCTTGAACTTCTTTAGCTATTTCTTTAGCAACTTCACTTGCTTTTTTAGTCAAAGCAATAATTTGTCCCTGAATAGCTTCAACATCTTCAAGTTTTAAGTCACCTGCTTCAGCAATCTTTGCGACTTTGTCTTTCAATGCTTTAACTTGATCAAGCAAAGATTGTAATCTTTGTTTTTGAGCATCTGTCAATTGGTCAGATTTCACAGTTGCTTCAATTTGAGCTTCCATATTTGAAAGAGCTGCAACAGAAGAAGACAATCTTAATGCCAACCCTTTAGAAAAACCTGAATTATAAGCTAATTTATTGCCTGCTTCAATTAATGCAGGATTTGTAGACATACCTTGTGTCAAATCAATACCAACCATTAAAGGATTCCATTGACTCAAACCATTCGGATTGTTAATTGACTCTTGAGAAGCCAATGTATAAGTGCTATCAGGATAACCTGTAGGAAGTGTAAAATATCTAGTTTCTTCCTTACCACCTAAACCTGTTATACTGCTGGCTCTGTTACCAAGAGCTAAGTAAGCCGGAATATTTTGCCAGTAATTATAGAATGAATTTACTGAAATATTGCTAGACATTTTTTTAATCCCCTTTGATTAATCCCCGTACTTATATAAAGAAAATTTATCTTTAAAAATTGCCCCGCAAAACATAATTAATATACAAAAAAGCCCCAAAAACCTGTATTATTAAGGCTTTACAAGCTTTACATTACTTAACAAACTAATTATGTCATCTTTCGTAATATTGGGATTAATTTCTTTTACACAAACAATTGAAGATGTATCAACCTTTTCTTTAAAGATATTTTCTAACAACTTTTTATCATAATCATACAAAATCGACCCATGTTGTAAAATATAACCTTCTTTTCTAAACTGAGCAGAACCTATCAACTTTCGCCCATGCCAGCACAAATCAGCCCCCGTAGACACTAACATACAATAATCTTTATGTCCCTGAATTTTACGAATTCCACCAAAATCCAACTCTATTCCTATTTTTGCAAAAGCAAGAATTAAAAGCTTTGAAATTTCTTTGTAAGACTCAACAATATTTTCACCATTGTTCAAAAAAGTTGCAGGACAAACATAACTATAAGTAATCTCGTTATCATGCAAAAGAGCACGTCCCCCGGTTGAACGCCGTACAATATCTATATTATTTTTTTTCAATAAATTTTCGTCAACAAAATCATCTTTTTGATTTCTCCCCAAAGATACGCACGCGGGAGACCAACCATAGAGACGAAATATTGGTTCTTTTACTTGATTTTCAATTGCATTATCAAGCAAATCGCTATCAATTTGCATATTTTGTTTTCCGTTGTTTATTTTAAATGGTATGAACATATAGTAAGTGAAAAGTAAAACGTGAGAAGTGAGAAAACTTTATAGCTCACTTCGTTCAAAAATATATTTTGATACGATAGCATCTGTAACGGACTTTTCACGTTTCACTTCTCACTTTTCACTATCCTCTCTTTCCTTCAAATCTTTTTCAAACTGCGCAAAAGTTTCATTCCCGACAAATTGTTCCAACGCCGCACGCTTTGCATAATAATCAGAACGAGCTTTCATTTGATTATCTAACGCTGTCCTGTAATATGCATCTGTAATTAAAATTACATCCTTAGACATATCTTGAGACAGATTATAATTTTTCTT
Organism: uncultured Candidatus Melainabacteria bacterium; assembly: GCA_934718275.1. Taxonomy (GTDB): domain Bacteria; phylum Cyanobacteriota; class Vampirovibrionia; order Gastranaerophilales; family Gastranaerophilaceae; genus Stercorousia. The sequence continues at coordinate 224,910 of CAKUZD010000002.1, read as the reverse complement.
TCTATCAGCAGTGATTTGCTCAATCATTTTTAACCTTTTCCGCGCAGTCATATAATTATAATATAAGTCAACAGTTCTTTGCTGCAAATCTTCAATCTTTCGGACAAGAATAATCATATCCGCGTCAGTAACTTTAGTATATTTATAATTCAAAGCTTTTGTATCCTGAGCCATAATACCTAAAATATTACCACCTATCAAAGAACCTCCGGCAAGTAAAGGATTTCCCATTCCCGCCCCTACAAGGGTAGACATACTTGCAATAGTTGTAAGAACTTTCTTAACAGATTTTTCATCAGGTTTATCTTCATCAGGATTTGCAAGTTTGTATAACGCGAAATTAATTGTATCACTTTGTGCTGCAGCTCCCTGCCATAATACGGATAAATCCCCAATCATATCTTCTTGGTCTAATTCCAAATCTGCCGCTACCTCTCGTGAAATCTGTTTTATACTCAAATCAGCATAAGTCAAATCTGTGGCATCAAATTGTTCTGCATCTTTTTTTACATATTCCTGATGCACTTTATTTTCTGCTTTTGCCTCCATATATTCTTTTTCCGGCACTTCTGAGAGTCCTGTTCTATATGCAGGCGGTTTTGGCATTGTTATTTCTTCGAGAGTAACTGCATAAGTCGGAGAAATCAAATTTAGGAGTAGTGCAATTATGAATAATTTTTTCATTTATTCACCGCCTTTTCTCCAACTAATGTTGAATTAAAACTAAATTGATATAAATTTAATTTATCTACAACCTTTTTACCTGCAAGTCTTTGCAACTCAAGGTGATATTTTTTTGCATTCTCCATGTAATAAAATTCCTCAACCCTCATATTGTCGTACAAAGCAGATGATATTGTAATTTCCATTAAATCCTCATCATCAAGAGCTTTTGCATAATTTTTGTTATACAAAAGTAACCTTTGACGAGTTTCCTTTAATTGAGAAAGAGAACTTTTATAGTTATAATAAGCCGTAATTATTTTATCTTGCAAACTTTCTACAAGTCCGGCAAGTTCAATCAGTTCCGTATCTGTAAGCGGAATTTCTGTAGGCATATTTTTTCGATTAATCAAATTTTGAGCCAAACGACCGGCAGCAAATGCAGACGACTGTGTCATATAATCCGCACCAATTAAAGATGGAGCAAGAGAAGCCCCCGCAACCACAGCAGAAAGAGTTTTAGCCATCAAAGAAGAATGAATTCTTCTTTGACTTTCCGGAGTAGAAAGTTTTTTTAATGCAAAACCTATCACCTGATTATTCTCAACAGTTCCTTTCCAAAGATTTTCAATATCTTCAAGGTCTTTGTCTTTTTGCATCTTCACAAGTTCTTGCAAAACCTGCTCATCCTTAACAACAAGTGACTGTTTTTTGTTAATATCCGTTTTAGGCAACTCAATTTTTTTTGCTTCAACTCCGCTTAGAGACACTTCATCCGCCAAAACAGGTAAGCCCATAAATATAATTAATATCCCAACCAAATACTTATTCATAACAATTTTATAGCACAAGAAAAATAATAAATCCAATGATTGATAAACTATACATCAGATGGTTGTTCTTCAACTATAAAAAAAAAACTATCATATATAAGGAGAGTGAGGAAGAAAATTGAGTTCAAATACTAACAAATTATGTACATTACCTGTTCAAAATAATTTTTGTAAAAAAGCTGAAGCGTTGCGTATAGGCAATATGTTTAAAGAAGCTGCTTCAAACTATTTGAACGCAATTTTGATAGACAGAAACAATTTTGACAGTTATTATGGGCTTGGAATATGTTACAAACACCTGCAACAGTATACAAAAGCCATAAAATACTTGGATATAGCAACAAATTTAAAAAGTGATAATTATGAAGTATTTTATGAACTCGGGCTTTGTCATCTTCTTAATAATTCTCCTTGCGGTGCAATTAAGAATTTTGTTCATGCGATTCAATTAAATCCGGATAATCCGGATGCAATCCTACAACTTGGGATAGCGCATGAAATGTGTGAAGAATACGAATTAGCACTTATGATTTATCAAAAATTAATAGAAAATTCCGCAGGATTTATAAAAGCTTACGACTGCAAGTCCGCACTTTTGATGAAGTTGGGAAATTATAAAGAAGCATCCGAAATTCTTCATAAAATACTTAAACTCAATCCAAATTATTACAAAGCTTACGCAAGTATCGGGATTTGCTTTGACAAACTTGGGAAACGTAGCTTTGCTCAAAGATATTATAGAAAATTTTTATCAGAAAAGCCATTTTCTCACAACGCAGAGTTTATAAAAAACAGATTGGATAAAATTAAAACTCATAAGGTGTCAGCCCCATATCTTTTATTATGCAAATAATATAGACATAAGTCTAATACCCTATTAAATATTATTATGATAACCTTTAACCTGATGTGTAACAAGGATTTATCGAATAATTTGTCAAGAGCATTGTGCGGTTTAGATAAAATAGAAACACTAACTAAACTTTTATCTCAAACAATTACAGAAAAAAGTGATTTTCAAGCCAAAGACAGTTTAAACATTTGTTCGCTTCTAATTTTCTGCGTTAATGATACTAAAAGAATTTTAACAAATCTTGAAAATTCCACTACTGAAAAAATATTGTAGATTAAATTTTTTCATGATAGCATTAGGCTTGTAAATAAAAGAAATAAAAAAAGAGGTAAAATATGCAAGCCCGTAGAGCAGCAAGAGAATTAGCATTTATATTATTTTCACAATTTGATAAAAAAATTACAAACTACTCAAGAGAAGATTTACAAGATATTATTCTTAAATCTGTTAGAATTTTAACAAGTAATGCAACAGACGAACTAAAAACTGCACTTGGCGCATTAGTTTCAATGAGAAATCAAATCGAAAACTATGAAGCAGACGCAGAAGAAAATTTAAAAAGACCAATCGGGGCAGCTAATATTCCGGTTCCAATCCCTATGACATCAGATATGACAGGCAGAATTAATGAAATGATTGATATTGCCGAAAAATCAATGTTGGCTTTAGAAATCGCAGAATTTACAACCCTTGATTCACAACATGATGTAAAAAATTATGCAATTCAAATTGCAGACTATTTTCAAAAGAACCACAAAGAAATTGATGAAATCATTCAAAAATATGCCAAAAATTGGGATTTAGGACGCCTTGTAAAAATGGACAAAGACATTTTACGTATTGCAATCGTAGAACTTTTATACATTAAAGATGCTCCAATGAAAGTTGTTGTTGATGAAGCGTTAGAACTTGCTAAAAAATATTCAACCGAGGACAGTTCTTCATTTATTAACGGCATTTTAGCTAAAGTAATCGTTGATTACGGTATTAATTAAATTAGAAATTAAAACCACCTAAATTATTAATTTGGTTTTATTTCTTGTATAAAATATCCACAATACAGAGGCAAAACTAAAAATATGTTTGGATTTTTTAAAGACAAATTTAATAATCTTAAAGAAACTGTTTCCAACACGGCACAAGTGCTTGTTGGAAACGTTGTTAATTCTGTAGAAAAGGAAAACGAATTTTCTGATTTCATTCTTGATGATATGGAAGACATGCTTATTTCTGCAGATTTGGGCGTTAACTACGCCACTGAATTGGTTGATAAGTTAAGAAATCAAAACAAAATTAAACCGGCAGACGTCAAAGAATATCTAAAACAAGAATTCTTAAAAGTTCTAAATAGTGCCGGAGATACCAACCTCGCCTACAATGAAAATGAATTGAATATCTACTTTATAACAGGAGTAAATGGAGCAGGCAAAACAACACTGATTGGAAAACTTGCATACAAATTTAAACAAGAAGGAAAAAAAGTGTTAATTGCTGCCGGAGATACATTCCGTGCTGCAGCAGAAGAACAACTCGACATTTGGTCTAAAAGAGCAGGGGCAGAAATTGTCCGCAAAGATAAAGCTGATCCGGCATCAGTTGTATTTGAAGCAATAGACAAAGCCAAAAAAGAAAATTTTGATGTAATTTTAGTTGATACCGCAGGCAGGCTACAAAATAAATTTAACCTAATGGAAGAATTAAAAAAAATAAAATCAGTAATAAGCAAAAAAGCTCCGGAAGCCTTACGAGAATGTATTCTTGTACTAGACGCCAATACCGGACAAAATGGATTACAACAAGCAAAAGTTTTTACAGAAGCAGTTGATGTTACATCTGTTGCACTTACTAAACTTGATGGTTCTGCAAAAGGTGCAATTGTTTTGGCAGTTGCCAAAGAGATGAAATTACCTGTTAAACTTGTCGGAGTTGGAGAAAAAATGGAAGATTTAAAAGCTTTCAATTCTAAAGATTTTATAGATGCATTGTTTGAATAATAGAGAGTAAATAGTGAATAACAATTTTAAAATATTAAAAACAGCAAAAACTAAATTGGGAAATGAAATTCAATTAATAGGAAATTATTCACAATATTTACCAAGCACAGCTTTAATTATTGGAGTATTCCATGGAGACGAACCGCAAGGAAAATTTTTAATTGAAGAATATTTAAAAAGATGTTCCTCAATTTCCCCCACCTCGAAATCAAAGATTTCGGTCCTCCCGCAAGTGGAGGACATGCATTATAATAAAATGCGCCTGATACAACTTAGTAAAAACTTACGCAACAACTCCACAAAAGAAGAAATTATTTTATGGCAATATCTAAAACAAAAACAATTAGGTGTTAAATTTAGACGCCAACAACCAATTGATAAATATATTGTAGATTTTGCTTGTTTTGCACCCAAAATTATTATTGAAATTGACGGCGGTCAACATAACGAAGAAGAAAACTTAAAAAAAGATAAAACTCGAGATTTGTTTTTTAAACAAAACGGATATAAGGTTATACGAATTTGGAATAATGAAATACACCAAAGTATTGAAGGAGTTATCAACAAAATCCAAAAAGAAATAGAATGTCCTCCACCTGAGGGAGGACCGGCATCTATGATGCCGAGGAGGGGGAAACTCAAGACAACCAATCTTCTATTCATCCCTTGCTTAAACCCTGACGGAATGCAATTGAAACAACGCACAAATGCCAACGGAGTCGATTTAAATAGAAATTTTCCAACAAAAAATTGGGGGAAAAATTGCGGAGAAAATGCCACTTGTGATAACGCCCAAACAGCATATTATGGCGGTATAGCAGGCGGAAGCGAGATTGAGACTCAGTTTCTCATAGATACTATTAATGAATTTAAGCCCAATAGAATACTTACACTTCACGCCCCGTACAAAGTTGTTAATTATGATGGCCCTGCAAAGAATTGGGCAGAACAAATATCAAAAATCATAAATTACCCTGTAGAAGCCAGTATTGGGTACCCAACCCCCGGAAGTTTCGGAACTTATGCCGGCGTAGAAAGACAAATTCCAACAATTACCTTAGAATTAGACGAAGAAATACCGGTCGAACAACTTATCCAACCGGTATTTGAAATATTTGATGCGATATAAAGTATTTACTCTATATTAAATTCCATTCGTTGTTCTCCATCTTTGCTGAAAACAACACCGCCGGAACCATTAATTATACCGGCATCTGAAAATGTATCATTTGATTTGACATAATACTCAGAACCTTTTTTATTCAGGGTTTTATTAATTGATTCTGCCAAATGGTTACTAGTATCTTTTTTGTCAATCCTTCCATCTCCATTCACATCCATGTGTTCAAGAGCAATTCCGGCATTATCAAAACCTGCTTGACCTTTTTTGCCTGTAATTACAAGCTCATTATTTTTGCCTTTGCTCGGATCATAGGTCACACCATTCATACGAAACTTCTTACCAACCGGAACAAAAAATGTTTCTACCTTTTTAGCCGCTTTGTCATAAAGTTTAATTTTAGTATATCCATTAGGAACATTACCCTTGCCTCTTGGACCATTAACTTTGTCAACCATGCTTAAATCTCCTTTTCTTTGTTATAATATTTATTGCACGTATATAATATATAAATATTTGTTATATACAAAATTGCTATATTTGTTATTTATATTTACATTTATTAACAATTATTTTTTTTTGTAATAAAATTAAGATTATTAAATGAGGTGCTTTTATATGAAATTACACAATTCTTACACAAACAAAGTCGAGGATTTTACACCAATTGACGGCAACAAAGTAAAAATGTATGTTTGCGGCCCAACTGTTTATGATAATGCTCATTTAGGACACGCAAGATGTTACATAACTTGGGATGTTTTATACAGGTATTTAAAATTTAAAGGCTATGATGTTACATACTGCCGCAACGTTACTGATGTTGATGACAAAATCCTTAAAAAAGCAGAAAAAGAAGGAAAAACTCCGGAACAAGTTTCTCAATATTGGTATAAACAATTTGAAAATTCTATGAAAGCATTAAATACTCTAAAACCTGACATAGAACCTTTTGCAACTAAAACTCTTGGAGAAATGATTTCTATTGTAAAAGATTTAATTGCTAAGGGCTATGCTTACGAAGCAGACGGAGATGTATATTTTAGGGTAAAAAAATTTCCTAAATACGGCTATCTTTCAAAGCAACCTATTGACCAACTTGAAAGCGGTGCAAGAATTGAAGTTGGAGAACACAAGGAAGATCCGTTAGACTTTGCATTATGGAAAAAAGATGAAAAATTTGGATACAAATCACCTTGGGGCGTAGGACGTCCCGGGTGGCACATAGAATGTTCTGCCATGAGTCGCAAATATTTAGGCAAAACTATTGATATCCATGCAGGTGGGGCTGATTTAATTTTTCCTCACCACGAAAATGAAATAGCTCAGTCAGAATGTGCAAACGGATGTAAATTTGTTAATTATTGGCTTCACAACGGTTTTGTAACCATAAACAAAGAAAAAATGTCAAAATCTTTAGGTAATTTCTTGACAATAGACGATTTGCTAAAAAAATATGACGCAAATACTATTCGCTTCTTTATTTTGACAAACCATTACAGAATGCCTGTTGAATTTTCTGATGAAGCATTGTCCTCTGCACAAGCAGGCGTAAAAAGAATGCTTAATGCTAAACGCACTAAAATCAATGAAAACTTAGATATTTCTCAAACAAATGAATACAAAACTTTTGTTGATGCTATGGATGATGACCTGAACACATCCAAAGCCCTTGCTGTTTTATTTGAATTAACCAATAAAGCTAATAAAGATGATAAAGATGCATTCACGGTTCTATTCAAACTTGCAACTGTTCTAGGTTTTACATTTGACAAACCTCAATTAAGTGAAGAAGAAATTAAAAACGCTTTAGCTAAAGTTTCAACAGTTTTAGGGAGAGAATTTTCATCAATGGAAGAACTGATTTCCTACAGAAAAGAAGCTCGAGAAGCTAAAAATTGGGATATTGCAGATAAAATAAGAATAACATTAGACGAATGTAACATAATCTTAAAAGACACTAAAGAAGGTACAACATTCGAAGCAAAATAGATAAAATAAACACATATTAATAATTAATTATAACAAGTAGGAGGCTTGATTAACAAGCCTCCTACTTAATTTTATATCTTATTTTAGTTTTTATACCTCACTTTTAACTTCAATTTTTTCGTCATCAAAATTATCATCGACAGGTTCTATTGGAGCTTTATTATTTCGATATAAGTAATACAGGTACATATCAACAAGCAGAAAGAAGGTATTCATTATGTACAGCCAAAATACCCAATCCATATCATCAAGAACTTTGTGTGCAATCCCACAAATATAACCTAATAAAATTAACATAGAAAAATGTATACTTTTCCCATGTACACATTTACATTTATAGGTTTTTAGAGCTGCTACAGGCCAACTAATTCCAAAACATACCATCATTCCGGCTTCAAATACACTCATATTTTTCTCCTCTATTCATAATCCATATTTTTATATTACATCATAAATTTTTCCAAGATATAAAAATTATATTAAAATTTTTCTTGCCACAGCTAACTTTTGGTACTATACTGAATTTACTATGAAAAACGTTAGACAAACAAATATAAATATCCATAGAGACAGTTGGGTAGAAATTAATTTAGAAAATATTTCACATAATATGCGTGCAATAAGAAAAAACACTCCCAAAGATGTAAAACTTTTGGCAGTTGTAAAAGCTGATGCTTATGGGCATGGATCCGTAATGATTGCACCAACCCTTTTAGCTTCCGGAGCAGATATGCTTGGAGTTGCCTCGATTGACGAAGGTGTGGATTTAAGACAAGCAAAAATTAATTGTGAAATTCTTGTATTGGGTGCTGTCCCTGTTTGGGCAGTTGAAACTGCCGTAAAATCAGACATAACAATCGCAATTTTTTCAAAAGAGCATCTTGAAGCTTGTTTACAAGCTTATAAAAGAACAGGTATAAAACCTAAAGTCCATGTTAAACTCGACACAGGGATGAACAGGATTGGAGTGTCTGTTGATAATGCAGTAGAATTTATAAATGAAGTCAGAAATGCGAATTATCTCGATTTTAGAGGAATATTCACCCATCTTGCAAATGCCGAAATCAGAGAAAAAACACAAATTCAGATTGATAGATGGAATAAAGTTATTTCTCAAATCAATACAGATGGCTTACTACTTCATATTTTAAATACTGCAGGAGCAATGTGTTATGATGTTCCAAATTCCAATATGAGACGTGCAGGAATTGGAATTTACGGACTTTATCCGGATTTGCCGAGTGATGGAGAAGTGCGCAAACCGGATTTAAAACCTGTATTATCTTTAAAAGCAAGAATAGTTAATATACATGATGCCAAAGATGGTGAAGGCGTAAGCTATGGACATACGTTTACCGCACACGGGACAAGAAAAATTGCAACAGTTCCTTTAGGCTATGCAGACGGAGTTCCCAGAGGACTTTCCAACCAAATATACGGAGTTTTGAACGGGAAAGAAGTTCCACAAATCGGAAACATTACAATGGACCAAATGATGTTTGATATAACAGGCATTGAAGCTCAACTCGGAGATGTCATAACATTATTAGATGAAAAACATTCTATTGATAAATGGGCTGATATTTTAGGTACAATCAATTACGAATTAACTTGCCGTTTAAAAGTCAGATTACCTAGAGTATACACGAGATAAATTATTAGGATAAAGTGCTTTCTCTTATCAGAAAACGAGGTATTAATAAATTATGGCACAACAATTTGATTTAGGCATAATAGGTGGCGGGCCTGCCGGTTACACTGCTGCTTTTCAAGCAAGAGCTGAGGGGCTTTCTGTTATTTTGTTTGAAAAAGATAAAGTTGGCGGGGTTTGCTTAAATAGAGGCTGTATACCAACAAAAACAATATTACATTCCGCAGAACTTTATAATGAAATGAAATCAGCTTCTGATATTGGAATTTCTGCCGAAAATCTGTCTTTTGATTATTCAAAAATTGTTGAAAGAAAAGACAAAGTAATCGAAAAATTAAGAAAGTCATTGGAACTTTCATTGAAAAACGCAGGAGTTGTTGTTATTAACGCGGAAGCAACTATCCGGCCAGCTCATTCTTCTAACGAACAAGAGAATATAATAGCAAATGGTGAAATATTTGAATGTAAAAGAATAATTGTCGCAACAGGCTCAAAACCACGTGATTTTGATGGCTTAAGATTTGACCATAAATTCATACTTTCTTCTGACGATATCTTAAATATGAAAACTCTACCTAAAAGTATTGTAATAATAGGTTCGGGAGCAATAGGAACAGAATGGGCCAGAATTTTATCAGCATTTGATGTAGACGTCACAATCGTAGAAATGGCAGAACATCTTTTACCATTAGCGGATATCGAAGTATCAAAAAGAGTTGAACGTATTTTTAAAGCTAAAAAAATAAAATTTTACACTTCAAACGGAGTTGATAAAATTGAAAACAACAGTGTGATTTTAAAAACAGGAGAAATTTTAACTCCGGAACTTATTCTTTTAGCAACAGGAAGAATTCCACAACCTATTGAAAACTGCAATACTTGCATAGGTGATGCATGTGGAAAAATTCAATTGGCACATTTTGCTGTAAAACAAGCAATCAAAGAAGTTGCCAAAATTGAATTTAACGAAACACTTGTACCGGCTATCGTTTATGGTAATCCTGAAATTGCTTGGGTTGGAAAACGAGAACAAGATTTAGAAGCCGGAAGTTACCACAAATCCAATATACTTATTTCAGCTTTAGGAAAGTCTCATTGTGATAACTGCACAGAAGGATTTATTAAAATACTTTCTCAAGAGGGGAAAATCGTTGGTGCTCATATTGTTTCGAAAGAAGCAGCAGCCTTAATTCAAGAAATAACAATCGCTATGCAAAATGATATAGGAATTGAAGATTTGAAAAAAGTTTGTTTTGCACATCCAACATACTCAGAAGGTATTTTTGAGTGTTTGTTTAGATAATATTGTAAAACTTTATTAATATACTGACAAGAATATTAATTTACGAACTTCTAAATAATTAGAAAGGAAGCTGTATTATGCCTGTAAATTTAAATTTTATAGTAAAAAAAGGCAATCATTCTGCCCCAAGTAGTATATTGCAAACAACCCAAAATTTTAAATTGCAAGGAATTAAATATATTAAAAAACAGGATAAGAGTCAGGGCGCAAACACTTATATGCAATTGTTACATAGCAAAATAGATGAAATTGCAACATTAAGAAGTGCCGGTGCAACTCAAATCGAAATTGCAAAACAATTGGGTGTAAGCAGATATTTTATACAAAAATTCTTTAGGGATTACCTCCCTGATGCAATTCCTAAAAATAGAAAATTTATTAAAGCTGTTAAAACATTCTTTTTATCAAACAATGCAAAAGAAAAAAATAAAGCTTTTGAAGTGGTTGATAAAGTTTTACAAAAAATAGCAAAAGAACAATCTAAATTAAACAAGAATGAACCTTATGAGGATTTATTGCAAAATTTACGACTAAGTTTTGTGAACACCGCAAATAGAAATGCTAAAAATAAAAATTTTGACTTTTATGGATATGTAAATAGATTAAAACAAAAAAGCTTAAAAGTTAAATCTGAAAAACAAGTCCAAGTTCCGCTCAGCACAATAGAAAATGACGGGAAATATATAGCCAAAACAGATGCTAACATAAATGAGTTTGAAGACCAGAATTATAAATTTCATCAAATTCACAATTCAGGTTTAACTCGCAGAGAATGTATGCTTGCTGAGTTATTAACATTCCAAAATCGTACCTTGAACGAACTTGAAGAACACTTTTGGCTAACATCTGAACATATAAAAAACATTATCAACAACAAAATTAGTCCCAAAATGGAGCAATTTAAAGACCAGCCAAAATATTAATATAACAAAAAGCATTATTTCCATAATTAGAAATAATGCTTTTTAACCTTGTTAAGTTCTAAATAGAACCTGTCCAAAACGGAACTTTACCAAAATTCCAATATGTGTTTGTCGGGTTTTGGTCTCTGCGCCTAAAAAGTCTCTTTCTTTTAACTTTTGTATCCCCAACTTGCTTAGTGCCATCTTGTGATACTTGAACTTCAGTAGTTGTTTCAACTCTAGACCCCGGAATTTCATAAACTTCTGCGTATGCACATCCCGCAAAACACAATAAGCATAAAATTGTCATTAATTTTTTCATAAATTTGCACTTTCTTTTTATGTAGTACTACGTATATTAATTACATTATACCGTTTTAAGTCATGAAAATCAATATTTTTGCTATATAATATTAAATATGCATAAAAGATTACCTGATTATTTAAAAAGACCAATTATAGATACTGACAAAACTCGTACCGTTAGAAAAATTTTAAAAACAAAATGTTTAAACACTGTTTGCGAAAATGCTCGCTGCCCAAACAAAAATGAATGTTATACAAAAAATACAGCAACTTTTTTAATTATGGGTAATGAGTGTACCAGAAACTGTAAATATTGCAACATTTCTTGCGCAAAACCGGAACCCTTGGATACTGAAGAACCGAAACATATAGCAGAAGCAGTTAACGCATTAGGATTAAAATATACTGTCATCACCTCTGTGACTCGTGATGATTTGCCGGATGGAGGAGCTGAACATTTTGCAAATTGTATTTATGAAATAAGAAAACTATGCCCTGATACCAAAATCGAAATTTTAACTCCTGATTTCAAAGGAAATACATCTTGCCTGGATATAATCATAAAAGCTCATCCGAATGTATTTAACCACAACATCGAAGCGGTAAAGGATATTTTTAAGACTGTTCGTGCCCAAGGCAATTATGAACGCTCTCTTGATATTTTGAAATACGTCAAAGATAATAGCGATATTTTGACCAAATCAGGGCTTATTATAGGGCTTGGAGAAACTTTTGAACAAATTGAACAAACTCTTGTTGATTTAAAAAATGTTGGCTGCGATATTGTTACGATTGGTCAATATATTCAACCATCAAAACAACATTTTGAAGTCGCAAAATATTACACTCCGGAAGAATATGATAAATTAAGAACTATGGCTAAAAAAGTTGGAATAAAAAATTACCAAATCGGCCCTTTGGTAAGAAGTTCTTATAGAGCTGCAGAATTGATTTAGAATAAATTTACCTAAAATTATTTTTATAAGCTAGTGCTATAACAATAAAAAATGGCGTAATACAATCTGTTTTGACAAGCAGCCCCCTCCTTATATTTTACTGTTTTTATTGCGTCGTCTTTTTCTTTGTCTTTTTCTTTCTCATCATCAGCTTCATTTTTTGCTTTCAATGCCGAAATAAGTTTTTCAAAGACATTTCTTGTTTCTTTGTCCATAATTCCTCCTGTGTTGTAATTTTCTATATAATCAATGATTGGTTGATATTTGTTTGTTTTTGAATTAACCGCAATAATTGCATCTTCATAACGTGGGCTATCTACAATTGCGAGGTGTTCAAATCTACCATCCAAAATCTCTTTGTCATACGGGTTGCCGTTGTGTAGTTCTCCGTCAGGATTGTCTGAATACTCTGTAATTTCATATTGGCATGACACTGTATAGCCCTTTTGCACAAGGTCTATTGCTTCGTTATCAAAAAGTACACCCTCACACCAAAACCACGCGTCAGAAGGCTCAAAATACACACGAGAGATAACTCCTACACGTTGTTCTTTCGCGCTCTCGTCTGTTACGTCCTGATGATTGATAACCACAGGACACCCGATAAATGTATTTACAAACTTGTCAATCGTTTCTTTTTTAAGTAAACACACACCAAATTGATACTTTACAAGCCCCGCTTGCAAAAACCTAGACTTAAAAAATCTTCCTTTCCCGCCTGTGTCCTCATTCAAATATATTGAATTAATAGCTGTTACATTCATTTTTATACCTCTTAGAGATATTGTAACATTGAGCTTGAAAACGAATTTTAAAGAGTTATACTAAGTTAGAGGGTTGAATGAGAAAAAAAATAATGTCTATTGCAATATGTTTAGTTATTCTGTTATCGGGTATAATAGGGATAGCGAAAGGTAAAAATATGAAACCAAAAGACCAAATCCCGCAAGAAGTTATTAATTTTGCAAAACTCGATAAAGGTGGAGAGTTAGATTACCAAGGAACATGGCAAAATTATAAAGTGTATTTAGTTAGTTATCCTGAATTAGAAACTGGTGTATGGGGATTACCAACATACATATTGTTTGATGGAAAAGATTTACAGTGGGTAACCGGTGCTAAGGCGCTTTCACTAGATATAAAAGATTAATATTTTTTTACGACATCATTCATAAAATAAGGATTAAATTGTTTATTATCTACTCTTAATAGCTTCGGTTTTAAATGATTTTCAGTATAAATGATTTTTGGATTATTAAAATATTTTTCTATATTTTCATCATTATATACATAATTAACTTGTGGGTCATACATCCTTAGTACTCCACTTGCATTTTTCTCAATACAAAGCACATGACCATGTTTAAGTGTACTATTCCCCTTTTTAGATTGCCAATAATAAGCTAATTGATATCTTTGGTTAGGTTTGATTTGTTTGTTTAAATAATTATATTGTTCTTTTGCATTTGAAACATTAATTTTAGTATATTCACACTTTTTACCTGTTTTAGGGTCAAGCCATGCCCATGAAGAATGTGCTGCTAATTGTTGAGTTTTTCCATTTTTACTACGAGGTACAGCCTGAACATCATACCCCCTCATTCGTGCTTCATGAGCTACCACACTACACTGACAGTTGCGAGAATAAGCATAATTATGCACATCAAAATAAGGGTTGGCACGTCCTCCGTCAGCCTGTTCAAATGTCATAGGTTTTCCACGTTTTGCACCTGCAACGGTTTTGGGGTATTGATATGCAGGCTCAGTGCTTTCGCAGTTTGCCTCTTTATAAGCCTTATAAATCCCTTTTACAGTGTCTTTTACAATGCCGTCTGTCGTAATCGTTTTGCTCCCTTTCTTTGCCAAAAACTCTTTTAAAGCCTGTTCTTTTGTCTGTCCGTCTTTTACCGGGATATGATTGCCTTTTACCGTTATCCATTCAATATCGTCTTTTGCGTTCATCGCAATCTTTTGACCGTTTTTGTCAGTGTGTGTCTTAATAAACGGGTTGTCATCACTGTATGGGATAGCTTGACAGCGGCAGTTATAAGTCTGTCCTGGCAAGCCAACATTACCATTATCATCAATTACGGGTGGATTGTCATAGCTAAATATCTTATTATTCAAGTGCTTATATAAGGTCGTAAGAATAAATTCTATTAATTCCAAAATTCTATCATAAAATTATCTACTCAAAAAAAGATATTAAAGTAATTTTTCTAGTTTTTCTAAACCATTAAACACAATATTAACTGGTTCTCCCCTATAAATTTTTGATATATCTTCACTATTTTCATTTGATGGGAAAAAGGCAACACTAGCAAAATATCCTTGATATGCTGCAACCGATAGTTGTATTGATTTCAAATCATTAGGTCGCTCTGCTTTATTATTTGGGTAGACAGCGTATCTTACAACTACATAGTTCATATTTTTATTTTCATCTTCAAACCATAACTGAGGATTTATTCCAATAATATTTTGGTAAGATAATATTTTATAATTTAATTTGTTTGTTATATATTCCCTAACAACTTGTATTGCAAAATCATTTAATTCCCATTCAGAAATTTCTATTTTGGCATCACTAATCACATTTTCAGGAATAATTGGTTTGTTTGTGATTGCATTGAATAAATTCCATCCGCTTGTAATAGGTTTAATTGTATTGTAAATAGGATTAGAAGGATCTTTTACTGAAACCTTGTATAAACAAGGTATTAAATTATTTTTAATACAATTGTCAATAAGATTGTTTTTCCATTTTTGGGGTAATAATGATTCTCCTGTTGTTTTATCAATAATTTCTATTACTACACAAAATATTTGATTTTTATATGCAAAAGTTAATTGTTCGAAGCAAGGATATGTCCACTCCATTTTAATCCAATGTGCTCCTTGATGCCATTTATCCTCTTTAAGTTTGTTCATTTCTTGTTGCAACCAATATCCAACCATTTCTCTAACATATACAAAAAAAACAGTTGGCTGCGGTCTATCAATTAAGTACATCAATTTAACAATATCTTCATCATTATTTAAGTTTTCTGAGCTTGTATAATTTTTGTTTTTTTTGAATAAATTTTTAAAAAAATCAAACATTGTTTAAACTTCCTAGTTAATTTAAAATATATAAATGCTTTTATAATACTCTTTTACTTGTGCCAATGCTTCATTGGAGAGTGATCATAAAGAATTAATCTTTACCTTATATTCATCATTTTGAGTAAAACAGTTTCTATACATATTTATCCTTAATTCTTATTGTAGTATAAAAAAGTAATTATTTTAAAATAACTTTGCTTGATAATTCTCAATTGTATTGTTATTTATGCTAATATTTTGTTCCGCGATTTTCCATTCTTCTCTAATTTGCTGAGCTCGAATTTTAATATCTTCAATTAAAGATGGATAAACCAAATTTTCACTATTCAATACTTCTTGAGAGTTTTCTGGGTATATTTCATATTCATTAAGTTCTCTAATTATTCTTTCAATAGCCTTATTTTTATCTAAGTTATATTCGCTACCTCTTATTCTTATGAATTTAAATTTTGTTATTCTTTCTATAATATTTTGTCTTTCCATATCTTCACGGATTTTTTCTTCTCCACTATGAAATTTTTCACCATCGCATTCAATGGCAACTTTTTTATTTCCACAACAAGCAACCATATCAATTCGATATGAGCTTACAGGAAATTGTTGAATAATATTATAGCCCCTTGCGACAAGAGATTTACAGATTTCTTGTTCAAATAAAGAATCTGACTGTTGTTGTATCTGTTTAAGCCGTTGTGAATAACTTCTTGGATTCATTGTGTACTCAATAAGTTTTCTTCTTATATCATCTTCCTTTAGATCTTTTGTAACATCTAAAGAATGTACTAGCCATACCTGATTTTTTGCACGACTTACTGCAACATTATATCTTCTTTTTCTGTCTCCATCAGCATTCATTATTTTTAAAGGAGATTCACTATCATTGCTATCCACCATTGATAAAAATATTATATCTCTTTCATCACCCTGAAAATTAGGCGGCTCTCCACAAGCAATTTTATGGTGCTCATATTTTATATTATCAATTTTATCTAAAAGTATATCTTTAATTATTTTTGCTTGTTCCGTTCCTAATAACGAAATAACTCCAAATGTCGAATCTTTATATTCTTCTCGTTCTATACAAGCAGCAATTAGACTCGCAATACAGTTCGCTTCTTCCAAGTTTACTTTATTTGATGTTTTTCTTGTACCATCAACTCTATAATTTATAACAGCAGGTTGCACATTAGAACTACTTGCATCACGCAAAGGTTTAATTTTATAGTCATAAGAAAGTCCATTACTAAAATTAATAATATCAGGAACACAACGAAAATGTTCTTTTAACATTAATGAAGTAAAAGTGGTTTCAGCTATATCATACAAAGACGTACTTGCTTCATATACTTGGGGATTTGGAATAACACCATTCAAATGAATATCAATAAGATTATTAATCTTGCTAATTTCTTTAAAACCTGCTGTTGGACTTACTTGTTTGTCATCTCCAACAATAATTATTTTCTTTGCCATGTACACAATAGCGAGAGCTGAAATATTTGATTGACTTGCTTCATCAATTATAATTACATCAAATTTATTTTTTCCAGGGGTTAATGTTTCTAATGCTTTTGACATTGGCATAATCCATGCTGGTACCGCTTTTTGACATTTTACCATCAGTGCTTTGGCTTCTTTTAAATATCTTGGGACATTCTTCCCCGTACCTTTGCCTATTTTCTTTATCATAGTTTTCCAACCCGTTAAGGCTTGCTTTATATCTAAATCTTTTTCGGTTGTTTGTAGTAGATGATACCAAGCTTTATATTCACAAAGTTGTGCGGTTTGTTTTTTCAACAGATTACTTAAATTAAAACAATCTTTTTGTAATTTTTCATAATTATCAGAATGCAATTCTTTTATGATATTTTTAAATTGTTTATATTTCCAAGCTTCTGATATGTTAACAGGAATTTTATTTTCTCCATAGATACCATCTCTATGTTGAATTTTATAAGCCCAATCAGGTGCATACTGTTTTAATTTTTCTAATAATTGTTCTCTTTGTTGTTTTAAATTCGTTTTATTATACAAAGAAGAAATATCATTATAAAATTTTAAATAATTATCTTTATCCCTGTTCTGAATTGCATTTGCAAGATTATTACAAAGTTCTGATTTTTTACGTTCATGTGTTAATACTTCTGTTTTATTTGAAGATATGCTTATCTTTGCATTATTTAAATCATCACAGATTTTTATTAATTCTAAATATTTTGGTAATATTTGTGATGTAAATTCAAATATTTTTTTTGTTGAAACAATATCCGAATCTAGGTCATCTGATTTTATAACTTCTTTGTAATTAAAACCGAATTCCGTTAGATATTTTAAAAGTATTTTATAGTCATTATTATACCAATCTATATATTGTTTGATTTTAGGAATGAAATTTTGGGCAATTTGCTCTGGTTCGTTGCTGTCTAATTCTTCAAATTTTTTGTAATTATGTCTTCCAATAAGATTGTTCCATTGGATGCACAGCATTCTTCTCATTTTTTCTAAGTTTATTATTTTTATTACCAACGAGCAATCTTCACCAGTTGATATTGGTTCATTATTGATCTTTATTTTTTCTTTTATTTCTTTAAAATGTTTATCTAATAAATTATCCCAAAAAGAAAGTTTTCCATTTCGTTTTAACCTAATTTCCATTTTTTCTAGGGTTGTTAAAACTTCATTATATTTAATGTCATCTGAAAAACTTACCTCTTTCCCAAATCGTTCATTTACAAATGATTCTGATAGGTTCACGGTGTTTGATATTTGATTTATTAGGTCAAGCCAACATTTTTTATATCCAGCACCTTTTTTGCCATCAACAGCCGCATATATCATCCATTCATCCAATGTATTAAATTGTAGTAAAAATTCTTGCAATTTCTTTACAATTAATACGTTTGGATTTGTAATTAAAGGGGCAATCATACCATTAGTTTTTTTAATTTTTATGCTGGTAGTTTGTTCATCATTTACGAAAAGAATATTTTCACCTTTAGAAGCTAAAAAAGTTTTTATTTGTTTTATTTGTTCAATACAATTATCAATAGTGTTTACAAAATTATTAAAATCTTGAGGATTTAATAATTTGTTTGGATTTATTATATCTAAATTTAATTCTTTTTCTTCATGTTCAGATAATTGAGTATTACTCTCATATAACGTCAATAACTCATCTCTAGTTAAAGGCAATAACATATTTTTTGCAATTTCACCTGGTATATATGATAGAGAATTATTATTTTCATTTATAAATTTTGCAATATCACTAGGCGAATAACTTTCTCCACCATAAGATATTAATTTATATTCGCTATTCCTTATTGCGAATATTTTTTTTCTGATTAGAGCTAGTTTATCTATTGTTGCTTTACGAGCACTTTCAGCTTCTTGTATCTTCTTTTTTATATGTACAGAGCTTTCTTTTGATAAATATTCATTTATTCCATTTATTGATTTTTCTACATCCGAATTTTTATCATCTAAAACAGAAACACATAAAGATTGTAATTCACTAGGAACTTTATCTTTTAGTACTTTTAAGGCTTTTGGAGTATAACTTGTTACTAAAACATTCTTCCCTTGTGCTAAAAAATGACCTAACAAATTTGCTATTGTATGCGTTTTTCCTGTTCCTGGTGGACCTTGTACCAAAACAGCATTATATTTTTCTACACGTTTTGCAATTTCTAATTGTTCTCGATTAGCCTCTTTTGATAATAATACTTCTACACTTTCACCACTAGTTTCTGCTAGTTGTTCATCAATAGTAAGTTCATGAACATCTTCAGGAATTTCAACTTTTCCACCACTTATTAATTCGCATAGATGCGTAGGAATAGTCCCATTATTTTCAATATCATTTATGATATCTTCAATTACTCGTCTTGTGCCATCAATTTTATTGCGAACATAATATATAGGATTGACTGATATAAATATCTTATCATCAGTGTTTGGCAATGGCTGTTCATTTACATTTAAAAATTTACCCTTTGAAGATAATTTATGAACAAAATTTTTGAAAAAATCATATGTTTCATGTCTATCTAGGGGATGATAAAACTTATCTTGAATTTCTTCATCTGCCTCATTAATAACATTTATGTTAATTCCTGGTATACTTGTTAATAATGAAATATCTAGTTCTGATTCAGAATCACTATCATAAATACTTATAATATTGTCTTTCGGATTAAAATCAGTGTAAACTTTTTTGGTAAGAATTGGATGGTTTATCATTGTATTATCTGCACAACTAATAAATCCGTTTGCAACAACAAGTTCTTTGGTTTCGTTATCATCATTTAAGTCAACATGTATTTTATATAGTTTATTAAAAAAATCTCTTGTTATTTTTATTTTTTCTTGTTTTTCTTTCCAAAAGTTTCTACTTTTTAGCCATTTTGCTGCATTTTCACATCTTTTACTATCTGTTTTAAATTTTTCAAGATTTTTAATTTGAGGTTTTTGAATGTAATTATCCCAACCTGGTAGCAACCATTCTTTAATTTCTTTTGGAGGTTCCGGACATTTATCAAATTGCGGTTTTCTAATTGATAATAGTTCACATCTATTGTCATCAACATCTTCATCATTATCTTTTACTCTATCCTTATACGCAACTTTAATATTTTCGCTATCTTCAGGGATTTCACTAAAAAATAATTTCCAAATATAACTATCCACATTTGCTATAACTTTAACATCAAGTGCACAAAATTCTTTCAAATATTTATATAAAGCTAATGCTTTATTTTTATTTGTTAAGATTTCATCTTTTACTACATTCATTAATTATAAAGCCTCTTGTTATTTATGATAATATTACTACAAACATAGATTTTTTATGTAAAATAACTCCTTAAATTGTATTTTTATCTTAAATTTTTCAAATGTTGTAATTTTGTATATTTATCAACATTTGTAAATTTCAAAAGTATAACATTACCTGATTTTGACAGAGTAAGTTGAATGCACTCAACAGATACTCATACTTCATCAGGGAGTAGATAGAGTAATTAAAACAATTGCAAATAAATGTGCGGATGAAGATAATAAAAGCTCCAATAGGTCATTTGTAAATGTCTAATACAACTTGATTATAAAAAAACATGTTATTTGTTTTTCTTTCTGCTTCTTAAATTCTTCTTTGTTCATATTTATTATGTTATAGGGGGCACCAATAACTTTAAGAAACAGCTAGTTATGTTAAAAAAAAATGAAAATTTATACATTATAAAACTAGATTAAACTAGCCCATAAAATATTCTATATAATATTTTATATAGAGACTTCAACTTTGCAATTCTTAAATGTACATTACTCAGCGAACCGTGTAATATCCATCTGCTTTAATAATGCAATTAAAACATCTGAGACGATACTATTTCCTGCTTGTCTATACATTTGAGTATCGCTAACAACAATTTTAAAATCGTCTCTAAATCCCATAAGCCTTAAACATTCACGAGGTGTTAACTTTCTTATCCGCCCCTTGTTATGAGTTACATAATTATCAACACCGGCTCTATGCATTTTATGCATAGTTTGTAATAAAGGTCTCGCAACTTCTAAATCAGTCTTAGTACTTGTTTTAAAATTTTTAGTTCCTCCGGCAAGTACATAATTTTTAACTTTTTCAGATAGATAATATTTTTCTTCAACAGTTGATATATCAAAAATAAAATCATCATATTCTACATTTTCATTAGCGTGTTCAAATATAAAATCACCATGCCAATTGAATTGCTGATTTGCTTTTTGACATAATGCTATCTTACCATTGATTTGTGTATATCTTTTATTTTTATTTTTGGTGCTTGTTACAAATTTTATTCCCTTTTCTTTAAGATAATATTTTGAATCAGTATAGTCTTCAAGAAAATCTTGCATAGTTCGTTCTAACTTTATTGGTTTAGGAAATTCAAAATTAATATTTCTATCTTTAAATCCGACTACAAGAATTCTTTCTCGATTTTGAGGAATTCCATAATCTTTGCTATTCATAATCTGATAATAAAATTTATAACCTAATGAGTTAAAAACATCTTGCACTACTTTCCAAGTTTTTCCATTATCATGATTTATTAATCCTTTTACATTTTCGTAAATAAAAACTTTTGGTTGCGTTTCTTTTACCACTCTTGCAAAATCATAGAATAATGTTCCACGAGCATCTTCTAAACCTTTTCTTTTTCCTACCATAGAAAAGGATTGACAAGGACTTCCTCCTACTAATATATCTACTTTGTTCTTATATTTTTTGGCAGAGAATTTAGTAATATCATCATGCCAATCTTTTTCTAAAATTTCATAATTAGCCATGTAACTTTCTTTCACATGAGGGTCTATATCTCCTGCAAATATAATTTTATGATTTAAATGCAGTCTTTTAAATGCATTTTCAATAGAACCAATACCACTAAACAATGTAGCTAGCCTTATTGTTTTTTCAGGATGGCTAAATTCCTTTTCTTGCCAACTATCATTTTTATTTTGTACTTCAAAAGTTTGCATGTGCTGAAACACCCCTCCATTATATTATCTTAATTCAAAAATAAAAAATGAATTGTAAAGATTTTCATGATATACTAAACTCAAAATTGAAAGGTTTATCATGTCAGATCCAATTTGCAGATGGAGAAATACAACAGTCGATACTCTTAAACAATTTTTGAGTTATTTTCCAACAGAAATTACTGATGTGGCTAATGCTCGTTCAAAAATTAATGAGCAATTCGGAACTGATTTTTTTCGTACTGCAGCACAATTAGCAAACCAACTTGGGTTGTTTTATTTTGATGACAATAAATTTTATCCTCAAATTAAAAATAAATTATTGAGTGATGATAAAATAAAAGAATACATAAAATTTTGGTTTAAGAGGTATTATGTTCCAAACCCGTATACAAAAATGGGGTTTGAAAATGTATCCCCAAAACTTTTAGTTAATGCAATTATTGAAATTTTAAATAGAAATAATGGAAGATATAATTTAAAAACGGCTTTATCTGAGGCATTTAATGCGGATATAGGCAATATTGATATGATAAAGAATTTGTTTAAAAATTATTCTGATGATTTTGAAGTTATTAATGATGACATATTATACAGTAACAATAAAAGTTACTTGGAACCTTATTTAAATGACTATGAGGTTCCATATGATAGAAACGATAAAAAATCTTTTTTCGAATATTATGGGAGGTCTATAATTATGAGAAATCATAATCGCATATTATTTGGTGCACCCGGTACAGGGAAAAGTTATATTTTGAACAAAGAAGCAATAGAAAATTTTAAACCAACAAATATTGAAAGGGTTACATTCTACCCTACATATTCATATGCAAACTTTGTTGGTACTTACAAACCTGTAACAAAATTAAATAAATGTGATATTAACTTAAATAATGATGAAAAAGAAATATTATGTATACTTAAAGATAAAACTTTGTCAGCACAAGAAAAATATGATGCATTATATGAAAAATTTGATAAACGAGGGATAACAAGAATACCTATTCTATTAGGGCTATGTTGTGATGATAGTTTTGAAACAAAAAAAATTGATGGAACTAGCACTACAGATAATAGTGTTGAAAAGAATCATGGAAAAGCTTTAAGACCTTTTGTTAATTTAAAGAATCTAAACGAAAACTCCTCAGAAATCACTTATGAATATGTTCCAGGACCTTTTTTAAGAGTTTTAACAAATGCGATTAAACACCCTGAAGAAGACTATTTGTTAATAATAGAAGAATTAAATCGAGCAAATGTAGCTGCTGTGTTTGGTGATATTTTCCAGTTATTAGATAGAACTTCAAATGGGGAAAGCCAATATGAGATAGCCCCTAGTGAAGACTTAATAAAATATTTCTTGGAACATGATATAAATTTATCATCGTTAAAAATTCCTAAAAACTTTTATTTATGGAGCACAATGAATAGTGCGGATCAAGGGGTATTTCCGATAGATACCGCTTTTAAACGTAGATGGAATTTTGAATATATTGATATTGACAATAATCAATCTGAAATCAATGAATACAAATTTGTATTGCCAGGAAGTACAAATGAGATATCTTGGAATAACATTCGAAAAGCTATTAATAAAAAATTACTAATAACTTGTAATGTTAACGAAGATAAATTAATGGGACCGTTTTTTATTTCTGAAGGTACATTAAAAGACAAAGAAAAATTTATAGAGGCTTTTAAAAATAAAGTTATAATGTATTTATATGAAGATGCAGCCAAACAAAGACATCATCGACAGGAAATTTTTGCGGGATGTGATTTTACATCAAATGCGGTTTCTTATTCTTCTATTTGCAAAAAATTTGATTCAATAGGATTAGCAATATTTGGAGAATTAAATTATGGATCCGAAGAAGAACCAGCATAAAATATATAGATCTTTTTTTCGTGAAGGTGATAATTATACTTTAATCCAAATAGCAAAGGACTTTCATACTTCTATTGAAAATATAATTCCCATAATTAAAAAACTTAAATTGGTAGGAATTGTTAAATCTGTAAAAATTACACATGAACCATTGAGCGATATTAATAATGAGGATCTCTGTATTACTAATGATTTTAACATAGAAGACTCTTGTTTTTTTGTGTTTGATTATGTAGGAATTATTTCATGTAAAAACTTTATTTTTGAATGTTATCCGAAATATTTAAAGACTAACATTGAACAAGAAAAATCTAATGAATTAAAAAAAACATTGCAAGTAATTAAAAAGTGTAACTACAAAGAACAATTTTTGGGTATAACATACGATATTGATAATCATTCGGAATATAACTTATTAACGATTATTTATTATTTGATAAATAACTATATAGAAAATGGTATCTATCAAAAGATATATGATAACATTGAAAAAAATATTGATGGTGAAATTGTATGGGACAAAACTATTAACGAAATTTTTCCTGTATTAAGAAATAATAAACCATACTATTTTGATTTTTATAACACACTACAAGAGAACGATGATTTTGATTATTTTACGAGATTGCATAAAGCTATAATTAATGAATGTTCTCGTATTATAATTGAGAGTCAATTAGAAAATATTTTACCGATTCAATCATTTATATTATCTGATGACAGGTTATATCAATTTGGAGCTATTGAAACAATACAAGATAAAATATTACAAGAATTATCACAACAATATGTAGATGATAAGCAGATTATGTTAAGGCTTATGTATGCTTTTATAAGCAAGATGAAGGATAAAGATTTAAGGGACTCTCAAGTAAGTTTTATAGGAACAAACCAATTTAATTTAGTTTGGGAAAAAGTGTGTAGTAAAATATTTAATAATTCAATTAATGAAAAAATGTCTTCATTAAAACTTTCTTTCAAAAATCCAAAAGACAAAGATAAAACATTGTTGGAATTTATAGATAGACCAAATTGGTTAATTGAAGGAAATACGTACATAAAAGACACGCTGATTCCGGACATTATATTTATAAAAAAAATACAAGAAAATATAACATTTAATATTATTGATGCTAAATATTATTGTATAAATTATGATAAAAATATTTTAAAAAATAATCCAGGTATAGCTGATATATCAAAACAATTTATGTATCAAATGGCATATAATGAATTTCTGAAATATAACAATATTAATATTGTTAATAATATATTAGTATTTCCAAGTATAAGTGTAGAAAGAATTGAGTTTAAAGGTGAAGTAAATATTGAATTTATGCAAAATATAAATAAAGATTTAAAACCTATAAAATTGCTTTTTATTAACCCCAATTATGCATACGAATGTTTTTTGTCAAATAAAAAAATATCTTTCTTATAATTACAAAAATATAACACTTGCTCTTTGATTAAATATAAACTTGAAACGCCGTTAATGGATACCTATAAATCAGTTAGTTATAAATATAAATCCCATTAAAACTAAAAAACAAACTTTTTATTGATTGATTTAATGCTATTATAACATTTTTTCAAATTTTCAATAGATTACTTATAATTCTATATACTCATACTTTTGGATACTTATAAGTTCTCTATATCAATATTAACAACGCCTTGACGGAAGATTCGAAGTTCATCACCGAATACACCTGCTACTGTTGATTCCAAACCTTTGCAAGTATATCCGTAATCAGGAATTACAAAATCTGCAAGTTTAGACATATTTTCTATTGCTTGTTCATAAGTTTTGGCAGATGGTTGATGCGAAAGATTTGCACTTGTCGTAGCCAAAACATGATTTGGAATAATTTCACATATTTCTTTAAACACTTCATTATCAGGAACTCTAATCCCGACAGTTTCCATATTTGAGGTTATATAATACGGAGTTTTATCACTTTTTTCAGTAACTATAGTTAAAGCTCCCGGAAAATATTTTTTGATTAGTTTACATCCAACCTTAGAAATAGGCTTCACATATTCCAAAAGATTATATGTTTCATTTGACATTAGTATTAATGGTTTTTGAGACTCACGCTTTTTAATTTCGTAAATCTTTTTTACT
Source organism: uncultured Candidatus Melainabacteria bacterium (assembly GCA_934718275.1). Classification (GTDB taxonomy): domain Bacteria; phylum Cyanobacteriota; class Vampirovibrionia; order Gastranaerophilales; family Gastranaerophilaceae; genus Stercorousia. The sequence goes on along the minus strand of CAKUZD010000002.1, from coordinate 198,694 downwards.
GCTTTTTCTGAATTCGGTAAACATCCCAATCCCCATACAGTATCTGTCACATAAGCGATTACACCATCATTTTCCAATATATTTTTTATTTTTTCAGCATCTTTTATAATCATAAAATTATTCCTTTTTTATTTTTTTAATTTATTAATTAATCTGTCACTTAGTTCCTTTGCATATTCCATTTTAAATAAAAGATTTAAAGCAACATAAATACCTAAACAAATTATTCCAACAGAGGAGATTTTAGTTATTTCAAACAAAGCCTTAGGCAAATGAACAAATTTATCAAACCCAAGTGCAATCATGTAACAAATGCTAATTGTAATTCCACCGGCAACACACATTTTTAAAAGATTGGTAAACAAATTTTTATAATCCATTTTTACTTTTTTAGAAATTAACACCCCTAGAACACAAGCATTAAATAAAGTTACCAACGAAGTTGATAAAGTTATCCCGCCTATACCCATGTGCATTTTGCTTATAAAAATTACGTTTAAAAGATATTTTAAAACAATTGATGAAAAAGCAACTATAAACGGAGTTTTGGAGTCATTAAAAGAATAATAAACTCTAGTTATTGAATCCCTGAATACATACGGCAATATTGAAACAGACAGGAACCAAAGAGCTTCTGTTACCATAAATGTAGCATTTGCATCAAATGCTCCACGTTCAAAAATCAATCTTACAGCATCGGTTCCAACTGTCAAAATACCTATAATTATCGGAATTGCTGCAAAAAATAGTACGCCGACTCCCTTGTTAAAGTAAGTTTTAATTCCATCCAAATCATTATCTGCCACTAATCTTGCAAAAATAGGAAAGAGAGGGACTAGAAAGGCTGTTACTAAAATCCCAACAGGAAATTGAAAAACTCTATTGGCATATCCAATCGCAGTCCAAGCACCTTCCGAGATTGAGGATGTAAAAAACATATCAACATAAATATGAATTTGTCCAACCGTAGAACTCAATATTGCAGGGAACAAAAGTTCCATAATTTCTTTAAAATTCGGATTATTTGCAAATTGGAAATTCGGTTTCCACAAAAAGCCCAGTTTTCTAACATTCGGATATTGGATTACAAGTTGTAATATTGCACCGATTGTTGTAGCCCAAGCTAACGCATAACCTTTTTGGTCATTCGGTGCGGCAGCAACAACCACCCCAATTATCGCCACACTCATAATTATTGGAGATAAGTTCGGCAACATAAACTGTCTATAAATAATTAAAATTCCATAATAAATACCAACAATCCCACCTATTACTAACAATGGAGTCATTATTTTTAAATGTTCTGCAGCTAAATTAATCATATCCACAGAACCACTAGAAATTATTAACCCCATGATTTGTTTAGGAAAAATAAACATTATTACAGAAAGAATTAAGAAAAAAATCGTTGTTGCTGTCATAAACGTTGAATAAAGTTTATTCACATCATCTGATAATTTGTCTTTTAAATTTGGAATAAGTTTAGAAAAAACTGCCACCGTTGCACTATGAAACGGCCCTCCGACTCCACCAAGCAAAATCAACGATAACGATGGTATTTGGTATGCATAATAATAAGCATCAGAAACTAATGAAGCTCCATAATAATTTGCGATAATAATATCCCTAATAAAACCAATTAATTTACTGACTATTGTCACCACCGCAATTACCCATGCAGCCTTTAATACGCTCATTGTTTTTGATTCTTTTTCTATATTTTCCACTTTTTATCCCTTTATCATCACCTTAAAATTATTTTTTATTTTCACCAAATATATTCACTTTCGTCTTTTTTCACCAATTCTACATACAACCTCAGCCCTTTTCTTGCAGAACTTGAATAAAATTCATCTGAAGTAAATGTTATCGTGTTTTTACCTTGCTTAATATATTTTGAAATATCTATCTCAACAAACCTTTTAAATCCAAAAACTTCTTTAGGCAACTCAAATGTTTGTTTTTGCCCATTAATAGTTACATTAATAAAGCTAACACCAAATTTATTATCAATCACAATTTTTGCTTTTTTATCTTTTGAATAAAAATGCTGAGTTACACACTGCTGCCCAACTTCAGTTGAAATTATAATCGGTTTTGTAGCAAGACTAATTCCGGTATAATAATGCTTCAAAATTTTGTCATAAGGCAAATGAAGTTCCGCTCCCATAAAACCGGCTCCATATTGACTCATTCCGACCCCATGCCCGAAACCACCGCCCCAAGCATGAACTGACAACAAATTTCCATTTTCATCTTTTATATTTTCAAAGACAACATTTGCACTAGGCAACGCTTTCCCATCTTTGGTCATCAACCTTCTTATAACCAACTCTTTATACACTTTATAAGTTTGAGAGCGAGTTACAATTTCCATCTCCATAATTTTACCGGACTCACCACGATGAATTACTTTTATTTCAACCAAATCATCCAATTTATCACCTTTGTTAAAAGCGGGTTTTACAAATCCGGTTGCAGATTGAGCTACAAGTGTTGATTGTAAAGCATTCTTTAGTTCTTGAGACTCCCAATCCCTTTCCCATCGATAATATGACGATCTAATATCATAAGCATCCGGTCGTGATTTATAGTAAGCTTTTGCAGCTTCTTCACTTTTCAAAGATGTCTGAGATACTATATCAGGTTTTGCTTTTAAATATGGTTTTTCGGGAGCAGGAAAAGCTTTAGTTTTCGGGTCGGAAAAAGCGTTGGAATAACTTTCTGTATAGCCACCTGCCGTAGATGAATATTGCGCAACTATCATATCCCAATTATAAAGAGCCACAATTCCTTCTGTCTCTGATACGGCTTGATTAGAAAGTGGTTTTTCTGTATTTGCACCAAAATATACCTGACTTGCAACAGAATCGACAACATCGTAGTTTGCAGAAGCTTTTGTCCGAGGCGAAAGCACATAGTTCCGAGCAGCAACACTTTGAGCCTTTAATGCTTCTAAACCAAAACTAACAGGCATTTCATTAGGAACAACGCCTTTTAAATATTCTTCAACCTCAATCATGTTAATAAGGTTAAATGCATTATTATTACATTTTTTTAGTTCAAAGGCTCCGTGATACAATGCTTGCTTTCCGGCACGCTTTAACCCTGTAACCCCTAACAGTCCATAATTACTTGTAATTTGTACAGGCCCTGTAACCTTCTCAGGCTGAACACTTTCCGGGGTATAAATATTAAACATTCCATCTTTGTAGGTTATTCTTATATTTTGATTTGCAGGATAGCTTCCGATTAAAAGTTTATTATCATAAATCTGCGTATCACCTGTACCAAAGATTGTTATGTCATTATATTGATAAGTACCAAAATTGGTTGTACCAATACCAACTCGAACAACTTCTGAAGATGGAACACTTTGAATAACCGCCTGCTGTGCAGCTTGCAAAGTCGCCGCCGGAATAGGGAAATATTGTGCTCGACAAGGAGATGCAATAAATATAAAGCTCATTATAATTGATGTTAATAATATTTTTTTCATAACTCAATTATATGACAAAAAAAAGTTATTGTTCTCCGAGTTTTTCGTTTTTATTTTCTTTATTTTCTGTTTCTTTATTACTTTCTGCTTTTTCTACTTTGTTATCTTCTTCTTTAACTTTAGCAGATTTTTCATCAATATTCTCTTGAACAGGTTCATGATATGGTTTTATATCCAAGTTCTTTGCAGTTTTAGCGAAATTTGCTATTTTAGCAATAATAACACTTAATATTATGACATTGGATGCAACCACTCCTGCCAAAGCGCCCCACATTGTTCCAAAGAAAGTTTTAGTTTTGGAAGCTTTTTTCAAACAAGTTGCAGTAATCGCACCACCTAATATTGCACCTGAAATGTTTGCGGCATAGACCATTTGAAAATTATTTTTACATATCTTCCCATATTTGTCTTGAGTTTCATTTGAAAATCTTTCAAACTCATCAAAATTTTCTTCGGGAATTGTACTTTTCACATATTTGCCGGAATCAATATCTCTAACTCCAACTACAATTCTTCCATCATCAGTCATACCAAATTGTTTGACTCTATCATTATTTTGAAAACTTATATTATTTATTATGCCCATACTAACATAATACCTGTAAATAAAAATTTTTGCTACCAGGTAACAAATTGCATTATCTATATAATTCATAAGAGGACAATAAGGCGTTAAAGTAATAAGGCATTATGAATTACAGCAAAGCAATTATGAGTATTGACTTTACTCATCTAAAACTTATAATCCGGTTGCATTTTCCAACCATCATATTGAAACAATGCTCCACAAAATAACCCCTCTTTTTCTTTGGAACAACCACTCTCATCATTTAAAAGATTATTTCGACTTAATCCAAAACCAAAGAAATATAATCCGCTACTTTTTATATCATGGGCATAATCAACAAAATTCGATTTAACAAACGTCATCATTGCACAGTCATAACCGTAGCGATTAGGGAGTTTACCCCCATTTGTATCAATATAAAAATGCAAGTGATTATCATCTTGCTTTTCAAAAGCAATAAGAGTACCATCTGCCAATCTTACTTTATAAAACCTATGGCTATTACTATCTATTACGGTTTGTCCAACCCCATTAAGCTTATTAATGCCTCCGTTTGAATTCCAACAACCGACTTCTCTTTTACAATTTTGAGCAATTTGTAAATTCTTAAGAAGGTATGTTTCTACAAAATCATTTAGCCCTAAATCCCAATTCCAAGTATCAATATCTCCATTTTCAACTTTTGCTAAATCAATATCTTGCTGCAAAATAGAGTAAACCTTTTTTAACCTTACAATATTTTCTTGCCTTTTATGATTTTGAATTAATGTTGGCAGAGTTAACGCTGCTACAACTCCAATAATTCCCAATGTAACCAACACTTCCGCTAAAGTAAAAGCTTTTTTCATATTCTCTCCAATATAATAATTATTTTTTACAATGTATATATTGTATTAATAAGATAATATATTGTAGAAAACAATTTGTCAACAACATAAAATTTTTTTATGGATAAGAAAGAAATTTTAAAAGAATTCGGCCGCAATTTAAGAGCAGAACGAAATCGGGCCGGGCTTTCGCAAGAACAACTTGCTGAAAAAATCGGACTTTCGTACGGTCAAGTTATCGGAACAATAGAAAGAGGAGAAACAAACACATCTCTTTCTGTAATTATAGCAATTCTTAATGAATTAAATTTAGATTTTGATAAACTCTTTGATAGAAAAAAATTTAATTAATTCATAATTATTTTTTGTATTATAATCAAATTATGGATAGAAAAGAATTTATAAATGCTAAACGTATCGTTTTCAAATTTGGAACAAACATATTAAGAGGTGATGACGGCTTTGTTTCACTTCCAAGAGTTTTTTCATTTATTGAAGATTTGTCGCATTTAGCAAGGATGGGAAAAGAAGTTATTGTAGTAACATCCGGAGCCGTTGGCTTGGGGAAAAAACGTTTAGGAATTACCAGCACGGAAGGTGTTGCTCTAAAACAAGCTTGTGCCGCAATTGGGCAAGGTAAACTGATGTCAATTTATGAAAGCGGTTTTGATACTTATGGTTTAATTGCATCTCAAATTCTTTTAACAGAAGACGATTTTTCTTTAAGACAAAGATATTTAAGCCTAAGAACCACTCTTAACAAATTATTAGAATTAGGAGTAATTCCTATTATTAACCAAAATGATACTGTTTCAACAGTTGAAGTTCATCCCCACTATGAACACATGCAGGTTTGCTTTTCGGACAATGACAAGCTTTCTGCCCTTGTTGCAAGTGAGCTGGATGCTGATTTGCTCGTTATTTTGTCTGATGTAGAAGGACTCTATGATAAAAATCCTAAATCAAATCCGGATGCTAAAATAATTAGAAAAGTTGATGAAGTAACAGATAAAATTCTTGCCCTTGGAACAGATGCTTCAGAAGGCGGTAGGGGAGGAATGAGAACAAAATTAAAAGCCGCCCAAATGGTTACACGTTTTGGTGGCAGAGTACTAATAGCAAACGGCAAAATTCCTTATGTAATCAAAAAAATATTTGATGGAGAAGAAGTCGGGACAATGTTTCTTCCGCAAACAGAAGAATTGTCTGACAAAAAACGTTGGATTGGTTATGCAACCAATATTATAGGACAAATTGTTGTTAATGATGGTGCTAAAAAAGCTTTATTAGCCCAAAAAAGTCTACTCCCTATAGGTGTTTGCGAAGTTATAAATGAATTTAATAAAGGAGATGTTGTCTCTATTCTTGACGAAAACAGAAATGAAATCGCTCGTGGAATAGTTAACTACGCTTCAGACTCTTGCAGACGCGTAATCGGTTGCCATTCCGACAATATTATGGAAATTCTCGGATTTAAAAACTATGATGCAATCATTACAAGAGACAATATAACATTATTGTAATAATCTCCATTTCTCATTGTACGAGAACAGAGTTTTATTATTATCGGAGTGAAAATTACTAAAATTCGGGATAGTGCGAAAGGACAAGTAAATGGATTTTATACAAATAGCTAAAAATGCCAAGGAAGCTTCCTTAAAAATAGCAGACTTATCAACAGAAATCAAAAATAAAGCGTTATTAAAAATTGCAGACAAAATAGAAGAAAATAAAGACGAAATTTTTAAAGCCAACAAAATTGACCTTAAAGTGGCAGAACAATTAGTTGAAGAAGGAAAACTTTCAAAATCAACTTTTAACCGTCTTGTATTTAGCGAAAATAAAATGCGCGATATGATTGCCGGAATTCGAGATGTTGCAAAACTTGATGACCCGATTAATAAAAAATTGCTTGTAAGAGAACTTGATTTTGACTTAACTTTATATAAAGTTTCTTGTCCAATAGGAGTTTTGGGGATAATCTTTGAAGCAAGACCTGATGTTATCGCACAAATATCATCTCTTGCAATTAAATCGGCTAATGCAGTTATTTTAAAAGGCGGAAAGGAAAGTATTAACACAAATAAAAAAATCCTTTCGGTTATAAATTCGGCACTGGAAGAAATTAAAGAATTTCCACAAAATGTTGTTCAACAAATTTTTACACACGAAGAAGTTAATGAAATGCTAAAATGCGATAAATATATTAATTTGATTATTCCGCGTGGAAGCAACAAACTTGTAAGATTTATAAAAGATAACACAAGAATACCGGTATTAGGTCATGCTGATGGCATTTGTCACATATTTGTAGACGACTCTGCAGATATTGATATGGCAATCAAAATTGTTACAGATGCTAAAACTCAGTACCCAAGTGCTTGTAACTCTGTAGAAACCTTATTAATCCATGAAAATTTTACCCAAAAAGATAACCTTTTGGCAGCATTACAATTATCAGAAATCCAACTTGTTGCAGAACCTGAAAATTGGGCTCACGAATATGGCGACAAAATTTTAGCTTTCAAAACCGTGAAAAACATAGAAGAAGCAATTGAACACATAAATACTTATGGTTCAGGGCATACTGACAGTATTATTACAAAAAACACTGAAAACGCCGAAAAATTTATGAATAAAGTTGATTCAGCCGGAGTTTACTTCAATACATCAACAAGATTTGCAGACGGTTTTAGATATGGTTTTGGAGCCGAAGTAGGAATTTCAACAAATAAAACTCATGCAAGAGGTCCTGTTGGCTTGGAAGGTTTAACTATATACAAATATAAACTTGTCGGAAATGGTAATATCGTAGAAGACTACGTTTCCGGCCAAAGACAATTTCACCATAAGGATTTGAAATAAAACTTTGTTTGTATTACTTTAGACAGGCGACAGTTAGCAATAAAAAATCAAAAGGAGAGGTGTCCGAGTGGCTTAAGGTGCGGATCTCGAAAGTCTGTGTACATTATTGTACCGTGGGTTCAAATCCCACCCTCTCCGTTTTTTAGTCAAAACTTAGAGAATAAGTGAAAATAGAATTTACAAAAACCGCCTGTACTGGGCGGTTTTTAGCATGTGATTTTATTTAGAGAATTTTTATTGCTAAATTTTGGTTCATTTTTATCAAATATTCTTCAAAATTCTCTTTTTGAAATTTTGATAGTACAGATTGGATGTAAATATAATCTGTCTTAGTTACTTATTTGTTATTTTAATTTACAATATTTTTGTTTTTCATTCCAGATCCAATTGTATTTTAGGCAATTTTGTTTATTTATTTCAACTTTTTCGTATCCTGTATTTATTATTTGACCTTGTATGCATATCCCGCTATCAAGACAAAAATCTTTATCATCTTTCAATATATACATAACTCCTAATATTGCACCTAAAAATAATATACTGATTATTAAACATGTAATTATTACAGTTAGAAAAATTTTCATACTTTAATTGTACCATAAATTAATAACCTTTATATCTATCAGGAAAACCGTTTGGAATTCGATGCTTTAACAGTTCATAAGGATTTTCTGAAGGATACTGCCGACCTAAATCTCTACCCTCTTGATTAGCCTTTAAATCTTCTTGAATATCTTTTAAACTTTCTTCAATTGTATACTTTTTAATATATATATTTTTATAACTATCTACAAATTCTCTTAAATCACCAATTGCTTTTGCTATCATCTCACCGACAATTCCTCTTTGTGCTGCTTCACAATTGGCTTTTGCATGAAAATATTTATCTGCCCCATGAGTATCAGCATCTCTCATTTCATAATAGTTAACAAGAAATATACTTATTGTTTGATATAAAGTATTTAGTGGATCTTCTAAACTGATAATATCATTTATCAATCCCTGTATTAAATTAGAATTACTGTACGAATAATTATCAACAACTCTATAAATATCTTCTTTTTCATTATATACTTCATTTTGTAAGTTTTGAGCTTCTTGTAATACGTCATCAATATTATCAAAAAATTTATAACAATCGCACGCTTCATCGTCATCTTTAATTTCTTCAATATAGCATTTGCAGTTTGGATGAGGTTTTTCTGGAATATCTTCTTTACTATTATACTCTGTTCCATCTAATTCTTGACATTTTTTGCAGGCATTTGGCTCTGTATGCCAGATGTATTTTATATTACTTATACCACCCTGTAATACTGTTGAATTTTCATCTGACAAATTTATGAGATTTTTAGCTTCTTTTTCTGCATTATTTTGCATATTATTTTTCAAAAAATTATTGTACCTGTAAACTGAATATTCAATATCTAAAAATGTTTATATGCTTCATAATCAATATTTGAAGCACTGGCAAGTTTTGTTTTCATTTTTGATACTTCTTGTAATAATGTGTCATTTGGCTTTTTCTCTTCAACTAAATTTTTAATTTTTTGTTTCAAATTCATTTTTCATTTTCCTTTCTGATTTGTAAAAAAAGAGTAAGGCAGAATTTTTTATCTTAAAAATTATCTTACCTTACTCTTTTTTATTTATTTAATTTTATACTACAATTATAACACCTATTTTATGTTTCTGTAAAGATTGCTAAAACAAAGCCTATTGCTCTCTGGACTACAATATCCGTTTTTTAGTCGGAATTTAGAGAATAAGTGAAGATAGAATTTACAAAAACCGCCTCAATAGGGCGGTTTTTAGCATTTTATTTTATTTAGAGAATTTTTATTGTCAAATTTTGGCTCTTTTTTATCAAAAATTCTTCCAAATTCTCTTTTTTAAATTTTCAAGGTGCAGATTAAAATTTATTTTATTTTTTTATTTATACAAAGAAAAATTAATTGTTGTCATAAACTCTCACAACTTTGTACAAAATTCGATTTTTTACTAAAAATTCTCCCCATTTAATTTGTTCAAAGCTTAACTTTTCAGGTTTTCGTTTTACTTCAACAAAAATCATTTTTTTATTGTTCCAAACAATATAATCAGGAGTTCCCACAGGGTTATTGTTGTAATTTTTAAATATATTTTCAATTATTTTACAAAATGTTTTGTTATCAATTGTGCTTAAAAATTCTTGAACAGTCGGAGATTTAAAATACTCTGTCGGATTTTTGTAGCCCTCGATTTCCCATTCATCTAGCCAGCGAATGTGAGATCCTTGTTCATGTTTTGCAATTTGTTTATTTATAAATTTTTGCAAATCTGTTTTTTGAATTTGTTTCAGTTTTTTGTATAAAATTTCAGTTTCTACATTTTTCAATTCCATATCAAACAAATTGTTATCAGGTTGTAAAGTTTGTGGATACAATTCATCTAAAAATGTAAGAACAAACATTCCTTTCCAAAACGAATATTCAGCACGCATTACATTGTAATCGTTATTATTGTAATATTCTCTAACAACTTGTTCAGTCGAGCACTTATTCCCATTTTTACAGAAATAATAATTTTTTCCTAATTCACCTGTTTTTGGAGCAGAAATCGTAATTGTATTTTTGACAATTGTATTTGGTAGAAACTGTTCAGCACTTACAGGTAAAGTGGTTGTTAAAAACATAGAAAAGATTATTAGAAAATTTTTCATGAACTCATTATAATAAAAAAATCAAATTAACACACATCTTAAAAGTTGGCAGCCACAGTTTTTATGAACCGGAATATTGGGAGCATCTGCAAAATTTTCAAATATTTCACCTTCCATTTTTAAACAAAAATCACAATGATTTTTCTTTGCATCATCTAAAACCCAAATCCATTGAGAAGTTGGATTATTTTTATAATCTTGCTTTCCGCTTAAAATCAAGTCTGAATTTGTTGGAATTCCGATTGAATTCATTTGCATAAATATTTTGTTTTCTTGCTGAGAATACTCCTTTGTTGACATTTGATTTATTGCTTCTCGTGTAAAAATTTCTTTTTTATTAGATATTGGGTTTACATAATTTGTTAAATCTAAAATCAATTTTTTGTATTTCCCATTTGAATTTTTTATTAGTTGTCCAAATTGTGGCATTTATACTCCTTTATTTTGTAAACATTTGTATTATAAACAATCTTCCAATCCCCTGCAAGCCCACATTTTCATGTGGATATTTTCAATAAAACTATTGTTAAAGAACATTAATTCCCTGTTATTGGTAAAATAGGAAAATCTATCAAAACAAAGTAATAGTAAACGTTTACAGTTATAAATATAAATGATTTTTTGTGTTTTCCCTGATTTTTTACGTAGCAGGGAATTTGTGTAATAATTGTTTTTTTTAATTTTACCGAAGACTTTTGATGCCAAAACTTGGTACTCCATTTTTTAGTCGGAACTTAGAGAATAAGTGAAGATAGAATTTACAAAAACCACTATAGCTAGATATTTATAGACAGATAAATTGAGAATGTCTGACACATAAAACGAGAAAATTTAATTTTGTCGTTTTTTGAGGGGGAAAGAATTTCTCAAACTAAATGTCGGGGATTTCTCGTTGTTCTAAATTTATATATCCGGCAAACAGTTTTTTACTTACTAAAAGGATTAAAACAATTTTTGTTGCATATTATTTTCTAAAAACGATTTTTGGCTGCTTTGTTGGATTTCATCTGTCGGTTTAAGGTTTCCTAAAATCATCAAATCATTTGGGTTATGTTTTTTGTAATTTTCTTGAGCAATTTGTGGATATTGATTTGCATAACAATATCTATTACTTTGTTTTGAAACATTGGATTTCTTGAATAAACAAAACCTTCTTCAAACCTTTTCAAAAGCCAATCTGAATAATATTGAACAGTATCTGTTCTTGAACCTGTGTTGATTATCATTTTATACTTTTATTCCTGATTAAAAAGGGGCAAGATGCCCCTTTAAATTTTAGCACAATTCAGCATCACCAAGTCCAAATTGTTCTAAACTATTAGACTTTGCTTGAACACAAATATATTCCATATCTGTTTTTGCTTCCATTGTTCTTACGGCATTTGGAAGAACTTTGATACAAGTTCCTTCTTTTAATTCAACAACTTCATTATCTAGAGTCATTGTACCTTCACCCTTTAAGAAAATATAAACTTCTTCGTTTTGTTTGTGTTTGTGATTAAATGGCAATTTTACCCCTGCCGGCATTACACTAACTGAAATTTCACAACTTGTTAATCCTAACAAATCATGCAAAAAGGCTTTACCGTTTTCATAATTTTTGCCTACTTCACTAATTTTTCCGATTTCTTCTTTTTTAAAGTTTGTCATAATATTTTCTCCTTTCGTTAGATGTCTAACTATTACTGTAAAAAATTTTTTGCTTACATTTTTTGCAAAAGTTCTTCTAAAAGTTTAACTTCTTTATTTGATAAATTTTTGTTTAACATTTTGTTTAAATCATTTGAAATTTTTTCAAAAGTTACTTTAAAATCCTTGCCTTTTTGCGTCAAAACTATATTTGTAGAACGATTATCTTTATCAGAAGCTTCTCTTTTTAAATATCCTAGTTTCTCTAGTTTATCAACCAAGACCGTAACCGTTGGTTTTGTTCTATGAATGCAAGTCGCAATATCTTTCATCGTCATTTTACTATTTTTGTAAAGACATACAAGAATATCACCATGACTTGGTACAAGTCCTTCTGCACCGTTATTTTTTAATTCTTCAACAATAAAACGATTGCCTTTTTCATGGATTTTAGATATTAGAGATAATATAGCACTCATATAATAACATTATAGTTAGATATCTAACTTTGTCAAGAGTTTTTTTATTTTAATTGGAATATTACATTTTTTAGACATGGCAACCCCAACAATACTAACCAGTTCCCCAATAGCTTAATTTTACATATTTATAAATCTACCTTTATCTTTATAAAAATTTTTGCTAATATATAAATATCGAAAATAAATTTTCATAATGAAAATTTAATAAATTGCAACAAAAACTATGTTTCGGGTGAAATTTTTGCTATCCTAAACCTTGTAACAAGGGGCAAAGATAGGGGTTAATTTTTCAAAAAATATAAATCCAATAGGTAAAACTCGTGTAAAAAAATTACAATACAAAAATTTCTAAAAAAGACAAATTTTTGTAAATTTTGTGGAGCAAAACAAGATTAAAAAAGGGAATAAAAATGAAGTGTTTTAATTGTCAAAAAGAGATAAGTGATAATTCAAAATTTTGTGAATATTGTGGTGCAAATATATGTCAATCAAGCGAAATAACAAACCCTCAAATTTCTGATATCGAAAGCAATTTTGAAGAAATTCATCCAAAAACAGAAACAGACATAAAGCAAGAAAAAAATCTTGATAAAAGGATTTATAAATGGAAAGAAAAATTAATTGATTTATCCAAAAGAAATCGTTTACTAAGTTTCAAATTTTCAAAATTTTCAACACTTCGTATTATAGATGAACAACTGCCTGAAATTTATCGTTCACTCGTACAAAAATCTCAAATTATGGAGTTTTTGCCGGTAAAAGTTAATGATGAAAATATTGCTGAAGAAGATAAAAAATCTCTTGAAGAACTGAATGAAGGAATTGAATTTAAAGCCCAAGAATTTAAGGAATATGAAATTGATGATTTAGAGAAAAAACATCTTGATAAGTTTTTGCAAACAAAACTTTCTGAAACAGATTTGAATAAAGCATTAAACAAAATAAGCACAACCGCAAAATCAACAAATGATGACTTGGGTTATAACGTTCTTTTCTTAGCTTTGGGAAGCATAATTTGGTATGAATCCGAAAACTCTGATGAAAAATTAGAAGCTCCGGTTTTATTAATTCCTGTTGAAATAAAACGAAAAAGTGTCGGACAACCTTATACAATAAAGTATAATGAGGATTCTGTTATTTTAACCCCGGCACTAATGCTAAAATTCAAACGTGATTTTGGTATAAATTTGGAAGATATAAAATTTGATGAAGATGAGTTAAATCCGATTGAAATTTTTGCCCAAGTACAAGAAAAAATACAAAAACAACCAAGATGGAAATTATTAAATAACATATATATTGGCTTATTTTCTTTTGCAAAATTTGTAATGTATAAAGACATTGATTCAAACCAAGACTTAATAAAAAATAGTGATTTGGTAAAAACAATTTGCGGTTTAAGCGAAGAAAAACAAATTTCAACGAACGACATTTGCCCATTGAATGGGCTTGACATAAAAGTTAAACCACAAGAAACATATCAAATTCTTGATGCAGATTCTTCTCAACAACAAGCTATACAAGTTGTAAAACAAGGTCATAATTTAGTTATAGAAGGGCCTCCCGGAACAGGAAAAAGCCAAACAATTGCAAATATAATTGCAGAATTGTTATCCCAAAATAAAAAAGTTTTGTTTGTAAGCCAAAAAATTGCAGCATTAGATGTTGTAAAAAATCGTCTTGATAAAAACGGATTAGCTCCATTTTGTTTGGAACTTCATAGCAACAAAACAAACAGAAAACGTGTTGTTGATGAACTCGTTAATACACTTGAATTTAGTTATAATGAGAATTATAGTGAAGCCGCATTAAACAAACTCGCTTCTGACGTAAAAACTTTAAGAAAATGTACGGATGATCTTCATACTCCAATCGGGAATTTAAACTATAAGCCGTTTGATGCAATAGGTTTTGTGTTAGACAATCCTTCTATTCCTGATTTTGAATATTTGTTTGAAAATTATGCCAATTGGACACAAGAAAAATTAAATAATAATGTCAATTTATTTAAACAAATGCAAGATATTTTACAGCGCTTGGGAGAACCAAAAAATTTCCCATTTTATGGTTGTGAAATCAGAGAAATAGATTTAGAAATTTTGTTAAAATTAAAAAATGAATTAAAAAATTTTCTTAAAAATTTCAATGATTTTTGTTTAAATATAAATGATTTAAAAACATATCTTTTAACAAAAAATATTGTAAAAATTTCGCAAGTCGACTCATTAATTAACGTTGCTAAAATTGTTGAAAATATACCAAATTCTGCAATAGATAATATTGCTCAAAACACTCCACAAATGACGGAAAACATTAAAATAATCTGTAATAATATTAAACAATTTAATATCTATAATAACAGAGTTAAAAACAAATTAAATTTAGGAATTTTAAATGAAGATATTGAATTTTTAATACAAAAATTTTCGATTTATCGTGATAAATTTTTCTCAAGAATTTCTCTAAAATTTTATAAAGATTGTAAATTTATTCGAGCATTTTTTGTCAATAATTATCGACCAAATTTAGATGAATTAGTTAATGATTTAAACAACATAAAAGAACTAAAAATTTGGATAGAAAAACTGGAAGAATGTGATTCTATTGCAAACGATTTATTCGATAAAATTTGGGATAAAAATAGTCCGAATGAGGAACAAATTAAAAACAGAAGCGAGTGTTTGTTAAAATTCAAAGAATTTGTAAATTCCGATAAAATATTTGATGGAAATATTTTAGAAAAATTCGAAAAAGAAGGAATAAATTACGAAAAAATTCAAAAATTATTACAAAATATTTTGAATTTAAAAGAGCAAATTTTTAATAATTATAATGAAATTTGTGAATTGTTAAAATTCAACTGTGAAAAGGCTTTTGGAGAACAATTTAATCAAGTTGAATTTGTAAAAATTGATAATAAATTTTCATCAATTTTAAATCAATGTGATGACCTTACTTTATGGTTTAAATATTTAGAAATTTTAGATAAAATTGATGAAGAAAATTTATCAGAATTTTATAAAAAATGTTTTGAATATAAAATTCCTCTTTCTAATTTTGCAAAGGCTTTGAAAGTTCAATTTTTGCGAATTTGGTTAAACGGTTTTGTGTTTAAAAATGTTCCAAGTTTAAAGCAATTTAATTCATTAGATCAAGATAATCTTGTAAAAGAATTTAAAATATTAGATAAAAATCAAATTCTCAGTGCTAGGACAAGATTAGTTACCAAGCTGGTAAATAATATTAACAATGCGAAAAATGAATACTTTAAGGAAGTAAATATATTAAAAAAATATGGGAAATTACAAAGGTTTAGAAAGCCTTTAAGACGAATGATTAAAGATATTCCACATTTGTTCTTGGCATTGAAACCTTGTCTAATGATGAGTCCGTCAACGGTTGCTCAACTTCTCGATTCTGAAACATTTAAATTCGATGTTGTTATTTTTGATGAAGCCAGTCAGTTGACAACGGAAGATTGTATTGGGTCAATAATCAGAGGAGATAAATTGATTGTTGCCGGTGATACAAAGCAGTTGCCACCAACATCTTTCTTCCAAACGGTTGTTGCAACTGATGACGATAGCGAAGAAGAAGATGATGATAATTCTGTTGATGTGGGGAGAGTGGATTTAGATAGCATTCTTGATGAATGTACAACATCAGGTTTCCCTCAATGTATGTTAAAATGGCATTACAGAAGCAAACATGAATATTTAATTGCATTTTCAAATAAGCATCTTTATCAGGAATTATATACTTTCCCTAGTTGTATTGAAGACAGTGAAACGCTAGGTATAAAATTCTTTTATCACGAACCATCTGATACAACAAAAGAAAATAAGCGACTTGAAGAAGCCAAAATTGTGGCAAAAGCAGTTATGCAACATGCAAAGAAACATCCGAATATTTCATTAGGAGTTGCAACTTTAAATATTAAGCAAAAAGGTTTAATTGAAGCTGAACTTGAAAAATTGAGAGAAGAAGATCCAAGTTGTGAAGACTTCTTTAGTGATAACAATTCAGAATATTTCTTTATCAAAAACCTTGAATCTATTCAAGGGGATGAACGAGATGTGATAATGATAAGTATTGGTTATTTCAAAAATCAAAACGGCACACTACCAATGAATTTTGGTCCAATAAATAAAGATGGCGGAGAAAGACGTTTGAATGTTCTTATTACTCGTGCAAGATATATGGTTGAAGTATTTAGCAGCATAAAAGCAGCTGATTTCAATATGAATAAAACGAACAAAAGAGGAGTACAACTTTTACAATGGTACCTTGATTTCGCCGAACGTGGAGAAATTGCATTAAAACAAAGTACAGAAACATTTATTGACGATTTGTTTGATTCTCCATTTGAAGAATCTGTTTGTAAAGCTTTAAGAGCCAAAGGTTATTCTGTTAAATCACAAGTCGGTTGTTCCGGATATAGAATTGATTTAGCAATTAGAGATAAGGATAATCCCGGACATTTTTTACTTGGAATTGAATGTGATGGTGCACGATATCATTCAAGTGCAACTGCTCGCGATAGAGATAGGTTAAGACAAGAAGTTTTGGAGCAATTAGGATGGAAAATTTATCGAATTTGGTCAACTGATTGGTTTAAAATCCGCAAAAACAACTTGAAAAACTTGTAAATTATATTGATAGTTTAGAAGCCGGTGAAAATATTATAGAAGCAGGTAATCAAATAACAAATTCAGAAATTTAAAAACTACTATTAGAAAATATTAATTCTCTGTTATTTCTTAAAAAACCATACAAGTCTCAACACTGAAATTTGGAAGTGCCGGCTTTAATTAAAGTGTTTATTTATAATAAAGGAGGCTATTGCATATAATATAAAAAAAGACAAAATAGAAATATTAATTATTTTAAGTATTTTCATTCTATCTAAAAGGGAAATGTGGTTTTGTATTACTAATTTATATTGGTTCAATTAATTATAATGCTAATGGAAGTTATGTTCCACAAAGTGTAAATTCATACTAAATTAAATCTAATTTACACAAGTGCTTATATGCACAGTTTTTGCATTCCCCATTTTTGTCCTCTTTTATTGGTGAAAATTCAAGGTTATGGATTTTTTCATAGGTTGATTTAATTAAATCTTCAATATATTTCATATCTTCACTTAATAATATTTTATAAACATTTTTTGCATGATTTTCAACATAAATCAGCCCAACTTGAGAAACTTTTTTCCCTGTTGCTTTTTCAAATGCATATTTGTAAAAACAAAGCTGGTTAAAATAATTTTCCTTATCCTGATTTGGAGCAACTTTAGTTGATGTTACAGGGTGTCCGGTTTTATAATCAAATAGTTCGTAAGTTCCATCATTATTCAGTTCAATCCTGTCTATTTTTCCGGTTAAAAAATTATCTCCAACTTGAACACCGTCAAATGTATATTCTACTTCTGAAACTCTGTCAATAGGAATTGATGAAAAATACGGATAATAATTTTCTAACATTTCAATCCCTGATTTTTCAAATTTTTCCTTCATTACTTCAGAAGTAAATTTTGAATTATCTAATCCCTTTTGAAATTCATGTTTAATTTTTTCAATTTCGGGATAACTACCTGTTTGTTTCGCAATTTTCACAGCATTTTCAAGTAGCTTGTGAATGATTGAGCCGAAGTTTGCATAATCCCAATTTGCTTCTTCAACGTCAATTCCGAGAACTTTTACATAAAAGAATTTTCTTGGGCAAGCAAGATAATCATTTAACCTGCTGGGAGAAAGAACAACTCTTTTTACTCGTTCTTCAATTTCTGACTTAAAAGCTTTTTGATTATCATAAACTTCTCTTGAAATACTTCTGACAAATTCTTTTGTAAAATCATCTTCATTATATTCAAACTGTTGGCTGTTAAAATCATAATTTGAAAAATCTGCAAGATATTTTGTAATTTGCTGAGTTTTCTTGTCACACATATCTGCAAAAGATAAACATAAACCATGCTTTGCTCTTGTAATCCCAACAAATAATAGTTTTATTAACTCTTTATCTTTTTTCTCCTGTGCTTCATCTTTACCATAAATCGGTTCTGTAATAAGTTTATACTCCCCTGCCATTCTAAAATCTTCCCAATTTTTAGAAATCAGATTTGGCAAATAAACATATTCAAATTCTCTACCTTTTGAACCATGGTAAGTTGTCAATTGAACAGCGTTTTGAATAAGCGAATCTTTATCCAAACAAATATCAATATCGTTATTTAAACAATCATCTAAATATTCCACAAAATCTCTTAATCCCGTTGTTTGATTAATATTTGAAAAATCCGTAGCTTCAGAAAGTATTTTTTTTATCCCTAATAAATTTTCGCCACGATTTAGTTCTGTCTCAAAGAAAAACTCCAGAATACCTGTTCTATTTAAAATTTCTATAATAATATTCCTTAAATTATTTGTTGCAGAATATTTTTGAAGATAAAAAAATGTATTCAAAAATTTTTCTATTTTTTCAGAATTTTTCCAATCTTTTAACCTTTGCATTATTGAAATAAAATCATTTGGTTTATCTTTTTTATGCAATCTTTTTTCTTCTAAAATTTTGTTATAATCTTCTAAATCAATCTTAAACGGCTCAGATAAAATTAGTCCAAAAAGTTTATCACTGTTCATTAAATAGTTATCAAGAGCTTTCAAATAAAAATAAACAACTATTGAAGATTTTATTGAAAAAATACTTTTTCCTTCATCAATTTGAAACGGAATATTTTTTGCTTTCAACAGTTCACCAAAAGTTTGTAATTCTTGACGTTTTTTAGCTATAATTGCAATTTGAGATAATTCTTTCGGGCAATTTTCTGATTTAACAAGTTTTTCAATATCATCAACTATATAATTAAATTCTTGTAGTGTGTCACCAAATTGGAGCCTTTTAATTTTTTTATCTTTAATTGTTATTTCTTGATTTTTAGCAACCAATTTTTTTGAAATATTTTTTGCTTTAAATTTCTCGTTATTTTCTAATCGAGAATTATCCTGTTTTATAACTTCGTAACTAAAATCAAGAATTGATTGAGTTGAACGATTATTTTCATTCAAACAAATTACTTTAGTTTCTGGATAACGAAGTAAAAAGTTTTCAACATTATCAATATTTGCTCCTTGAAAACCATAAATAATTTGATCATCATCACCTACAACCAAAATATTTTTCTCGTTATTTCCATCTAAAAGTTGGAAAATAATTTCGTTTTGCAAATCGTTTGTGTCTTGATATTCATCAACTAAAAAATATTTGTATTTATTTGAAACTTCTCGCAAAAAAGTTACATCTTCTTCAAAAGCACTCAGAACAAAGTTTATCATATCTGAAAAATCAATTAAATTTAAAGAACGCATCTTTTCAGAATAAAGTTCATATAAAGACCAAAGCTCCTTTGCTTTTTTAATATTTGTTTTAATTTTTTCAATTTCTGCAAGTCGTGTTTTATTGCGAGTTTCCCCTTTTGCAAGCCTTTCTTCTATTTCAAATTCTACCTCTCGTAATCGAGGAATAAGAGTTGGGTTTGTATCTATATTTTTGAAATATTCTTCTTTTGAAATTCTTTGACTTTTAAGTTTTTCAACATAATTTATAAAATCTTTTGCAAAAAAGTATTTGTCAGCTCTGTTTGGAATAAAATACAACAAATTAGCTTCGTCTATACAGTCTTTCATTATTTTAATTTTTTCAGTTTCTGTTATTAAACGAACACCAATCCCAAGTAAAAATTGTTGTGGATATAATTTGATTATATCGTTACAAAAAGAGTGATACGTATAAATATCGACAGAAGAAGCCAAAATCCCCATTTTTTTTGTTAAACGTTGTTTCATTTCTGTCGCTGCTGCATCAGAGAACGTTAAGCATAAGATAGAACTCGGTTCAATTCCTTGTGACAGCATTTTTTCTATCCGTTGAATTATGGTAAAAGTTTTACCTGTACCTGGACCTGCAAGCAACATAATTTGTCCGTTTAGATTGTCAATTGCTTCTTGTTGTTTTATGTTTGGTGTAATTTCTGCCATTATTTTCCTCTTTTTATATAATCATTTTATATTAAAACATAAAAAGAAATTTACAAATACAAGATTTACTGTTATAATATTAGTATAATTGAGTTTATTATATTAACTCTTATACGTGTTTTTATTTAAGCGAAACAGAAATTAGGATTACGTTATGAAATCAATCAAAGAAGTATCACTGGAATCTAAAATATTAAAAAGACTTGAAGGAAGTAAAGTCTGCACTGAATTAGTTAATTACCTATTTGCTGATGATGAATTGCAAGAAATGCAAGATTACGCAAACAATGTATCTATTAAGCGATTAGGATACAATGACCACGGTCCTGTGCACATGCGCCAAGTTTGTGCAAATGCAATAAAAATGCTTAATCTTCTTCAAGACTCAGGGATTAAAACTTCGTTGGAAAAAGAAGAAATTGGCACTTTTGAAGATAGTATGTGCGCAATAATTATAGCCGGCTTAATGCACGATTTAGGTATGATGATTGGGCGTCAAGGACATGAAGATATGTCTGTAATTCTTGCAAAACATATTATTGAAAGAACCTTAATGCATATTTTTCCTGATAATTTGCACAGACGAGTTATTATCAAATCTCTTGCAATTGAAGCAATTGTCGGGCACATGGCTTCTAAAAGAATTCATTCAATTGAAGCCGGTATAATCTTAATAGCCGATGGTTGTGATATGACAAAGGGTAGGGCAAGAATTCCAATGGCATTAAATAAAACCCCAAAAGTCGGAGATATTCATAAATACTCTGCTAACGCTATAGAAAGAATAGGTATTCACCATGGAGAAAAGAAACCTATTAGAATTGACATTGAAATGTCCGGAGATGTAGGATTTTTCCAAATTGAGGAGGTTCTATTAACCAAAATCGAATCAAGCCCAGCAAAACAATACGTTGAATTATATGCAGGAGTTCAAGGGCAAGAACCTAAATGCTATTTATAAACTTTTACATATCTTTTGTAAAAATATAAAAGAAGGGAAAATCCGATAAAAGCAAAAAAAGCTCCGGGTAATGCGGTATATTCATACCCATATCCGTGTGCTATAGGAATACTGCCTATAAATGCACCTATTGCATTTCCAAGGTTAAATGAAATCTGAGAGCATGATGCACCAAGCATTTCTCCCCCTTTGGCATTTTCTATTAACAAAACTTGTTGTGGTGCAGAAACTGCAAACAAGCATCCTGTACAAATACACATCAGAGCTATAGCAATAAAAGGATTTGCCGAACAAAGAAACATTCCAATTAATGCAACTGCTGCTAATAATTGGGTATATCCGGCTACAATTGCAGGAGAATACTTGTCTGATAATTTTCCACCAAGATTGTTCCCAACACACATGCCTGCTCCGGCAAGTACCATTACAAATGAAACATATTTTGCAGAAATTCCCGCAACATTAACAAGTAACGGATTTATGTAACTGTATAAACAAAATATTCCGCCATTTCCCATAACAACAGCAAGGATTAAAAGCCAAGGAGCCAGAGATTTAAAAAACTTAAATTGCCCTCTAAACCCCGAATTAGGAAGTGGTTTTAAATACGGAATAAGTTTCACTACCGAGTAAAGAATTAAAAAACCGAATAACCCGATTATTAAAAACGTAATTCTCCAAGAGAAATTATGACTTATAAAGGTTCCCATAGGAATACCAAAAAGGTTTGCTATTGTCATCCCCGAAACCATTGTAGCTACTGCTTGATTTGTTTTTCCTTTTTCACAAAGTTTACCGGCAGCGATAGCCCCAACACCAAAAAATGCTCCATGAGGCAACCCCGCAATAAACCTCAACAAACAAAAAATATGATAATTTTGAGCAAAAGCAGAAGTAAGATTGGCAAGTGTAAAAATTGAAACAAGCGTAATCAGAATTTGCTTTAGTGGCTTGGTTCTTCCTATTACAACAAGCAATATTGAACCAAATACAACTCCAAGTGCATACATTGAAATAAAATTCCCTGCCATTGGAATTGAACAATTCATAGATTTTGCGGTATCCGGCAAAATTCCCATCATGACATATTCGGTTAATCCAAGTCCAAATGTTCCTAAAGCAAGGGGTAAAAGACAATTTGCTTTGCGCATTTTATATTCCTTCAATATTTATTATTTTAATTCCAGATAAAATAATAAAATAAAAAAATGATTTTACAACAATTAATAATCTTCATTATCGATTTTTTCTATCAAATCATTGTATGCCGAATTTGAGGAATTTTTGGCATAACGTGCAAGTCTCCGTTTTGCAATAGTTTTTAAATACTCTTTCTTTTCAGGGTTGCCATTTTTTACAAAGAACAGCATAGCTTGTTTTCTGTGTTTAAACAAATCTTCTTCAGATTGTTTTGCAAGAACATCCCCAAAGGTTTCAGGGCGAGTTTTTCTATCCCATTCATAAAACGGTTTTTGTAAAAAACAAAATGTTTTTGCATAAGATAAAATACATGGTGTCCAAGAAACATCTTCATATTTAAGAATTCCAAGAGGATGTTCTTTTACAATTGATGCTTTGTATAATTTATTCCAAATTGCACAATTGTAATAACCCGGAGTATACATAATATCAAGATATTTGTCGATATCGTGCGGAATATCTTCCATAAACGGCAAATCACAGTGAACTGTATAGCCATTGTCAGTTAGTCTGTAAAGCGGGGCAATCGCAACATCACAATTATTTTTTTCAATAGACTTATATAAACTACTAATCATATCAGAACGTATTAAATCATCATTATCCATAAATGCAATATACTTGCCTTTTGCAGCTTTAATTCCGACATTTCTTGTATCAGCTACCCCTCCGTTTTCCTTTGTTATTGAAACAATATTCGGATAATTTTTTGCATACCAATCAATAATTTTTTGCGTTCCATCTGTACTACCATCATTCACAATTATTATTTCAAGATTTGCAAAATCTGATGCTAATGCACTATCAATACTTCTGGCAATATAGTTTTCAGCATTATAAGCAGGAATTATTAATGAAACTTCCGGTTTTTCATATTTTCTTAAACTCAAAGCGGTTGGCTCGGATGTTCCGATTATAACCTGTCCATCAATAGTATTCACAAAAGCTTTTACAATATATTTTAAACCACTTTTAAAATCACAAAGCGGTAGATAATGTCTTAAACCGTCATTTGTTTCAAAAATTGGCTTGTTACTATTTTGTGTGTAAACCAAAAATCCGTCAGCATCTCCATCAAAATTCCAAGATAAAAACTGATTATAATTATACGATTTGTATATTTTTGTAGAAATAAATTTGTTGTTTTGGGTGTTAAAAATTTTTGATGATGCTAAAAATTTCCTTTTTTCTTCTTTATCGGTTGTAAACGGTTTTATTTTGAATTCATCGTCAGATTTCGCTTCTGTAGTTATAAAAATTGTATCAGAATTTTTGAAACCGTTAAAGCCAATTTCCGGTTCATCCTTATATAGCCTGTAACCTTGTGCTTGAGGATATTTGCTGTAGAAGATTTTAATATTTTTATCGTTTTCATGTCTATAAACAATGTCAATATCATCAAATTTGAATTGATGTTTGTGGGAACTATCTACTACAACTCCATCTTTTATTGCTTGAACAAAACATTCACTTTCACCAGACGGAACAAGTGAAAATCTTATTGAATTATTATCATAAACTTTGGCACATTCATAGAAAATTCCGTCTCTTTTACAAAAAACTTTATAGTAATCAGCTTTTATATCTTGCCATGAAACAATAATTTTTGTATCTTTTATTTCTACATTCAAATCCATTTCTTAAAACCTTTTTGTCATATTATATCAGAAATTTACTTTTTTTGTTATAATAAAATTATGGAGGGTAATTATGAAAAAATTTATTTTAGTTTTGTTACTTTTAACTATTGCAGTACCGGTTTTGGCAGAAGAAGTTAATTTGACTCCAAAAAATTCTTTTTCAGGGTTCAACAATAATGGTGTTAGATCAAAATACCCTCAATTGAAAAAGACTGTTTCAGCATCAGATATCATGGAAGAACAATCTGAAAGTGTTATTGCTCCAAAATCTGTTAGAGAAATGGGTGTTTCTAACGGTTTAAACAATGGAAGAACTCCAATGACTTATGACCAATTCCCTCAACATTATGACAGTTCAAATAGTATGATGTTGATGCAAGGCGGAATGCAAAATATGTTTATGGGATATTAAAATCCAATTATACTGTTCTGGTTCTATTTTTGCCTTTCGGTAATTTTTTATTTGAATAATATGGAATTTTTACCGGAGCGGCTTCTAAATTCGGAATTGTTTTTTGAATTTCCGAATCAGTTGGAATTGAATAATATGGTACTATTACCATAGAGTCTCCGTCATATCTTATTTTATAATTCATTGTATCTGCTTGAACCGGAGTAAGCAAGCCAAATATACACATAATACCTGTTAAAATTAATAATTTTTTCATTTACACATACCGCTAATTTTGTTATAGTAAAATTATGATTATCTTTGGCGAAAAACTTTTTACTAACCCGTTAAAAACAATTGTCGCTTTTAATTTTGAAGAATTAAAGTCTGCATTTACAGAAATTGAACATTTAAGAGACAAATTCTATATTGTAGGCTACTTACGTTACAATGCTTTCTGTGGACAAAGTTCCTTTTTCCCGCTTTTATACTTTGAAGTTTATAACCACTATAATATATATAAAACTCAAAAAACAAAAAAATTGCTACTAGACACTATTCCATGTGTAAATTTTTGTGAATATGCAGATGCAATTCAAAAAATTAAAACAGAAATTGCAAATGGAAATACTTATGAAGTTAATTACACCTACGATTTTGATGTCAATTATAGTGGAAATGATTTGGAACTTTTCAATTTTTTATTACAAAAGCAAAAAACACCTTATAACTTCTACATAAAAAACAAATATGATACTGTTTTATCTTTTTCTCCGGAGTTATTTTTTAGATTGGAGAATAATCATATTATAACAAAACCAATGAAAGGAACTGTTAAAAGAGGAAAAGATGAAATTACTGATAAAAAGTTAGTTGAATTTTTAAAAAATGATACTAAAAATCGTGCAGAAAACGTCATGATTGTAGACCTCTTAAGAAACGATTTAGGGCGAATTGCTAAAACAGGTTCAGTAAAGGTTTCAAAATTATTTGAAATAGAATCTCATAAAACACTACACCAAATGACTTCTCAAATAGAAGCCGATTTAAAAAATGGAACAACAATTTTTGATATATTTAAGGCAATTTTTCCTTGCGGCTCAATTACCGGAGCTCCGAAAATCAGTACAATGAAAGTTATTTCAGATATTGAAAAAGGGCAAAGAAATATTTATTGTGGCGCAATTGGTTTAATATCCCCCAAAGAAACTGTTTTTAGTGTCCCTATAAGAATTTTGCAAAAAAACAATGAACAAAAATGTTTTAAATATCGTGTAGGGGGAGCAATTGTTTGGGATTCAGATATTCAAGACGAATGGGAAGAAACTTTAACCAAAACTAAATTTTTAAATGATGAATTTCAAATAATTGAAACAATGAAAGTTGAAAATGGAAATATTTTACTTGCAAATGAACATTTTACAAGAATGGAAAAAGCTGCAAAATATTTTAATTTTAAATTCAAAAAACCTAAAATCAACATAACTGAAAACAACTGTATTCTTCGGGTCTTATTAAATAAAGATGGCGATTTTGAATTTCAAACAAGAGAAATTTCCAATAAAATAATTTCAAAAAAAATTACTATTTCACCAATTATCCAAAATTCTAAAAATGAATTTTTATATTACAAAACAACTTATCGCCCCTGGTTTTTTGATAGTTTTCAAAAAATAAAAAACGGAGAAATTTTTGATGAAATTTTCTTAAACGAAAAAGGTGAACTGACAGAAGGCTCTCGAAGCAATATCATATTATTAATTAATAAAAAAATGTATACCCCACCAATTACTTGCGGGCTATTGAACGGCACATACAGACAAAAACTTATTAATGAGGGAAAGTGTATTGAAAAAATTTTATATAAAAATGATTTAAAAAATGCAGAAAAGATTTTTTGTGTAAATTCTGTTCGAGGAATGGTTGAGGTAGAGTTGTGATTTTAATAGATAATTATGATTCTTTTACATACAATATTGTACAATATTTACAAGAACTCGGTATTGAACCTAAAGTTTTTGAAAATGATAAAATCAGTATTGAAAAATTAAAACAATTAAATTTTAAAAAAGTAATAATTTCTCCCGGAGCCGGCAACCCTGACACCGCAGGGATTTCTATGAATGTAATAAAAGAATTTCATAATTCAAAAAAAATACTTGGTATTTGTTTAGGACATCAATGTATTGCACAATTTTTTGGAGCAAAAATTGTGAAATCTAAAAATCCTATGCATGGAAAAACCTCTAAAATAACAGTTGATACAAGTTCTGTATTATTTAAAAATTTACCTAAAGAATTTAATGTAACAAGGTATCACTCTTTGGAAATTTCTCCTTGGACCAAACCTAATAACATTCCGCTGAAAATTACTGCAAAAACCAATGATGGAACAATAATGGCAATTGAACACAAAATGTTACCGATATATGGAGTTCAATTTCATCCGGAAGCAATTTTAACAGAATTTGGTCATGAATTACTAAATAATTTCATAAAAATATAATTTACAATTTTATTACTGCACTGTGACGATTTGTCGTTGCATTTTCTTTTCGATATGAAAAGAACAAATCATTATTACAAACCGTACAATAAGGACAAACATCAATATTTTCAGGCTTTAACCCAACTTCAATTAACTGTTGTTTATTTATATTTTTTAAATCAACATAAATATTGCCTTGTCTAATTTCTGAAAGTCCATCAAAATTTTTAACCGTTTTTCGTAATTGACTCAGAACTTCTTCTCCAACATTGTAACAACAAAAAGATATTGCCGGACCGATTGCACATTTTAAGTCTTGTGGATTTGAACCAAAATCTTTTGACATTTTTTCAACAGTTTTTGATGCGATATTACCGGCAGTTCCACGCCAACCGGCATGAGAAACAGCTCCTATATGTTTTACAGGGTCAAATATTATTATGGGAGTACAATCCGCAAAATTTAAATAAATAGCCTGTTCAGAGTTTGCCAATATTAACCCATCAGTATCCGGATACAAACTTTTGCCTACTTCTGCAATTTCAATATGAGATGTATGAGTTTGAGACGGATGAATTAAATTTTCCTTTTTAATTTTTAAAAATTCACAAACATCTTTTTTATTATTCTCAACAATATCTGCATAACCGGCTTCTTTTGTTTTTATTACAGTCTCTCGTGTTGTAAAAAAATGTTCTACACTTCCAAGTACAGAACTTTTTAAAATTTTTTTCCCATTAATAGTATCAAAATAAAACATAACATTATACTAACATAAAAAACTGTTAGAAAACTGTAATAATTGCAAAAACAAACAAAACATGCTAAAATCGCCCAATAGAAGGAGAGTTAAAGTATGAAAAATGTATTAAAAAAATGTTTTGTAGAATTTATTGGAACTTTTTTCCTTGTATTTACAGTAGGTTGTTCCCTTTTCCCTAATGGCAGAGGCGCTTTTCCCCCAATGGCTATAGGATTTATCCTAATGATTTTAGTTTATATGGGTGGCCATATTTCCGGTGGACATTATAATCCCGCTGTTTCTTTGGCAGCAGCAATCAGAGGAGTTTTGAATTGGAAAAACTTTATTTTTTA
The DNA here is from genome assembly GCA_934718275.1 of uncultured Candidatus Melainabacteria bacterium. Taxonomy (GTDB): domain Bacteria; phylum Cyanobacteriota; class Vampirovibrionia; order Gastranaerophilales; family Gastranaerophilaceae; genus Stercorousia. The sequence goes on along the minus strand of CAKUZD010000002.1, from coordinate 170,309 downwards.
TGTAATTGTTCAATTTTTGGGCGGTGCATTAGGAGCTTTTGTTGCAACACAAATAGTTGCAATACCACCATATTCGGGAGAAACAGCTTATAGCGTTGTTCCAATGATTACTTGCGAATTTTTATTTACATTCTTGTTGTGCTACACAGTTCTACAAACAATGACTTCCCCAAAAACAAAAGGAAATTCTTATTACGGCTTAGCAATCGGTTCTGTATTACTTGTTGGGATATTAGCAACTACCGGAACATGCTACAGCGTATTCAATCCGGCAGTTGCAGCAGGTTTTAGAATAATGGAACTTGCTCAGCTAAAACTTATTTTAATAACAATATTAACAAACTTTGTTGCCGGAGCTATTGCAGCCGGTGTATATAAAATTACAGAAACAAATACTGATTGCGAATAAAATAAATTTTAAATAAATGAAAAAACGGGTTAATTTAAAGTTTTAATCCGTTTTTTTATACAAAAATTTCAAAATTATTTTTACAATTCAAATACAGAAAATTTATGCTATCATATTAGCATGAAAAAGATTTTAGGAATTATTTTAGGATTAATTATTTTACAAAATATATGTATCGCACAAACAAATGTCAGTTTTGTATACATAAACGGTTCAAATAATAACGATACCAAAATGCGAAATTGGTACACCAATGGAGTAACAAAACTCCACCCGATTATGAAAAAAAAGTTTGAAAAAAATAAAGAAATTAAAAAAATTTTTGCAAACAATCCACAATATAATATTAATCAAGAACCGGTTGTTTTTTTCTGGGGTGATAAAAGCAAACGAGATTTAGAATTTGTACAAGAACAACTCGATATAACAAAAGCTTTAAGCCCTACAATTGCATATAAAGTCCGTTCAATGCTTACTGCGTATCTACATGATGCAATATGGGTACAAAAAAGTCATAATATGTTACCAATATTGGATGATTTGAATGAAACCGTTAAAAAAGAAGCTCAAAAAGGAAACAAAGTCGTATTATATGGTTACTCTGCCGGCACTTTCATTACTTACGAATATATGTTTAACAAGCTCCCTTATATAAATCCCAAAAATCTTTTCAGCGAGATTGAAGTTAGTGACGAAGTAAAAAACTTCGTAAAAACACATCCGATAGAAAATACTTGCATCTCTGCATTATCCAAAGCTCAAATTGGAATAGTATCTGATAGCGGGCATTTAATATTAAAACAAATTGATGATAAAAGTTTAGAAGAAAGTTATTTAAAATTACAAGAAGCAACAAAAAACTCTTGTACACCACCGAATACACTCAGCGGTGTTGTCAATTTTGCCAGTCCGTTAGTTCTTTTTTATTCAGATTTAGCAGACCCGAATTACGAACTTACTTACTATAACAAACTACTATTAAAATATATTTTTGAAAACGGCTTATTTTTTATAACCGTAAATTACCGAGAGGATCCTCTCGGATTTCCAAGTTCTAAAAACCTTACAATTTCAGAAATGGAAAAACTTGCAGACATAAAAATAGAAAACCCGAAAGGTTTTGTATATGACAATTCCAGCGTATGGTCAAAACGTTCTGTTTTATTTGCACATACATCTTATTGGAGTGCAAAACGAACTTTTGCAAACGCTGTTGTTAAAGCTTTTTCAAACGGTTATAAATTACAATATGACCAAAAATTTCAACAAAAAGTTTTAAACAATCACAAGAAAAAAGTTAAATTTGAAATGATATAAAAGAGAGTACATAACAGGAGACATCAATGACAATCGAAACAAAAGACGGAGCTCAATTTGATCCCGGATTTATACAACATATTTCAGCATTCGAACCTAATATTGAATATGTTTATGAAACATTAAACAGTTACAGAAATTTTAATCAGAAAAAATTACAATTTAAAATGTTCTATCCCAAAATCCAATCCCTGTTAAAAAATTATATTGGTTTTTACTTGGGATGCATCTTATGGGCTGTTTATATAAAAAATCTCGGAGAAAAACCTATAATCGGAAACCTTTGTTTTGGTGGGAAGTACTCTGAAACAGAAACTTTGGAAGAAGTTGACTTTATCAAAAATTACATTGAACAATTAAAAAAAGATGTGAAATATTACACAGGACAAAATTTTTCTATTGCAGAAAATGATATTAAAATTTTGGATATTTATAGAGAATTTTTGAAAGTTAATGAAGGTTTTGTAAAAACTCAAAACACTACTGATATAAAACTTCCGTCAAGCTTAAAAGCAGTTGATGAAAACACATTAAATGCAATAGCTACAGAAATAGAAAAAGTTATAGATAACGGGAAATTATACAACTTAATATCATTAGCTGAAAAGGTTTTATAATGCAAAATTTAACGACAAAATTATATCAAATGTTTATACTCGGCACAGATGGGAATAAATACAAAGAAGCTTTATCCAAAGGGCTTGGCGGAATTATTTTTTTTACAAAAGATATTCAAACACCGGAACAGTTCAAAAAACTTGTATCCGATATTAAAGCAAAATCTTTGATATTCCCTTTTTTGTCTATTGACCAAGAAGGTGGTAGAGTTGAAAGAACAGAAAATATCCATAACGGTAAAAAATATTTATCCGCAAAATATGCATTTGAAAAAGGTGAAAACTTTTTAAAATCTCAAACAAAAAATATCGCAAAAGAGTTAGCCGGTTATGGAATAAATCTTAATTTTGCTCCCTGTATTGACGTAAATACAAATCCCAATAACCCGATAATAGGGGAACGAGCTTTTTCAAATAAAGTAGAAGATGTTATTTTAGGTGAAAAAATTGTTTCTCAAACATATAGAGAAAACGGGATAATACCTTGTGTAAAGCATTTTCCGGGGCATGGAGACGCAAACGCAGACAGTCATTTAACCCTACCGGAAATCAATCTGCCATTGAACGAAATGGAAAAAATTCATATAAAACCATTTGCATCTTGCGCAAAAGGTATTGAAATGATTATGGTTGCACATCTTCACTGCACTTGCTTTGAAAGTAAAATAATACCAACATCGCTGAGTAAAAATGCAATTTCTTATCTTCGAGAAAAATTAGGTTTTAACGGGATTGCGATTTCAGATGATATGATAATGAAAGGTGTTGCAAAATTTGGGAATGTAGAAGCTTGCGAAATGGGTATCAGAGCAGGTTTAAATATGTTTATTTACAGGAATTCTACACCTGAAATAATCAATATAATTGAAACAATTGCTAAAAAAGCAGAAACGGATAATGAGTTGCGAGAAAATATCGAAAAGTCTTACGCAAAAATAATCCACTTGAAAAGTATAAAAAATATGCTATAATATTTGTATAGGGAAAAGACCTTAAGAGGTCGTAACTCTTAAAGTCTTTCTTAACTTCCCTTATAAGAAGATTAAAATTAATCTAATTAAAAGCTCTAGCGCAACTAGAGCTTTTTTTATTAACTCTATCTTCATTGTTCCTCCTTTCTTGACCGATTTCCTAACTAATCTGTTGTGTCAAGGGAGGTGCTTGAGAAGCTTACCCTATATTTATTTTAAATATTTTTGTAAAATCAACTTCTTCAATGCATTTGAATATACAGCTTTAGGTTCGATTGCAAGAACTTTATCCAATGTTTCAACAGCACCCTTATAATCTTCCAATTTCTTTTGAACAGTTGCTTTATAATACAAAGCATCAATAAATTTTGGATCAAGTTCAATAGCTTTATCAAAATCTACAATTGCAGATTTTAATTTTTCCGGACTTGCTTCTTTGTCAGCCAAAAGAACTTGTGCACGGTTAAAATATGCATCAATCATTTTATGGTTTAATTCAATTGCTTTTGTATAATTTTCATAAGCCGGTTCAAGCTCTCCAAGGTGATGAAAAACTATTGCCATTGAAAAATACGGCATAGCATCATCAGGGTTTAATGCTATTGCTCTATCCAAGGAATGCAAGGCCTCATCAAATTTTCCCTCATTTGTTTCTGATATCCCTTTATCCAAATAAAATTTATAATCATGTTCCATAACTAAATCCTCTTTCGCAAAAAAATTCTATACAAAACAAAAAACGTTTACAATATACGAAAATTTCGCTATAATCAAACTATGAATATTCTTTTTATTACGGACTTATATCCAATTAAAAATAGTGAAAAAACGACTCCAAAAACATTACTAAACTTTGTTCAAGAGTGGGAAAAAGCAGGACATAAGGTTGATGTTATAAAACCAAATTTCATTTTTAATTCTTTTTTAAGAAATAAACCTTATTATAAAACAGGGAAATATGAAAATATTTTTAATATAAACTATTGGACTCCATTTTGGTTTAATATAAAAAACAAATTATTCCAAGCAGATAAGTTTGGGAAATTAGCACAATACAAAAAAGAAAAATTTTACGACATTGTTATTGCGCACATGCCGTCCGGAATTTTATTTGCCGATAAGTTAGGAATACCATTTGTTGCAGGAGTTCATAATTCTGATATCGAAGTATTGACCAAACCGTTATATAAGTTTCATTTTAAAAACAGATTAGAAAAAGCTTTGAAAAACGCTAAAGCAATTGCCTGCAGATCATTCGTATTAAAAAATAAATTACTAAAATTATACCCCGAATTTAAAGAAAAAACATTTGTTGCGCCATCAGGAATTAACGAAAAATTTATCATAAAAACACCTGTTACCAATAGATTTGGCCACTACACCAATGAACCTCTTAAAGTTCTTACTTGCGCAAATTTCAAAAAAAGAAAAAACATTGACAAAGTAATTAAAGCATGTAAAGGGCTGAAAAGCTTTGATTTAACTGTAATTGGAGACGGGAATGAACGCAAAAACTTAGAAAAACTTGATAAAAATGTAAAATTTACCGGTCGTCTTTCCAATGAAGATGTTCTTAATAAAATGCGCGAAAGCGATATTTTTATTTTGCCTAGCGTTGGAGAAACATTTGGCATGGTTTACTTAGAAGCCATGGCATCAGGCTGTATTGTAGTCTGCACAAAAGATGACGGGATTGATGGAATTATAAAAAATAATGAAAATGGTTTTTTAACATTACCAAATTCTGAAAATGTAAAAGAAACACTTCTTAATATAAAAAACCTGCAAGCTGAAAAACTAAAAACCTTGCATATCAATAGTTTTAGCACAATAAAGAACTACACATCCGCCTTGTGTGCGGAAAGATATTTGCAACAAATTTTAAAGATTATGTAAAGATTTGACATCATGTAGGCATGTTTTTGGTAGTATAAAGCTGGGTTGGTGATTTCCCCTTTTTGGACAGTAGCCGAATAACCTTAGAACCGAAAGGAAAAAATTAATGAACAAATTTTTAATCGTACTTTTGACACTTTTATTTAGTATTCAACAAGCTAATGCATTTAGTATTGATGCATTTATGGATAAAAATGTTGCACCGGTCTCCGATGCTATTGCTGCAATAATATTCCATCCGGTTCATGTTTTTGGAGCCGATGTTCCAATTATTATATTTTGGATTTTGTTTGCAGGTATATTTTTCACATTCTATTTAAGAGGTATTGCTATTTGGGGATTTAAACATGCAATTGAAGTTGTATGCAAACCTAAAAAAGCAAGTGGTGACGGTTCTGGTGAAACTTCAGCATTCCAAGCTCTAATGACAGCATTATCAGGTACAATCGGTTTAGGAAGTATTGCGGGAGTTGCAATTGCAATTTCTATGGGTGGCCCCGGAGCTGCTTTTTGGATTATTGTCGGAGCACTTTTAGGAATGTCTTTAAAATTCGTAGAAGCTTCTTTAGCCGTAAAATACAGAAGATTTAACCTTGACGGTTCTATTTCAGGTGGACCAATGCACTATATGGCACATGGATTAACTCGTAAAAAGATGAGATGGTTAGGTCAACCTTTGTCTGTAATGTTTGCAATTTTATGTATTTGCGGAGGTATTACAGGCGGTAATATGATTCAAATTAACCAAGCTGCAAATCAGTTCGTTAATGTTTGCGGTGGTGAAAACGGATTTATGCACAACTTCCATTGGGTAATTGGTTTAGGAATGGCAATTGTTGTAGGTTTAATTGTTATTGGCGGTATTAAAAATATCGTTAAAGTAACTGAAAAAATTGTTCCATTAAAAATTTTCATATATCTGTTCGCAGCTATGGCAGTAATTATTTGCAATATAAAATTGGTTCCACATGCTGCTTGGATTATTGTTAAAGAAGCATTTAAACCTGAATCAATATATGGCGGAATGTTTGTCGCTATGATTATGGGGTTAAGAAGATCTGTTCAATCAAACGAAGCAGGTACAGGTTCAGCTCCAATTGTATATGCAACGGTAAAAACAGACGAACCTTTATCACAAGGCTTTGTAGCATTGTTAGATCCATTTTTAACAGGCTTTATGTGTACATTAACAGCATTTGCAATTGTAATCACAGGTGTATATAAAACTCATGCCGGTCATACATCAGGTATTGAAATGACTTCAGATGCAATTTCATCGGTTATGCCTTTCTTCCCAACTCTCTTAGCAGGTATTGTTTTACTATATGCTTTATCTACAATTATCAGTTGGGCGTATTATGGACAAAAGTCTTGGAATTTCTTGTTTGGAGAAGGTAGAAAAAGAACACTTACATTCCAATTTATATACTGCGCATTTATTTTAATCGGTTCTGTTTTAAACGTAACTTCAGTTATAAACATCACCGATGCTATGATGATTGCAATGTCAATTCCAAATATTATTGCTATGTATATTTTAGCTCCTGAAATTAAAAAGGATTTGGCAGAATATTGCAGAATTCACCAAATTGGAAAATGGATTAATCGTGATTGGTTAAAACCTGCGGAAATTCCTGCAGAAATTAGCGAGGAGGAAGAAGTTTCATGTCAGATCAACAAATTATCATAACAGTATCAGGTGTAGATAAAGTTGGTATTGTTGCAAAAGTATCAACAGTGTTGGCTCAGTGTGAAGTTAATATTGAGGACATAAAACAAACTCTTATGCAAGGACATTTTGTAATGTTTATGTTGGGCAATATTGAAAAATCCAGATATTCATTTAAGGAAATCAAAGAAATTTTAACTAAAACTAGTGAAGAACTTAATATGGAAATTTGGGTTCAAAGAAAAGAAATTTTTGATAACATGCATAATATATAAATTTTTGTAAACATTTTTGGAACCAAATAGGCAAAAAATTATATTCACCTGTTTTACACACAGTATGATTAAAATTAACACAGCAAAAACATTTTTAAAGCCCCCTGTAGCAAGTAGATCTGCGGAAGGTAGATTGCAAGAAGGAATTTCCAGAAATATTAAGGCGTGCAAATATATTTATAATGAATTTGATGATAGTCGTGCTTTAAAACTTTCTACATTTAAAAGAGTTTTAAGGGAATTAACAGGTGACAAAATTAATATTCGAACTATTGCAAATGATAAAGACCAAACAGCACAACTTTCAACTTCTTTTTGGGGCAAAACTAACAAATTTAGCGGTTACACTTTTAAGTTACCGGTTATGTTCCTTACAGACAAAATTGGTCAAAGTTCATTACCTTCAGTATTTAAAGAAACTCAAAAACTTTTTACTATTGCCTTTAATCCGAAATTTTTAGCCAGAAAAGTAGCTATGCTTAACAAAAAACATGATTTATTAGGAGCCAGTGATTTTTTTATGGAAAATATTTCAGGTCAAAAAAAGTTGAATTTAGATGTACTAGATAAACTTTTAGTTGATAAGAATTATTCTGAAAGAATTAACATATTACAATTCCTTAGATACGATTTGATGCTTGAAAGAAATGGTAAAATTGCAGAACCACTAATCGACAAACAAATTGAAAAAATGGAACACATAAAATTTGTTGGAAAAGATTATGACTTTAGCAAATGTAATTATGATGAGAAATTAGATATGTTAAACACAAAACTTTCTGAAGTTATACAAAAAGCAAGAGAATTAATTCAAAGCTCTCCAAAATCAAAGCGTAATTAATATTCGTGTTATAATTTGTTTATGAAAATTTTAGGTATTGACCCCGGAATTGGGATTGTTGGATATTCTTTGATTGAATTCAGTGGAGAAAACTCAATATTATTACATTCCGGCTCTATTCAAACTCAAAAAAATTCAAAAGAGTCAGCTAGGTTGCTAGAAATTTGGGAAGATATGAATACCATTATTAATAAATATCAACCTGATTGTGCTGCAATTGAAAAGTTATTTTTCTTTCGTAACAGGACTACAGTTATGCCTGTAGCCCATGCCAGAGGGGTAATTTTAACGGCTTTGGAAAAGTATAAGGTTCCAATTTACGAGTATACCCCAATGGAAGTTAAACAAGTTTTAACCGGTTATGGACGGGCAGATAAAAAAGAAGTTGAACAAATGGTTAAATTATCCCTTGGAGTGGAAAGTCTCCCAAAACTTGATGATACTGTTGATTCTATCGCAATAGCAATTTGCCATACCCGCTCACTTGTGTTAAAATAGGTTTTATGGAAATAAATTTTATTTTATTAAAACAAATATCAATATTGAGCATATTTTTTGGAGCTTTAATTGGTGCTTTGACTTTAATTCCTTATTTAGGAGTAATTTCATTCATATTTCTAATTTGCTTTATAGCTCCACTTGTTATTTGGCTTTTAGTTAAATACAATTGTCTATCATTATCATCAATAAAAGATAGCATAATTGTAGGTTCAATTTCAGGTTTTGTAGCATATATGGGCTTTTCTATTATATATATTCCAATATCTGTAATTCTTATGAAATTTTTTCATCTTGCTGCAAATATTGGAGTAGGTTTTATGCTTGGGAATGCAAACTTCTTTTTATTAATGATAATTTCTTTATTTATGGGAGTATTATCCGCAACAGTAAACGCATTTACAGGTTTTATAACATTTTATGTATTAGATTTTATTAATTCAATTGAGAAAAAGGGAAGATAAATGGCAGAATTTCATTCAAAAATAAAAACAATCGAGTGGGTAGATAATTATTCAAAAATGGTAGACCAAACAGTTTTACCTTATGAGTTTAAATATGTAAACATTACAACCGGACAAGAAATGTTTGATGCAATAAAAACAATGATTGTCAGAGGAGCTCCTGCAATTGGAGTTGCCGGAGCTCATGGAGTTGTTTTATACGCACAAGAGCTTGCAAAATTGACATCAGAGGATACTCAACTTACTCGGAATGAATTTATTAAACAATTATTAGAAAAAGCTGATTATATGGCAACATCTCGCCCTACTGCCGTAAATTTAATGTGGGCTTGCGAAAAACAAAAAGAAATTATTAAAAATTCAAAATCTGATATAAACGGCATTGTTGAAGAATTAAAACAAAATGCCATTAGACTTGAAAATGAAGATATAGCAATTAACAAAAAAATTGGAGACTACGGAGCAGAAGTAGTTCCAAAAGGTGCTACAATTTTAACTCACTGTAATGCAGGCGGCTTGGCGACTGTAGGATATGGAACAGCACTAGGAGTTGTTCGTTCTGCATTTGCAAACGATCCGACTATTCAGGTTTTTGCAGATGAAACAAGACCACGTCAACAGGGTGCAAGAATTACAACATTTGAACTTACAATGGATGGAATTCCTACAACTTTAATTACTGACGGAATGTGTTCTTATTTTATGAAAAAAGGCATGATTGATATGGTAGTTGTAGGTGCAGATAGAATTGCCGCAAATGGTGATACAGCAAATAAAATCGGAACTTACACAGTAGCAATTGCAGCAAAATACCATAACATACCTTTCTATATTGCGGCTCCGTTATCAACAATTGACACAAGTATTAAAACCGGTGATGAAATTGTTATAGAAGAACGTTCTCATGAAGAAGTTACACATATCAATGGAAAAATAATTTGTGCACCGGATGTAAAAGTAATAAATCCGGGGTTCGATGTAACTCCGCATGAATTGATTGCAGGTATTATAACAGAAAAGGGTATTTTAAGACCGGATTACAAAAAATCAATTGCAGAAGCTTTTGCAAAATAAAACGTTAAAAGTTTATAGTATTTTTATACAAACCATGCAACAAGCACGCTGTAAATACTTTACAACAATTTAAATCGCGGAATAATTCCGCGATTTTTGTATTAATTCACAAAACAATCTTTTACAACTTATGTGGATAATCTTTTTTAAATTCCCAACCATCCATCATTAAAATTTTGGCACACGTAGCCGGAGAGGTTTTACATTTTTGTAAAGCTTTTTCTCTTGTATTACAGTTAGCTATAGGACAATACGGACAAAAATTTTTGTCCGAACCACATTCATTTTTATATTTTTCTTCAGGACAAATAATAAATTTAAAAATATCAGCCCCATAAGCATTTGGTGCTTTACTTCCATTCACATCATAATCAATATCCATACACGCCCCATTCTTCATGTAAAAATATGAACCATCCGACAGATAAATACGAATATTGCTATTAATAGTTGAAGCCGAGTTTATTGCAGGAGGATTTTCGTCTATTTGGGTGTATTTAATATATGCTTTTAAATAATTATTGAAATAATTTAATGCGAGAGTTTTGTTTGAAGCATCTTCCAAACCTCCATAATATACTTTTGTCCATTCTTTGCTAGGCCCATTATCATTTTCTGAAAGAATTATTGCTTGAGATAAAATACTATAAAACTTTTTCAATCGCGCAACTACTTCTTGCTTTCTATAATTACTAATCAAAGTGGGTAATGTAAGCGCTGCAACAACACCAATAATTCCAAGAGTAATCAATACTTCTGCTAAAGTAAAACCTTTTTTATCCATTTAATAACCTCCAAAATCTCTATATAAAGGACTTTAGCACATATTAACACGACTGTCAATCGTGGAATTAAATTAACATACCAACGAAAATACAAGTATGAATAAAAATGTAAAAAAGCGTTTTGGAAAAAATTTAAAAAAATACAGACGATTAAAAAATTTGTCTCAAGAAGAATTGTCATTAGAACTTGATTTAGACGGTTCTTATATCGGAAAAGTTGAAAATGCAAAACTAAACATTACAATTGACAAAATAATCAGTATTGCAAATTATCTTGAAATTGATGTTATTGAACTATTTAAATAAAATTTGTTTGCTCCAATTATTTATACATTTTAGACCGAATCTCTTTAATTTCGGCTATAGTTTGCGGATACTTGTCAGTTAGTAATTCACCAATAGACTTATATAGATTAAGAATGGATTGCTCAATATTTTTATGGTTCATACTGACCATATCACAAGCCATTTCCTCATTTGATAACGCCAAACGTGTCATATCACGGAAACCACTTGAAGCCATTTCTAACGCAAGAGGATTATCTTTTACAGACAACACTAAAGCTTGCGCTAACACCATCGGCATGTGAGAAATTGCTGCAGCAGCTTTGTCATGTTCTTCGGCTGTTGTAAAAATCGGTTTTGCACCAACAAATTCAATTATTTTTATTAATTCCTTTGCGCCTTTTGAAAGTTGGGATGAGTGACCTATAACAACCCATTTCGCGCCCTTAAACAAACCCTTAAACGAATTTTCAAAACCTTTATGCTCAGTTCCAGCCATAGGATGTGACGGAATAAAATTGTAAGGCCTTTTCTTTTGGCACACAAATTGTTTTAGGCTACATACATCCGTAACAATCGCTTCATCCTTTAAAATGTTTTCAAGTTCGTCTAACACTTTTATAGTTTTGTTCATAGCAGTACAAACAAATACTACATCTCTATCTTTTAAAATATCATAAGATTTAAAAATTCTATCACCGCTTTGAGATTGGGACACCGCCACAACATCATAATTGTCGCTTAAATCCTTAAAAAGCGAGCCTCCAATTAATCCTAAACCAATAATTCCTATTTTCATAAAAAAATTTTATCATAAAAATTAATATAATAGCTCGACCGTTATACACTCTAATAAAAAACATAATTTATAACAAATATCACACCATATAATGCAATCGAAAATTTGTAAATTTAGAAACAACCGAGTAACTTGAAAAAGTTAATACCAAAGATTATAATAAATTAAAATAAAAAATTAAAAGGAAGCCAAATGGAAATTATAAATGTACAAACCCCAAGAGGAATCGTTTTAAAAGGTGCTATGTGGGGTAATACAAACACTATGAATACCGTTGTAATTATGATGAGTGGTATTTGTAGCAACGTATTTCAAAATGAATTACTTCCTGCAGCAGGGGAATTACTAAGTAAAAACGGAATTGCTTTTATTGCAGGACAAGCTACGGATGCGTTTTCATTTATAAGTTATTCTAATCTCAAAACAGGAAAACAAACTACAACAGGAGTTGTAAATGACGATTTTAGCTTAGCTTACGAAGATGTTGAATCTTATGTAAAATATGCAAAAGAATTGGGATTTAAACGAATTATTTTGGCAGGGCATTCTCTAGGTTCAAACAGGGTAATTCATTATCTTGCTAATACTGCAGACAATTTTGTGGACAATTTTATTTTAAGTGCACCAATTGATTTGAGACATTTTTTTGACATAATTCCCGAAAGAGAAATGTATTTTGCAACGGCTCAAAAATTTGTTAATGAAGGTAGAGGAAATGACATTCTTCCTTTTGCCTTTATGGGATTTTCACCAATGACAGCAAATACTCTTTTAGCTTTTTATAATGCCGAAAACCTGAAAAACTGTCCTGTTATAAGTGGTGATGGAGAAACTCGTTCACTTGGGCAAATAAAAATTCAAGGAGCTTTTATTATTGGTTCTCGTGACAGCATGACAAAACATAATTCAGAAGGCTTTATTAGAAAAATAAATTCATACTGCCAAAATCCTGAAAAAAATAAAATAGTTGTTGTTCCAAATGCATCACATATCTATTACACAAAACATAGAAAACACGCTCAAGTCGTTTTGGATTGTGTAAAGAGTTTTGACTGTGTAGAAGTTATATAGTAAAATAAATTCAAAATCAATGAGTGTTTGAACTAAAGTTGCTTGAAATTGCGATGTCATGTTGACCATAATAATACCAACTAAAAAAGGAGATAAATATGGATTTGTTAGAACTTTTAAAGAAAAGATATTCTGTTAGAAAATTTGAAGATAAAAAAGTTGAAAAAGAAAAATTAGATTTGATTTTAGAAGCTGCAAGAGTAGCTCCTACTGCTTGTAATTTTCAACCACAACGAATTTTGGTATTAAATAACAATGAAAGTTTAAACAAATTGAAAAACTGTACTCCATATCATTTTTCTGCACCGCTTGCTTTAGTTGTATGTTATGATAAAACAATAAGTTGGAAACGTAAAGATGGTTGTGATATGGGAGAAGTTGATGCTGCAATTGTAACAACACAAATGATGTTGGAAACAGAAAATATAGGACTCGGTACAACTTGGGTTGGATATTTTGATAAAGATGCACTAATTAAAGAATTTTCAATTCCGGAAAACTTCGTTCCGGTAGCAATTCTTCCTATTGGTTATCCCAAAGTTGGAACAGAACCAAACCCTCTACATTACGAAAGAAAAGATTTGTCAGAAACTGTATTTTATAATAAGTTTTAAATAATACCAAGCATTGATTTACAATCACCCGCCAAAGTTTTAAAAACTTTGGCGGAATTATTATTCATTATGTAAATATATAAATATTTTCGTTTAAATTAAAAAAAATATAATGGAGCGAACAGTCCAGTGAGCAACAGGCTCGCTTCAAAAACATTATAAATGAAATTCTGCTATTTGTAAATTCCCTGCTAAATTAAAAATCAGGGAAAATCTGTTGATTTTTTATAAATTTTTTAATCTAAACTATTGCAACGTAAGACTTTTAAGACATATTCCCTGCTTTGTGTATAACAGGGAATATATTTAGAAATTATAAAAATATTTCTTTGTAAATATATAATATATTTTGAATTTCTTCTATTAATAGTTCAGGAAGTTTTTTATTAGTTTTAAAATATTTGATATTATCATGTAACCATTTTAATGTGGAAATTTCGTCCATTTCAATATTATCTACTAAATATTGTCCAGCTTCTGTTTTTATATCAAAAAGTTTGACAATAGTAGACCTAGACAAACCTAAAGTTATCATTGACATTTGTGTTTTATTTTCAATTCCATATTCTAAAAGAGCTTCAATATCATTATCATTATAAATCAAATCAAAATTACCACTTTGTTCATAATAAAAATTTAATACATCAATATAACAACGTAGTAGTTTTGGAACTAAATATCTGGCGTAATTATCAATATCTTTAAATACATGACGAACTGACAAATCAAAGTCTTCATTTCTATAATATTTTCTTCTAGCATCAATAATTACAGAAAAATTTTTAAATTTTATCCAACGGGAAGTAAGTAAAGAAATATACTTAATATGCTTTTCATTTATTAAATTTGTATTAAAACAAATTTTCATTCTACTCAAAAAACTTATAAAGCTACCAGTTATTTTATTATCATTTTTAAAATCTACTAAATATCTTTTAGGTTCTTCAGGATGTCTTTTTCTAAAGTAATTTAATAATTTTTGCATTGAATAATGATATATTATAGGATGTTTTTCCAAGATACACTTAGGAATTTCAATTTTTTTAGAATACTCATTTAGTGCATTATTAAGTAATATAATTTCATCTTTTTCAAAAGCTATTTTTACTTCTTTACTTCTTCCAATATCGCCATATTTTAAAAATTGCATATACAAATATCCGATAGTTGCTTCAACATTATTACGTTCATCAACATCATCAAACTCAATGTTTTCAAAATCATTCTGCAAAACTTGTATTATTTGAGTGAAATTTTTATATAAAACTTTTTGTACACTTCTTTCAACCTTTGTTTCTTCTTTTTTTACAGGAGCATTATCCCAATCCACATAAAATATATTACCGTAAAATTCTTTTCCCAATCTCCCAGCTCTACCCGCCAAGTTAAATAAATCGGAAGTAGTCATTTTTAAACTTTTTGATCTTTTTGGATTTTTTATAAATATATTCTTACAAGAAAGATTAACTCCTTCCAATAATGTAGATGTGCATATTAGATTTCTTATTATTTTTTTATTAAATAAATCCTCAATTTTTAACCTAATTAACTGTGGCATATTGCCATAATGAAAGGCTATTCCTTTTTTTAAATATTTAATTAAATTAAAATTCTTATGAACAGTTTCTTTACAAAGTTGAATTAATTTTATAATCTCGTCATTTTTTTCTACATTGTAAGTAGATTTTTCATAAATCAATTCTGCTATTTTTTCTGCATCAGAAGGATAATTCGCATATATTAAATTATTACTTTCATGATTAATTGTAATCAAGTTTACAAAATTTGCTAATATTGTTGGTATAGAAGTTCCTTTTATTTTTTCAGGTATAGTAATTTTTGCAATAACTATAAATTCTTCATTATATAACATTAAAACATTCCATTCCAACGGTTTACCTTTAATTTTTTCAATTTTGAAAAAATTTTGGTTTATAGTCACTAAATTACTTTTTATAAATTTTGTATTTGGATATATGTTTTGTGGATTCTTTACAAAAGGACTTGCGAAAACGATTTTTGTTTCAAGTGAATTATTTCTAATTTTTTCTATAACAGCTTCTAATAAGATGCCTCGTTGCCCATCTCCTATTTTTTGAGCTTCATCAATGAATAGAATTTTAAATTTAGTACTTTTATTTTTAATTAGAAAAGCATTCATTCTTTCTTGAGTAAAAACATATATAACCTTCTTTTTACCTAAAATATTACCATTTCTAAATGGCATAGTCTCAATATGTACTTTATCGATATCATTTTTCAAATCTTCAATTAAATCTTTTTCATATTGGTTAATTAATGCTCTTGTTGGTACAATAATTGCAATATTAACATTATTTTTATTTGTAAATTCTAAATTTTTAATAATCCATTGCGTAACAATAAAAGACTTCCCTGTTGAAGTGGGGGCAGATACCGAAAGCAATTTACAATTTGATTTTGAAGTTTCTTCTATGAATTGTTTTTGAAAAGGATTGCAGATAATAACATCATCTCTAACTTCAACTGAATATTCATTTTCTCTTTTTAATTTTTGTAACGAAAGTTTTAATGGTAAATAATATTCAATATTTTTATTTAATAACTGATTTTTCTTTGCTAAATTGATAGAAGGATTATTTAATAAAGAATCTACTAAAATATAAGCATAGTCTTTTTCAGTTTGCTGTCCATATTCAAATGTATATTGAGCAATTCTTAAAACTTTTTCTTTTAAATCATTATTGTCTGTTTGTATAAAAATATTTGCACATTTTAACAAATAATGTAAATCAAAATTTTTGGCAGATTCAAAGTTTATCCCCGGTATATGCTTTATTTGCTCATGAGCTAACCTTATACATAAATTTTTGTATTCATCATTAAATTTTTTACTTTGCTTTACCTCTAAAGCAAGCTCCTCACAAATATTATTCATTTTAGACTCCTAGTTTTTTCTTAAAAGTTTCTCGGAATGTGTCAACACAAGTCATTGGGATAAAAAATACATTTATTTTTATATCTTTTATATTTTTATTTATTTTTTCTGTTTTAAATTTTTCTATCAATAATTCTATTTCGGGCATTATATTTTTAGCATTTTGTTGATAATCATAACCAGCATATTTCTTTTCATTAAATCCAACTAAACACAAACCACGAACCTCTGTGTATTCCCGACACTCAATCCTATTTGGATTAAAATATTCCTTCAGTTTTTTGGTTAATTCTATATTATTACCTATATCCAAATAAGAATTCAATAAATCTAATTCTAATTTTTCTTTTTCATCTCTTTTTAATATTGGAGCAATACTATTTAAACAATTTTTTATGGCAGACCTAACATCTTTATTAATTTTAACTTCAGAATAATATAATGCTAATTTTGAGTTATCTTCAGTCAACCCTATATGTATTCCATCTGCACCATGAAAATGCATACTTCCTGATGTTTTTAAATTCATCTTACACAATGCCTGAGGTAAACCTAAAATTTGTTCAGCCAATAAAAATAATAATTCTTCACCGCCTTCACCACTTTTTGAATAACTTTCGTCTTTTTCTAAATTTTCATTTTTTATAATTTGCGTTTTGTTTGTCCAATAATCAACATATTTTCGTTTTGCTTTTTCTTCTAGTTCTAATACATAACTTGTATTTCCTGTAGCCATAGCATCTTCAATTTCTGATTTTGGAATTGTGTATTGAATTATTTTTGTAAATAAAATCTTTGCCAAATCTTCATAACAATAATCTGTTTTACTTGAATTTGGCTTTAAACAATAAGAGTAAATATTTGTATTAATATCATCAATTTTTTTCTTTTCTTCATTAATTGTTATCTTGAAGATGTTTGCAAGACAACATTCTAAAGATTTATGAAAATCTTCACCTTTCAATAAATAAGGGATATGTTCCTTTAATTGATTTAAAGTTTCAATATTACTATCTTGACTCATAGAATTATTATATGATAAAAATATTTAAATTATTGTTTTGTTATAATAATGCAATTATGTTAAATTTAAAAATTATATATTTGCATCGTATTTTCTATTTTTTTGCTCCAACTGTTTTTGCGTTTGTTTAACAGATGCCAAGAAGTGTTTTTCAACCTCTGAAAGTTCATCTTTAATAGTTTCTTTGTATTTTGCATATTCGGCAAGTGCCTTATTTTCAGCTTCAAGTTTAGAGATTTTACCAGGATTGTTAAGAAGTTCACTTCCTGTCATTTTTATAAAATCATCAAGCTTCACTATCCAATCTTTCATTGTCATTGGGATTTGTCGAATTGCTTGCAATTCCGCAAATTCAAGATATGCTGATGTAATTCGGTTCAAAATATTCAATTCTTTTTCATCCAAATAATTCTTTGCAACCGTAACTTCATCTTTTTTCGGATGATTTCCCTTAAAAACAGTCAAACCCATATTATCTTTTGTGCTATCCGCTCTCAAATATACGATTTCAGCGGCGGTATGCCCATGCGCTGCAAAATGCATTTTGTTTTGAACTACTTTGAAAAATAATTTGGTTTCCTCCGCGTTAGGATTGTAATCCGTACTTGTTGCATAAATATCCAAAATCTGGCGATAAAAGACTTTTTCAGAAGATCGAATATCTCTGATACGTTCTAAAAGTTCTTTCCAGTAACCGCCACCACCAGCTTGTTTTAGCAAATCATCATTTAAGGCAAACCCTTTTTTCATGTACTCTTTTAAAACTTGAGTAGCCCAAATTCTGAATTGTGTACCACGTAACGATTTTACTCTATACCCGACAGAAATAATTACATCCAAGTTGTAATGAGAAACATTCCTTGAAACCTTTCTGTTGCCTTCTTGTTGAACTGTCAAGTAATCCTTGACAGTTGAATTTTCTGAAAGCTCTCCTTCTTCAAAAATATTTTTAATATGCGAACTTATGTTTTGTTTAGTCGTTTGAAATAACTCAGCCATTTGATTTTGCGTAAGCCATACTGTTTCATTTTCTAATCTTACGTCAATTTTTGTCTGACCATCTTGCGTTTGATAAATAATAATTTCATTTTCCATATCGTTAAGTATAGCATATAATTTGTTTAAAAACTAATTATAACAGAAGTAATTAGTGTAAAAGCCGCCACAGTTTAAAACAGTGACGGCTTTTCGTTAGATTTATGGATTGTCTTTTGTTAATTCAAACAACCGTTGATGCAAATCTTGCAACAACAGCCTTCGTTCTTCCGGGGTAAATTCTTCCTCTTTCGGATTTTGTTTTTCAATCAGCATTTTTACAGTTTCCATAATGCTGGATTTTAGTAGGTTTTCCATTATAAATTTTCGAGATATACCATCTTTTTTTATTGCATCTTGGATAATTGACTTAACTAAAAGTTCAAATATGTGTAATTTTTCTTTACTGCCAGTTGGATTATCTATTGTCACCATTTGGCATAATTCATTACATAGTGCGTGGTATATTGTTTCTGGGATAGGCTTTTTCTTACGCCCTCTTGGATTTCCTGATTGTCCTTTTTTAAATTGGCTACTTACCGGAGGTTTTTTATATCCTACTTTGTAGGGTTCGTTAGCCATTTCTGCTTTCTTTTTTTCTTTTATTGCTTGTAGTGTTCAATATATTTTAAGGTTTTATCATCTAACGTCATTTTCTAACTCCTTATAATTTTTAACTAGTTTTGCGGTTTTTCCTGTTTCTTGTCTCCAGCGATATATAATTACATCACAATAGCGAGGACTTATTTCAATAAGTCTAGCTCTGCGCTTACAACGTTCTGCTGCTATTAGCGTTGAGCCAGAACCACCAAAACAGTCAAGAACAACATCATTTTTAGAAGAGGCATCAAGCAAAATATCATGCAACATTGCAACAGGCTTTACTGTGGGGTGAAACCTTAATAAATCTAGGGAGCCTGGATTTGTTACACGAATTCCGGAATAATCCCAAACGTTTGTTCTATATCTTCCGTTTTTTCCAAGTTGAATGTGATTTTGGTGTTTTGCTTTCCCATTTTTAAATATTGGGACCATTTCATGTTGAGATCGATAAAAAGCACCCATTCCTCCAACTCCCTTATTCCAAACTGCAATATTTTTTAGTTCAGAATAAATCCTTTTGCCCTCATTTAAAAGTGTATTAAGCCCATTAAAATCCATAAATAGATAATGTAATGAACCGTCAACGGAGAATTTTATCAAATTTTGCATGAATTTTGAAATGAATTCTGCAAATTCAGGTTCAGTCATTTCTCCTGATGCATTTTCAAATTCATCATGCTTAATTTTTCCAAGTCCACAAACATGAGCATTTATTGGACAGTTATAAGGGGGATCTGTTATTATTATTTGAGCTTTTTCACCTTGCATCACAACCTCAAATGAACCAGTAGTTAAAGAATTTCCACAATAAACAAAATGGTCTCCTAATCTCCATAGGTCACCTTGATTAACTAATGGAGGTATATTGGTATCCAACCAACTTTCATCTTCTTTATCTGAATTATGAACTTTATTATCGTCAGAATTCTTATTCAAAAAGATTTTTTCATAATCTATTGTTTCGAAAGCTAGCTCTTCAAATGAATAGTCAAATTTCATTAACTTTTCGATTTCAACTTTGAGATTTTCATAGTTCCACTCTCCGTCTTCAGCAATTCTATTATCCACAATCCGAATTGCATCTGCTTCTTCTTTTGTCAAATTTTTTAAAATAATTGCTGGAATTTGAGTGAATTTTAGCTCTTTCGCAGCTAATAAGCGTAATTCTCCTGCTACTACTATATGGTTTTCATCTAGTAAAATTGGATTTACGTACCCAACTTTGTTAATTGCATTTTTCAACTTTTGTAATTGTTTTTTTGAATGCTTGCGTAAATTTTTAAGATTGCAGCTAATTATATCAATATTCACCATTTGTAGGTTACTAGTAGAATTACTATCTATTATATCATCCGTAAAATGACGAAATACACTGGCTATTTCTGCCAAATTAACATTTTCTTTCATAATTTTTTCTCCTTTATTAGTTTAATAATCAAAAATTTTGCAACTAAAAATTGCACTTACACTAGGAGATCCGGAATTATGTCAGTGTCTGGTATTATTCGAATTTTTGCTAAGTTTTTAAGATTTTCCTCTGTGACTGTAGGAATTTGTAGGGTCAAAAAACTCCAAATTTTTAATTCTGTTTCGACATTCAAAACCGGTTGAATGAAAAATACAAAATTCGTAATTGAGCGAATGAGATCCATAAAGAATGCATACATGTAGCGTAAAGTCTGTTCGCATTTGTGTTTTGTTGGAGTATTTATTTTTGAACAGATGTTCTGAATTACAGAGTCCTCTGTAACTACTCCGCTTGAGTACCTGATTGAGTTATTATTTATGTTTTTATCAATTTTAATACTCATCTACCTAAAACACTTCTCCTTAAAGGATTTCCAATCTTTTGTTCATTATACTTCCAATTATATACACGTTTTCCAAGATTTGACAAGTAGAAAACTCAAATCAAATAATTATTTAAGGTATATTTTAATCTATAACTAGGTTTGAGATGTAAAATTTTCTTTATAATTTTAAATTTTACGTTGAAATTCAAGTGGATTTTCTAATAAAAAGCATGCCGGTATTTTAAATTTCCAGATAGTCATATTTTTCGACCCAGTCGTCTCCGACAACAAATATATCAAAATAAAGATTTTTTATTTTATTCTAAACAACCTGATATTTCTATCAAAATCGATACAGCATTGTCAACAATAGAAAAAGTTAACGAAGCTCTGAAAGGAGTATTACCTGATAACTATTTTTCGTGTATAGATTTAGATAATAGCAAGTTATCTACACTTTTAGATGGAATTAATAAAATAGACACGCAAAAAGATAAAGATAATGATATAATTGGAAGAGTTTATGAATATTTCTTAGGAAAATTCGCACTTGCCGAAGGTAAAGGTAAAGTAGAGTTCTATACCCCTAAATGCATTGTAAATTTAATTGCAGAAATGATTGAACCTTATTCAGGAAGTGTAAATAAAGTGCAAGTGTGAGATGAGTGTACAATCGCTAAAGTTAAATATAAAGCCCTTTATGCCAATTTTAATAGAATGAGATGCACTTGCACTAATTGGACTTTATCTGCACTTTTTTGAGAAATACTTGCACTAAAATTATATAAATTTCAAAATCAAACTCTGAAAGTTAGCAATATATTTACGCTTTAGTCATGTATATTTAATGCAAGTAAAAAAGTATTCCCTAATTTGAGATATGCAGAATTATCTCTGAGATTGAGATGAAAACATTTGACTTCTGTTGAAACAAGAGTAATTAATGCCATTGTAAAAGGTCTTTACACAAGGTTTAAAAGGGTTTTAAATGAACAAATTACATTTACTCCACGAAGTAGAAAAATTATACTGTGTTGAAAATTTATCCCCAAAAATGATTGCTGAAAAATTAAATATTTCACGCAGAACTATTTTTAATTGAAAAAAAGAAACACAACTGGGATAATCATATCGTCAAAATAAAAGATTTTTCTAAACAATTTGCTGGTGATATTTATAATATTGGGGCAAAACTTCTTGCAAAATTAAATGACGATATTGATAATAATCAACAAACACCACAGTCAGAATTGTATTCACTAATGAATATCTTGAAAAATCTGCCGCAGGTGAAATCAAATATAAATTCTCCCAAAATCAAACAGGGAAAGCATAATCAAATACCTGTCGATATTGTAAAAATAGTTGAAAGAGATATTTTAGGAATGGAATAATCCTATACTTGCTTGATGTACAAAATATGCGAAAAATTGTATAATTGGCTCAATGGAAGAAAGAGATTTAAATATTTTTAAACGGTTTTGGATTTATCAAAGCGAAAGATTTCCCGTATTTTCTTACGGGTTGATGGTTTTGACATTTGCGTTTTCTGCCATGTCATATTCCAAAATTTTAAGAGGGGACTTTGATTTTTCCATTATTACTTTGTCAATTGGAGCTATGACATCTTTCGGATATTTCTTTTTGCTAAGAATTTTTGATGAGTATAAAGATGCCGATGATGATGCAAAATATCGCCCATATAGAGCAGTACCGAGAGGATTAGTGTCCTTCAAGGAATTAAAAGGACTTGCTACAATTATAATCGGACTTCAATGTATTCTAAACGCTGTATTTATCCCCAAAATGTTATGGATATGGGGTTTAGTCATAATTTATATGTTTATTATGGCAAAAGAATTTTTTGTACGTGATTGGCTTCGTAAACATCCAATTTCGTATTTAGTTTCACACATGATGATTATGCCTGTAATCGATTTTTACACAACAGGTTTGGATTGGAACAATAACAGTACCAATATCCCGAACGGTTTAATAATTTTCCTTATTGTTACATTCCTAAACGGTGTTGTAATTGAAATCGGTAGAAAAATCCGAGCAAAGAATGCAGAAGAAATTGGCGTTGAAACTTATTCTTACCTTTGGGGAGAAAAGGGAGCGACAATTACTTGGCTTTGTGTATTATTTACAACATTCATTTTTGCTAATGTTGCTTGTTTTTACGCAGGTTTCGGTAAAATGACATTCATATTTTTAGTATTTTTCTTAATTTTCTGTGCAATACCAGCGTTAAAGTTCTTAAAAACAAGAGAACAAAAAATTGCAGCAAAAATCGAAACAATGGCAGGAATCTGGACATTAGGGATGTATTTATCGTTAGGCGGTCTGCCAATGATATGGCATTTTATAGGTGGATAAATGGACGAAAAAATAGTTGGCGGGAAAGCTTATAATCTTGATATTTTAACAAAAAACGAAATCTCCGTTCCGAAATGGTTTGTTGTCACTTCAACTGAAGAGAGTTTTGAAGTTCGGGAGGACAAATTATATGCAGTTCGTTCGTCAGCCGTTGGAGAAGACGGGAGTGGAAATTCCTTTGCTGGGCAAATGGAGAGTTTTTTATACGTAAAAGCTGAGGATATAAAAGCAAGAATACAAGATGTCATAAATAGTGCAAATTCCGACAGAATAAGGTTTTATAGAGAGCAAAACGGATTATCAAATGAAAATATTAAAGTTGGCGTAATTGTTCAAGAAATGATAAATTCAGACATTTCTGGTGTTGCGTTTTCATCAAACCCAATTACAGGAAAACGTGGCGAAATCGTTATTTCAAGTGTTTTCGGGCTTGGGGAAGGACTTGTTTCTGGAGAATTAAACGCTGATACTTATTCTGTTGTAAGAGGTAAAATAACAAAAAATATTGCTGAAAAACCTTATAAAATCGTTTTTGATGAAGAAAAAGGCTTTGGTACAAAACAAGTTGAAAACGAAAACTCGTCTACTTCCTCCTTGACCGACAAACAGATTAAAGAAATCGCAAAAGAAGTGAAGAAAATTGTTGAGATTTACGGTAAACCTCAAGACATTGAATGGGCTTATGAGAATGGTAAATTATACATTTTGCAAGCTCGTCCAATTACTACATTAGAAAACATTCCAGACAAATCAGAACAGGAAATTATCTGGGATAATTCAAATATTATTGAAAGTTATTCAGGTGTAACAACTCCTCTAACATTTTCATTCATAAAAGATGTTTACACCGAGGTTTATAAGCAATTTCTCTTAATTATGGGAGTTGAGAGAGAAGTAATCGATGAAAACTCCGAAATTTTTCAAATGCTTGGTTTAATTGAGGGCAGAGTTTATTACAATCTTCTCAACTGGTACAGGCTTTTAAAGCTTATGCCAGGATACGAAATTAATGCACGCTTTATGGAATCAATGATGGGTGTAAAACAAAAATTAAATCAAGTTCCAAAAGTCAAACAAAGCAAAAAGAATAAATATTTACGCCTTGCAACTCTCATAAAATCTTTGATAGTAAATCTATTTAACCTCCCGAAAGATATTGAAAAGTTTTATGAGCATATAAATACAACATTATCTCCATACGAGAATGGGAAACTAGATGGAAAAACGTCAAATGAACTTGTAGAAATTTACTTCGAGCTTGAATCCAAATTAATGAAAAAATGGCAGGCTCCTTTGGTTAATGATTTTTATGCAATGATTTTTTACGGACTTCTAAAAAAATCTTTATCCAAAATTGACCCGAATGGAACTTTACAAAATGACTTATTGACGGGTGAAACAGGGATAATTTCAACAGAGCCAATAAAAAGAATTAAATTGATTTCAAATAAAATCTGCAACGGTAAAAATGCAGAAAAAGATATCGAAGAATTTATCCAAAAATTCGGCAACCGCTGTATTGGAGAATTAAAGCTCGAAACGATTACCTACAAACAAGATCCGTCGCTTTTGAAATTCATTATAAATTCTTACGTAAAGCAGGGTATTATTGACCTTGAAAAAGAACAGATTAGAGAACAAGAAATACGACAAAATGCTGAAAAAATTGTAAAAGAACAAATCAAAAATCCATTTTTCAGTTTTATCCTAAAAAATGCACGATTACGAGTTAAAAATAGAGAAAATCTTCGATTTGAACGCACAAGATTATTTGGTTTAGTGCGAGAGATTTTTCTTGAACTTGGTAAAAATTTTGCTTATGAAAATATTATTGAAAACCAACGTGATATTTTCTATTTGACAAAAGAAGAAATTTTTAATTATGTCAGGGGAACATCTGTTGACGTTGATTTAAAAACTCTAATCAAAAATCGAAAAATTGAATTTCAAAATTTCGAAACCAAACATCCTGCGGACAGATTTTCAACTTATGGAACAGTTTATAAAGCAAATGATTACACCTCAAGAGAAACAAAAACCGCAGAAAAAGGTGATTTATCTGGAATCGGGGCTTGTGCAGGGATAGTAAGGGCAAAAGTCAAAATAGTCAAATCAGTAGTGCAATCTGAAGGCTTAGAAGGCTGTATAATGGTAGCCGAACGAACAGACCCAGGATGGGTTCCGTTGTTTCCGATAAGCAAGGGGATTTTGGTTGAACGAGGAAGTATTTTATCCCATAGTGCAATCGTTGCAAGAGAAATGGGTATTCCCGCAATTGTCGGAATAAATAATCTTCTTTCTACATTAAAAGACGGCGATGAAGTCGAGATGGATGGTTCAGCAGGTACAATAAGGATAATTAAAGATGAGCAAGGGCATTGAGACAAGAGCAAAATTTGACAAAATAAGATATGCAAACTGCTGGGAAGACCCTGAACTTTTGCTTGAAGTGTTTAATAATGGCGGTAAATTTATCTCCATAGCATCGGCGGGAGACAATTCCTTCTCTTTATTAACTAAAAACCCGGAACTTGTTTATGCTGTTGATTTAAGTATTCCGCAAATTGCCTGCTCTGAATTAAAAAAATACGCAATTAAATATCTTGATTATGAAAACTTTTTAAAAATTATAGGATTCAAACCTTGCGATAATCGTCTTGAGATTTATAAATCCATTGAGGGAAATTTAAACCTGCAAAGTCGCTATTATTTTGAGCATAACCAAGATATAATTAAAAACGGAATAATTCATCAAGGAAAATTTGAACATTATTTTCAACTTTTTGCGAATAAAATTATGCCACTCGTTCATAATCAAAAGAATTTAACAGAGCTTTTCTTACCAAAATCTATTCAGGCACAAAAAATGTTTTACGACAAAACTTGGAACAATTGGCGATTTAAGGCGTTGTTTAAGGTTTTCTTTAATAAGTTTGTTATGGGCAGGCTCGGACGTGATAAAGAATTTTTCAAATACGTTGATGTTTCAATGATTTCAAAAAACATAAAAGAACGAGCTGATAGAGCATTGAGGGATGTACCAACTTGGAATAATCCGTATGTAAATTACATTTTGCTCAATAATTTTGATTATTCACTTCCACACTACGCTAAAGAAGAAAATTTCAATATAATCAAACAAAATATTGACGCACTAGAAATCAAAACAGGCACAATAAACAATGTTGCAAAAAATTCCAACATGAAATTTGACGGATTTAACTTATCTGATATTTTTGAATATATGGATGAGGATTTATTTAAGGAAGTTTCGCTAGAATTATTATCAAGTGCAAATACTGGTGCAAAATTTTGCTATTGGAACATGATGGTTGATAGACGTATTTCGAAAATTTTACCTCAAAATTTTAAATACGAAAAAGAATTATCAAAAGAACTTTACCTAAAAGACAGGGCTTTTTTCTATAAAGATTTTATTATTGACGAGGTGATAAAAAATGACTGATATAATTTGGGCAAGTATAATTTCAATAATATTTTTATCACTTTTTGTAATTGCAGAATTTTTACGAAAAAAAGGTGCAAAAGCGGAAACAACAAGAAAATTTGTTCACTTTGGTGGAGCTTTTGTTACAATATTTTTCCCGTTTATTTTAACTTCACATTGGACAGTTTTGGCATTGGCAATTGGTTTTGCTTCAATTATGTTCATAACTAAAAAAATCGGCTGGCTGCAATCAGTTCACGGAGTGGAAAGGAAATCGGACGGAGCAATTTATCATCCAATTGCAATATACGCTTGCTTTTTATATTCACAAATTTTAAATCAGCCAATGTTCTATGTTATTTCTATATTGATTTTAGCAATATCAGATGCATTAGCAGCACTTGTTGGAAAAAGTTACGGTGCAAATGAATATTTGGTCGAAGTCGGAACAAGAAAAACCATTGAGGGTTCTGTTACGTTCTTTTTGACTTCTTTTTTGATTGTTCATTTGATTTTACTTTTAGCAACGCAAATAGGTAGAGTGGAAAGTGTTTTGATTGCACTTTTAATTTCTATAATCGTAACCATTTTTGAAGGTGTAAGCCTCAAAGGTGCTGATAATTTATTCATTCCATTAGGGACAATGTTTATTTTATCTAAGAATATAACTCCAACAATTGAAGGAATTTCATTTCAAATTTTAGCATTGATTGGATTTTTGGTTGGCTATCTGGTTTTGTTACTACCTTATAAAAGAATAGGATTTTCTGGAGTTACGCTCTTAGGGCTGATAAATTATATTATCTGGGCTCTTTTAGGCAATATTTACGCAATAATTCTTTTTGCATTTTCGTTTATTTGTGCAAAAACAGATTGGATTTTGAATTATGATTGTGAAGAAGCTGATGCATACAGAGTAAGACCAATATTTTATATTTTAACAATTCCTGTTATTTGCGCATTTTTAGGAAAATTTATTGGGCAAAATATAATTTATCCCTTTATAACATCAATAATTTGTGAAGGTATAATAATCAAAACAAAATTATTTAACCAAGATTTGAATAAAGGTTTATGGTTTACATCAATAATTTCAGCACTAGTGTTAGGAGTGAGTTATGTATTTATCTGATAATAAAGAAGAATTTTTAAAATTTCCCAAAATTTTGTATGATGGCGACCCATTTTATACGACAAAATCAGAGGATGTTTCAGCTTGCAAAAAATTATTTATCGTAAAAGAGGGTGACAAAATTTTAGCAAGAGCTGGGCTTATTTATGCCAATAATCGTGCTCAAATAGGATTTTTTGAAGCCGAAAATAATATTAGTGCTGTAAAATTTCTATTTGACGAGATAAAAAATTACGCATTGCAAAATGGCTATAACTACTTAATTGGACCAATTAACGGTTCAACATGGAAAAAGTATCGTGTAACTCTGCCATCTGCGAACCCTCCATTTCTTTTAGATAATTACAACAAGCCATATTATGCTGAACTTTTTGAACAATACGGTTTTGAAACTATTGCAAATTACACATCATCAGTTTGCAGAAATTTGGATAGAGATTATTCAAGACTTAATAAATTTGAAAAAATATTTGAGCAAAAGGGTGTGAAAATACGCAAATTTGATCCAAATAATTTTGAAAGGGATATAAGAAAAATTTATGAGGTTTCAATTAAGAGTTTTGTAAATAATTTTCTCTATACTCCGATTGAATTTGAAGAATTTTTCAAAATGTATGAGCCTGTAAAAAGCTTTTTAAACCCTGAATGGATTTTAATTGCAGAAAATGAACAAAATGATGCCCTTGCATTCATTTTCGGATTTGACAATTTGTATAACAGAAGAGAAAAATCATTGATTATAAAAACGCTTGCACAGATCCCGGATTACAAATACCGTGGCATCGGATCATATTTAACCGAATATATGCACAAAAAAGCCAAAGATGCTGGATATGACAATATAATCCATGCACTTATGCACGAAAATAATGTATCTGCAAACATATTATCAGGTGAACTTTATCACGAATACAAACTTTATGGAGTTAAAATATGATAAATAATATCGTAGAAATCTTATTCGAAAACGCTGAAAAACATCCTGAAAAACTCGCCATTATACATAAAAAAGAAAAAGTTACGTATAAGGAATTGGCACAAGATGTCAAAGAATATGCACAGTATTTTTTGTCAAAAGGAATAAAAAAAGGAGACAATGTTTTGATTTTTGTTCCAATGACAATTGAACTTTATAAGATTTTGTCTGCGATTTTTTATATTGGAGCAACGGCTGTTTTTGTCGATGCTTGGGCAGATAAAAACAGACTTGACCAAGCTTTAACTATTGTTCCATGTAAAGCATTTATTGCTTGCCCAAAAGCATTTATCCTAAAATTAATGTCTAAAAAAGTCCGAGAAGTTGGAATAAATATTATTTCAGGAAAAATCCGTAAAACCAAAAAGAATATTGAGATTGAACCCGCAACATCTGATACAACAGCACTAATTACTTTTACAACAGGTTCAACTGGTTTACCAAAAGCTGCAAAAAGGACACACGAATTTTTACTTGAACAGCATTATGTCTTAAAAAAACACCTTGCTCCTCAAGAAAATGATGTAGATTTAGCAAGTTTACCAGTCTTTATTTTGCATAATCTTGCTTGCGGAACAACTTCTGTCATCCCAGATTTTAATCCTCAAAAACCTGCGGATATAAACCCTAAAAAAATTTCAAACGATATAAAAAATAATAAAGTAACGACTTCTGTCGGCTCTCCTCGGTTTTATGAAAAGCTTGCTGATTTTGGAGAAATCAATGGATTAAAAAGGATTTTTACAGGCGGGGCTCCTGTTTTTCCTAAATCTGCTAAACTTTTACAAGAGAAATTTATCAATTGTGATGTTGAAATAGTTTATGGCTCAACAGAAGCTGAACCAATTGCGTCAATTTCAACCCGAGAGCTTTTAGATTTTAAAGGTGATGTCAAAGACGGACTTTATGTAGGAAAACCAATTGACGACATAAACATAAAAATTATAAAGCCGTCAGATAAAGTGATAGAAGATTTTGAAAGTATGTGGCTGCCCACTGGCGAGATTGGGGAAATTTGTGTCGAGGGCAAACACGTTTTAAAAGAATATTATAACAGCGAAAGAGCTCAAAATTTCGCTAAAATTCACTACAATATGCAAGTATGGCACAGAACAGGCGATGCGGGGTATCTTGATAATGACGGTAATTTATTTTTAATGGGCAGAGTAAAAAATCGCTTTGAACATAAAGGTAAAGAAGTTTATGTTTTCCCAATAGAAAATGCTCTTTTAGAAATTGAAGGTGTTGAAATCGGAACGGTTTTAAAAATCAAAGATGAAATTGTCCTCGTTGTTGAAACAAAACTCCCGAAAATTAAACTTGAACAGGAATTGAAAGAACGAAATTTTGAATTTGATAAAGTTGTAATTACAAAAATTCCACGAGATCCAAGACATAATTCAAAAATTGATTACGATAAGCTAAAAAAAATCCTCTCTTAATGAGAGGATTTTTTTATAAACTTTCATACCATTCTTTAAGGTCTTTACGTTTAACTTTACGGGTTGAGGTTTTCGGAAGTTCATCACGATGAAGAACAACAACTGTCGGAACTTTATATGGTGCAAGGTTAGATTCTGACAACTTTTTAACCTCGTCTTCTAATAATTTTTGAATTTCTTCATTCGATTTATTTTGCAAATCGTCAGCAGGGCAGATAATCGCACCGACTTCTTCCGTACCAGCCTTATTGCCGGATTTTATAATCAAAGACATAACACAGACTTCTTTTATAAGTTTTGAAGTTTCTAAAACCGCCTCAACTTCTTCAGGGAAGATTTTCTTTCCTCCACCAAGGACTATCATATTTTTAATTCTTCCTGTAATTTTTATAAAACCGTCTTTATCGATTTCACCAATGTCACCAGTGTGGAACCAGCCATCTTCATCAATCACTTCTTTAGTCATCTCAGGTTTGTTATAGTACCCTTGCATTACATTCGGACCGGTGGCTAAAATTTCACCATTATCAGCAATTTTAACCATAACAGAAGGTAATGCCTGACCAACAGTACCGATTTTTGAATGACCGTAACGATTTGTAGAAATTGTCGGAGAAGTTTCCGTCAAACCGTACCCTTGAAATACAGGAACACCAATCCTTTCAAAGAATTCTGCCACATTATCTTCTAATGGAGCTCCTCCGCAAATAAAACATTCTAACTTACCACCCAATCCATCAATAACCGATTTAAACATCAAACGGCGAAGTTTACGAGGAGCAAATTTTGCAAGTCCATAGAGAATTTTAAATGCTTTTTGTGCACTTTCAGGCTGTTTTTTAATCTGTTTATCAATAGAATTTTTAAGCATTTTGGCTACAAGCGGAACCACAATCATATTTGTAATTCCTTTTTCTTTCATCGTTGAGGTCAATTCTTTCGGATTTAAAGACTTGATATAAACAACTTTTGCACCCATATAAAGCATTCCGAAAAATCCACAATCAAGCTCCAACAAATGATTTAAAGGCAAAATAGAAAGCAAAGTATTATCATTAGTTAGCTTGAACATATATTCAAAATCTCTGAGCTGAGAATATATATTTCCAAAACTAATCATTACACCTTTCGGATTTCCAGTAGTTCCTGATGTATAGACAATCAGAGCTGTTTCATCCAATGTTCTTGGTCTGCCCAAATTTTTATCAATATCCGCCTCGAGTGTTGAGATTAATGGGCAATTTTCATTAGATTGTTCATTCTCATCATCCAAAACAAAAATATACTCAATGGATGGTACATTATTTTTAACTTCGATTGCGTGTTCCAAGTAATGGCTTGAGCATAACAAAATTCGAGGATTACAATCGTTTAGAATATGTGTATGCTCTGGAACTGTTAATTTAACATCCAATGGAACTGTTATTGCTCCTGTTTGAATTGACCCAAACATACCAATTGAAAATTCGGGACGTGATTCACAAATTATAGCAATTCTTTCCCCCCGCTGAACACCAACAGTTTCTATTAAATAGTTCGCAAATTTCTTTGCTTTTCTTGAAATCTCGATGTAACTTAATTCTTCATATCCGTCTTTGGTCTTGAGCGTTAAAGCCTTAACTTGTCCGTAAATATCACCTTTTTCCTGCATTAAATCAAGAAAATTTGAATGAAGTTTATGGTCGATTTTGTAGAATTGACGACGTTCCAAAGATTTTTTCATGAAGTTGACACGTTTTTGCAATTCATGTGCAATATCTTTTTCATCTTTATCAAAATCCGTAATTGGTTGTCCGAATTGGATAACAATTTCATTAAACAATTTTGGCAATTTACGAGTTCTACCCCATGATTCAAAACCACCTTTTATCGCAAACGGAATAATCGGAGAATTTGTTGCTTTTGCCATTAAACCTACGCCTCGATTAAATTTACAAAGCTCACCGTCAGGAGTAAATTTACCTTCCGGAAATATAATCACCGCTTCGCCTGAGTTTAATTTTTGGTTTGCCGCATCTATCGCTTCTAACCCCCTACCAAATTTCAAAGGTAAAACATTATAATACTTTAATAAATGTCTTATAATAGGAACTTTAAACGCCGCAGGGCCTGTTACAAACCATAATTGACGATTCGTCGCCATTTGGACAATAAACGGATCAAGATGCCCTGTGTGGTTTCCTGCCAAAATACATTTCCCCTTGCGTGGTATATTTTCTACACCCTCAATTCTGTATCTGAATAAAAGTAGGAAAATATGTCCCAAAGTAGCCTTGAGCAAGAAATATCTGAACGATTTGTCAAATACAAGAATTAAAGCCGCCAAAACAAATGAAATAACTGCAATTCCCCTAAATACATTTAATGGATTGATAAATCCTACAATATGTGCAACAATTGCTGTTCCGATTAAAAAGCTCAAGGTGCTTGCTGTTAAATTTAAACCAAAAATTTTACCACGAACTCTGTCAGGAGTGATTTTCTGCAAAATAGTATCTAACATTACAATTACAACCGCATCTGCCATTCCAATAGGGATAAGCCACATCCAAGCACTTTCCATTGTTTTACAAAGAGGGGCAGTAATAAGAGCTAAACATAATACGCTAAAACCACTTGCAAATAAGTGCGGGATTCTCATTATTCTTGCAAAATAAATAGTCGCTCCCATACCTGCAACTATACCGATCCCCAAAAGAGTTCTTAAATAAGTTAAATCGGAAAAACTTAACCCATAGTAATCTGTTATCAAGGCATTTAAACCGTTTGAAAACACTGCAACGATAAATTGCAGACAAATAGTTAAACCAACCAAGTATAATGCTTTTTTATGTTTTTTCAAGTAGTTCAACGCAACAATCATATCGTTTGTTTTTTCTTTTTTTACAAAATAATTTTGAGGGATTAGGAATTTAATAAATGCGGTCAATATTGAGGCAATTAAATACATAGTGGCAACAACTAAAAAAGCCTGAAGGTTTCCAAAAGTTATCAAATAATTTGCCGCAAAAGCACCAAATAATAATGCAATTGCACCAATTGAAGATGTTAAAGCATTTGCGAATTTTAACTGTTCGCTTTTAACAACATTTGTAACTGCAGACATTTTTGCAGGATAGAAAAATGCTGCACCTGTTCCCAACACAAATGCGAATGCATAAATCAGATTTTGAGATAATTTAGGGGTTAAAAAAATTATAGCACCGACAGTTATCGCCCTAAATAAACAACTTGTAGAAAGAATGGCTTTTCTTGAGAATCGGTCGCAAAGGGCACCGGAAAACGGACTTAATAAAAATTGTGGCAACAGAAAAACAAAAAACATTACCGCAATTGATTTTCCTGCACTTCCAGACATCTGTAATAAAATTGCCACAAGCAAAAACTGTACAATTGCATCCGCAAAATGCGAAAATACCTGACCTAAAAACAATTTATCAAATTCTAAATTTGCTAATGGTCCAAATTTTTTCTTAATTCCGTCCATTCATTCTCCCTCATTTTTGTACTATTTGATTTTATATTATATGTACTAAATAAACAATCTTTTAAGGTATCTTAATAAAAAATGAGATTTATATGAACGATATTAAATTACAAGGACTTGATGCTGATGGTAATGAAAAAGAATATTCTTTAAGTGATTTCAAAGGACAAAAAATTATCTTATATTTTTATCCGAAAGATAATACATCCGGTTGCACTCAGGAAGCCTGCGATTTTAGAGATAACATAAACCGTTTAACGAGCTATAGTTCAACAATCGGGCAATATATGTATTATGAACTAAAACTATATTTAGAATGACACCGAATTTTATATCAATTAGAGGAATTAAAAGACAAAATTTATAAAATAAAACAAAAAATTGAAATTAATAGAGATTTAGGATTAGATACTCGTGAATTAACTAAAATGCTAAGTATATTATATGAAGCTCATTTTTATTATTATAATTCTTTTTGTGAAGAATTGGATTCAGCTATACAATAACTGTATTAAAAGCAACAGGAGCAATAAAATAATACAATCTCCATCTCATAGTTAATTACATCTTGTTCTGTATGTTAAATTACAGGAAGAATATATGACCCTTGCTGTGGTTCTAGTGGTATGTTTGTCCAATCGTTAAAGTTTGTTGAAAGTCATAATGGAAATAAAAAAGATGTTTCTGTCTATGGTCAAGAAGCTACAACAACTACTTATAAACTAGTTAAAATGAATTTTGCAATCAGAGGGATTAGCGCTGATTTAGGGGCAAAAGCAGATGATATTTTTTTAACGACCAACATAAGGATTTAAAAGCAGATTTTGTAATGGCAAATCCTCCTTTTAATCAAAATTCTTGGAGAAAAGAAAATGAATTAGTTAAGGATTCAAGATGGTTAGGTTATGAAGTCCCACCAACAGGAAATGCAAACTATGGTTGGATTCTTCATATTCTATCAAAATTATCACAAAATGGAGTTGCAGGTTTTTTACTTGCAAATGGTTCTCAAACTGGTGATGGAACAGAATATTTAATAAGAAAACAATTAATTGAAAATAACCTAGTTGAGGCAATTATTGTTTTGCCGAGAAATATGTTTTATACAACAGATATAAGTGTTATTTTGTGGATTTTAAACAGAAATAAAAAAGCCAGAATAGCAGAACATAATGGTATTACAAGAAAATACAGAAATAGGGATGAAATTCTATTTATGCTTTTATATGTCTTGAATACGGTTTAATAGTTGAAAAAATCTTATTATCCTCATGATGAGGTGCTTATGAACATAAAAAAAGATTTTGGACAAAGAATAAAAGAACTTAGAAATAAAAAAGGAATAACCCAATACCAACTTGCAGAGATGGTTGGCATTGATCCAAAGCACATGAGCCATATTGAGACTGGGAGAAGTTTTCCTAAAGCAGATTTAATTGAAAAATTTGCCAATGCTTTAGAAATAGAGTATCCGGAATTATTTAATACTCAACATTTAGAAGATCGAGAAATAATATTTAAAAAACTTATAAATTATTTGAAAAACGCCTCAGATAGTGAGTTGCAAGTGATTTACAAGCTAATTTCAGGATATTTGAATTAGAAAATAAGTTTTTTGCATGCATTGACACGTTTAAAATCATTCATTACAATTGGGAAAAAGGAGTTTAGTATGGCTATACCGACTTTTGATAATTTTATTATTCCATTTTTGGAAGAACTTAAAGATAATCAATTACACTCTATGAAAGAAATCAAAGCAAATATTGCAAAAACTTTTAAGTTGAGTGAGCAAGATATGTCTGAATTAACCAATTCTGGATACAAAAAATTTGATGATCGTGTTGGGTGGGCTAGAACATATTTAAAAAAGTCTTTACTGATATCTTCACCAGAACGAGCAAAATTTAGAATTGAAGAAAGAGGCTGGCAAGCATTAAAAGAAAAGCCTCAAAATATATTGAAATATTTGAAACAATATCCAGAATTTCTTGAATTTCAGGGGAAAGATAAAAATACGTTACAAACTAATAATGTACAAATTAGTGAATGTGATGATAATCAAACTCCACAAGATCTTATTGATAAGGCAAAATCGAAAATGCAAGCAAAATTAGAAGATGATATTATGCATGCCATTTTCTCAAAAGAAAAAGATGATAGAGCAAAATTTTTTGAGAAACTGGTAACTAAACTTTTATGCAAAATGGGCTACGGTGGTTCAGAAGATTTTATTATTCAAAAATGTGGAAAAAGTGGAGATGGTGGTATTGATGGAATTATAAAAGAAGATACATTAGGTTTAGGAAAAATTCACATACAAGCTAAGTGTTATAACCCGAGCCATACTGTTGCAGCAGGTGATTTAAGAGATTTTGGAGGTTCTTTGCTGCGAAAGAAAAGTCCGAAAGCTGTATTTATTACAACATCTTCATATACGAAACCTGCCGTTGAATATGCAAAAGAAAATGATATTATTCTTATAGATGGCAAAGAATTGTTACGATTAATGATAGCCTATAATGTTGGTATTGAAACAAAAGAAATTATTGAATTAAAAAAAATTGATCTCGACTTCTTTGATGATGAAGATTAAATTGATATAGAAAGATAATTATGAATAATAAACAAAAACAAAACGATTCATTATTTACAAAAGATGATATTATTGATGCCTATCGAAAATTAAAAACATATTTTTATTATGATAATTCAGATCTTTTTATGAAAAGAAAAATTGCTGACTTTGAATATAAAAATGAAAATATTGAGCAAATTTTTGACCAATTGGCAAAGAAGCTGAATACTCAATCGGAAGATATTGGTAAATATGTCATAACAGATCAATCAAACCGAAATAATTTGATTGATTTTTACATATTACCCAAATCTTTTGAAAACAATATACTAGAAAATGATTGTAAAAATATCATTATCACCAATCGCTATACCTCTGAAGTTTATGAGTTTTCTAAATTTAATTTTTTAATTGATATTCCTATAGAGTTACATATAATTAACGTTTTATGGATAGTTAAACTTGGATATTTATTAGATTCTGACTATTGTTATTACTCAGATAAACATACCAGCTATTGTTATGCTAACAAGTTAGAAATAGATGAAGATAAAAAACAAATATTACAAGGAAATAAATTATTTAAATTATATTCCACTCAATATCAAAAATGGCGAGATGATTGTATTGAAGCTACTGAAGATTTATTAAACAACCATAACAAAGATGCAATTATAATTTCACTGGACATAAAACGGTACTATCCTTCTGCAAAATTAGATTATGAAGATGTCAATAAAACTCTAAAACAAAAATGTAATAATGAAAAATTTGAAAAATATAAATTTCTGACAAACATTTTGAAAAATATTCGAGATGAATATATTAAACAAATTAAAAAAGAAATCGTGAAAGACGAAAACAAATTTGATGAAATTTTACCATCTGAAACTCCTATTCCAATAGGAATGCTGTCATCGAATGTTATTGCTAACTGGTATTTAAAAGATTTTGATAAACAACTTATTAAACAAGTCAAACCTATATATTATGGTAGATATGTAGATGATATGTTAGTTGTTTTAGAAAATACCGATGAATGTAATAAACTTGATTGTGATAAAACGGATTGTGTAAAAAATAGGAAGTTAACTACAGAAAATATTATTGAAAAATATTTTTATAAAGACAAGAAAGTTCCAATTTTAACACCAGAAGCAGCACCTGTTAATAAAAATAGTAAAGAATACAATATAAATATTCATAAATGCAATTTAAAAATCCAACAAGATAAAATTAAATTATTTATATTTGATGCGAATTCAACTAAAGCTATGTTATTAAAATTCAAAGATAATTTAAGAAAACATAGTAGTGAATTTAGATTTTTGCCTGATGAAGATCGTGTTGATGAAGACTTTATTCAAAATAGTTACTCTATAGACTATTGTGATACAATCAATAAATTGCGCAGTGTTGATAGTTATCAGCTAGATAAGTTTAAAATTTCAACATATTTAGCAAAACAACTTACACTTGCAAAATACGCAAAGGATACTAAACATTATGCAAAAACAAAAGAAGAATTATTATATGCATTTAGTGGAAAATTAGGGTTGGATTTATATTGTTATTGGGATAAAGTTTTAACATATTTCCTTTTAAATAATGATGAAACTGCAATATATAACTTTATTAAAAAAATTAGTTCATGTATTGACAGAATTTCTTATAAATC
Organism: uncultured Candidatus Melainabacteria bacterium; assembly: GCA_934718275.1. Classification (GTDB taxonomy): domain Bacteria; phylum Cyanobacteriota; class Vampirovibrionia; order Gastranaerophilales; family Gastranaerophilaceae; genus Stercorousia. The sequence continues at coordinate 132,232 of CAKUZD010000002.1, read as the reverse complement.
TGCTACATTTCAAAATGATATAGAAACCAAAATTAAAAAAGAATTAGAAAAATATCTTAAAGAGGCTCTCTATTTAACATTATCTCTTTCCCCTAAATATGTATATAAAAATAATGATGGTAAAAATACAGATTTAACTTTAAAAAATTTGTTTTATAAATTAAATGAAGCAAAAGGTTATTTTGATGATAAAAAATATAATGAAGTTGTATCTGCTTATAGAAAATCATTAATGCTAAAACACAAATATTGTTTTATGCCAATTATTAATTATTTAAAATTGTCTTCTGAATATAAAGAGCTTTCTTTTATTGACAAAGATGCAATTAAAGCAATAGTAAATCTTGAATTTAATTTAGATGATGAAAAGCTAAAATTTAATCCAAGATATTTTACACTTGCTGAGATTTTATTATTACAATATTATCAATATTGTGTTGATAATACAGAAGTCATCAAAAATATTCACAATAATGCAGTGAAGAAATACCTTAACTTAAATATAGAACAATATAAATTTGAAAAAGAAAGTAGTTTTTATAATAAAAAACAAGCTGCTATAGAAAAGTATTTTAATGAAATATTAATTGATAATAATGACACCAAACCTTATGAAATACATATTGATAAAAATAATGAAAATAAAAGTATAGATCTATCAAAAGTTAGATTCGGTTTGTACAATACAAAAGTTACAGACTCTGATATAACTAAAAATCTTCAAGGAAATTTAAATTTAACTTTTAAAGATTTGCAAAAGCTTATAAAATTTTTAAATATGGCTATTCAAACAAATGAATCAAAAGCAAATATTATAGTTTTTCCAGAAGTTTCGGTACCTATTCAATGGCTAGGTTTACTTTCAGATTTTTCAAAAAAACACAATGTTGCAATTATTTGTGGATTAAAACATATAATTGATCCGGAACATTATATTGCTCAAAATTATATTGCAACATTATTACCTTTTAAAATTGGATATAAAAAAGATTGCTATATTACGTTTAGATTAAAAAAATGGTACGCACCAAGTGAAGAAAAAGAAATAAAAAAATATAATCTCAGCGTACCTCAAAATGCAACAGCTACCAAAAATATATTATTTATATGGAATAATTTACATTTTGCAGTTTATGATTGTTTTGAATTGGCAGATATAAAATTTAGATCTGAATTTAAATCAAAAGTTGATTTTATAGTTGGTTGTGAATGGAATAAAGATATTAAATATTTCACTAATATTACTGAAGCAGCTACCCGAGATTTACATTGTTACGTTATACAAGTTAATACATCTCAGTTTGGCGATAGTAAAATTATTGCACCTAAAAAATCGAATGAAATGACTATTTTAAATATAAAAGGTGGCGATGATAATATTTTGATTGGTGAAGTTAATATTGAAGATTTAAGAAAATTTCAAAGAAAAGAAACTCTTTATTTAGAAGAGAAAGATAAAATTTTTAAAACTTTGCCACCTGATTTCAACAAAAATGTTTCACGACTTAAAAAGTGAATTCTGTAATGAGTTAGAATATTTGATATTAAATCCTTTTGAGTGATGTATGTAAGCATAAACCTTGAAAGAATTTTTATAATTAGCTCGGGGGTTAAAATGGGCACTATATTAAAGTTCAATGATAATAATTGTGTCAATGGAGTTGATTTTATTGATAACAAGAGTGATTAATGTAAATATGGACAATTTAAAATCTTTGACGACTAAAGAACTGCAAAATAAATGGCAGGAAATATTTAAAACTCCTGCTCCAAAAGGTTATACCAAATCATATCTGATTAAAGAACTTGATTGGTACTATCAATATAATAAACTGCCAAGTAAGTTACAAAATCAGATAAACTGCCTTGTCGAAAATTATGAAAAGACAAAAACGGTTAACGACAAAAAAATAAAAAAATTTAACGTGGCAATTGGGACTAAATTTATTCGTGAATTTAAAGGTGAAAAATATGAAGTTGTTACAGTTGATGGAGGTTTTAATTTTAATGGTAAGTTATATAAAACTCTCTCTGCTGTTGCGAATGTAATAACTGGTACACATTGGAATGGCAAAAAATTCTTTGGAGTATATAAATGATGAAACCGGTCAGATGTGCTATATATACTCGGAAATCCTCTGAAGAAGGTCTTGCTCAGGATTTCAACTCGCTTGATGCACAGCGTGAAGCTTGCGAGGCTTACATAAAATCTCAAATGCATGAAGGTTGGATTCTAGTTGACAAACAATACAATGATGGTGGATATTCAGGTGCTACAATGGAAAGACCAGCATTTAAAGAGCTTTTAAAAGATATCGGAAACGATGAAATTGATATTGTTGTCGTATACAAAGTTGACCGTTTAACCCGCTCATTGATGGACTTTTCAAAAATTATTGATGTTTTTGACAAGCATGAAACTTCGTTTGTATCTATAACTCAGCAGTTTAATACAACTACATCTATGGGCAGACTGACATTGAATATTCTGTTATCTTTCGCACAGTTTGAACGTGAAGTGACAGGTGAAAGAATAAGAGATAAAATCGCAGCATCCAAGAAAAAAGGAATGTGTATGGGAGGTCGTCCTCCGATTGGTTACAAAAAAGAGGATAAAAAACTTGTTATTCATAAAGAAGAAGCTCAAAAGGTGCGGATGATTTTTGATAAATATCTTGAATTGAAAAGTGTACCAAAGTTGATGCATTATCTCAAAGAAAACGAAATTAAAACACGAACTGACAAAAATTTTTCAAAAGGTCAATTGTACCATTTGCTTGCAAATAAAGTTTATATCGGTAAAATTATCCATAAAGATAAAGTTTATGATGGCGAACATGAGGCAATTATTTCAGAGGAAATTTTTGAGGAAGTTCAAAAACTTTTGTATGAAAACAAAGCCGATAAAACTTGTGGAACTAAATGTTCTTCAAACTCACTGCTTGCAGGCTTAATTTTTGATGATAAAAATAGTTTGATGACTCCAAGCCATAGTAATAGCCATAAACGGCGATACAGATATTATGTCAGCACAGCTTTAAAGAATTACAATGACAACGAAGTTGGTACAATTTCAAAAATCCCCGCAGGCGAAGTTGAAAAATTTGTAGTTGAAACAACAAAAGAATTTTTGCAAGATAAAGGACAAATTCAAAAACTTGTAAAAGATTTTAAAGTTAGTAAGCAAAACAGACTTATTTATATGGCACAAAATATTGAAGATTACTCGGATCCAAAACTAATCAGGGCTATTATTTGTAAAATTGTTATATCAAAAAATTTAATCGAAATTAGATTGAATGAAAATTCTTTGATAAATGTATTGAATGCATTGTCTAACAATCAAAAATTTGTAATACCTGACAAAAGAGAGAAGTTTAACCCGATTACGATTACTAAAAAAATAAAAATCACGCAGTCATCCAGAAATGATAATATTTTGATTTTGAATGCAAAAGAATATGATACTCCCGAGCCGAACCCGTATCTTGTAAATGCAATTGTTAAAAGTTACTACTACCATAAACAAATCCAAGCAGGTAGGACAATAGAAGATTTACAATCCGAAGAAGGGTTTAAAGACTCAAAATACATCCGAAACATTATGAATTTAAAATACATTTTACCTGAATTAGCTGAACAAATATTAAACGGAACTCAGCCAAAAGATTTGAGTTTGCAAAGATTAGTTTTAATGAAATAATTGTAAATTTATATTACTTTTTATTAGCCGAAAGTATAATATTTTCTTCTAAAGCATGGAGATATATTATATAATAAAAAAATCAATTTTTACTTCAGATTATTATGAAGATGTAGTTAGTTGGTAATATTTTATTGGTAGGATAATTTACAGGAATTAAAGTATTTTATGGATGATAATGAATTAAAGCAACAAATAATAAAAGAAGCAAGCAGAATAGAAGAATGCTGTGAATATTCAGCTAAAGCTCATTATAATACTAGTAAAGAGTGGAATATAGGAAATCTATGTTTAAACATACCAATTGCAATAATTGCAGCTGTTGTTGTATTTATTCCGGATGAATATAAAACAATTCCTGCGGTTATAACTGCTATATTAGCTGCAGTACAAGCATGTATAAAACCTACAGATTGTTTAAAAGTACATAAAATGGCTGGTGATAAATATTTAGAATTAAAAAATAAAACAAGAAGATTCAAAAACATTGAAATAGATTTGTTAAAAGATGAAGAAGCAGTAAAAGAATTGAACAAAATTGCTTCGATTTTAGATGGATATAATTCTGTTAATCCACAACCTTCAAGGAGTGGTTATGAAAAGGCAAGAAAAGGGATTCAAGAAGGTGAAGCTCAATATAGAGTTGATAAGGAGGTATAATAATGAGTGTATTAAGTTATTTAGAAAATTTAGCAAGTAATGCAATTTTAGGAGAAGATGAAAAAATTTCAATTGAAAAATCTATAAATACGTTAAAAGCAAGATTGGATAATTATTTTGGGAATGAACTTAAAGAGCATTTTAAATTTGGTTCTTCAACTAGAGGTACAATATTACCAAGAAATATGGATAGCCAGTCTGATATAGATTACATGATAGTTTTCGAAGATGATTCATATAAACCTCAAACATATTTAGATAAATTGAAAAGATTTGTAGAAGCAAAATACAGTACATCTGAAATTTATCAATCTAATCCAACAATAGTACTAAATTTGAACCATATAAAATTTGAATTGGTCCCTGCTATAGATAAAGGATATTTTTCAAATGATTATAGAATTCCTGCTAAAGCATCAGATTATAATGATTGGATTCAAACAGATCCTAATGGTTTTAACGATGCATTAACTAATAAGAATAAAAATAATGATTTTCAGATAAAGCCAATGATTAGACTTATAAAATATTGGAATGCGAATAATGATCATATGTTTTACTCATTTCCATTAGAAAAAGATATAGTTGGTAAATATTATCCGTATTGTAATAATTTAAAAGAATATTTTTATAATTATATGGAGAATTTTGATACAAATAATAACTACACAGATGTTACTAATAAAAAAATAGAAAAAATGCATAAAATTATACAAGAAACTAAAAATTTAGAAAATCAAGGGTATTATTACTCTGCGGAAGAAAAAATTAAAGAACTATTGCCATCAGTTGGATCATTAGTATAAAAATCCATTTTGGACTCGGTCTCTTGTGAAGAGAGAATTTTTATAAAAATAAGCATTAAAAAGCAGAGAATTTTAGTAAAATAAATTCTCTGCTTGTTTTCTGTTATTAAGAAGTCCGCCAACTGCGGGCTTTCAATGCTTTTAAATTGGTCTTAATGCTCTCTTGTGGACTAAAAAATGGAGACGAGGGGAATTGTCTTGGATTTGCTCCACGCTCACAGAGTTTCGCCAAAGTTGCTATGCAACAAAAGGCTCAATCTGTTCGCTATCCGGATTTACTCTGTTCCATCCGTCCGCAAATCCGCTGAACCCATAATAGTGTTCTCCTCCAAACTCATTTTAACCATAATAAAAGACATAACAAGTATGTCCTTTATTATGGTGGAGACGAGGGGAATTGAACCCCTGTCCAAAACGGATCTTGACAAACTTCTACGAGTGTAGATATTAATTTTCTCGAAATATTCAGGGAATATCAAAACCTTATGAATACTTCAAAGTATTTTTTTCGGAAATACTAACCTTTAACGGTTAACTTGATACATCTACCGTCATCAATGTACTGCCACTTGCATAATGGACCCATAAAGCCGGCAAGCTGGGCTCTATAAGTAGCTATAGTAATCGGACTATGCAGCTAATGCATATCTGTCTGCGCCAAAGCGACCAACGATTACGTTATCATTTTTAGCATTTAATTTGTTTTGCTCGTTGATAACCGAGAACAGCGCTCGGACTCGCAATTCATCTCAACCGAACGTCCTGTCAAATCCAAAACGTCCCCATGAAATTAGTATTTAATATTAAATATTTAATGTACAGTTTTAGTTGCAAATCTCATACGAATTTCTAACCTTCGCTCCCAAAATAACAATTTGACCAAGGTTAAAATTCTTCCATAGCCTAATTTTAATTAAGGTGTGAATGTTCAATTTAAGGCTTATGCCCTGTATTTTATATTATAACCGCTTTTTGTTTAATTTCAAGTGATTTATATTAAATTATATTTTATAATTTTACTCTGTAATATGGAATGAACATTTTGAACAATGAGCCTTAGGGTGAAGCATTAGATTGTCCTCCAAGTCATACAACCTCGCTATACGAGTAACTAAAGGTGCTCCACATTTAGGACATTTCAAGCCACCTGCTCCTTTTAAAATAAGTTCTTTCAAGCTATCAATAATCTCCTGTGAAACAATATACGATGTAAAATCTTTTTCTAAAACCTTAATTTCTTGTGGCTCACATTTTAAAACTTTCGCTAAATTCTGACGAACCGTAACAGGTAAAAACAATTCTTTACCCGCCTCGATATCCTCAATCAAGCTCAAAGGCAAATTACATTCCTTTGCTAAACCTTTTGGAGAAAAACCTATTTCATCCCTTCTGTGTTGTATAAATTGTGCTAACGTTTTCATAACTTTTATTATATACGTAAACACCCTCTTTGTTCAAGAGGGTGTTTTGTGTTGTGTAGAAATAATTTTTTATTCACCGTAATCCCATCCCGGGTGAGTATAAGTCTTTGCGTAATCAGAATAAATTACGGCTTGGTCAAAATCATACTGAGCAAATTCAGGTTCTCCCTTGTCATTGTATATAGGGTCACCTTTATCGTCATAAATTAATGAACCATATAAGAAAGTTCCAGGATCTTCACCTCTTTCATAATCTCCCCTATATACAAGTTCATTATTGTTATCAAAAATTGAACGAATATTACGTTTTCCATCTCTACCATTAGACCTTACTTCATATCCGGCGTAATTCCACATATATTCTTCAGGTTTTTTATCGGTATTAGCAACATATCTTGAAATTTTAATCCCTCTACCCGGAACATCAGTAATTAAAGCTTTCATATAAGAAGTCTTTGGTTTACCGTCTTCATACATATCTACAACCTTAGTTACAACAGCTAAAGTTTTCTTGTTAGTTCCAATGCTATCCACCATTGACTCATAAAATTTGTTATCATATCTATTATGAGCTTTTGAACCCATATAAACGACATTGTTGCTACCGTTAGGGAGTGGACCATCTACATCAACGCCAATATTCCGCCCTTGAGCGATTAATGAATCACCAATATTATATGGGTAGTCTTTTACATTAATTGGCTTGATTATTGTATGAATGACAGTATCTGTCTCATGAATTGTATCAGGTTTAATTATTGTAATAGTATCTCTGTGATGACCTCCCCCAATTGCAACAGCCGATGCTGTTGATGTTGCTGTTGCAGATGCTGTTACTTCTGGAGTACAGCTCGATAATGCAGAACTTGCTGCACCTAAAGCCATTAGCCCTAACACCATATTCTTCATAGCATCAGAAGAATTCTGAGATGCCGGAGCGGCCATTTGAGGAAAATCATTTTCTATTTTATGTTTTTTATCATGAACTTTTGAATGGTTTCTACCTTTAAAATTTAGGGTATTAATTGCTTTTACTTCCATTGTGGTTTTGAACCTCCTATTTCTACAATTATTTGCATTTATATAAAGAAAGAACATGTTTTTAGTTGCTAGTTAAACCGAACAAAAAACATGTCTTTTCTTCAAAATTATTGCTATATTTACATTTCAAACAGTTTACAATTATTAATATAGCTCGCTAATAATAACATTAATTTTACACTTTTTTCAAAGGAAAACATATTATCCAGAAATTATTAACAACTATAAAAACAATTGCCTACTCAACAACTTCCTCTACAGGTTGTCCCGGAGCCGCAAGTTTTTCTCTTACAAGAGTTTCAACTTCTTTCAAAATATCAGGATTTTCAGTCAAGAAATCTCTTGCTTTGTCCCTACCTTGTCCAAGTTTTTCTTCCTTAAAACTAAACCAAGATCCTGCTTTTTTTACAATATCAAGATTTACCGCAACATCAAGAATATTACCAACCTTGCAAATTCCTTTACCAAAAATAATATCAAATTCTGCAGTTCTAAAAGGCGGAGCTACTTTATTTTTCAAAACTCTAACTCTAACATGGTTACCTACATCACCATCATCACCTTTAACCCCGTCAGTACGTTTGATTTCCATACGAACAGATGCATAATATTTTAATGCATTACCACCTGTTGTTGTTTCAGGATTTCCATACATAACACCAATTTTCATTCTTAATTGGTTAATAAAAATAACAGTAGTATTAGTTTTACCGATAATACCTGTTAATTTTCTCAAAGCTTTACTCATCAAACGAGCTTGTAAGCCCATTTGTTGATCTTCCATAGAGCCTTCAATTTCAGCCTTTGGCACAAGAGCTGCAACAGAGTCAACAACCACAACATCAACAGCACCTGAACGAACCAATTCCTCTGTAATATCAAGAGCCTGCTCTCCTGTATCAGGTTGTGAAATCAACAAGTCATCAACTTTTACACTTAAATTTCTAGCATACTCCGGATCAAGTGCATGTTCCGCATCTACAAAAGCTGCAATTCCGCCTCTTTTTTGGCATTCCGCAACAATATGCTGTGCAAGTGTAGTTTTACCGGAACTTTCAGGACCATAGATTTCAATAATACGACCACGAGGAATTCCACCAATACCTAAAGCAACATCCAATGACAACGCACCTGTCGGAATTGCGTCAACATTCACGGTTGCCTTATCACCAAGCTTCATAATAGAGCCTTTACCAAAATCTTTTTCAATTTTTTCAATAGCCAACTTTAAGGCTTTTGCTCTTTCTTCAGTATTTGTAGGAGCACCTATCTCTTTATCTTTTACAGCCATAATTAAATCCTTGTCTGTTTGGTAAACCTAATCTTATTTATTCCCAAACGTGTTTTTCTTTTTTCTTATAAAAACCTAAACCAACAGGTTTATAAGAATTAATATCATTTTTCAACTGATAAATTTCTTTATTCAAATCAATAATTTTTTGTCTAAGGGTTTCGTTATCAGTTTTACAGCGAATTAATTCAACCACAACCTCATCCATGCCTTCAAGTTTTTCATCAATAACTTTAGCAATACGAGTAGAAAGTTTATTCTCTAAATCTTTCAAAGAAGAAAGAATACTCATAATCGCAGAAGGTTGTTTTGGGGCAATTCTTGCCGGAGCCATAGAAATATTATTTTTCATAGCTTGAACACGTCTAAGATTTTTTACTTCTTCGTATGAAAAATAAGTTTGTCCCTTGCTATTTTTCTTAGGTAAAATTGATGCACGCTTGCACAATTCCACAATTTCCTTATTATCGGTTTTTAAAATACTTCTCACTTCTTGCGGGGACAAAGTTTTTCCCTTCAACTCTTGTTCTAATATCATATCTATCTATATCCCTCAAAATTTCTCCACTTATATTCTATTTTATATATAGAAAAAAGACAAATAGATTTTGCAATCTTGTAACAAGACTTAATATAAATTTTTATATCAATCTCAGATATTAAACAGAAGCTTGAATTCACATGAAATTATATGTTGCTTTATAACTTTGTTTTTTATTTAATTAAGGAAAATAGAAATTAAAAGGTGGTTAAAATGAAAAAGACTTTTTTATTATTAATGGCTATGTTTATGACAATGACATGCGCCAAAGCTGTTGATTGGCAGCCTGTAGATACTAACATTCCAAATCTTAATCTTTACATTGATAAAGACTCAATAACAAATGTTAATGCGACCGAATGCATCTACGCAATCAGATTTCAATCCGGCACAAAACCTGAGCAAGTTGCCTATTTGAAATCAAATTTATCAACTAACCACATTGGTGTTATAAACGCGAGTGATTATGATGAAAATTTATACAAACCAAAAATTGTTTTTTATAACGCTCATGTTTTTATGAAACCTATAAACGGAGACTCTTTCTTAAATTTTGCAAACAATTACGCAATAAAAACACTTGCTGAAAAAACCTTAGCAAAAGCACAAACAAAGACTCAAAAGAACGCTTTTACTCCTGAAAAGCCTCAAGCTGATTTGGTTTTAAGAGAAAAAGCTCTACCAAACACAGATATAACGAATACAGATTATGAAATCAAATTAATTCCACAAAAAGAAACAAAAGCAACTGACTTAAAAAGTTATGTCGCAGAAGCCGCTGAATTAATTAACGCAAATTGGACTCCTCCAAAATCAGGTCGCAAAACCCAAGCAATACTCATTGTACAAATTGGTTCCGATGGAAGTTTAAGAAATTACAAATTTGCAAAATCATCAGGAGACAAAGTGACAGACCGCTCTATTTTAAGTGCAGTTGAAAAAACTGTTCCATTTGCAGATTATTCTAAAATCACAGGGAACACAACTACTTTGAAATTCCAATTTGTATTTGAGTACAAATACTTTAAAAAATCTGTTATGTAAGCGACAAAATACTTATAAAACATAAAAAAAGAACCTTCTAAAAAGGTTCTTTTTTTATTAAATCTTTGTTATTAATAACAAAAAACTAAACAGCCTTTTGAACTTTACCTGCTCTTAAACAAGAAGTACAAACTTTAATTCTCTTAGTTGTGCCATTTACACAAACTTTAACTGATTGTAAGTTAGGTTCTTGAGTATGAACAATCTGTTTATGAGAGAATGTTAATTTAGCTGCTTTAATCGGTGCTTTTCCGCATACATCACATTTTTTTGACATAATTAATTTTCCTTTTCTAGCTAGTTCGTGTATTCTTATAATATATTAAAAATTATAAAAATCAAGGAGCATGTTAAAATTTATAACAAATTAGTTCTCCAAAATATTTCTACTCTCCCAACAAATTAATCTTTTTTTGCGCATCATCTAAAATTTTCTCTGTTGAATTTTGATTTAATAAAATTTGTTGTATTGCAGTATTTACAATAGTGTTAATTTCTTTTTGGTTTTTAGCGGGAGAAAAAACAGGCTCAATACTATTAAGCTGTTTTGCGCTTATAACACGAGCTTTTGAAATCAAATCGTTTTCATCACAATTATTATAAAAACCGTCTTCCAAAGTTTTTTGATTAACTGCAAGAATATTAGTTAATTTAGCCATTTCAAGCTGATTTTCATAATTTGTTAAAAATAAAGCAAATTTCAAAGCTTCATCTTTATGTTTAGCTCGTAATGGAATTACAAAATTCATCAAAGAAAAGTCATTTTGCCCTAATTCGCCTTTTATTTGTGGTGCAATATCTGTATTTTTATACGTTGATGGAGCATTCTCTTTAATCATTGTCAAAAAATTTGCTCCCGCTTGGAAAAATACAATTTTTTCTGCCATATATTTTTCAAGAGCTTCTCTCTGTGTTTGAGTGATTGATTCTTTTGGAATTAAATTCTTAGTGTAAAGATTTTTGAATAATTCAAAAACATAAACGGATTTATCTGAATTAATATTTTTATACGAAACTCCATATTTATTCAAAATTCTTAACATCGTGTCATTTTCTGTTATATTTGGTAACATCGCATAAGAACCTGTTTTTTTGTATATTGCTTCAGAAATATTACTTATATCCTCATAAGTATCAGGCATTTTCACACCTGATTTTTCAAGTAAACTCTTATTATACACAGTTATGGCAGAAGTTGCATACCAAGGTAAAGAATACAGCTTTCCATTATATTTTAAAGAATTTATAATTGCCTTATTATATTGTTCTGTATATTGAGGTTCTATCTCATAAAGTGCCCCTCTTTGTGCTAAAAGAGCTGAAAAATCCGGATTTAAATTTATTAAATCAGGAGGAGTATCACTTAAAACAGAAGCTAACGTTCTTTTTTCGCCTTCAGAAAACGGTACATCAACCCATTTAATTCTAATTTCAGGGTTTTGTTTCTCAAATTCTTTGATAACTTTATTCATATAAGGCGCAAAATCGTTCATCTGCAAAGTCCAAAAAACGACTTCGTTATCAGTGTTCTTACGCTTTAAAGGCATCGACAAAATGCCCAAAATAATTATAATCGAAACCAAAACTATTTTAATTAAAAGACTTCTCACTTCTTACTTCTCACTTTTTTACTTACTATGTTATAATTATACTATGAATAACTTATTTACGGAACTGGAAAATCAGAATAAGCAAATACCGCTTGCAGAACTTCTTAGACCCCAAACATTGGAAGAATTTTTGGGACAGAGTAACGTTGTTTCTCCCAATAGTCCAATATTAAATTTGTTAAAGACTAACAGACTTTTTTCTATGATATTTTGGGGGACTCCCGGATGCGGAAAAACTACACTAGCAAGACTTATTGCGACAAAAACGAATGCAAATTTTATCGAAATTTCTGCTGTAACCTCAGGTGTAAAGGAGATAAAGGAAGCGGTAGAAAATGCCAAGGCAGCATTAAGAACCGGAGCAAAAACAATTTTGTTTATTGATGAAATCCATAGATATTCAAAAACTCAACAAGATGCACTTTTGCCACACCTTGAAAATGGCACATTATTTTTGATTGGGTCAACAACAGAAAACCCGTCTTTTCAAGTTGTTCCGGCTCTGTTATCAAGAGTTCAAGTTGTTAGACTAAACGCTATTGACGATATTAGCATGGATAAAATTATCAAAAGAGGATTTGCTTATCTTGCTAAAAACTACTTACCTATGGACTGCGAAACCGGAGCAATAGATTTTATAGTAAACCTTGCAAGAGGCGATGCTCGTTATGCACTGAATGTTGTTGAAAATGCATATTTTGCAAGTGATTTGAAAGACAATAGGCGTAATTTGACCGTGAAAATTATTGAAGAAATTTGTCAAAAACGCAATACAAGATATTCTCAACAAGAACACTATGACTGTGCTTCCGCATTCCAAAAAAGTATACGAGGTAGTGATCCTGATGCAGCTATTTATTATCTTGCCAAAATGATTGCTGCAGGCGAAGATCCAAGATTTATTGCAAGAAGATTAATAACCTGTGCAGCCGAAGATGTAGGAAATGCTGATACAAATGCAATAAATATCGCGATTAATGCTTATAAAGCAGTAGAATTGCTTGGATTACCCGAAGGCAGAATTCCACTTGCTCAAGCAGTAATTTATGTTGCAAGAGCCCCTAAATCGAATGAAGCTATAATGGCAATTGATATGGCACTTGCAGATATTGATAACGGAAAAGATTTTCCACCTCCTATGCATTTGCGAGATGCACACTATAAAGATGCCAAAAATTATGGTTTTGGTATCGGATACACATATTCGCATGACGCTCCAAATGTTTATCAACAATTTTTGCCTGATGAATTGGTTGGGAAAAAATATACTAAATAAACCTATAACAAAAAGACCGATTAAAAAATCGGTCTTTTTAAATATTTATTTAACTTTTTACTCTTGCTCTTGTTTTTCTTCAACAGGAATTGTTAATTTCTGTCCAATACTTAATTTATTTGGATTTGTCATGTTATTTGTTTTCATAACAAGAGCTTCTTTTTCCTTACTATAAGACCCATAAAATCTTATCAAGATACTTTCCATAGTATCCCCATTTTGAACAGTATAAATCTCATTTGATTCAGTCGGTTCAGATTTTTCTGTTGTAGAAGGAATAAAGTTTAAACTTAATTTTTCTTTTTTAGTACTAACCGAAGTTGGAACAGTTGCGGTCTTATCTTTAAGCATACTTACTCCATTTGCAGAAAAGCTGATTAAGACAACCAAAACCAACATCACTACAGCACCAACAATAAAACCGGTCACAAGATACACACTTGGAGTTTTATCTGTTTTTTGGTTTACTTTAAAATTTTGCCAAAGCATATCAAGTTCGCGTTCTCTATTGGGTCTAACGTAAACATTTGGGGAATTGTCAAGCCCGTCATGCTTGTATTTAGACAAAGCTTCCAGCACAGCCATTTTTTCCCTTGATAAATTTGATCTTCTGATAGTTGAACTTTTCATATATCCATTCCCTAATGTAAATTGTTCTGCATGCAATATATCATAAGGATATTTTTTATTCAAGTGTTTAAGGAAATGTTACATTATTTGTACTTAAAAGGCATTAGAATCATAAGATTAATAGTCATTCTGAGGGCTTTGCACAAATAAATTAAGTCTTAGTCATTCTGAGCGGAGCGAAGAATCTTTTAAACATTTCACCAGCCATGCGATGTTTCGGTTTCACCTCAACATGACAAAATCTGAGTATAACAGCTTCAGTCATTCTGAGCGAGAAAAAAAATATTTAACAACAAAAAAGGCGAAGATTACCCTTCGCCTTTCTCAAAATTTATCAAATCCTTGATTTATTTTTTATTTGTCTTAGCTTTCGCTTCTTTAGCTGCTTTTTCTGCATCTATTTTTTTATTAACTTCTTCACTATTTTTAACTGCTTCTTGAACACCTTTTTGAATGTTTTCAGGGTCAAAAGATGGATTTATGTATTCAATTTTGGCACTTTTCTTCAATGATTCTGTTAATTTATCAATTGCTTCAATTTGTTTTTGATTTTCTAAATAAGCTTTAATATTTGATTTTACTTTTTCAAACGGATCTTGTCCTGCAGCCGCTCTATCTGTAACCATAATAATATGATAACCAAATTGAGTTTTTACAAGTTTATCAGAAATTGTGTTTGGTTTCATAGCAAATGCAGCTTTTGAAAATTCCGGAACCATTTCTTTTGCAGCAAAGAAACCTAAATCTCCACCTTTATTAGCTGTTGCAGTATCCTCAGAATTTTCTTTTGCTAATTTAGCAAATTTTGTCGGATCTTTTTTAGCTTCTGCAAGAACTTGGTTAGCTTTTGCTTCTTTTGCTTTAACTTCTTCTGCAACTTTAGCTTTTACTGCTGCTATATCTAAGTCTTTGTTGTTTGGATCAGATTTTACAACTTCTTCAATTTCTTGCGGATTTACAGAAATCAAAATATGAGATGCTCTAACTTTGTCAGGATGTTTAAATCTTGAAATATTTTTATCATAGAATTTTTTCGCTTCAGCATCAGAAACACTTGATGATCCTAATTCTTTAGCCAACTTTTTCATTTTTACTTCTTCTTTTAAATCTTTTTTAAATTGAGCATTAGAAATACCATTTTGTTTCAATAAAACATCCAATTGCTCTTTTGAACCAACTTGATCAATCATGTCTTTTAATGCATCTTCAACATCTTTATTTGAAACTTCAATTCCACGTTTTTCAATTTCTTGATTTAACAAAGATTTAACGATTAGTTCATTTACAACTCTATCTTTAATCAACATATATAAAAAACTATTTTTGTCATCTTTTACATCAATACCTAGTGCTTTGGCAATACCGCTTCCGGCTTGTTTATCAAACTCTGCATCAAATTGTCCCTGTGTAATATTTTGGTCATTAACTTTGATAATTGCCTCTCCTGATTTTAGCCCGCAACCGGCAAATAAAACTGCTGATATTGCAAGTGTTGTCAGTAATTTTTTCCCTCTCATAATTTCTCCTTTTATACTATGTCTTTACAAATTTAGACAAATTCATTACGTGTCTTGTTTATATAATAGAACAAATCTATTAAAATGTTAAATACTTCATTAAAATTCATGTACTTATTATTTAAAAGAAGAATAGATTGCCCTTCTGTACATGATTTTGGTGCAAGAGTATATTTTATACGTTTTAATATTTCTGACGGCAATTTGTGTTGAATTAATTTCCATTCTGCTTGACTGTATGGAGTATAAACTCTTATATTATCATCAGTTTCTCGAATTAATGAAATTTTCACATCCGTTGCTGCAAGCCTTAACCTTATCAATTTTATTAAGTTTTCAACACTTTCAGGAGGTTTTGAAAAACGGTCTTTCCACTCCTCTGTAACATAATCCAACTCAACATCTGATTTTACATCCGCCAAACGTTTATATTCAATCATTTTTTGTTCGGCAGAACCAACCCATTCATCAGGTATAAATGCAGTCACGTTAATATCTACAATTGTAGGTTCTGCTTTTTCAATAACTTGACCTTGCAATTCCTGAACAGTTTCCTCTAAAAGCTGGCAATATGTATCAAAACCAACATTAACCATGTGACCATGTTGCTTTGTACCCAAAATATTACCAACACCCCTAATTTCAACATCTCTCATCGCAATTTGATAACCGCTTCCAAGTGTCGTAAATTCTTTTATTGCTTTTAATCTTTGAACTGCATCTCCGGTTATTTCCTTAGACTTTGTATAAAAACAATAACAATAAGCTTGTCTTTGAGAACGCCCAACACGCCCTCTCAATTGATACAACTGTGCAAGACCAAATTTATCTGCATTATGAATAATCATAGTATTTGCATTAGGAATATCGATTCCATTTTCAATAATTGTCGTTGCCAAAAGAATATCGTACTCATGATTTGCAAAATCAATAATTATTTTTTCCAATTCCTTTTCATTCATTTGCCCATGCCCAATTGCAATACGAGCATTTGGAACAAGTTTTTGAAGTTGAAGTTTAAATTCATCAATAGTCTCAACACGATTATAAAGATAGAAAACTTGTCCCTCTCTATCTAATTCGTGGGTAATCGCATTTTTAACCATTTTTTCATTCCATTCACCAACAAACGTTTTAATAGGCAACCTATTCTTTGGTGGGGTATTAATAACAGACATATCTTTAATTCCGGATAATGACATATAAAGTGTCCTCGGAATTGGAGTTGCAGACATTGTAATAATATCAATATTTTCACGTAATTGTTTTAATTTTTCTTTATGACGAACCCCAAAACGATGTTCTTCGTCAATTACAACAAGCCCCAAGTCTTTAAAAATAATACCTTCCTGCAAAAGTCTATGAGTTCCAACAACAACATCACACTCACCTGTTGCAAGGTGTTTAATTGTTTCTTTTTGTTCTTTTGCACTACGGAAACGAGATAAAAGTTCAACCTGCACTCCAAAAGGCTTGAACCTGTCAGACATTGTCTGAAAATGCTGAAAAGCTAAAATAGTCGTAGGAACAACTACAGCAACTTGTTTACCGGAAGTCACAGCCTTAAAAATCCCTCTCATCGCAACTTCAGTTTTTCCAAAACCAACATCTCCGCATATCAACCTATCCATAGGTTGTTCGCTTTCCATATCTGTTTTTACATCATTAATTGCACTCATTTGATCAGGGGTTTCCGTGTATTCAAACGCTTCTTCCATCTCAACTTGCCAAGTTGTATCAGGTAAAAATTGAATACCATGCTGCATTTTTCTTTTTGCATACAACCTTAACAAATCATACGCAACTTGTTCAACTTCTTTTTTAACTCGAGTTTTAGTATTTTCCCAATCTTTTCCGCCCATTCTGGAAAGTTTTGGTTTTATAGCCCCGGAACCTCTATATCTAACGAGTAAGTTTATTTGCTCTGCCGGAATATGTAACCTATCTTTATTTGCATATTCAATTGTTAAATAATCTTTTAGCTGTCCATCAATTTCTTGTTGTGAAAGCCCCTTATAAATTCCAACACCGTGAATACTGTGTACGACATATTCTCCCTCTTTGATATCATTTATATTCTCAATATATTCCGGTTTTTCTTTATAATAAGACCTTTTTTGGGCAGTAATCTCTTTATTTCGTTTATTAAATAATTCTCTATCAGTAAGAATAATTGTCCTAAAATCATCCAATATTGAGCCATGCGAAGAAATACTTTCATTATACTCAACACCAAAAATATCTCGTTCTGCAAGAATTTCCTTTACTCGCTCGGGATAATCGGTGGCAATAATAATTCTCCATACATTATTATTAGCCGTAGAATTCATCTGAAATGCTTGAGTTGCAGGTATTTCCGCATTATTTTTATATTTTTTTATGAATTCTGCAATATGGTCAAGATTAGCCTCGAAACTTTGAATTGTTTGTGTATTAAATTCAACAATTTCATCCATATCACTATCAATAAAATTGTTCAATCCGACTTTTACAAAACCGGCAGTTTTTTTAATGAATTCTTCAAATGTTACATGATTTCTACCATTTAAAACTTCATTCAACTCAAGTTTTAAATTTTCTTGCAACTGTTCTTCATACCCCTTATCCAAAAATTCATACTTCGCATAAAGTTCTGAAGTTTCATCAAAAACCAATATATAATCTTTAAAATAGTCTAAAACCGTAACTAATTTATCATTAAAATAATTTTGATAAACCTCAATGCCTTCAAAATAACCTTTTTCAACACCATCATCCTTAGGAGCAAGTTTGTTCCATAATTCATCCGATAAATTATCCAAAGTAAATTTATACATCGGTAAAATTTCTGTAGACTTTAATTTTTCAATAGATTTTTGTGTTTCATTATTAAAATATCTAATGTCTACGATTTCATCACCCCATAATTCTATTCTTACAGGATGTTCATCGAGGGAATAGAAATCTACAATATCTCCGCGAATACTGAATTCTCCAATGTCAGAAACCATGGTAGAATGTTTATACCCCAAATCTACAAAATTTTGAGCCAACTCTCTTGTGTTAATTTCATCTCCAATTTTTAAGACTTTAGAATTAATCTTATAAAATATTTCATCAGGGAATTTTTCTAAAACTGCTTTTACCGGAGCTATTACGATGTTTGGTTTTTCTTTCAAAATTCTATATTGTTCCGCGTAATCATAACGGTTTAAAGAAACAGTTTCATACATCGAAATATTCTGAAATGGAAATAAATCAGATTTTTCCCCAAACGCTTTCATCAAATCACTTTGATATTTTAATGCATTTTGTTCAGTTGAAGTAACAAAAAAAACTTTTTTGCCGGTAATTTTTCTGATTTTTGTAATTAATAAAAGTCTTAAAATAGACGTAAGACCTGTTGCAGCGAACGAAAAAGACTTTGTCAAAAATCTTTCAAACAAAGCATAATTTTCATTATTTTCAGGTGCGTTAATTTTGAACATAGCATGTTAAGTAAAAAGTGAAAGGTGAAAAGCTTATATAAGAGCTATCGCACAAAAGTTTTTATTGAGCAAAACAAACTTCTCACTTCTCTCGTTTCACCCTTATTTATCATTCCCATTTGGACTAACATATTCAATGCCCATCTCTTTAAGAGTCCTGATAAAGTTTTGGGCACATATCTTTTGTGCTTCCGGAGGAACAATTCTCAAAATCTCAACCGTTTTTGAAATCACAGGATCCTTGTCATACCAACGATTGTTTGCATTAACCGGCTTGACCATAGCATAAAACTTATCTATTGTTTCTTTTGAAACTTTTTCTTCTATTTTTTGCAGAAAAAATTCAGCTTGAGCCCTTAATTCCGATTGATAATTTTTTAAAAGCTCAATAACCTCAAGTAACAATGGATCGTGATCATACCAACGTTTATATGCAGGTGACATTACAACAAGCCCTCCGTTATTTTGGGTTCAACAGAAGAAGGAGTGATTATATCATCATTCTTTCTTTCTATTTTACCTCCCAACAATCTTAGCTTATTTTCAAAATTTTCGTATCCTCTATCTATATGATGTAAATTTTCAATAGTCGAATTTCCATCAGCCATCAACGCTGCAACAACCAATGACGCTCCGGCTCTTAAATCACTTGCTGCCAATGTTGCTCCGGTCAATTTCTTTACACCCTTAATAATTGCATGGTTTCTGTCTTGGTGAATATCAGCACCCATTCTACGAAGTTCAGGAACTTGCATAAATCTGTTTTCATATAAACTTTCCGTAATAATTCCAACTCCATTTGCAGTTGTCAAAAGAGTCATAGCCATAGATTGCAAATCTGTAGGAAAACCCGGGTATGGTTGAGTAATAAAGTTTATTGAATTTAATCTGTTTTTACAAGAAACTTCTAATACGTTAGGGTCAACAAGTTTAATATTAGCTCCCATTTTCAACAATTTGTCCGTAAAGAAAGTCAAATGCGCAGGAAAAACATTTTTAATTATTGCTTTACCTTTAGTTGCAATAATAGCAGACATAAATGTTCCGGCTTCAATTCTATCAGGAATTGTAGTGTATTCGATTGGATGCAAATCATCCTGTTTTACACCATTAATAACAATTTCAGAAGTTCCTGCTCCATTAACATCAGCTCCCATAGTATTCAAAAAGTTTGCTAAATCAACAATTTCAGGTTCTTGAGCAGCATTTTGAATTCTTGTTGAACCATCTGCCAAAATTGATGCTAACATAAGGTTTTCTGTCGCACCAACCGATGGAATATCTAAATAAATATCCGTACCTACAAGTTTTGGAACTTTAGCATGTACATAACCGTTTTCAATTTTAATCTTAGCACCTAAAGCTTCTAACCCCCTAATATGGAAGTCAACACGGCGTTCTCCTATTGCACACCCGCCCGGCATAGCAACAATTGCTTCTCTACAACGAGAAACCAAAGCTCCTAATACAATAAATGATGCTCTCATTTTGCTAACAAGCTCATATTTTGCAGTAATGCTTGTCAAATTTGTAGCATCAATTGTTACGGATTTTTCTTTTTTATCGTAATGAGTAACAGCACCAAGTTGCGCAATCACACTCAACATAATCTCAACATCCGTCAAATCCGGAACATTATAAATCTTTGTTTCACCTTTAGCCAATAACGCAGCAGCCATCAGCTTTAATACTGAATTCTTAGCTCCACCTATTGAAACTTCACCTCTTAATGGGGTACCACCTTTTATATAATATTTTTCTGTCAATTTTCTTACCTTTTAAAATAATAGTTTTTACTTCACTTCTTATAATAATACAATTAGATTGTTTTTATGTAAATAAGTTAAATTATGTAAAGAAAAAATTATATAATCAGCAATTTTTACCCTGTTTCAGTTTTAATACTACCGTGTAATTAAAATAAGTTTTTTGAAAGGGAATAACAATGCCAATTGATAATGTAAAATTTTCAAATATAAATGCAGTTTCTACGACAAAATCCTTAAAACCGACTTTTACATCACAACCAGAGGAAACAGAAAATACAAATAACAAAACAACATTATTATTGGCAGGACTTGCGGCATTAGGCATCACAGGAATATACCTTGCAACAAGGAAAAGGGCTCCAGAATCAAACAACGCAGTAGAACAAGCTCAAACAACATTAAATGAACAATCTAAGAAAGTGTTAGATAAACTTCCATCAAGAAAAGAAGTTTTAGAGTCTTTAGGAATTAAACTTGACGACAAAAAGAGACTAATTATAAAAACTAAAGATGCAGACGGAAAAGATTATGAAAAACTTTATGATGGCACATTCTCATATACCGCAAGAAAAGGCGTAAATGTTAAAGAACAAATAAACAATGGTAGAGTTGTCTCAAGAATAATGACAACAGAAAAAGATATTGATAACCCTATAAAAAAATCATATAATTATTACGGAGAATTTAGTACTCAATTAAAAAGTATTAATACTTCAGAAGGAAATCACGTTTCCCATACTTTTGTAAACCAAAAAGCCTTGCAACAATATAGAGCAAGCCTAAACTATAAACCAAAAACAGAAGCTGAAATAAATGCATTAAAAGCCAAAGGCATTCATTATGAATTAGCGGAAGAAGTTACTGATTTTGGTCAACACGGAACCAGAACAAATTTAAAAGAAATTTATACATACCCTGAAGATTACCCTATTGCAACTAAAGAAATATACTATGGTAACAGGAGCGCAACTTCAAACAATGGGAAAGAAATAACATTAACATTCAGAGAGCCGCAAGCGCTTGGAAATCCACATTATAAAACAGATATGTTTAGAATTCAAGCAAGAGATAATGGTTTTATTTTAAGTGATTTGGACTATAGATACACTGATATAGAATCCGGTAGTATCCCATCATCTTTTAATTGGCAATCAACCAAAGCCTATAAAGAAATACAAACAGCAATTGAAGAAGAATTTGATATGAATGTTTTGTATGAAATTGGATATGGTAGAAAAGGGTAGTTTGGCAATTATAAAAATGGAACTAATGTTTTAGTGAATATTTGGTAGAACGACAAAATCCAAATATTAAAAAATAATAAATATTTCTTGTGAAATCTCTTTGATAACCTATAATATATTTATACAAAAAAACTAAGAGGTAGAGATATGTCACACAAACATCACAACAATAACCCGTTTAAAAATTCGGATATAGACGAAAATTTAGAAGTTAAGGAAGAAGAAAAAGCGGAACAAGAAAACGAAAAATCTTCTGATGAAAATTCAGAGTTAAAAGTTTTACAAGAAAAATATGACAATTTAAATCAGCAGTATTTAAGACTTGCTGCAGATTTTGATAACTTCCGCAAAAGACAGGAACAAGAACGAGAAAACTTGTTAAAATTTGGAACTGAAAATGCACTAAAGAAAATGCTTGAGGTTTTAGACAACTTTGAACGTGGCGAAAAAGCTCTTGAAAATGTTGAAGATTGTAAAAAAATAAAAGAAAGCTTTGACCTTGTTCATAAACAAGTTATTGAAGTTTTGAAAAAATTAGGACTTGAATCTATCGAAACAGAAGGAAAGGAATTTGACCCAAACTTCCATGATGCAGTTATGCAAACCCCAACTTCCGAACATCCTGAACATACAATTATAAACGAATTACAAAAAGGATATAAAATGGGAGATAAGGTGTTAAGACCTGCTCTTGTTAATGTTGCAACCGCTGAAAATTAAATTTTCAGCGGCAATTTTTTGTAAATTTTGCCCTCTTGGATTTACATGTTAAAATAGAATTGAAACTGACTAATTGGAATAGGGAAGAATTATTATAAATGACTGATTATTATGAAATATTAGAGGTTTCGAAAGAAGCCACAAAAGATGAGATAAAATCTGCTTTTAGGAAAAAAGCAAGAACATTACACCCCGATGTAAATAAAGCTCCTGATGCCGAAGAAAAATTTAAAGAATTGGGAAAAGCTTATGAAACACTAATGGATGACAACAAACGGGCAACTTACGACAGATATGGAGAAGATGGACTTAAAAATGCCGGATTTAACACCAATGGCCCATTTGACAGCGGATTTGGAGATTTAAACGATATATTCAGCTCATTTTTCGGTGGAATGGGAGGTTTCGGCTTTGGCGGCAGACCCGACCCAAATGCCCCTGTTGAAGGAGATGACCTTAGACTGGATATTGAAGTTGATTTTGAACAAGCAATATTCGGTTGCGAAAAAGAAATAAAATTCGACCACTTAGAACTTTGTTCCGAATGCGGCGGAACAGGCGCTCAAAAAGGTTCTCAACCGATAACTTGCCCAACATGTCATGGTACAGGACAAGTAAAACAAGTTATGAGAACTCCGTTGGGTTCAATCGCGCAAATTGTTCCTTGTCCGGACTGTAAAGGTTCCGGGAAGAAAATAGCAAATCCTTGCAAAACTTGTAAAGGACATGGCAAACTTCAAAAAGAAAAAAAATTAACAATTAAAATTCCTGCCGGCGTTGATAATATGTCAAAAATTCGAGTATCAAGAGAGGGAGATGCCGGCTCTAACGGTGGACCTGCAGGAGATTTATACGTAGTTCTTCACGTAAAAACATCAGAATATTTTAAACGTGAAGGAAATGATGTATATTCAAGATTGGATATTACACCTGCGCAAGCAGCACTTGGAGATGAAGTTATAGTCAGAACTCTTGACGGAGAACAAAAAATTACAGTTCAAGCCGGAGTTCAGAGCGGAAATTCGATAAAAATAAAGGGAGCAGGAGTTCCATATATTCAACGTCCATCTCAAAGAGGAGACCATATAGTTGTTGTTGCAGTAAAAACTCCAACTAAGTTAAGTGACGAAGAAAGAGCCTTGTACAAAAAGTTATACGAAATTCAAAATAATAAAAAAGCAACACAACAAGCTTCTATTATGGATAAAGTTAAGGGAGTATTTCAGTAATGCATAAAAATATAGCTAAAAAAGCAGGGGGTTGGACAACAAAATTAATACTTACATCAGCTTTGATGTTTGCATGTTCAATACCAAGCTTTGCAGCAACTATTCCTGATAATGTACAACAAGTAATCAACAAAGATTTTCCAAAAACGACTTACAGATTTGATGGAATGATTGTTTTGCCTGATAATACAATATATTTACCGCTATATCCTGCAAAAATAATTAAAACTGATAAACTCGGAATTAAACAAACTTACCCATCAGGTAAAACTTTGGCAGCAAAACCAAATATTGTCATATTCAACAATGATTTTGCTCTTTTAAAAGTTTTGACAGACACACATGGAAACAAAACTATTTACAAAATGGCAAATCCGCCATTAGAATTGAGAACAGGGCTTTTACCACAAGATATGCTTGTACCAAAAGGTTTAGTTATCCCTGAAAACTTGAAATCAATTGTTGGTAACTTAGAAATTCAAACTGTTAACGACCCGGGAATTAGGGTTGAGAACTCAAAACCTGTTGTCACGGCTCTTTCCGGAACAACTTTAAAAACATTGGCTCAAATTCCACAATTAAAAAATAAAAATTTTTATGTTGCTTCGCCATACTCAAAAAATATTCAAGTGCTAAATCTTGGCGCAAAAACACCGGAATATTCGCTTGCACAAACAAATGTTCCTATTTCTATGAAAGCTTATGATGACAGATTTTTACTTGTAACCGCTTTTGATAAACCGTCTGTTGATGTTATTTCCCTCGCAGATGACCAAATTATTAAGCAAATTTATACAAAAACACAACCTGATGAAATTGTTATTGATAATAATAAAAAAATAGCTTATATTGCAAGTTCTGTAGATTCAAGTATTTATATGCTTAATCTTGAAACAATGACTCTTTCTAAACAAATTAAAATCACCGGAATGTGCGAAAAATTAACTTTGTCAGAAGATGGAACAAAATTATTTTATTACGACAAAAGAACTCGTGACATTTGGGCAATTGAACTTGATAATAATTATTTATTGAAAGAAATCGGAAAATTTCCTAATGTATCTAAAATCACATTTACTAATGGAAAAATTTACGTAACAAGTAGAACCAAAAACAGAATTGCAATAATTGATTATGATACAGTTGGACTTATTGTAGAAATGGAAATTTGCGAAAAGCCAATTGATATGCAAGTTTTCCATAATCGTGTTTATGTACTTGGTGCCGGAGACAATTCTGTACAAGTTATTGATGCTAAAACAGATGCAATTACAGATTCAATTTATTTAAACACAAACGGTTTTTCAACTAAAATTAGTTGGATTGAAGGAACAAATATTGCGCTTATCACTGACACAAAAGCTTCATTATACACAGTATTTGACCTCGGAATGAATAAAGTTATAAAAACAATTCCGATTGATATTCCGGCAAGTTCTATTGTTGTAACGGAAAAAATAAAAAAGATTAATAAATAATTTTAAGGATAAAAAATGACAAAATATTTTAATGAAAAAACTGAAAGTGTTCTTGCAGGTTTAGAAGAAACTCAAAAACAATTTTGGAATATTTCTCGTATAACTGCAGAATTTTTATATACACTTATACGAGCAGAAAAAGCTAAAAATGTTATAGAAGTCGGTACATCAAACGGTTATTCGGGAATTTGGCTTGGTAATGCCGTTAAGTCTATCGGTGGGCATTTAACAACTATTGAGTTTTGGGACAAAAGATTAGATGTTGCCAAAGAGAATTTTAAAACTTGTCAAGTTGATGATGTTATTACAACATTGAAAGGGTCTGCATTAGAACTTTTAGAAAATCTACCGGAAGATTTCATTATAGACTTAGCATTTGTAGACGCAAACAAATCAGAATACATAAAATATTATGAAATTATTGACAAACATCTTAAAATCGGAGGAATTATTGCCTGTGACAATGTTTTGTCACATGAAGCAAAATGTAAACCATTTATAGATGCAATCAATGCAAATCCTAATTATGAAAATGTAATACTTCCACTCCCTGCCGGCTTGTCCTTAGCAAGGAAAATAAAATAAGTTTTACAAGTTATTTATTAATACTAAAACAAAATATAAATAGCAACTTAGCACCAAAAACCATTTACTCCGAACATAGTCGGTCCGGTAAACATAAATGGGTAATTACATCCGCAACTTCTTCCAAAAAATCCACTATTATAAAAGCCTCCACCATAAGGACCACAACCATAAAGCGTTGAATAAGGAGTCATCATTCCTCCAAATATTCCATAGGGAGATGTTAATAGCGATGCACCTAACAAACCCGCAGCAGCTTTTGCATTCGCATCAGAATTATTATAACCGGCATTCGCATTAATTGCATACCCAAGGTAACTTCCTGAATTCTCCTGTATATTTTTTGCAGCAAAATTTCGAACTAACCCGTTTGCAAGATTCATTCCTAAATTTGCAACAGCAGCTTCAGTATTCACGCCATTATTTTTGTCCTGCGCATACCCTAGTGCACTGCCTAAAATCGCATTAATATTACTTGTTGCATATATAATACTATCTAATCCCATAATATTCTCTCAATTATATACTTTATATATAATATAAAGTTGAAAAATTATTATTAATTGCTCAAATTTCCAAATTTGTAAACAATTATTACAAGTTTAGTAATAAATTCTAAAGTTTTCACCAAATCTTGCCGACTAAAATAATAAGGAAACAATATAAAAAGGGATTAACTGATATGGTAATGAGTGTTTATAATGCACAATACAAATTAGGGATTGATACTAATACTTTGAAGCAAGTTTCAAATGAAATATTGAAACGTGCTGCTGAAAAAAACAGTCAATATAACACAAGTTCCGCATCAAATACTAACATCTTTAAAAACACACAAAACCTTGGCATTGATTTGTATAACGGGAAAGTTGATACAACCGTAGCCCGTCAGGTTGCCATGAATAATTCAGGGATACAAATTCAACTAAATCAAGATATTTTAAAATCTATTCAATACTTGAACTCACAAGCTGCACAAAATCTTCAAAAGAATGTTGAAGGTAAAATTACCATAGCTTTAAACGAAGGAGTCGGGAATACTCAAAAAACAGAAGCAGCTCCAAAATTCAATAGCATAATAAGCTTAGCTGCCGGAAAAGACAAGAATGGTTCTGCTCCTTCATACAAAGGGGAATTCTTATTTATCAAAAAAGATAAAGAAAAAGATGAAGCTATAGCTTAATTCTATAAGTTTATTACAAAAGCCCCTTGGCTACTCGGTATAAAGTATACTGCTTTTCCTTGTTTAATTTTTTGTAAATATTAATAATTTCTTCTTCAAAGTTATCATCTTGATTTTCTGAGAATTGAAATAATTTATACAAATCAATATCAAGCACCTTTGCGATTTTTTCAAGAATTCCAATTGTAGGAAAATTTCGCCCAATTTCAAGCTTACTGATATAACCAATGTCCAACTCAAGAATTTCTGCAAGCTTTTCTTGAGGATTCCCCGCATAGACTATAATTCAAAACACTTTATTTATCTTCTTTCATCTCACGAGCAATATTATAAAATTCTTCTTCAAGCTCTTGTTCAGCATTTTCTTGTTTGTTTTCTTTTTGGTTATTTTTTTGCCTATCGCGTTCTCTCTGTTCTTCAAGAGCTTTTTTACGAGAATTAATAACGTTAGCAACATTCATCATCGCAAGAGAATTCAGCGTGGCACGTAATACAGCACTTCTATCTGTATATTTTTGGCTATCAGAATTTTCTTCTTCCTCTGCATTCCTTTGCTGAGCAAAGTATTCGCCACCCTGCCCCATTTTATCATCCTGAGTTTTTGCAGCTGTACCGGAAATATCTCCACTTTTAAAATTGAAAGAGCCTCCAATACCGAAGAACCCCGCCGACCTGTTATCGACCATACGTCTAACCCTCGTTTACATTTATTCAATCTCTCATAATATACTAACAGATTGAATGATATTTTAACTCGTCTGAACAGATTATTTTGCTAGTTTATTAATAAAACTTTACATGCTGAGTTATTAGGTATTAATTCAGTAAATACATAGTTTTAAGGATAATTTTCTTTGTTGAAAAAAACAATCAAATATGTTATTATAAAGAAAGAATTTGAACATAGGAAGGATATTATGAGAAGATTAAAAGGTTTTACTCTTACGGAACTAATGGTCGCTATGGCAGTAATTGGGATACTAATAGCAGTTGTTACTCCTGCAATTATGAAAACAAGGCCAAATAAAAATAAAATGATGATTAAAAAGAGCTTTTATACAACTGAACAAATTATCAGCACACTAATCAATGACGAAAAGTTGTACCCTGATATGCGTGATGTATGTGATGCCCACGAACCATCGGCAGATGCTGCTAATATTTATTGTGCATGGGGCTTTGATTATGACAACAGTGTTACATACGAGGGAGAAACATATAGTGGCGCTACAAAATTGGCCAATTTATTTGCCTCCCGTTTAAATGTAAAAACCTCAGATGCTGCACATCACACTTACATTACAACAGACGGTATTAAATGGGATTTAAACGGAGCAGCTACTGCTTGGACAAAATCCGCAGATAAACCGGGGACTTTTGATGATGACGGACACGGAGAAGGTACCGCAGGAATGAAAACAATTCTCATTGATGTAAATGGAGATGAAGCTCCTAATTGTAGGCAAAGCGATGAAGGTTGCAGCGAAGATAACTTTGACCAATACCAAGTACAAATTCTTGCTACAGGGAAATTAAGAATTGCTCCTGCAGATGCAAAAGCTGTAGAATATGCAACAATAAATACATCAATTAGAGATACAATGGACTAGAATTTATAAAGTAACCGAACAATCGCGCCTGAATAAGGTGAGGAAAGTCCGTGCATTCAAGAACAAGCAGCCGGAGAAACTCCGGACGGTGTGAACCGGTGGATAGGACCACAGAAATGTAAAGACTGCCGATGGATAAAAATATCACAGGCGATGGTGCAACGGTGAGTTAAGAGCTTCACCAGCGATATCGAGAGATATCGGCTAGGCAACCCCCTGCAGAATGCAAGATTAAATTGAGGGCTATAATGGCTGTTCGCCAACTTCAAAAATATCGCTAGAGATTGGAAGTAATTCCAATACCAGACAGATGATTGTTTTAAAACAGAACACGGCTTATGAGTTACTTTATTAAAAATATTCTCCTTAAGTTTAAGGAGAATATTTTTTTATCTAATTAATTATTGTCATTCTGAGCGAATGCAAAACAATAATGTCGTCATTCTGATGGCTTTGCCCGAAAGAATCCAGTCTTAGCCATTCTGAGCAGAGCGAAGAATCTCTTAAAACATTTCACCAACCATGCGATGTTTCGGTTACACCTCAACATGACGGAATTCTAAGTATAACAGCCCCCGTCATTCTGAGCAAAGCGAAGAATCTCTTAAAACATTTCACCAACCATGCGATGTTTCGGCTTCGCCTCAACATGACAGAAATTTCCCTCGTTCTATTAAGACAAAAAATTAATTACGTCATTGTGAGCGATAGCGAAACAATCCAGCTTATTAAATACCCAATATTGGCGGGGTAGGTACCACTGCCCTACAAGACTCAACATGACGGAATTCTAAGTATAACAGACTCCGTCATTCTGAGCAAAGCGAAGAATCTCCTGAATATTTTCCCAACTATGTAAATCACAATATAATTAAAAATTATATATAATTCAGAACAACTTGCCCAACTTTGTTATTTTGTTATAATAAAACAAAGAAAGGAAATACAATGACAATATTAAAAATTGAAAGATTACCACACAACAAATTTTTACCTGAATATAAAACTGAAGGGGCTGCAGGAATGGATTTATGTGCAGCAATTTCTGAACCTATTACTTTGCAACCGTTGGAAAGAAAATTAATTCCAACAGGTTTAAAAATCGAATTAGAACACGGGTACGAAGCTCAAGTCAGACCTCGTTCCGGACTTTCTATCAAACACGGTATAACATTAATTAATTGTATTGGAACAATTGATGAAGATTATAGAGGAGAAGTTTGTGTTCCTATTGTAAATGTTTCAAATGAAGCATATACTATACAACCTGATGAAAGAATTGCACAAATGGTTATAGCTCGTGTCGAACAAGCTGAAATTAAAGTTGCAGTAGAACTTTCAGAAACCTCCCGTGGCGAAGGCGGTTTTGGCTCAACCGGAAAATAATTTTATTCGAAAATTAACACAAAAAATAGCACAAAATAAAACTTAATTAAAAAATAGAAAAGAACCTTTACAACAAACTGAAACATATAACCAACTTTTTTATTTAAACGGTTTACAGTTCAGTTTATGGATTAGGTTCTTTTTTTATAAATATTATATCGAGGAAAAGTAAGGAATTTAAAATTATTTTTTCTTTCCATTGAAAACTGATATTTTAGACAAATCGTTTTCAAGTGTAAACTTTGTATTTATATCAAAAAGAGGATTTTGTAACTGATTGTCCGTACTATTAGCTTGTGTTGACCAATAGTCTTTATCAAGTTTGGGTAATCCCTTAGGTATGTCAGAATTAAAATCAACCATATATAATTTCCTTTGTACTTTTTCTAACGTCAAATAAAAATTTTTCTGCAGTATTTTCACAGTATTATTAAGAATTTGTTACATTCTTGTTATTGTTAACAACATTTCATTTGGCACAAAATAGTCTTTTACTCCATAATTTGCATTAACAAATAAAAATTCCAATGTGTCTCCACTTGCAATATCTATTGCATCGAACGGAATTGCGACATCAACAACCTTATTATATACAGCTTTTATGCTTTTAGAAGTTGTAATAACCCATAAGTTGTTTGGAATAGCCTTTACAAGTCTTACCAAATTAATCTCACCATCAAATATTGAAATCTGAAGCTCATTATGAAATTTTTCTTTAGAAATTGGTAAAATGCTTTCTGTTTTTTGAATAATTCGGATAGGTGAAAGCGCTTGTTTTTTATCTTGATTTCTCATGTATATGTACATTTGATTAACTTGTTTTAATAATGCAGGACTTTCCTTCAAATATTCATTTATATAAAACCTTAGATATAAGCTATCCTTATCGTAACCAAAATATATCTTGTCATAAAATTTATTTTCTTTTAAAACAGGGCCATCAGGTATTTTTATACACCCGGCATTCAACCAAATATCATCATTATGCTCAATTCCATCAATAACAGGAGTAAATTCTCCCTTCGGATATCTTGATGGCTTTGCAATCGCAGATAGCAACGGAGTTTCCAAATATTTAGGAGCTTCTAGACCAAGGTATAGATATATATTTTTTAAATGTTCTCTAAAAATATAATCAAAGATATTATCACGACCTGAATCATTTGGTTCTCCATACCACCAAAACCAATCACTGCCTTCACAAATAAACAATTCTCGTCTCGCAGCTTCAATATTCGGGTTAAACGGATTTTGTTTTACAAAATTTGAAAAATCATCTCTTACTTGTTTTAAGTATGTCCAAGCCAAATTTTTTATCGGTTCATCAATCCAAAGCTTAAAGTTTCTATTAATCCAAGAACCTGAACTAAGTTTATTTAATTGCTTTGGAGTATCTTTTTCTATATAATCACTAATTAAAACTGTTTCTAATGTGTGATCATTTTCAATAAGAGAGTATATTTTAGTTAGAAATTCCTCTCCATCTTGAGTGTAATTTTCCCAACAATTTTCACCATCCATCGCAATTGTTAACAAGTGATTATCGTCAGGCGATGATAAAAGTTTGCTTTGTGCAACTTTTATTCTATCATAAAGGTCATTTGCAGCGCCCTCTGCGGAATGATTTGGATATTCAAAGCCTATAAGATTTGGGAGCATCGCATCCCTAAAAATTATATCAACCCCTTTGTGACTGTAAGATTTTAAAAGATGATAAGGGTCTTCTAAATACCCTCTAAAATCTCTTACAAATTCAAAATTTATAGAATCCGATAAAATTCCTTCATCTGAAATTGTCCATTTTACTCCAAGCTCGCTTAACATTCCCGCAACTTTTGAATTTATACAATGTTCAGAAGGCCAAACTCCCTTAGGTCGTTTCCCAAAAATTTCTTCTATTCTATCCAATGCAAATTTTGTCTGCATTTTAGCATCCAATTCCATTTTAAGGTTATGGGGAAGATTGCTCTCAGGAGACACCTTAATATTGTCGAAATCTAAAAGAATCGGTAAAATAGGGTGGTAATAAGGACTTGTCGTAATTTCTATCTTACCTTGTTCCATATATTTTTTATATGTTGGAATAATTTTTCTAATAATATCACGTTGAATATCAATAATTTTAATTCTATCCTCAAGCGTGTAATTTTTTCCCCTCTTGATAAGTTTTTTCAAATCAGGATATTTGCTTTTATAAATCGGATCAAACCAAGCAAGATTAAATAAAGCCATAAGGTCTGAATATTCTTGGTTTGAAAAAATATTTAAATCATTATTTTCATTTAATTGCGCCTTCTGATAAAGTCTGTTATATTCCACATTCGGCAAAATCATTGAATGAAAATTGGCATCAAAAAAATTATTTAAAATAAACTCTTTATCATCATCCGTAAGGTCATCAACATCTGTTACCGTTAACCGTGAATGAATATCATGCAATTCATTTTGCCCATAATCAATCAACTCATCCAAAAGCACAGGAACAAGATTGAAATTTAACTTGATATTTTTAAATTTATCTAAAATCAAAACCATATCAAGATAATCTTTGATTGCATGTAAACGCACCCAAGGCATTAAATAATCTCCGGTTGGCGTAAGTTGATAAACCGGTTGGTGCATATGCCAATAGAATGCTATAGATAATTTTTTTGTTTGCGCTACCATAATCTTCCGCTACTCTACAAATCTATTATAACATAATCCATAAATAAGTGAATAGGAGTTATAAAATATATCTCTCCAAACTAAACATTATTAATTTTTATTTATATCAAACAACTTATCAAAATCAATTTTAAGAATTTTCATTATTGCAATTATTGTCGTAAGCGTAGGATTAGTTTCACCACGCTCAATAGTACCAATATGTTTTCCGGCACATATTCCAATAGCATCTGCAAGCCCATCTTGAGAATAGCCTGCTCTATTACGCTCCGCCCTTAAATTTTTTCCAAACTCTACAAGAATTTTATCTTTATCCATAACAATATAATTACATATTGACAAAATTCTATCGACCATTTATAGTTATCTATATACCATTTAAACATGGCATATAGAACACTTTAACTATACAAAGGAGAAAAACATTATGGAAGGCATTTCAAAAACTAATGGTGCACAAAAAACAACTCAAACTAACAGAAAAAATAATACAGCTACAGCTAAAGCTAATGCAAAACAACAAGAACTCGCTAATAGAATTATCGAGCCCGCTCGAAATGTTAGCGACTTAAAAAGCAACGCAAAGATAAAACAACAACAAATACAACTAGCCCAACAATGCGGAGATATTGATCTTGCAAAAACTCTGCAACAAGAACTAAATCGAATCAAAGCAGATATTGAGCGTAACGAAACAAGTATTTTTGATGATAAAAATAAAAACAAAGATAAATAAAGTTGGCGGGATACCTATCCCGCCTTCATTAAAAATTAAAACCGGCTTTTACGGTGTTAGGCTGAAGCCCCAACCTACAGCTCAATAGTTTATTCACAATCTATATCTTCAAAAATTTCTTCATCTGCAAGCCAGTCTAATTCATAATAACCATTCTTTACAAATTTCAAAAACGAAGAAAATCGCCAATTTTTTGGAGCTATTCCAAGATGTTTATACGAATTGTAATGAATATAATCAATATGTTTATTCAAATCGTTTTCATCTCGAATTGTATGCTCATAAAATCGATGCTGCCAAATACCTTTTTCTCGCTTATTTTTATAACCTAACTTTAAATCGTAGGTTGGGCATACTTGCCCAACATCAACAGAAAAAGAATGCTTCAATGCAGAAATAATTTTTGAAAAATTTATTCCATTGACTAGTTTTATTATTATGTGAAAATGGTCAGGCAAAATACAAATCGCAATAATTTCAAAATTATAAATCTTTTTTATTTTTCTAAAACTATTTCTCAGAAGATTGATATTTTCAATCAATAATTGTCGCCTGTCATAAGTTACAACAGTTATAAAAATGTAAGAATTCTCAGTAACATAGCGCCTATAATTCATCTTTACATTATAGCAAAACAACGAAGTTGGGCAAGTATGCCCAACCTACCGCTAGACATAAATAATAAAGCAATAGGATGTTAGAGATATAAGTGATTATAGAAATAGTCATTGTGAGCGAATGCGAAACAATCTAGCTAATGATTTTCAATATTGGCGGAGTAGTACCGCCGCCCTACAGACTAAAAATACACGTCTATAATTCTCAAGAATATTATATTAAAAATGTTGGGGTAGAAGCCCCAACCTACCGCTAGACATAAATAATAAAGCAATAGGGTGTTAAGGATTATAAGTGATTATAGAAATAGTCATTGTGAGCGAATGCGAAACAATCCAGCTAATGATTTTCAATATTGGCGGGGTAGTACCCGCCCTACAGACTAAAAATACACATCCGTAATTCTCAAGAATATTATATTAAAAATGTTGGGGTAGAAGCCCCAACCTACAACTTTATTGCCCTCAAAAAAGTAGGTTGGGCATACTTGCCCAACACTACAAATTTAAACTTATACTGACTTAATTTCATTTTCGACTTTTGCCAAAACTTCATCTAATTTTGACACATCTTTAATTCCACCTTGTGCAAAATTTGGTCTGCCACCACCGTTTGCACCTGTCGCACGGGCAATTTCTCCAACAATCTTACCGGCATTAATACCTTTTTTAACAAAACTGTCAGAAACTTTTACGGCAACCATTCTAGCTGATGCTAAAACAATTACACTTTCACCAAGTTTTTGAGCCGCAAATTCAATACCGGCTTTAATTGCATTACCATCAATATTTTCAATTTTTGTGATAAACAATTTTCCGCCTGTTATATCTTGAGCTTTTGACAAGAATGTAGCAAATTTGGCTCTGGTCAAATCTTCTTTTGCAGATATTAATTCTTTTTGAAGCTCTTTATTTTCTTCTTGAAGTTTTTCAACTCGCTCAAAAACTTCATCATAATGCGCTTTGAACATCATTGACAATTTATCCATTTCACGAACTTTTACATTCATAAATTCAAATGCCGCTTTTGAAACAACTGCCTCAATACGTCTTGTTCCTGCTGCAATAGCTCCTTCTGAAACAATCTTGAACAATCTTAAATCGCGAGTGTTTCTAGCATGAGTTCCTGCACAGAACTCCTTTGACACACAACAATTTGGCTTACCCATAGAAACAACTCTAACAACATCTTCATATTTTTCACCAAATAACGCTGTTGCACCGGTCAATTTTGCGTGTTCAATATCCATTTCTTCTGTCGTTACAGGTAAAGCCTCTGCAATCCATTTATTTACAATTTCTTCTGCTTTAAATATTTCATCAGGAGTCATAGCTCTTGAGAAAGTAAAGTCAAAACGCATTCTGTTTTCTTCAACTTGAGAACCGGCTTGCTTAACTTCGTCACCAAGAACTTTCACAAGGGCAGCTTGCAGCAAGTGCGCAGATGAGTGGTGAAGCCTAATTTCTTCACGTCTTGCAACATCAATTTTGGCATGAACTTTTTCACCAACTGTAATTTCACCGTTAACAATTTCACAACGATGAACAAACAATTTATTAACTTTAAATGTTGTCAAAACCTCCAACTTCAAGTTTTCATTTTCCACAACACCGGAATCGCCAACTTGTCCACCACATTCTGCATAGAACGGAGTCTTGTCGAGTACAACATCAACATATCCTTCGCCATCAATTGTTGCTAAAATTTTCGCATCACACTCGTTTTCGCTGTATCCTACAAACTCAGTAGAACCAACTTCTTTTTCAACTTTAGCATACTTCATATCGCCTGTAACACTGATTTTTGTGGCTGCAGCTTTTGCTCTGTCTTTCTGTTCTTGCATAGCAGCTTTATAGCCTTCTTCATCAACATTTAAACCGTTTTCAAGCGCAATTTCTTTTGTTAGTTCAAGAGGGAAACCGTAAGTATCATAAAGCCTGAAAGCACTTTCTCCATCAATATCTTTCTTTGCGTCAATAAATTCATCAAGCATTTTATAGCCACGATCAAGAGTTTTTGCAAAACGTTCTTCTTCTTTCTTGATTGTATCAACGATTTTCGCCTTGTTTTTAACCAAATCAGGGTATGCTTCGCCATAATTTTCAACAATTACATCAACAAGTTTATACAAGAATGGCAATTCCATTCCCAAAATTTTCCCATGACGTAAAGCACGGCGTAAAATCATTCTTAATACATAGCTTCTACCTTCATTTCCAGGAATTACCCCATCCGAAATCAAGAAAGTAACACATCTTGCGTGGTCTGTAATAATTCTCAAAGAAACATCTGTTTTTTCAGATTTCTTATAATTAACACCACTCATTTCACAAACCTTATCCATAATAGGTTTCAAAAGATCAGTCTCAAATGTTGAAGCAACACCCTGACAAACCATAGTAATACGTTCTAACCCCATGCCTGTATCAACATTTTTCTTACCCAAAGGAGATTGATTGCCTTCTTCATCTTGATAAAGTTCTGTAAATACCAAGTTCCAAATTTCAACCCATCTGTCGCATTCGCAAGTGTCAATTCCACAACCTCGAGGATCGTCACATTTGTATTGTTCTCCTAAATCGTAGTGAATTTCTGAGCAAGGTCCGCAAGATCCTGAAGCTCCCGGAGGTCCCCAGAAATTGTCTTTTTTACCTTTTCTTTTAATACGTTCAGCCGGAACACCAACACTTCTCCAGATTTCATAAGCTTCGTCATCTGTTTCAAAAATAGTAATCCAAAGTCTGTCTTTATCCAACTTCAAAACTTCTGTAACAAATTCCCAAGCCCAAGGAATAATTTCTTTTTTGTAATAATCACCAAAAGAAAAATTTCCTAACATTTCAAAGAAAGTATGATGGCGTGGAGTTCTTCCAACATTTTCGATATCAGAATCTTTTCCGCCTGCTCTAGCACATTTTTGGCAAGAAGTTGCTCTTGCAGGTTCATAAGGGCAAGGTTGAATACCCAAGAATATAGGTAAAAATTGCAACATGCCGGCAGTTGTCAAAAGTACAGTCGGGTTGTCAGGAACAAGTGACGAACTTTCAACTAAAGTGTGTGCGTGTTTTTCTTTAAAATAATCTAAATATAATTTTCTAATTTGATTTCCGGTTAGCATAATCTAATTCCTTTACTTTTTTAATCTTATGAGAAAATTATATATTAAAAAAAATAGAGTTGCAAAAAAGTGAGAAGCGAATAATTCACTTCTCACTTATAACTAAATTATTAATTTTTATGTTTCTTCTTAAACATTGGTTCTAAAACATCCGGTTTAGACGGTTCCGGAGCATAAGGCACTCCTCTGTTTTCCTGTGGGGCCGGTGGCGTATCTGATTTTGTGGAAGTCGGAACACCTTTATTTTCTCTATCTATTGGTTTTGATTCATTATGTATAAATGGATTTTGTTTTGGCTTTTTAGCTGGAGCTGTTGACGGCTCTTTAGAAGAAGATGTTCCACCACCCATATTTGGGTACGGGTTTTCATATACAGGAAACTCTTTTAGAGGAGGAAGTTCATATTCCGGAATTTCTTTCTCAACTTGAACACCTGCAGCAATTCTTTCAGCAATTTCCGCACGCTTCTTAGCTAATTCTGCGTCACTTAAAACAACCTGATTAGAAAAACGCGCTAAATCATTTAGCAATTCTTTTTTCTCCTCATGAGACAAATTAGAAGAAACTATACTATCTCGCATGTCACCAACTTGTTTTTTGGTTTCTCCCGTATGATATTCAGTATTTAAAATATCAGATACATTATTTGATAATTCATTAATTTCTTGTGTCTCTTGACCAACTTGTCTAGCAGCTTCTCTAGTTTTTGTATTTTCGTCATGAATTGTATTTTCTATATCTACACCTACTTCGCGAACTGTATTGCGTGTTTTAGCTCCTTCTAAACGAACCGTATTACGTGTTTTAGCCCCTTCGGCATGTACAGCTGCCCTTGTCGCCTGTCCCTCTGCACGAACAGTTCTACGAGTTTTAGCTCCCTCATTATGGACAGCTTTTCTTGTTGCTGCGCCTTCTCTATCTACATTTGCATTAATATCAGCTGCATTTGCATCATCATTAGCCATCACAGCTTCACCTGTTGCAACTGTTACTGCCGCATTCATCGCAGCCTTTTTATCCGTATTATAATTTACAGCTTCAACTGCATCGCCAACAACTTCAACAGTGTTACGTTCTCTTGCGTCATTAATTTGAGTTAATGCATTATCACGCCAAGCATCTAATTGTTGTTGATAATTAAAAAAACCTTCTCTTTTCTTCCCTGAAGTTTGTGGATTTGGCATTGGTTCAAAATCAATAACAATCCCCGGAAGTTCGTGTTGCAATTGCATATATTGTTTTTTTACCGTGTTATAGGTAGACGTTGTAAGACGCATAGCATCATTTTTGTCGTTACCTTTAAAATTTGAGAAATTAGCAAAATCTGTACCATAAGAGTTCGCTAGTTTAGTGTCTTGCCCCCCCCCCCGATACAGCTCCATAGCCTTGTCCAAAGGATGAATTTATAAATTCATTCTTATCGTCTTGCTTTTTCACGTCATAAGAAGCCCCTGCACCTTGTGTCGCACCTACGCCATTCACGTCAAATCCTGTCATAAATCTAATCTCCTTTTCTTTAATTAAGACCAATACACTTCATATTCCCAACAACGACAAGTTTGAATAAAAACTTTAATTTTAAACAAAAAACCTAATCCCAAAATTCAAAACAAAATAGTTAAACAACTTGATATTATTCAAATACAGCACATTTACAAAACTTTACTTTTCAAAACCCAACATAACATCTTGCAAAGAAAAATGTTTGTGTTAGGATAAAGATATGAGGGATTATACAGGTACCCCAAGAAACCAAACGCTTGTTTAACCCTCTGGATCCAAGCCCGAGTAGCTCAGCTGGATAGAGCAACCGCCTTCTAAGCGGTAGGTCATGCGTTCGAATCGCATCTCGGGTAAATAAAAATAGGACAGGAATTTATTCTTGTCCTATTTTTATTTGTTTTTAGAAAAGATTAGACGCCTTTTTGCGTTCGGCGACAGGCGAGCAGAGGGCGAAGGCTTATATGTGGAATAACGCCAAGTTATGAAACATATAACCGTAGGCCCGTTTAATGCGAGCCTGTAAAGATAAATCGCATCTCGGGTATTTTTTCGTAAAAAGAGCCACTTAGATGGCTCTTTTACTGTATTTACAAGATTTTTGCCTGTTCTATTAAAGAATTTTTTGATTGTTTATCTAAATATTCTTATATAATCTTCAAACACATAGTAACGATTTTGGTTGAAACCTGTCTTTTCTTCTAAAATTACTAACCTTTGTGTAAAATATATGTTCCTGATTTGTATTCCTTCATTATAAATTGCCCCTATTTTAGGGAAACCATCTTTCCTATATTATAACATATTTTTATTATAGTTTACATAATTTATAATAAGTATTACGTTTTGGCGAATTTTTAATCTAGCTGTTCTACTACCATCAACACTCGGGTAAATAAAAATAGGGCAGGGATTTATTCTTGCCATACGGAATACTTTAATCTAACTAAATATTTTGTTAAAGGTTTGTAACAAAAACTAATAATTACTTAAAGATTATTCATTATACTGCCGATACTAAGATAGTAACTTTCATAAGGAAGTATTATGAGCGAAAATGTAGGCGGCAATAATTTTTCAATAAAATTGAATAATGGACAAATTATAAGTCTTAAAAAACTTGATAAATTGATTGGTCAATCTACCAAAGGTTCAATTTGGGATTCTTTTGCAGGTGAAGATCACGTATTACAAAAGCAAGAAATTGAACTTATTAAACAAAAATTTATTAATGCGATGGCTGATGGTTCTGTAAACCAAGAAGAACTTAATGAAATCTTTGACGAACAACGCGCTATTGATTCTGAGGGACACAAAAAGGATTTCAGTATAAATTCTTTATTTACGACACTTCAAGATATTCCTGATGATGGCTATTTACCTAATTCGCAAACTCAAACTCAAACTCAAAATCAAAATCAAAATATTGAAAACACAACAGATGAAAACAGCGAACAACTTACAACTAAATATAAAATACAACCGGGAGACACACCCGAAAAATTAGCTGACAAACTTGGCTTAAAAGATGATGAAGCTAAAGAATTTATTCAGCACATGCAACAGCAATTAAAAGGCAGAAAATGGTTCAATGTTGGTGAAAATATAACTTTACTTGGAGAACAGCAAGAAAAAATTGAACAAATGCGTGCTCAAGGAAACTATACTGAGAACGACCAAGAATTGACGGCTCGCTTTTTACAAACAGAACAAGGGCAAAAGCTAAAGGCTCAAACATTAGCCAGACAAACCGGAACTAAAAAAGCACAAGCACCTAAATATCCTCCCAGCATTCAAAATATTATAAAAAATGTTAATGCCGTAAAAGGCAAATACAACATTTCTAAAAACGATGACGGGACATACACAGTTGCGATTTCAGGCACAAACTTTACCAAACAACATGGTTGTTCAAACTATGTATTAAAATATGATGCCAGAGGCAACAGAATTTCTCAAACAAACAATTATGCCAATGGCAAAGTTTTAGAAGGCATAAAAGGTCCTGACGGAAAATATAAATGGCAGGAAAAAACTCCTATAAAAGGTGATGCCTTAAAAATGTTTAATACCGTACAAGGTAATTGGCACGGCCAAGCTCAGGTTGTTTATACCAAATATGGTTATAATATAGTTGCAAGAGGAACTGACTACGAAAAGAAAAATAACATCTCAACCTATGTTTATTCGTATGACCGTAACGGAAAACTTTTATCTAAAACTAGAACTTACAATAATGGTGAAGTACAAAAAAGCACTCCAAAAAATGGAAAAGATAAATGGGTAACAACCAAAGAAGCTAAAGAAGAAGGATATCTTGACAAATTTACAAATTGGGTATCAGATACTTGGAACGACTTAACTTCTTCAAATTCTACGCATACGCAAAACACAAGAAAAGCTAAAAGAAGAAGCCAAAATTCTAAAAAAGTTCAAACTCAAGGGCAACATCCGGCAACTAATAAGCCACAAAAATTAAGTTTTGAAGACAAGTGCAGAAAATATTTACAAATAGCAGAATTAGGTTATCCAAAAGGCATTCAACAACAACTTATCAAATATCGCGAACAGGGTATTGGTGCAACCGTAGAAAAAACACGTACCGGATTTCGTATAACTCTTGATGAAGATAAAAAACTAAATCTTGGTCAAATGAATCCTGCGAATACCTTATCTGCGATGCAAAGACAAGCGAATAGAGCACTTCCTTTCAATAAGGATAATAAAGTTTTAGATTTTGATAAAGATGGAAACATTATCCAATTAACTCAGGATTACCCGCATAAAACAGTTACAACTCCTTATCATAAAGGGAAACCGTCTACTTTATCTCCAATGTTGCAACAAACAGAAATGAAAGAATTTGTTCAATATGACAAACCTGATGCATCAAGAACATCTAACGACCGTGTTCCTGCCGATTTAAAAATTGAGCTGCCTGAACGTTGGAAAAATAATAAAAAAGTTCAAAATTATGTACAAGGTTTGGTAAATAATAAACCTGCACTTATGAAAGAATTGGGTTTAACAAATGCTCAATACGACAATCTTGCAAGTTTGGCATTCGGAGTTGCAGAACAAGAAACTCACTTCGGTAAAGTGTTCTATAAAAATTCACACAATCGATTTTGGACAAATGATAAAGGGGAAATAGATTTAGGACAAATGTACGAGCAATCACAAAAGCGAATACTTGCCAAACAAGCAGCTATTGCTACTAACAGGTTGACTGGTGAAAACCATTCTTATGGTGTCGCACAGATTAACTATTGGTCAACCGCTATTGGGAATGACCCTAATGATCCATCTGTTAAGGCGTTGCGTAAGCAGTTGGCAAAATTCGGAATTAACGGACATGAGGATTATGTTAACAATCCAGAAAAAGCAGCTGTAGCTCAAATGATTATCTTGAATAGTAAACGAAAAACTGCAGAAAGTGCAGATTGGCAAAACTTAATTTCTAAACTTAATGCAAGAATTCCAAATAAAAATGATAAAATTACCACAGATGATATTACAGCTGTACTCTATAACGGTGCCGGCAATATTAGAGCAAGAATGTTGGAATCTCTGAAACATCCTGCAGGCACCCCTGAAGGTACATTTAGCATAAAAACAAATAAAACCGGAAAAGTTGACAAAAATGGGAACGAAATACAAGACGGTATGTCTTATGCCAGAAATGTTCGTGCTTATCGAGCTGGTATAAAAGTAAGTTCTTCCGATGTATCTAAAAATCGTTCTGCCGCATTAGGAGTAGACTCTCAAAGCAATTATGGCGAATTAGGTATTGTAACATTCATGCCAAATGCTTACTCTGCAAGAAGTATACCGCAAAAAACAACTGAAACTGTTGAAAATATTGAAAAATATTTCACTGTTTCCAACAAATCTCAAAATGTAAAACAAAGAGCAAATGGGAACGTAGACAATAACCAATTAATGGATAACATTATTGCCACAAAATCAAATTCTGAAATTAAAGCTGCTTTAAGTCAAGCAAAAATCAAAAAATTATTAATTGAGACTGTAAAAAATCAAGAGGTAACATTTGGAGGAAATGGTGGTTTAACAGTTGAAGAAGCGAAATCAATTCGTGTTGATGATGCCATTCTTATCTTGAAAAATGTAGCATCTTTACGTAATCAAATCGCTCAAAATAATATCACAGATAAAGCCAAAATTAGAGAATTAGCACAAATAACTGATGGTAAATTTCATTCTTCATACATGCAAGCTCGTCAAGTTGTTGTTAACAAACATGACGTTGGGAAGAAACAAGTTTTACCTGCATTTGCCTTTGCTGATGAAATAAATGAACGACTTGTAGCACATAGGGACAATGTCGTTTCACAACACAGAAGTGCGTTTAGAAGGGGCGGGAAAGGCTCATACCAAGCTTCTGCCAATATGTATTCTGCTATGGATGCGCGAGGAGTACATAGTGGATTTAGAGTTGTGGCAAACAAAGGAATTAACCCATATTTTGCAGATGGTACAATGATTTCTCGGAAAGAACGAGAATTTGCAGAAGTTGCATCTGATATTGCTTCAGTTGATTTGGCAAGTGGAGGCCAATGCGCAACAGGTATTAAAGCTGCTTGGCAAAGTGCCGGAATTATAGGCAATAGAAACGAGGTTGTATATCCTCGTAACATCACACGAAAAGTTCAAGCAGGAGAAACTCTTGACAGCATAGCAAATTCTGTCGGTTTAACAAGCAACGAATCAAAAAACAGATATAAAACAGCATTGATTAAACGTTTACAAAGTATGGCGAAAATTGATACCAACGGCAACTTAATTGCCGGCAAAACTATCAATACCCGTGCAAATATTACAATTAAACAAGGTGACACTTTAGATACAATTTTGCAACGTTGCGGCTATACTCCTTCAAATGCAAAAGAATATAAGAAAAAACTTATAGAATTAAGAAATCAACTAAAAAAAGATGGAATGCTTGATGCAAATAACAGACCTATACCATCGAGGGAGGGGCAAAATTCCTTCTCATTCAGTGCTAAAGCTGTTATTAGAAGTGGTGATACTGTTGAAACTCTTGCTGATCGTTTTGGTCATACAAACGATAGAACAAGATATATTAAAAATTTAAATACAGAATTACAAAAAAGCGTTGTACTGGATGAGAACAAAAATCTTATTGCCGGCCGCAATATAATTATTCATAGTGCAGGTGAACCGATTGAAGTCGCAAGAGATTTATCATTGTATATGGATGCACACCCTGAAAAATTTGAACCGATTAGATACGTTGATACCGGAAAGGGTCAAGCAAGAGAATTAACTGCTGCTGACATAAAGAAACTTCCTGCCGGTATAACAGGGGTATTTATCCCCGGTAAAGGCTATAACGGGCAATCCGGTCACGCATTCATTACAAACGGTAATGGTCAAGGTTATGCCGATGAAGTCGACAACCTTAGTTGGGCAAACTTTATAAGTGATGGTGAAGGCAACGGCAAAGGCGAACACGGCCATGTAAAATATTATCGCTTGTCAGCAAGACTTAGGGCTCAATAATTAAATAAGGCATTAGGGCAATAAGATTAATAGTCTTTGTGAGGGCTTTGCCTGAAAGAATCCAGCCGATTAAATGCCAAATATTGGCGGGGTAGGTACCCACTAGCCATACAAGACTAGATTGTTTACCCTCTCTAACTCTCCCTAACCGAGGGAGAGAACATAATAACATAAATGCCACGATAGCGGAATAAACAATAACTTGTTAGTGAAATAAACAACAAAAACAGTCATTGTTTGAGCGAAGCGAGTTTGACTGTTTTCTTATTGAACTTACTAGTTATTAGTGAATGAAGCGTGTGGATGGTTTTGTGGAACTTTTTACATAAAAAGTTCCCGCCGTCCGCGAAGGACAACCAATTAAGGCATTAGGGCGATAGGGC
Organism: uncultured Candidatus Melainabacteria bacterium; assembly: GCA_934718275.1. Lineage (GTDB taxonomy): Bacteria > Cyanobacteriota > Vampirovibrionia > Gastranaerophilales > Gastranaerophilaceae > Stercorousia. The sequence goes on along the minus strand of CAKUZD010000002.1, from coordinate 87,455 downwards.
AATAAGGTTTTACTGTCATTGTGAGCGAAGCGAAGAATCTCCTAAAACATTTCACCAACCATGCGATGTTTCGGTTTCACCTCAACATGACGAAATCCTGAATATAACAGCCTCGGTCATTCTGAGGGCTTTGCCCGAAAGAATCCAGCCGATTAAATGCCCCAAATATTGGCGGGGTAGGTACCCACTAGCCATACAAGACTAGATTGTTTACCCTCTCTAACTCTCCCTAACCGAGGGAGAGAACATAATAACATAAATGCCACGATAGCGGAATAAACAATAACTTGTTAGTGAAATAAACAACAAAAACAGTCATTGTTTGAGCGAAGCGAGTTTGACTGTTTTTATATTGAACTTACTAGTTATTAGTGAATGAAGCGTGTGGATGGTTTTGTGGAACTTTTTACATAAAAAGTTCCCGCCGTCCGCGAAGGACAACCAATTAAGGCATTAGGGCGATAGGGCAATAAGGTTTTACTGTCATTGCGAGCGAAGCGAAGAATCTCCTAAATATTTTACCAACCATGCGATGTTTCGGCTCCGCCTCAACATGACGAAACTCTGAGTATAATAACCACGGTCATTCTGGGGGCTTTGCCCGAAAGAATCCAGCTGATGATTTACAATATTGGCGGGGTAGGTACCACCGCCCTACAAGACTTTAGTAAAAAGTGAGAAGTGAAACGTGAAAAGACCTTATCCGATAAGTTCCTTTCTTTCATATTTCCAACACTTTTATATACCCCTCCCCCTAATGAAAAAAGAAAATTAATTCCGTCATTCTGAGCAAAGCGAAGAATCTCTTAAACATTTCACCAACCATGCGATGTTTCGGCTCGACTTTCAATATTAAGATAAAATTGCTTTTAAATCCTCTTGTGGAGTTGTAATCGGTTTTATTTTAAACTTATTAACTAGAATTTTCAAAACATTTGGAGATACAAATGCAGGAAGTGAAGGTCCTAATCGAATATTTTCAATCCCAAGATACAAAAGTGTAAGCAAAATACAAACAGCTTTTTGCTCATACCAAGAAATAACCATGGACAAAGGTAAATCATTTACAGAACAGTCAAAAGCTTTTGCCAATTCGCTTGCAACTTTGATTGCACTATAAGCATCATTACACTGCCCCATATCAAGTATTCTAGGTAAATCTCCTATTTTACCCAAATCCATGTCATTAAAACGATATTTTCCGCAAGCTAAAGTTAAAATCAATGTATCTTTAGGTGTAAGTTTTACAAATTCTGTGTAATAATTTCTTCCGACCTTTGCACCATCACAGCCTCCAACCAAGAATATATGTTTTATTGCTCCGGATTTTACAGCTTCAATAACTTTATCCGCCACAGATAACACTGTATTGTGTCCAAAACCGACAGTCAAAGCATCTCCACCATTTATTCCGGTCATTTTTTTTGTTTCTTTATACCCACCAAGCTCTAAAGCTTTTTCAATTATAGGAGTAAAGTCTTTATCAACATATTTACACTCTGGAAAGCCAACAACAGAAGTCGTAAACACCCTGTCTTTATAACTTGATTTTACAGGCATAATACAATTTGTAGTAAATAAAATCGGAGCAGGAACATTGTCAAATTCTTTCTGTTGATTTTGCCAAGCTGTACCGAAATTCCCTTTTAAATGAGAATATTTTTTCAATTCCGGATAAGCGTGACACGGAAGCATTTCACCATGGGTATAAACATTTATCCCTTTATCTTTTGTCTGTTCCAATAACAAAGCTAAGTCTTTTAAATCATGTCCTGATACAATAATAAACGGACCTTTTTCAATATTTGTTGAAACAACTGTTGGAACAGGATTTCCATAAGTTTCAGTATTCGCCCTATCTAAAAGCTCCATACATTTTAAGTTAATTTCACCTGTTTTTAGAACCATTGGCAAAAGTTCATCTACTGAATTAAATTTTACAATAGCCTGCAAAGCTTCATAAAAATATTCATCAACAACCTCGTCTTTATAACCAAGAACTCTTGCATGATGTGCATAAGCTGCCATACCTTTTAAACCAAATAATATTAGCGATTTTAAACTACGAATATCTTCCTCGCAATTCCAAATCGTTTTGACATTAAACTGTGTATCACATTTTTTAGCTTGCTTTGATTTTTCAAGATATTTGGCAATAGCACAATTATCAAAATTCACATTTGTAATCGTAACAAAAAGTCCTTCAATTAATATTTCCGTATTTTCATCACTTTTTTCACCACAATTGGCAAGTTCAATTAAACTACTCGTCAATTCGTCTTGAAGATTTGCAGTATCCGGCTTTTTGCCACAAACTCCCTGAATTGTACATCCTTCCCCCTTAAAAGTTTGCTCACATTGAAAACAAAACATAGACATAATTTTTTCTCCTTATACAAAGCCATTATAAAAAAGAGAATTTGTTTATCCATTCCCAATGTGGCTAAGAATAAATGCAATATGGCGTTAAGGCTATAGAATGAAACTTTAGTGAAAAGTGAGAAGTGAAACGTGAAAAGACCTTATCAGATGAGTTTCTTTATTTCATATTTCCAACACTTCTATATACCCCTAGCCCTAATTAATTTAGTCTAATTATTGTTAGTTTACCATCTCTAACTATCCCTAATTGAAGGAGAGAATATAATTGATAGACTCTGAATCAAGTCAAGCCCCTCTCTCGTATGCGTAATTCGCGTTGCTCAAACGCCTACTCTCTCTCCCCTAAAGGGCGAGAGCACAATAATCATGGTCATCCTGAGCGAAGCGAAGAATCTATTCCCTCTCCTAAATTAGGAGAGGGTTAGGGTGAGGTTTTAAATGAGCTGAGGACAAACAAACCAAGCAGGGTATGGTGAGGGATTCTACAATGCCACGATAGCGGAATGAACAATAACTTGTTAGTGAAATAAATGACAAAAACAGTCATTGTTTGAGTGAAGCGAGTTTGACTGTTTTTATATTGAACTTACTAGTTATTAGTGAATGAAGCGTGTGGACGGCGGGAACTTTTTTCATAAAAAGTTCCCGCCGTCCGCGAAGGACAACTCAATAGAACTATAAGATTAATAGTCTTTGTGAGCAAAGCGAAGAATCTACTAAAACATTTCACCAACCATGCGATGTTTCGGCTTCGCCTCAACATGACGAAACCCTAGTACAAAATTTTTTTATCCTAACTTTTGTACAAGCAAACTTCGCCTGTTGCAAGAGTTTTTTGAACATCAATCACCCTTTGGTTAGAACTTCCAACCCAAGGCAATCTTACATCCTTCAACTCCTCTATAAATTCACCATCAGCAACTACATCCAAATATTTTACTTCAGGAATATTATTGAATTCTTCCCACGAAAATCCGGAATATAACCAAACCGTTTTAGTCGGGAATTTTTCTTTTATCTCTTTAGCTAAAGCAAAAACTTCTTTTCTGTTTTGAGGATGTAAAGGGTCTCCACCACTAAAAGTAATTCCGGAAACATAATCAGGTTCCAAAGACTCAAACAACTCTTGCTTAGCAGCCTTATCAAACGGAATTCCACCATTTATATCCCAAGTAATAGGGTTTTGACAATTTTTACAATGATGAGTACAACCGGCAAGCCACAAAACAGACCGCAAGCCCTCGCCATTAAGCATATCTTCTTTTGTTATGTTGTGATATCTCATTACATGCTCACTCTATCTTTAATTTCTTCCATCTTAGCTTGATTTAAACGAGTATCACCTTTTACTCTTGAATAAGAAAGATAACCATTCATTCTATCTATTTTGGTTAAATTTCTGCTGCCACATTTAGGACAAACATCCATATTCAATTCTTGGTGTCCGCAATCATCACAATATGAAAGAGCCAAATTTACACCTTCATAAAAACCTAAGTCCATAGCACGGTTAACAAGAGTCTCAATTGCACCTGTGTTATATGAAACAGGATATTTTACGTACTGAATCTTACCACCATTCAACAAGTCCCAAAAACGTTTTTCCAAATCTTGCTTTTGAATAGGAGAAATTTTTTCTGAAACATGACAGTGGAAACTGTTTGAAACATATCCTCTATCAGACACATTTTTCACAATACCGTATTTTTTTCTAAACTGTTTTACTTGTAATCCACAAAGGTTTTCAGCAGGAGTACCATATATTGCGTAAAGATATCCGTCTTTTTCTTTGAATTCATCAACTTTCTTATTAATATATTCCATTACTTCCAAAGCAAAAGCTCCATCTTCAGCCAATGATTTTCCGTTATAAAGCTCTTGTAATTCATTCAATGCAGTAATACCAAATGAAGCTGTAGCAGACTTCAATACCGGTTTAATCTTATCATGGATACCTAAGTTACCTCCCAAGAAACCACCTTCGCAATAAGCCAAAGGGTTAGTAGAAGCTTTCATTTCTCCAAGATAATCATAAGTTCTAATATGAATTCTTCTGATTAATTCCATATAGTAATCAAGAACTTCATAAAAATCCTTGCTTTCTTTTTGAGCCTTTGCATAAATCAAAGGCAAGTGTAAGCTAATAGCACCAATATTAAATCTTCCAACAAAAACAGGTTTATCATTTTCATCAGCTTTGTGCATTCCACCTCTTTCATACCAAGGAGAAAGAAATGCTCTGCAACCCATTGGAGAAACAACTTTACCATACTGTTTATACATAGAAGCGACATAGCCTTCACCGGTCAATGACAACCAATCAGGATACATAGCTTTCTTAGAACATTCAATACCTGCATTGTAAACATCTTCTAACGGTTTACCTTTTCCATGTAAATCTTTATCAAATAAGAATACAATTTTAGGGAATAAAACAGGTTTTTTACAAGATTTTTTACCTTGTCCGTCACGTCTTACATTAAGCATAATTATAGTAGCCATTTTTTCAAACTTAGACTGTCCCAAACCTGCACTAACGGTAATAAACGGATAATCACCTCTGCTTGAAGCAACTGTATTGAATTTATATTCCCATCCTTGGAAGCCATCGTGGAAATCTTTTTCTACATCTTTTGTAGCCTGAATTTCAGCTTTTTCAGGAGAAATTCCCATATCAATATATTTTGCATAACTTTCATCATAAGTTTTCTGAGCATAAGGCGCAAGAATTTTATCAACTTCCGGCAACGTAAAACCACCATATTGTTGACTTGCTGCTGCCATTGTAATATCACCGATTACATCAAAAGCAACATTCAAAGATTTTGGTTCGTTATACCACAAGTTACCCATTTCAAATCCGCCTTTTAAAACAGAGGCAACATCAAATAAGCAACAATTCATTGTATCACGTCTTGCAGACATATCATGAATGTAAATATAACCATCATTAATTGCTTGAAGTTCTTCAACATTCAAGAAAAATTTCTTATATAATTCCTTATTCAATTCGTTAAAAATCAAAGAGCGTTTTGTAGATACAAGAGCAGAGTCGGCATTAGAATTCTCTTTATCGCCGATGTACATAATCTTTTGACTTTCTTGATAAACTTTGTCAAGCATGTGAACGAAATCCTTTTTATAGTTACGATAGTTTCTGTAACTTCTTGCAATTTTAGGGCTAACATCCTCAAGAGCGCTTTCAACTATATCATGCATTTGCGCAATACTAATTTCTCTAGAGCCAAGATTAGCAAGTTCACTTTCAACATATTCAGCCAAGTCGCTGAAGTCCTCATCAGAAAGAGAAATCATGACTCTGCCGGCAGATTTTTTTACAGCGTTAACTATCTTTTGGAAATTATAATCTTCCCTAGTTCCATCTTTTTTAATCACTACAATTTTACTTGCAATAGCATGTTCTTTCAAACTTCTTAATTCAGTCGGAACTGTCGCATTCGAAACTGATTTTTTAGATGTTAATGGTGTAAGATTTACAATCTTATTATTGTCTAAAATATTGTTCTGCATTTTATCTAATCTCCTTCACTGCGAATTTGCCCACCGGGCTACCCCTACCCTGAAAAGTTTGACCTACCAAGCTATTCCAAGATCGCTCAATCTGTTATTTTTCCAAATCTCATTTATCTATTCGTATTAATATAATACATCATTTAAAGTTCACAATGCAATAGATTAATGGAATTAGAAAGATTGATTTTTGGGTTTATCTTTATTCTGCAAGGCTAACAGAGATTAAAATTTCTTCATAATTTGTTTTATTGCTTTAATATTTTTTTCATTATTTAATATTATTAAAAGGATTTATCCTGCAATCACACAAAACCCAAGGGGCATGCCTGCAAAGCATGGTTTAAAACTATTGATACAGGCTAAAGTCATGCTCTAAAAAAATATAAATGGAGAGAAAAATATGCACAATAAAACCCATCCAAATATTAATCCGTGGATTGTCATGATTCCGGTAATGATATCCGTATTTATGTATGCTTTGGATGAAACAATTTCAAACGTAGCTTTGCCATACATGGCAGGCAGTTTTTCCATAAGCCACAATGAATCCACCTGGATTATTACAAGTTACTTAGTCGCGAGCGGAGTAATTATTCCGGCAGTAGACTTCTTTTCAAAACTTATGGGCAGAAAAGCTTATTTCTTGTTAAGCATAACGATATTTACCATAGCATCAATTTTATGCGGGCTGTCAACATCAATGCCAATGATTTTATTTGCTCGTATCTTGCAAGGTATTGGTGGTGGCGGAATTATGCCAATATCACAGGCAATAATTTTTGAAATATTTCCACCCCAAAAACGTTCCGCTGCGATGGCAGTATTCGGACTTGGGGTTGTAATGGCACCAATAATGGGACCTGCATTAGGGGGTTGGTTAACAGAAACCTGGTCTTGGCCTTTCATATATTTCATCAACGTTCCATTCGGAATTGCGGCATTTCACCTTACAAAAAATTTAGTATTTGACCCTGATTATGCTAAAAAACAAAAGAACGTTTCAATGGACTATTCCGGCTTTTTCTTCTTATGCATTTGGCTTTTAACCCTACAAATCGTACTGGACAAAGGTAACGATGCAGATTGGTTTTCTGCCGCATGGATTTGCAAAACCTTTGCGATATCAATGATTGCGATGGTAGCTTTCTTTACAATTCAAATAAAAAAGAAAAAACCTCTTATAGATTTATCAATTATGAAAGATGGAAACTTTTTCTTCGGAACTATTGTTCTCATGGTACTAATGGGGGTAATGATGGCTTCTGCAGCAATTCTACCATCTATGTTACAAAGGTTAATGGGCTATACTTCATTTTTAAGTGGTATCTCAATGGTACCAAGAGGAGGAGGTTGCCTTTTAGCGACAATACTTTGTGGAGTTTTAACTCCAAAAGTTGGAGCAAAACCTTTAATCATAGCAGGATTAATTATTCTTGGAATTGGCGGGTTAATGTTTGGAGAAATTAACACCAATATAGCCCTCGTTGATATTATACTTCCAAACTTTGTATTCGGTCTTGGAATGATTATGGCTATGGTGCCTATGATGAATTTATCTTGTAGCACTTTAACCAACGATGAACAAACAAATGCCGCAGGCGTACAAAATTTATTAAAAAATATCGGCGCTGCAATTGGAACTTCTGTTGCTACAACAATGATTTCAAGATTTTCTCAAGTACATCAAATGATGATGGTAGGACATTTGAATTTTACAAGCGATGCTTATGTTCAAAAAATAAGCACAATGGCAGCAGCATTTATGGCAAACACAGATTTAGCCAATGCTAAACACATGGCGGAAAATATAGTTTATGGTCAACTTATACAACAAGCCAGCTTGTGGGGATATGTTGAAACTTTCAGATATTTTGGAATTGCAGCATTTGTAATTATTCCACTCGTATTGCTAATTAGCTCTAAAAAACATAATTAAAAAAACTAATTGATACAAATAACAACATTAAGACCGAAGTATCACAATTGTGATACTTCGGTTTTTTATCACCATAATAATTATTTTTTACCTTGGAAGGCAATCCCAATAACCTTTTGAACTATCATCAGGACAAATATTATTTATGGCATACCAAGTACAACCTGCTCCATTTACAGCTTGTTTTGAATTTCTGGAACACGGAACCCCAAGTAAATCATTAAATTCACTATTAAGCTCTTTCAGTTCTTCTTCCGTATAATCTCTAGTTTTTTTCTCACCAACCAGTTTATCATCCGAACTCATTATAGAAAATGAAAATAAATCATGACCATAACGATTTGGTTTTTTTATTCCATTAATATCAACTATAAAAAGAATTTTTTTACCGGTCATAGAACCCTGAACAGCAGTTTTTATAATCATTCCGTTTGGCAACACTGCATCAGGGTATGTAACTGAATAAGACGTGTTTGAGGCTTTATACTTAATTCCTCTATCAGAATATATTGAATACTCTGGAATTTCTTCTACTGAAAGATTTTTCACAACTCTTAGCTGCTTATAAAAAGCATCAATATAAGTTTGGGCTTTGTAATATTCTCCGGTGCTTCTATCAAGCGCGGTATATTCATCATATAATGAAGGGACTTCCAACTCTCTTTGCGTACTCAATAATGCTTGAGAGATTATGGAATGCGCGGCTTTAAACTGAGTTTCTAATGCTTTTCTTTGATAATTTTGTATAATTGATGGCAACGTCATAGCAGCAACAACTCCTATAACACCTAAAGTAATTAAAACTTCTGCTAACGTGAATCCTTCCGTAAAACGACAAAAACTAAAGTGTTTACCTAATAAAGAATTCGCGCAACTTGCCCCCCCCCCGACAAAAAGCCATCAACTAGAGGTTTTGGGAGATTTTGATTATTCAACAAATTTTTCATATAATTATTACCTCTCTTTTTATATAACTATTCATTATCACCGGGAACTAATGTCAAAATTATACTCCAAATTAAAAATATTACACCTATAAATATATTAATCAATGGAATTACAGAACCCACGCATAAGACTATTGCAATCATTGCTGCTATAGATCTTGAATTTAGTTCATCTGTCCAACCAATATGATACATCCTGTGTGCAAAGTTCATTGTAAATAAATATGTTGCAAGCGGTACTCCTATAATATTTACAAAAATCATTGTTGACGCCTTATCTGCTCCACATAAAGCAAATATTGCCCCCAAAGAAAGATATAAAATATAAAGAACGAAATATATTATAGAATTTGCACCTAAAAATTCCAATCTGCCTATTCCATAATTTTCGGAAGAAAAAATATTATGACTAACTTTTTCTTCTTGTTCCTCAGGTTGCACTCCAAACTGTTCCATAATTCCTCCATAAATAAATTACAAGCACACAACTCACGTATTATAGAATTGTTCTTAATAAAAAAAATCATATATATAAACTAAATTACAAACAGGCATCAAAATACCATTTAAATTATATATATATAAAAAAAACAACAGTTGAAAAAATTTCCAACTGTTGTTAGTACTTAAATTTTTATCAATAAAAAACGACTGTCTTTCAATGCTACAACCTTGTGTTGTTCATCTTTTTTAAACATCAAAATTTCACCTTTTTCTATTTTAAATTTTTCGGCGTCAAAATGAAGCTCAATCTCTCCATCTATAACAATTACTGCAGCATCACATTTTGATGTGTGCGTATCTATAATTTCTTCTTTTTTCAAAGAAACAACAGATAGGCAACTGTCATTATGTTCCATAAGAGTTTCTTTTTCAAAAGGTTTGTCAGTTTTGCCAAGTTCTTTTAAATTTAATACATTATAAAACATTATTTCCTCCTTAAACTTTAATACCAAAACTATTTTAAGAAGAAGCAAATTATTTTTTATTCTACAATCAGGTAATGTATAGTAGAATTGTAAATTTGTAGTATTGGGTATGTTTTTTAAAAGTAATAAGGCAATAGGGCGTTAAGACGTTAAGGTTTAGTGAGAAGTGAAACGTGAAAAGACCTTATCGGATAAGTTACTTTCTTTCATATCTCCAACACTTATAATCTTCCCCTCGCCCCTTGTGGGAGAGCGAATTTGCGTACGGACGGAGTGCAACGAGTCCGGATAGCGAGCAGATGGAACAAACTGTGACGATGCCACTTTTGTGGAATTCTGTGAGCGTGGAGCAAATTCAAGACAGGGTTAGGGTTAGGGGCTTTAATAATGCCACGATAGCGAAATGAGCAATAACTTGTTAGTGAAATAAACGACAAAAACAGTCATTGTTTGAGCAAAGCGAGTTTGACTGTTTTCTTATTGAACTTACTAGTTATTAGTGAATGAAGCGTGTGGATGGTTTTGTGGAACTTTTTTCATAAAAAGTTCCCGCCGTCCACGAAGGACAACCAATTAAGGCAATAAAAATATCATTAAACAAACCACTCTCTGAAATTGATAGACTCTGATCAAATTCAGCCCCTCTCTCGTATGCGTAATTCGCGTTGCTCAAACGCCTACTCTCTCTCCCCATGGGGGCGAGAGGACAATAATTTCGGTCATTCTGAGGGCTTTGCCCGAAAGAATCCAGCTGATGATTTTCAATATTGGCGGGGTAGGTACCACCACCCTACAAGACTTTAGTGAGAAGTGAAACGTGAAAAGACCTTATCGGATAAGTTACTTTCTTTCATATCTCCAACACTTTTATATACCCCTCGCCCTAATAAAAAAAGAAAATTAATTCCGTCATTCTGAATATAATATATTCGGTCATTCTGAGCGGAGCGAAGAATCTTTTCCCTATCATATATTAGGAGCTTTTTGGCGGCGGTAAGGGGAATTGAACCCCTGTTTAGAGAATGAGAATCTCTCGTCCTAACCACTAGACGATACCGCTATTTCTTTTTTACAAAATTATTATATTACAAATATGGACATTGGGGTAATGAATTTTATTATTTTTCTAAAAAAATTGTATTTGTCACAACTCAATTATTAGAAAGGATAAAATATGTCAAAACACATACACTTAGATAACGTTGTAAAAAATTTTATTGATAATTTAGAAATAGAAAAACCTATTTACGAGATGACTGCTGATGATGCAAGAAGATTTCTTGTTGAAACGCAGGACAAAGATTACAAAGATTTAGAAGCTTCCGTTGAAGATATCTCAATTTTTAGCACTCTTGCGGGGGATATTAGTATCAGATTAGTTAAGCCCGAACAGTATAAAAATGAAAAATTACCTCTAACAATTTATTGTCATGGCGGAGGTTGGGTAATGGGAAATGCAGATGTTTTTGATATGACAATCAAAACAATTGCAATACACGCAAGAACTGCTATTGCATTTGTAAATTATCCCAAATCTCCAGAATTTAAATACCCGATAGCATTAAACCACATTTATGAAACTGTTAAATATTTTGGAGAAAATGGAAGTGATTACGGAATTAATCCGAAAAAAATTGCAATTGTCGGAGATAGTGCCGGTGGAAATTTGGCAACAGCTACAGCCATTAAAATAAATTATGAAGGCGGTCCCGAAATATGTTTCCAAGCATTAATTTATCCGGTATGTGATGCCGATATGAACACAAAATCATATAGCGAATTTAAAGATGGCCCTTGGCTAAGTAAAAAAGCTATGGAATACTTCTTTAACGCCTATCTTGATAATAAAAATCAGAAAAAAGAAATTTCTGTTTCCCCGCTAAAAGCAGAAATTGACGACTTAACAGGTTTGCCACCAACATTAATTATTACCGCAGAAAATGATGTTCTGCGAGATGAAGGAGAAGAATACGCTCAAAAACTGATAGAGGCCGGAGTAGATACTGCTTGTGTAAGGATTAATAACACAATTCATGATTTTATAATGCTAAATTCTCTCAGAGAAAGTAAGGCGACACATGCCGCCTATAAACTTATCTGCCGTTTTCTAAAACACGCACTATACAACTAAAATATAAAAAAAGGGAAGAATTTTTATTCTTCCCCATTTATTGTAACCATATTTATTATTAAACCTAAAAAAGCAAGAACAATAGAACCCAAAAATGCAGCTAAAAAGCCATCAACTTCAAACCCCGGTGATACGTATCCTGCAAGCATTAAAAGAAAAGCGTTAATAATAAGTGTAAAAATTCCAAGTGTTAGAATGTTTATCGGTAATGTAATAAACACGATTAACGGTCTTATAAAAATATTTATTAGAGCAATAATCACAGTGACAAGCATAGCACTTTGAAAACTTTGGACATCAATTCCCGGAACAAGCCACGCTGTAAAAATTATAGCTAATGCAAACAATATCCACCTAACTAATAAAACCATATAATTTCTCCTTTCATAAAAATATTTTAAAAATTTTTTAGTCCAATTACATTCGACTTATTAGCAACATCTTGATAATAAGATAGTTTATATGTATAATAAACAGTGTTAAACATAAGGAGAATTTTTTATGAAAGAAAATATTGTAAATGGTTTAATAGTTTTACTTCTTATCATAATGTTAATTCAAGTTGCAACCAAAGCACCTGAGAACAGATATGAAGTTGTTACAAGCAATAATATGTTGACAATTCTTGTTGATAAACAAACAGGAGAAACTTGGAGAAATTGTATTTGTAATGAAAAATCTAATGTTCCCGGATGTTGGGAAAAAATGGCTACACTTAACCCTGAAAACTTTAACAAGCCAACAGGAGAAGCAAAAGCTATTAAGAAGATGTTGTCTTTGCAAAAAAAACAAGCCAAACTTCAAGAAAAAATGAATAAAAATCAGCCACCTCAACAAGTTCCACAAGGGCAAAATGAACCTTTAAGAATAGGCGGTTAGTTAAGTTTTTATATATAAATATGGTGGAATATTTTATCCGCCATATTTTTTTTATATATTTTATTTATCCTCTTGTTTCGCTGTAGTTAACTTAGCATTAATGTATACAACGACTAAAAAATAAAACACTTGCTATTTTATTTTTTTTATGTAAAAATGAGAATTGTCAGCGAAAGTTGATAAATTTAAATAGAAATTGTGGCAAGGTAGCTCAGCTGGTGAGAGCGCACGGCTCATACCCGTGAGGTCGAGAGTTCGAATCTCTCCCTTGCTAAATAAAAAAGACAGGTTCAAACCTGTCTTTTTTATTGTTTTATTTGTATTATTTAACAGCAATGTTTGAATACAACTTTTCAATAAACAATTTGAGGGATGGGAAATAAACTCTAATATTTAACCATTTTTTTGCGAGTAAATTTCAGGTCATAACCTAGAAGTTCGCCAATAATTTTGGCTTCTTCATATTTTAGTGTTCTTCTCAAAAGTTTTTGAGAAATATTTGATTGCGAATAATATTTTCCTGTTTTTTGTGTAAGCATTTCTGCCAACTTTGTTATAGAAATATCGTTTTCCGCAAGTAATGTTTTTATATCTGTCCGTACACTCATTATGATTATATTGACATATATAAGACAATATAGTAAACTTTATTATTATATAGGAATAATAATTACTATATAGTCATTGATTTTGTAATATTTTTTAATAAAAAGAGGTTTCTATGAAAAAAAATGGTCAATTTGGATTTACTTTAGCTGAAGTTTTAATTACCCTATCCATTATTGGTGTGGTTGCAGCCATGACTTTACCTACACTAATTCAAAACAAACAAGACAAGGAGCTTATAGTCAGAACAAAAAAACTTTATTCCGATTTAGGTAATGCTCTTATACTTGCACAAAAAGATTTAGACGTTATTGGAGATAATTCTGCATTGTTTAATACTACTGATTCTTCTTATGAAGTTGCAAAAAATATCAGTAAATATTTAAATGCTGTTAAAGTTTGCAGTGGCAGAAGTGATAGCGGATGCTCCCAATATTATTACGATGTAAGATATGCAACTTTAAGATTAGATGATAATAATAAAGGTGATACATTAAGCATAGGAACACCTACAATAATCCTTTCAAATGGTGCTATTGTACGAGTTAGCAACCAACAAAGACCTGAATGCGCTAAAGTCCTAACAAGTGCAGCAACTGATGGATATGGCAGACCTATAAAAAATCCGGATGGAAGTGATAAAACAATTACTTGGACATCCTATGCTTGTGGATATTTTAATGTTGACGTAAATGGAAACAGAACCCCTAATCAATATGGTCGTGATGTTTATGAATTCCCTGTTTACAAGGAAAAATTAGTATTTCAAACAGGTGCACATGTAGGAGGCAAAAGCTTAAAAAATATTTTTAGCGGATACGACAAATTAGAATATGAAAATTACAAAAAAGGCGCAAGCTACAATAAATAAATGACCACGAAAATAATTACATCATTGTGAGAGAAGAAGCAAAGAATCTCTTAAAACGTTTCATCAATCATGCGATGTTTCGGCTCTGCCTCAACATGACGAATTTATTTACAATGCCACAATGTGAAAAAATATAATATTTACAGCCTTTCTGAGGGTTTTGTTCAACAAAATCCGCCCGATTAATTGTTTAAGATTGACAATTTGACATTAATAAAGCCCTATTTATTTAATTCTTTTTTCCACTCAAAATAAAAATACACCGCTAAAACAAAATAAACTCCCCACATTATTACGGTAGAATATGTTTTTGCCCCGTGCAGAACAAGGTTTAACCACATAACAACTGAAATTCCATTGACTATCATCCATATAAACCATTGTTCTATAGCTCTCCGCACCGTTAAATACATTCCTAAGACAGACAAAAATGTTGTAACTCCGTCTGCTATAGGACTTTTGTCTTGACAGAAAAATAATATTAAACTGGTTACAACAGAACCTAAAATTCCAAATATAATAAGCTTTATACGGTCTTTTTGTGACAAACAAATTTTAACAATTTCTTTTGTATCTGTTTTGAGGTGTTTTTTCCATTTAAAAATTCCGAAAATTTGCATTGGGATGTAATAACAAAGATACAAAAGCATATTACCCCATAACGCATTTATCAATGCTAACCATACATAGCACCATGAGCCCGAAAGTCCAAAAAAGTAGCACGAAATCTTACCTTTACCGGCAATTGTAGTATATAAAATACCGCAAAATGCTGAAATTACAGCAATTGGATTATCTTTTACAATAATTGCATTTATTAAAATTATAGCAAGAACCGCAAAAAGAGAAATAGTTTCTTCCTTCTTCCAACCGGTTAATTCTTTTTTTACAAAATCTGTAAATTCCATTGTGAGCATTGTATAATGAATTACGATGAAAGTACAGCCTATTTACACAAATAGATTTTTTAAAAAGGGATTAGAATTTGCGGCAGATAATGGGGCTTTATTTATAGCTTCAGCCTCTCTGGCACTTTCTACAATTGCGCGACCGTTATCAATTATGGCAACCCCAAACACTGATAAACAAAATAAAAAATACGCCTGTGCCAAATCGCTAGCATCAAGTGCTGCCGGATATCTGCTAATGCTTGGAGTATCTTTACCCTTTGCAAAGGCGATGAAAAATATTGATAAAGAACCTTCAAGGTATTTAAAAAATGAAACTAAAAAATTTTTACAAAATGGTGAAAAATCTTTAAACTCATCTTCCAAATATAAATTTGCTACACAACTATTTAAACTCGGATTAGGGTTTGTAATAGCTGTTCCAAAATCTGTAATGACTTGCGCATTCATCCCACCGCTTATGAATAAGATTTTTCATAAAAAAAACGAACAAGATGAAAATAAAAAATCAGTAACCAAACATGTAACTTTTACCGGTATGGAACATTTATCTAAAGGCATTGGCAAAATTATTGATACGCCTACGGTAAAAAAAATCACAAATAAATTTCATAATACAAATTACGAATTCAATATGATGTCATTAACAGATATTTTGGCAACAGGAGCATTTATTCGGCAAACCGCAAAAAGCAAAAAAATTGAGCAAGATAGAAAAAAAGCTCTTATATATAATTCGGCAATTTCAACAGGATTATGTATTGGTGGAAGTTATTTGATAGATAAGCTATCTGAAAAATCTACAGAAAACTTTATTAAAAAATTCTCTGAAGTTAACAAGAATTCTCCAAAACTTGAAAAATATATTGAAGGTATAAAAATTGTAAAACCGGCAGCTATTTTGGGGACAATATATTATATTGTAATCCCATTGGTATCAACTTTTTTGGCTGACAGATTTGATACCAAACATAGCGTAAAATAAATAGCTTATGTTTTTACATTTAATTTTTTCGGTTTAGATTCCGAACCGGAATTAGAATTTGATTTGATTGTTTTCTCATATTCTTCTTTTTCTTTTTTTATTTTTGCAGGAACTTTTCGTGCATCAGTAACTAATTGTTGATTTTTTTTCACTTCACTTCTGGTATGCACAGCCTTAGGCCTACGAACAAGTGTGTAAAGCTGTCCTCCACTTAAAAAACCTTTTAAACCTTGTTCTTCTATACGCATTTTTAAATATTTTTCTACATATTTCAGTTGTTTTTCTCTTGGAAGTCTACAATATTGAGAATATGAGCATTTGGTATCAGGAATACTGTCAAATGACATTTTATCAATTTGAATTAATCCCGTATAAATTCCTTTTTTAGCCCTTGGGTCAAAATGAGATTCCAAGAACATAATTGCAGCTAAATCATCAGGGTTACAATTCAAACGTTTTGCAGCATCAGCAACTGAGTTGAAAAATGTTTTTGAAATATTTGGATCACATTTAAAACCTTCATGTTTAGTTTTTGCTCCTACCTCTAATACCGTCTGCCAATCAGCATGCAACCTTTCTGCGGTCGTTCTTGGTTTTGTTGTTTGCTTCTTTTTAACGCCGGATTTGCTATTACTTGTTTTGTCAGTTGTAGCTTTTTTAGTCGCAGACTTTGTTGTACTCGATTTTTTAGTAGCAGAACTTTTGGTACTACTTTTTGTACCCACAGTTTTGGTAGTTTTCTTTTTTTGTTTTTTACTTTCTGTAAAAACATCTGTAGACATACTTGAAACCGTTTCCGAAGAAGTATATCCACCTGTATAATTTGCATTAGTTGGTGCTGCAAAATTTATAAAAAGATAATCTTTTCCACTCATATATACAACCTTTCTTACGCAAAATATTTACGGCAAAAAGTTATAAAAACTTTAGGGTTTGTTAACTATTTGTTACAATTGTTTTTCCAAGTTCGTTAACTGTTTTAATATCTTCATCAGGATTTTTCCCTATTGTTGTTAAATAATTTCCGACCATAATACCTTCAACACAGGTATTTAATGCCTTTCGTTGATTTTCCTCCGACAACCTCATTCTTCCGCCACAAAAGCGTAAAACAGAATTAGGGTTTGCAATTTTGAAAATAGCAAGAGTTCTTAAAACATTTTCCTCATCAATCTTATCCAAATAATTCTCGAACGGAGTTTCCGGAATTGGCATCAAAATATTTATAGGAATAGAATCGGGCTGAATTTCGGCAAGTTCAAGAGCCATTTCAATACGTTGTTCAATACTTTCACCCATTCCCAAAATTACACCACAACATAATTCCATACCATATTTTTTTACAAGTTTACATGTGTTAAGCCTATCTTCCCAACTATGAGTTGTACAAACTTCAGGATAATAAGACTTTGCAGTATTAATATTATGATGAAATCTTTTCAACCCACATTCCGCAAGTTTTCTAGCCTGTTCTTCATTTAAAATTCCGATAGACGCACAACTTTTCAATCCTTCGATTTTGTTAATTTCCTTAATCATTTCCAACATTTTGTCAAAATCACTTTCATCAGGAGTTTTACCGGATGTTACAATTGCAAAACGTGAAGCTTGGTGGTTTTTAGCATCAATTGCAGCTTTTTTAACTTCTTCAATATCAACAAGCGGATAAGAATCAATATGAGTTCTGTAGTGAGAGCTTTGTGCACAATATTTACAATTTTGTGAACATTTCCCATTACGGGCATTTATTAATGAACAAAATTCTATTTCATTTTTAATATATTTTGCAGACTCTCCCAAAAGTTCATCCAAATCTAAATTATAAAGTCTTAAAAGTTCTTGTTTATCTATCATAATTCCTCCGTTTAATAATGGTAAACCTTTAATTGACTAAAGTCAATTGATATGATAAAATCAGTTCACAAAGGAGTAAAGAATGTTTTGTCCAAATTGCGGTAAACCGGTAAAAGAAAACGATAATTTTTGCAGATATTGCGGATATAATTTAACAACAGAGCAAGAACCACAACAGGTTATGCAAAATGAATTAAAAAATACTGAACCGCAAAACACATCTGAAGAATATGTAGTTCATCACTATAATCAACAGGAAGCAATTAAAGAAGAAGAATATCAACTTCCGAATGCAGACAGTGAAGAATTGGTTATATATGATGTAAAAAAACATTGGATGGCTTTGTTTTGGCCAATCTTTTTAATTCCGATATTTTTTATTTATTTTTGGTTTATATTTTTAAATACCCACAGTTTTTTCAGCTGGGTTGTTGTTTTTTTAATCCTTATTCCAATTATTTATCCGATTTTAAGATTTAATTCAGACAAAATAATTGTGACAACTAAATATGCACACATAAAAATTGGAGTATTAAATCCTGAAGAAATTGACATTCCTCTATCTAAGTTAGACATGTTGGAATTGTCACAAACAACTATGGGAAGGATAATGGACTACGGAATGGTTACTTTTGCTTCAAATGGCGAAAGATTTGAATACGGATATATAAAAGAACCGGGAGAACTTCAATACCTCATAGAAAATCCTGCAAGATATATAAAAGAATCTTTTGAAGAAGATTAATAATTTATATAATACCTGAAATTAATCCTCTAAACCCTCAAAATTTATATTATTTGTATAAAGATTATCAATTAATATTGAAATATCATCTTTTTTAGGACTTTTAGTACAAATAGGAGTAGGCTTAGATTTCACTGCTTCTATTTTTGGAGCAACAACCTCAATATTTGCAAACGGTTTATTACGAACTTTCGGGAGTTCAGGTATCTTATATTCAAATTCACCATTTTTGTTATTAACAATATTCGTAACCTTTTCAGTCTCAGGGTCAATACTTTTTATTATGCTTATTGTTTTCCCATCCCTTTTAAAAATATAAATTTTAACAATTTTCCCTGTTTCTAAAGCATACTCTTGAATAGATGAAATTTTATTTTCATCTTTAATATTAAAATTAATTGTACGAACTTTTTCACCAGTATTTAAATCATATTCATCAATTGATTTATATAACACATAATTTATTGTTCGAATTTTTTTACCCGTCACTTTATCGTATTCATCAATTGAACGAACCCTTTTATCATTAAAATAATCAAAATGAGTCGTTTTTACTCTTAAACCCGTTACTACATCAATTTCAATTATTCTATCAACAGTCTTTCCATTTCTGCGGTAAACAACTTCTTCTCTAGTCTGGTTTTGATTTGATATATTCAAATCGGAGCCGGCCATTTGTTCCGGAAAAGCATTGTGTATAGCATTTAAAAGTGTCATAGAATTCTCCTGTGTATATATAATACAATAATAAAATATTTTTTGCTATTTTATGTAGAATATTATACAAAATTAATTTGTGTAAAATATTACCCAATACGACATAATAGTATTATCTCATTTTTTGCAAAAGTTTCAAAAAAGTTTTGTAATCCGTTCCCCAACTTGCCATAGCATTAAGAACAGGGGCAAGACTATAACCGACATCAGTAAGAGTATACTCCACTCTTGGCGGAATTTCCGCAAATACTTCCCTTTTTATAAGTCCGTCATCTTCCATTTTTCTAAGTTTGTGAGTTAAAACCTTTTGAGAAATTCCGCTACAAGCCTTTTTTAATTCGCCAAAACGCTTTGTCCCATTCAGTAAATCGCGAATAATTAAAACACGCCACTTTTCACCTATTAAACAGAGAGTGGTTTCTACCGGACATTTTGGAAGTTCCTTTAAATCCATATCATTTCCTTTTAGTATCCTTAGGTAACAAACGAATTGTAGCATAAAGGTATATGTAGCGCTAGTTTTTAACATTTCAAAATAAAAAAAATCGTTGAAATAAATTCTCAACGATTATGTATTGTTAATATTAAATATTTGCTATCCCAAATCTCGGCAGCCAATTCTTAACCTTTTTTGAGGGTTAATGCTAATAATCCTAGGGCAAAAGCCCTTCTTTGTGAAATTTCACAAGTTTTGCAAGATGCCACTCTCTTGCATTGATGTCATCTATTCGGTTTTGAATATCTTCTAGTTCCGCCAACAAAGTTGTTAAATCTTTTCTTTGCGGCTGAACTTCTGCAGGTGTAAAACTTTCCTCATCTTCACACCAAAACAGAGGAAAACAATTGTTTTCAAAAAGCTCTTTATCGTTCATAAGATACACTCCTTCACTTTCGGCAAGAGTTGTCTCGATAAAAAAACAACTCCCACCGAACAAATCTATCAGTTAAAATATTATGCTTTCTCTCTTTGATTTTGTGTAATAAATGAATGAATCATATCCACTAAATCAAAGTTCCCATATTTAAACGTGTAAGGTTGATTAGCATATTCACTATCCGTAATTCTCTGCAATTCTTGAACTTGCTTATAATCCATTGAATTAAAATTAAAACTTGTCATTTCACCATAATCAAGCATCAAATCTTCCATATCCTGTAATTTTTCTTCATCCATGAGTACACACTCCTTATAACTCTAGTAACAAAATATATATCGGAATGTTTTAGTATAAACTTTAAGCTTTTGGCTTCTTTTGTTACATATATTTACAAATCCTCCATTTGAAGGTTTGACAAGTCATAAAAAATCATTAACATGTACACAGGTAGAATAGAGGTAAATATATGGCTAATAATAATAACGGAATTTTATCAGGAATATATTCCGGTTTGAGTTCAACATATTCTTTGTTGGCTTCTCAATATCCAAACGGTTTGACGCTAGAAAATATTAGTGAGGCAAGAACTAAAACATCTAACACAAATATTTTAAACCAATCTTTTGCTTCATACTTGCAAACTAATTTTTCTAGCATTGATAAAAATGGAGATGGTATTATTACATCAGAAGAAATGAATAATCTGTCTAACACACTTTCAACCCAAGGACTTACTAAAGCAGAATTAACTCAATTATATGCTTCAGGTTCCAGCGGACTTCCAGAAAGCACAATGACAAAAATCCTTGAACATTTTGACGAAATGGACACAAATCATGATGGAAGAATTACCAGTGCAGAAATTTCTGCCTATGATTTAAACTGCGCAAGAATGGAAGTTGAAGATAATTTTAATAACCGCAAAGCAACTGATATGTCTGTTTTTTATGGTGATAGTTCATCATCAACAGACACATACAGTTTGTTGAGTTATAAATACAAATCAAATAAAACTTCATCGTAAAACTTTACATAAACTTAGTAACGATACATTTTGGAAAGGAAATGACTCTACAAAGAGTCATTTTTTTTGTTTATAATATACACATATAAATATTAAGGTGTTTTATGGTTGATAAAATAAAAATTCGTGGAGCAAAAGTTCATAATTTAAAAAATATAGATGTTGATATTCCGCTAAATAAAATAGTTGGAATTGCAGGCGTTTCCGGCTCAGGGAAATCTTCTTTGGCACTCGGTGTTTTATATTCGGAAGGTTCAAGAAGATATTTGGAAGCCCTTTCAACATACACAAGACGCCGCATGACACAAGCAGAAAAAGCCCTTGTTGATGAAATATTGTATGTACCTGCAGCTTTAGCACTCCACCAAAGACCGGCAGTTCCCGGGGTGAGAAGCACATTCGGCACAGGAACAGAACTTTTAAACAGCCTCAGACTAATGTTTTCCAGACTTGCTAATCATAAATGCCCAAATGGTCATTATGTTGAACCTACGCTTGCTGTTGCTGCCGAACAAGAAATTGTGTGCCCGATTTGTGGCGAACATTTTTATGCACCTTCAGCAGAAGAATTAGCTTTTAATAGCCAAGGTGCTTGTAAGAAATGTAGCGGCACAGGTATAGTGCGAACCGTTGATATATCAACTCTTGTTCCTGATGAAAATTTGACTATTGATGAAGGTGCTGTTGTTCCTTGGGGAACACTTATGTGGTCTCTTATGACAGATGTTTGTCGAGAAATGGGAGTTAGAACAGATATTCCGTTTAAAGATTTGACTGAAAAAGAAAAAGAAATTGTATACAACGGCCCTGCAGAAAAGAAACATATTTTTTACAAAGCTAAAAATACAAATCAAGCAGGAGAACTTGATTTTACATATTATAACGCTATATACACAGTCGAAAACGCTCTTGCCAAAGTTAAAGATGAAAAAAGTATGAAACGTGTAGAAAAGTTTTTAAAACAAGATATTTGCCCTGACTGTAAAGGAACTCGTTTGTCCGCAAAAGCTAGAGAACCCAAAATTTTAGGAATATCTTTAGACAAAGCTTGTGAAAAGACTCTTTCAGAACTCGTTGAATGGGTTAATAATGTCCCAAACTCTTTGCCACAAGAAATGCAACCAATGGCAAAAAGTATTTGCAACTCATTTCAAACTGTTGCAAAACGTCTAATGGATTTAGGACTGGGGTATCTAACCCTTGATAGAGCAGCAGCAACTCTTTCTACAGGAGAAAGACAACGTATGCAATTGGCTCGAGCTGTCAGAAACCGAACTACAGGAGTATTATACGTCTTAGATGAACCTTCAATCGGACTTCATCCATCCAATATAGTTGGTTTAAAAGGGGTAATAGACGATTTAGTAGCTGACGGCAATTCTATTATACTTGTAGATCACGATACACAAATTTTGAAAGCCTCAGATTGGATTATAGAAATGGGACCAAAAGCAGGAATTAATGGTGGTTATGTTATCGCAGAAGGAACTGTTAAAGAACTTCAAAATAATGAAAATTCAATTATTGGAAATTTTCTCTCAAATAACAAAAATATCCCGTTAAGACCACAAATTAAATTTGAACAACTCTTTGATAAAGGAGAAATTAATCTTGAAACAAATCAAATCCATACAGTAAAACCGCTAAAAGTAAAAATCCCTAAAGGGAGATTAACCGTTGTTACGGGAGTTTCCGGTTCCGGAAAAACCACGATGGTACTAGAAAGTCTTGTTCCTGCATTAGAGGCCTTAATTAATAAAAAGAAACTTCCTGAACATATTATTAATATTGAGGCAGAAGGTATTAACCAAGTAAAATTAATTGATGCAACCCCAATTGGAATAAACGTACGTTCTACTGTTGCAACATACGCAAACATCCATGATGAACTAAGAAAAATATTCGCCAAAACCCCAAAGGCTAAAGAACTTGAATATAAAGCAGGAGATTTCTCATATAATACAGGAAAACTTCGTTGTCCGGTTTGTGATGGGACAGGCATAATAAATCTAGATGTCCAATTTTTGCCGGATGTTGAAATTCCATGTCCGGAATGCGGAGGAACAAGATATACCAAATTAACCGAAAATATTAAATATTTAAGTTATTCCTTACCTGAATTAATGTCAATGGATGTAACTACAGCATTGAATGCTTGTAAAGATTTAAAACTTATTTCTCAAAGGTTAAATGTTTTACAAGATTTAGGTCTGGGATACTTAACTCTGGGAGAAGCTACCCCAAGTTTATCCGGAGGAGAAGCGCAACGCTTGAAATTGGCAAGTGAAATGCGAAAAACTCAATCAGATTCGGTATTTGTATTTGATGAACCCACAATCGGACTTCATCCGCTTGATGTTCAAACTCTTTTAAATGTTTTTCAAACACTTATAGATAATGGAGCTACAGTCATTGTAATCGAACATGATTTGGACGTAATCAGAAATGCAGATTATATAATAGATATGGGACCGGAAGGCGGCGAAGCAGGTGGAGAAATCGTTTTTACAGGGACTCCAAAAGATATAAAAAGTTGTAAAACATCTAAAACCGCTAAATTTGTATAAAATAAATAATATAAAAAAATTCTTCTTATAATTTAACAAGTGCATTTAAATCAACATTTAACGCCTTTGCAATAGATATAACCGTACAAAATTTCGGATTACCAACACCACGCTCAATCATATTAATCGTATCTAAAGAAACATCTGCCATTTCTGCAAGTCTAAGTTGTGAAATATTTAATCTTGCTCTTTCTATTCTCATATTTCGAGCAAGCTCCTCAAAATAAATTGTCATATCCATAAATATATTCTATTATATTGATTTTTGTTATTATATATGATATATTATGTATAATACCGAATATATTCAGTATTGTTTGTTATGTAATAGGAATAATTAGGAATGGATAGTAAAAAAAATAGTTTTAACAATTTAGCATTTACACTTGCAGAAATTCTAATAACTATAGGCATAATAGGTGTTGTAGCTGCCTTAACTATACCAAACATTCTTACGAATTACAGGGAAAAAGTTGTTATAACACGCTTAAAAAAAGTTTATTCTATCTTAAATCAAGCAATTGCTCTTTCAGAGGAGAAAAACGGATCCTGTACAACTTGGGACTATGGAGATGAAAACAATCACAGAGATGCCGATTTCATGGAAATTTGGTGGAAAAATTATATGGATGAATATATTCCAAACATAGTTACCGCTAAAAAACTATCAACTCCCACAACTTCAATATCAGGTAACGGGGGTTATATGTTGTTCCTTAAAGATGGTACAGCATTACGAATTGAAGCAATTCCCGGAAGTTATTTATGGATAGTAATGTATGTAAAGCCACGCCTTAACATCTCAGATTTTACATCCGGCGCAACACATAAGAATATGGTTTCGGGGCGAGATTATTTTGCGATGTTTCTTATGCCCGACAGAAAATGTGCATTTGACGTAGATTATTATAACGATTTAAATAGGGCATCATTAATAGAAGCTTGCAAATCAACGAGGGAACATGGCGGAACTTGTTTTAAGCTAATAAAAGATAATGGTTGGGAAATTCCAAGCGATTACCCGATAAGATTTTAAAAAATATTCCGACCTGCACTAATTTTCCCAATTTTTTATAGAGGCTCACAACACACCAAATTTTCAAAATAGCTTAACTTGTTAAGAGAAAAGCATGTTAAAATTATACAGTTTTCAAAATCCGCAAACCCAAAAGTTTCAATTGCAAAAAATTAAAACAATTATTTATTCATTTGCCTATTAATCCATTCCATTATTATATTAACGACATAATCCTGTTGAGATTTTGTCAGTTCTATACTTTTTGGAATTTTATGCCATTTTTCAAGACAACCTCTACAACAACAAGCTGTTGCGTATTGTGCAATAAAAACCGGATGTTCTTTCATAGGAGTTTGTTTTCCATCATTTGGAATATTTGCCGGGGCAAGACGTTTTGAAATAAAGTCGTGTGCATGGCGTTCAATTATTTCAAGCCCTTTTTGATTTATATAATCCAAATCTTTTTGCTTAAGCTTGAACTTACTTCTAAAATCTGATTTTGCAAGTCTGTCAAATATATCCACGTTAAAAATCTTCTTTCACACATTATTATTATACTATTAATAACAAGTTGCAATAGATTATGTAATAAACATCTTATTTCTTTATAATGAGTTGTCCTTCGCTGACAGCGGAAACTTTTTGTGAAAAAAAGTTCCACAAAACCATCCACACGCTTCATTCACTAATAACTAATAAGTTCAATAATAAAAACAGTCAAACTCGCATCATATGAACAGAGTACGGAGAGGTCATCAAAAAAAAACTTAGGTGCTTAAACAATGACTGTTTTTGTTGTTTATTTCACTAACAAGTTATTGTTCATTCCACTATTGTGGCATTGTAGAACTGATTAATTTTTATAGATGTTAAAACTAGGCATTTTCAAACTTCAATAAACCAAGATTTGGATTAGATAAATGTTCAAAACCTTCTTTCGTTCCATATTTTTTAGCATAACCAATTAAATCATCCCAAGCTGTTAAAAGCTTTTCTTTGGCATCAATTAAATCTGAAAATAATTTATCCGTCTTTTCAAACTGAGGTTTTAAGTCTTTTTCTAAAATTTCTCTTTGAATTTTTTTAGTTTCTTCTGCAACTTTAATTCCAAATTCTTCTCGGTTACCATAGAACTGGGAAATAAGTTTTTCTTGTTTTTTTGCAAGTTCTTTAAATTCTACAGTTGGTCGTCCTTCAAACAAAGCTTTTTGAATTTCTGCTATTTCAGGATTCATTCTTTGCATAGCTTTAAGGGTTAACTCTTGAGATTCTGGGATTGCTTCTAAACCAAGTTTTGTCTGAATCCCTTGCATTACCTTTAATTCTAAATGTTCAAAATCTCTATGTTTATTTTTTATTATTTCATTTATTTTATCTTGAATTCCATTACGAGCTTTACCAGCAGGAAGTCCTTCTAATTGTTTAAAAAGAGCTGGAAGCTCGTTATCTATTGTATATAGAGTTTGTTCATATAGTTCATTGAATTTTTGAGTTTTATTTGTACCATATTTGTTTAGTGCTTTATCAATTCGCTTAAACATAAAAGAATAATCTTCAGGATAACTTCCTGGTGCTTTTCCATAGTGGTTACTAGTAGATGTTTTTCTATAAATTCCTGAGTTTTTTAACTCTCCTTTGAACTCTAATTCCGTATGTCTTGCATTTTTTTCAAGACCTGAATTTATGTATTCAAAATTTGCTTTTACTCTATTATATGAACCACTAATATTAGCCTGTTCACTTTTTGCTCTATTTTTCAATTCTTTTTCGATTGCACTAAATTTGGAGCTAGAACGCTTATTTGTGTCTACATATTTAGACATTTTATCATACCAAGCTTTGTCAAAATTTTCTCCAATTATTTTTCTAAAATTATCTGCTCCTTTATGTTTATAGAAAAGTATAAAATCTTCCATATGAGTTAATTCATGACCAATAACATCTGCCAAATCTTGATGATTTTTTAACTGGTTGAGATTTAGAGAAAGCCCACCAGTGCTTTGGCAAAATGAACCAGCTTCTTGTGCTCGTTTTTCTAAAAATGTTAATTTTATATCTTTTGGATTATAACCCATTTTCGATAAAATTGTTTCTACGGCTTCTGTTGCTGACTGTTGTGTAACCTTTCCTGTTTTCTTTGCAATTTGCGCCAATTCAGGTATACATTCATCAATAGAATGAATAATATTTCCTTTATTTTGCATTAATTTTTTGAGGTATTGAGACTGCTCTGATATTTCGACAGCAGAAACATTTTTAAATGATGGAACTCCTTCAATGATTTCATCAGACAATCCCATTGACTTTGCAAGTTTTCGATTTACAAATGTATCACCTTTTAGAGCTGATTTTCCTTTTAAGTTTGTATTTAGTATTGAATTAAAACTTATTGCTTTTTCTGTACCATTACCAAGACTTACTCTTAATTGTTGTATTGGTTCGCCCCTAGTTAAATCTAAACCATAAGATGTCGTTCCTACAACTTTGTTGCCATCACAAATTTGAAAACCTAAAATACCTTGACCTTTTTGCATTGAACGACCTCTAACGGTAACGTTAGGACGTTTTAGGTTTAAACCATCTACTAGGTTTCTAACAAAAGAAGGTAATTCTTCATAGTTACTACCCTCAAAACAAATTCTTGGTAAATCCTTTCCTCGTTTTGGAGTATAACCGCTTGTCATTTTTTTGAAAAAATCAAACATAGCTTTATCACCTTGTGCTAATGTTGTTTCTTCTGCTTTTGCCATAAAAGATACTATTTTCCCAATACTTTTAATTGCAACCATAAATTCCCCTTATAAATCCCTGTGTATTTATATAAAGGATTTATTATTTGATTAATTGACACAGTGCCCCGCATAGCATAGCATAGCATAGCATAGCATAGCATAGCATAGAGGCATTATATCTAGGTTTGAGGCTATTTTAAAATCACATTTACATTTTGTAACATTTTTGTTAGATTTAATAATTAAACAGAGAACCTTGTAAAACTAGCTAAAAAAGAAATTGCGGAAGTTGGTTTCGCTGAATTCAAGTCTGCAATAATTTCTTCAAAAGATGAATGTATCGAAAGCATTAAAAAAGAGCCCTTAGGCTCTGATTTTAATTGTTCTAGTTGTTTTAAATGGTGGAACTTCACATACAACTTAACACTTCAATTCGTTATTTATCATATTAATACTCTGATTTAGACTTCTTAAAATATTGCAATTTATTTGAAACATTTAACTGAAATTTTTATTCCAAAAACTGCAATATTGCTAAAAATACACATAATTAATGTTATCCAACCGAAAAGGGTTCACTGGAATACTCCAACACACATTCATTCTCGCAACGTGATATTTGGATAACTATACTTACATTATTACCGATTTCTCAAGCATTTTAAATTAATTTGTATCTTTTCAACACATATATTTTCTGAATAAGTTATACTTTTAATTTGCCTTGAATTTTCCAAATAGTAAATAATGCGACGTAAAACATCCATACCCCACCAAATGTTAGTACCTCATACGCAAGAAAAGATGCCCATTCAAAACGATATTCTATAATACCATGCAATGCAAAACATAACATTATAAGTACATCATAACCAAATGCCAATAATATTGAATTTTTTCTAAGAGTTGGGTAAGTTTTTAATTCATCTGCTACTTTAATCAATTCTGAATTAGAAAAAATTCTTACGAATATAACAAATAATAAGTATAGAATAAAGATTTTCGCAAGTAAGTATAATAAAATAAAGCAAATTGGAAGTATCCAGTTTGGTGATATATAACAAGTTATAAAAAAAACTAGAAACATTCCAAACATAAATATAATTAATAAAATATTGAAAAGATTTATGTAAAAATAAAAATCGAATTTCTTCATAGATTCAATTTCTCCTTATGATTTATTTCAGTTTATATCTACATTTCACAATTGTAAAGTATGGATTTAATTTTCCTGTTTCTTGAGCACTACGCCCCATTTTAACCAAAGGATTCTTTTCATTTTTATTAAAATCATATGTATCAAGTAATTCAACATCAACGTAATTTCCTCGAACTTTTGCAGATAATACATCAACATTTCCAAAAGCGTTATGTAAATTATTAAATCCATTAAACCTAAAAGATCCAGATACTTCTTTCCCTGACATTAAATCTGTATAATTATTTTTTATAAAATTCCCAAGTTCCTTAGAATGAACTATTGCATTAGATACATTACTATTTTTATGTAAAACAATACCTGGAACATTTACATCTCCATATTGCGATTTTATTTTATCTTTTATTTTTGCTTTGTATGGTGCATACTCATTAGCTAAAGAATCCACATCGTTATATAAAGTACCATTTTTTCTTATATAATCATTATTATAAATCCCTGTTGGATTTGAGGCCATATTCCATAATTCTACAGCGTCATTTTGGTTTAATGGATATCCTAATGCGTTGACACCCAAATTTAACGTTTTCTTACTAAATAAACCCTCTACACTATTAATATTATGATCTAAATAATTTCTAATTCCTGCATTTTTATCTATTGAATAATCATTATAAGTTATACCTCCTTCGAATTTTAATGTTGGGTTAATATCTACGACAGTATCTGTACTATTTTCACCATTTTGGTAATTATCGCTGACAACTCCATCGTGTTTAGAACGATAATGTGCTTTAACTTTTGTACCATCATCTTTTGTATATGCATGAACATAAATAACGTCTAAATTATTGGTCAAATCATTTTGTCTTGGAATCCCTAAATTCTCCATTTGATAATCAATAGCTTTTTCATTTGAGACAAATTCTTTACTTGTCATATTTCCAATATCTTCTGCTGTGTAAAGTCTATTGTTATTTGTAATTGCGTTAATAAAATTTCTCAAATTCGCCATTTATATTTCTCCTTATTTCTACACAAAATTTTAATACTAATCAATATATGTTGAATAATATATATTATAACCTTATTTTTAGTATTTGTCAACAGTGTTGATTTATAAATTGCATTGTGATAATATTTTAATGGAGAATATTATGGATAAACACACTCAATTAATTAAATTTGGCACTGTTATTAAACAAAGACGCATTGCGTTAAATTTAAGCTTGAGAGAATTAGAAAAACAATCTTGTGTCAGTGCAGCTTTAATCACTAAACTTGAAAATGGGAAAATGGCTAACTTTCCAAAAGCTATTACTATTAAGCAACTCAGTAATGCTTTAAAATTTAATAATGAATTATTCATTTTAGCAGATATTTTATTTGAAACAAAAGAACAAAATATAAATGATAAATCCTTTGAAGATGAATTACGAGAGCTTCTTGCAACAAAAACAACACTAAATTCTGATAATATTACACAAGTAATTTATTTCATATCAGGGCTCGAAAAATTGCAAAAAATTCAAAACTTATGAATTCTTCCGACTAAAATGTCAAACTTGCGATACGTTTTCTCAAAATCCCTGATACATTATACTCATACTACTAGTTTTTAATTCAATATTACAAGTGGACATATTATGGACACAGCCTATTAAAGACATCTTAAATAAGATGTCTTTTTTACTATAAATATTATTTTATAAAATCTCTAAAACGCATTAAAAAAGAGCCCGTAGGCTCTGATTTTAATTGTTCTAGTTGTTTTAAATGGAGGAACTTCACATACGGTTTAACACCCAAACTCTAAAAATCGCACCAATCTTCGAATTGATCTAAATAGAGATTAAAAAATTTTCTATTCTCATTTTCTTCCTCTCTTATACTTTGTTGCATAACTTTATATTTTTCGATTGCATCTTTACGCATTAAATTCATTGCTTTCTTGCGTGGAGCTTTATATTTACGATACTGTTCTTGTTCAAATTCTTCTACAAGTTGGTTTAAATTTGCTTTTTTATCTTTCTTTAAATCAGTAGCTATATTATCATTATCAAAATACCTATTTAAAACTTTTTTTATTAATTTACCATAAGCAACCTTACTATCTTGTGATGGTTTTGATACATTCGCAATTTTTACATCTGTGGATAAGATAACCGAATCAACACTCGGTTGACTAGTTAATTTTAAATTTTTATTTAGAAGCTTTTTAGGTAAATTTATTGTACTCTTTACTTTGTTGTTAGGTAGAGAACTAATAGATTTTCCAAAACATTTATTTGAAGAATTCTGAATATATGGATTTACAGCTTGAATAATATTAAATCTTAAATTAGAAAAATTTGGTTGACGAAACATATACATACTCCTAACATCACTAATACAAAAAAAGAGCCTCAATCGGCTCTTGATTTTAAATGGTGGAGGTTAGGAGATTCGAACTCCTGACCCCCTGCGTGCAAAGCAGGTGCTCTACCAGCTGAGCTAAACCCCCACATTCGGGTCGTGGCTCTCACCACAATTTCTATTATACATGCTGATTTTTTTTTGTAAACCCCTTTTTTGCATTTTTTTTATTTTTGTTAAAAAAATAGGACTTTTATTACTCAAAAGCCCTATTTTATATTAAAAATTCTTTATTATTATCTCATTACTATGAACAAGTGCTTACCATTTCCATATTTGCGTTGCTTACTACGTTTTGGAAATCAAAATTGTTTGCGCTATTGTTTTGTTCAAAATATGTTACATTATCAAATACCAATTCTTCGCATTGTTTCAATGTCATTAATGACAAGTTTTTAGCTGTTTTAGAATCAACTATCAATCTTTTTACTCTCATATTTTTTGGTAATGATGTTAGTTTTGTTCCCTTGATATTAAAAACATTTGCTCTAATATCTGTATTTAATTTTTCTAAATTACTTTTTTCAATAGTAAAACTATCTGTCCAAATATGTTCAGGTAATTTACCAATTTTGGCATTTGTCATGTTTACAATGTTTGCATCAATTGGTCTTTCAATTTTTTTAATTTCCGCACCGGACATATTCAAAGTATTAGAAACCCAACCAATTGATAATCTGCCGATTGTAGCTTTTGATAAATTCAAACTGCCTTCTACATGATCCAATTCCAATGATTTAATGTCGCAACCTGACAAATCCAAATCACCACTTTGATAATTGTTGATAATTTCTTGATAATCTTTTTTCATTATACTTTCCTCCAAAATTTACTCTCTTATAATGTACATATAAATTATAAATTTTTAATCATTCAAATATACGTTTTTTTATTTTTTTATACTAAAAAATTACAAATTTTTCCAAAAATTTTAAAACGAAATCTAACCTTTCTTTATTTTTTTCGTACCACCAACCTATCAATGCTTCAAAAGCTGTGGCTTGCCTGTAATCCGCTTGAATATTGCGTCTGCCGACAGGAATAGATAAATTTCGCGCCCTTCTTGAAATTTCGCGTTCTTCTTCGGTTAAAATTCCTTCCAAATTTTGCAACAAAAATGCTTGAAAAGATGCTTTAACTTTTTCTGTTGAAATTTTATGAAGTTTTTTTGCGTTTTCTGTAATTTTTACTGTTTTTTTTCTTATAAAGAGTTCCCAAACTGCATCACCTAAATATGCATAATTTTTTAAATTCATTTCTTCCATATAAAGAGTTTACTACAAATATTGTTTTTCTGAAAAAATTATGCAATAATTTTTCAAAGAAAGAGAGTTTTTATGAAAAAAAATATTATATTTTTTACAATTTTATTATCATTTTTAATTCAAAATGTTCAGGCTGCAACCTGTCCTATATTTATTGATAAACCTCAAAATTGCGAATGTTCAAACCAAACAAAATGCTTAGATTTAATATCATCAATGTACAACGAACGTGCTACTTTGTATAATGTTTTAAATTTATCAAATGACCAACAAAAATGTAAAGATGTCATTGACAAGAAACGTTATGAAGAATTAGGAAAACAATTTCAAGAATACAAAAAAGAAAAATATGTTCTTGACAATATGTGTAAACATAATGCAAGTGAAAATGCTTTAAAAAAACAAAAAAAAGTTGTAAAAAACATCGAAAAAAACATGCAAGAAATCGGAAAAAAATATGACAAAGAATTTAAATCAATATTAAATTCCGAACAAAAATCCAAATACAATACTGTAAGAAAAATGGAGAAAAAAGAAATCAGATATTGTATGAAAAATAAAGCATTTTACAAACGCGACCCGAAACTTCGTCCATTTGGAGAAAAAATGTATTACGGAGAACAAAATGAAGTTCTTTGTCCTGTACACAATAAATGGCATTTATTTGGTTATAAACACAAAGCAAAATAATTAATATTTTTTATTCAAAATCTATAACAACAATTTCAGGAAAACAATTAAATCTGAGTGGTAAAATACTTGTTCCTAAACCCTTGGATATAAATATTTTTTTGCCGTTGTCATTTAAAAAACCGTTTGCGAATTTGTCTCCATAAGCAGATGGAACAATTAGCGCTTTGTGCAATCGAACTTGTCCGCCATGCAAGTGTCCTGCTAGTGTTAAAACTATTTCTTCCGGTACATTAGGCAAAACGTCGGGAGTGTGAGTTAATAAAATTGTTGGTTTGTTCGTTTCTTCTATCGCTTTTTGTACGTTTGGATTTCCTGTTTGTAAATCGTCAACGCCTGCTATACAAAAATTTTCGAAACATTTATTTGAATTAAATAAAACATTTATTCCGTTGCTTTTTAATGCAGAAATAATTTCTTCTTTACCTTGCCAACCATCGTGATTTCCGATTACTGCGTATGTTCCGAATTTTGAATTTATGTTTGAAAATTTATTTGCAATTTTTTCGATTGGTAGTGAATTCCCTTTTTTGTGCCCGTTCACATAATCTCCACCGAGTAAAACGATGTCTGGATTTTGTTTATTTATTAATTTAATTGTTCTGTTTAATCTTGTAGTTTCATAGGGTTTTATATGAAAGTCAGAAGCAAATACAATTTTTAAATTTTTTAATCTGCTATCTTTGATTTTTAAATGTGTAACAGTTAAGATATTTGGTTCGACAATTACAGACCAAAATAATAAAAAAATTGTAGTAATTAATAAGAATAAAACAAATTTCATAACAAGAATTATAGCATGATAGAAAATAATGTTTACTTTAATTGATAAAAATTTTATTAATGCTAAAATATTGTTATGGCAAACACGATTGAAGAATTAGTTACACAGATAAAAGATCGCCTTGATATTGTAGATGTAGTATCCCAACAAGTTATTTTAAAAAAAAATGGAGGTCGTTACTGGGGATTATG
Organism: uncultured Candidatus Melainabacteria bacterium; assembly: GCA_934718275.1. GTDB lineage: Bacteria > Cyanobacteriota > Vampirovibrionia > Gastranaerophilales > Gastranaerophilaceae > Stercorousia. Next base: position 53,308 of record CAKUZD010000002.1, on the reverse strand, counting down.
CCCGTTTCATAAAGAAAAAACTCCTTCATTTTCAGTTAATCCTGATTTAGGTATTTACAAGTGTTTTGGTTGCGGAGCTGGTGGAGATGCTTTGTCATTCATTATGAAAACTCAAAATAAAGAGTTTATGGATGTCGTTAAAGAATATGCCGAAAAATTCGGTTTGGATATGCCAAAAAGTTTTCATCACAATTCTGAATCAAAAGAGATTAAGGATGAAATGATTAGAGCTTGTGCAAAAGCTGCTGAGTTTTATAATTTACGTTTGTTGATGGATAAAGAACCTGAAACTTTGCAGGTTTTGGATTATTTGAAAAATCGTGGAATTACCAAAGAAATTATTGAAAAATATAATTTGGGAATTGCTCCGAAAGCTTATGCGATGTTTTACAAAAAATTCAGGCATGATTTTTCCGAAGAAGTTATGGAAAAAGCAGGTTTGATTATCAAAACTCGTGAAGGAGAATATATTGACAGATTTAGAAACCGTGCAATTATTCCTATACAAAATGAATTTGGAGACTTTGTAGCATTTGGTGCTCGTGCTGTAGAAGAAGGGCAAATGCCAAAATATTTGAATTCGTCTGATTCTTTAATTTATAACAAAAGTAAATTGCTTTATGGCTTGTATACTGCAAAAGATGCAATAAAAGAGGATGATAGCGTAATTTTGATGGAGGGTTATTTTGATGTAATCTCTGCTCAAGCACATGGAATTAGAAATGCCGTTGCATCTTGCGGAACAGCTTTAACTCCGGAACATATCAAATTATTATCACGTTATACTCCTTCAAGAAAAATATATCTTTCTTTTGATACTGATTCTGCAGGTCAAAAAGCAACAAATAGAAATGCAGAATTGATTAAAGAAGCTTTCAAGGGATTGGGTAATATTAAACAATTTGATGAAAGTTATATTTCAACATCCAATGACAAATATTCTTGTGAAATCAGAGTTATTGCACCTCCTGAAGGAAAAGACCCTGATGAATTTATTCGTTCTGTCGGAGCAGAAAGTTATAGAGAATATATGCAGCATGCACCGCTTTTGATAGATTTTCAATTGAATAATATTATTAAGGAAAAACCGAAAACTCCAATTGAAAAAACAAAAGTTGTAAAAGAAATTATTCCGCTTTTGATGGAAATTCAAAATAAAATTATCCAAGCAGAGTACGTAAAAATGGTATCTGACGCTATTCAGGTGGATGAAAAAGCTTTGTTGAGTGAATTAAAGGTAGCTGCAAAGTCAGAAATAGTTAAAAATACTGACGTTGAGAGAATTGTTAAGAAAAATATACCAATTTCGCAAAAAGCGCAAAAAAATTTATTGAGTGTTTTTCTTGTAACCGACAATAAGTTCACATTGGATGAAATAAATCGAATAATAGGCGATACCCCATTTACGGATGAAACGTTAATAAATGTAAAATCTACAATTGACAAATTAACATGTACCGTAAATAATGTGAAAGAATTGATAGATAAGCTATACACAACTTACGTCAATGAACCGGAAGTTCAAAAGCTTATAACAGACCTGATAAGTATTTCAGAAGCATTTCAAAATCTCGATGAAACGGATTTCTTGACGGCAATCAGAGAAAATATAAACAAAATCAATGAATGCCAAAATGAAAAAGAAAAAGAAAAAATCAGAAATTTATATAAAAGCGCAAATGATAACGAAACAGAAGCCCTAAAAATTCAAATGCAGCTTAGAGATAAGATAAATAATAGATTAAAATTGGAGAAAATGAATGAGTAAAAAAAGACAAAGCTCCTCTATCGTTAGTATAATAGACGAAGATAACATGGATTTGCATGAAATTGATGATGAAAATGCCCTATCTGCCGAACATGACGGTGTTAATTATATGAACGTAGATATCAGTACAGATAATATTGAAGATATTGTTACTGAAAAAATGGAAAATAAAGCTGGTCTTGAAGATATTTACATGATGCATAGTCATGAAGAATCGCAGGATATTGAAGCTCCTAAAGGTGTTGCTGTTGACGACCCTGTAAGACTTTATTTGAGAGAAATCGGAAGAATTAAATTATTATCAGCAAATGAAGAAATTGAACTTGCAAGAAAAATTCTTGAAGGCGGTACACCTGGAGCTATTGCTAAAAGAAAACTTGTTCAAGCAAACTTACGTTTGGTTGTATCTATTGCGAAAAAATATGTTGGACGTGGAATGTTGTTCTTAGACCTTATTCAAGAAGGTAATTTGGGCTTAATTCGTGCAGCAGAAAAATTTGACCATGAAAGAGGATTTAAATTCTCAACTTATGCAACATGGTGGATTAGACAAGCTATTACAAGAGCTATTGCCGACCAAGCAAGAACAATTCGTATTCCTGTTCACATGGTTGAAACTATTAACAAATTGAAAAAAGTTACAAGACGTTTAGCTCAAGAACTTTCAAGAAAACCAACCGAAGACGAATTGGCGATTGAAATGAACGTTTCTATTCCAAAACTTCGCGAAATTATTAAAATTGCTCAAGAACCTTTATCACTTGAAACACCAATCGGTAAAGAAGAAGATTCAAGATTGGGCGACTTTATTGAAGATAAAGAAGCAGATGCTCCAATTAAAACAGTTGCGTCTGAACTTTTAAGAGAAGATTTGGCAGAAGTTTTATGTACATTGTCACCAAGAGAACGTGACGTATTGAGATTACGTTTTGGTATGGATGATGGTCGCCAAAGAACTTTGGAAGAAGTTGGACAATTGTTCGGCGTAACTAGAGAACGTATCAGACAAATTGAAGCAAAAGCTTTAAGAAAACTACGCCATCCAAACAGAAGTAAACGTTTAAGAGAATACGTAGAAGCATAATTTAATATTAAAAAAAAGACCGAAAACAATCGGTCTTTTTTATACTTTGAATATCTAAATTTCTATTAGAATTTCTTTAATTTTGCATAAGCAGCATCCATAGCTTTTATACCTTGTTTTCCAAAATCAATAGTATACATCATACTATCTCCGATTTGAGTTACTTCTTGAATATGTCCAATACCAAGTTTGTCATGGAAAACTCTTTCTCCAACATTAAACACGTACTCTATCGGAGTTGTAGCCTCCATTCTGCGTTGTCGTTCAGCATCTTCTGCTTGTTGCATACGTTCTTTTTGTTTTTTTTCTTCAAGCATTCTCTTAATTGCGTTGTCTTTAAAAAATTCCTTAACTCTTTCATCATCACGTTGCTTATTTGCCTGCGATTTTACTAAAATTGTCCGTGATGGAGTTCTATGCGGTTGCTGCGAATATGAAGAATTCTGTCTTTGTCTGTCATTTTGAGATTTTCCTGTCGCAAGCCCTCTTGTTGGAGCAACAAAACCTTTTCCAAAACCGGATGACGGTTTGATATAGCCATAACTGTCAGACTGTGCTGAAGAATAAGAATAGCTTGATTTTCCGGTTCTTGCTTTTGAAACAGCATTTTGGAATGTCGAAGTTCCGCTTGTAGAACCTTCAAAACCGATTTTATTTAGCAATTGAGGAGGGATTTCATCAATAAATCGTGATGGATTGTAATATTTGTATTCTCCCCACATTTGACGGCGTTTTGCAGATGTCAGATATAGTTTTTCTTCTGCACGAGTAACACCCACATACATCAAACGCCGTTCTTCTTCCATTTCAGACGGAATATTGAATGTTCTTTGGTGAGGGAAAACACCTTCATCACAACCTGCAAGAAACACTATCGGGAATTCCAAACCTTTTGCAGAGTGCAAGGTCATTAAAGTTACATTGTTTGAAATATCTTCCATTCCATCTAAATCAGAAACAAGTGCAACTTGTTGCAAAAATTCTCCCAATGCATTGTCAGCTTCTTCCGGAACAAATTCACCTGCAACATTAACCAATTCTTGCAAGTTTTCAATATCCGCTTCACTTTCTGGAGTATTTTGCGATTGCAATTCTGCTAAATAACCTGTTTTCTCTATAACCAAAGTTACAAAGTCTTGTAAAGAATAAGAATTCTTTGCATTTACAAATTTCAAAATTAATTCTGAAAAATCTTTCAATTTAGACTTTGTTCTTGGAGGAATTTCGTCTGTATCTTCAATTCTCTGACAAGCCGCAAAAAGACTGATATCTTCTTTGTCAGCAAAATCTGCAAGATTTTTTACCGTAGTATCACCAATTGCACGTTTCGGAACGTTTACAATTCTTCTGAAACTTTGCGAGTCATCAGTATTATAAATTAATTTTAAATATGCAATAATATCTTTTACTTCTTTACGGTCATAGAATTTCAAACCACCATAAATTTTATATGGCAAACCTGCAGCCATACAAGCTTCTTCTAAAGCACGTGATTGAGAATTTGTACGATAAAGAATTGCAAAACGGTTGTAATCACCACCTGAATCTTGCTTAATTCTGCTCGCAATAAAGTTTGCCTCATCTGCTTCGTCTTGTGCCTCAAAATAATCAATTAATTCTCCATCGCCTTTTTGTGAATACAAGACCTTGTCTACACGCTCCGTATTATTTTCAATAATCGCGTTTGCAACATTAAGAATATTGGCAGTAGAACGATAATTTTGTTCAAGTTTAATTAATTTAGTTTTTTTGAAATCTTTTTGAAAATTCAAAATAATTGTATAATCAGCACCACGCCAACTGTATATTGATTGGTCAACATCACCCACAACACAAAGTGAACGTTCATCAGGAATATCCGGCTCAAGGTTTGTATAAAGCATATTAATAAGCTTGTATTGAGCCATATTTGTATCTTGGAACTCATCGACCAAAATATGTTGAAATCTGTCATAATATTGTTGACGAACCTCTTTACATTGTTCAAGAAGTTTTACTGTCAACATTAACATATCATCAAAATCAATTGCGTTGTTATTGTTTAAAGAATTTTCATATTCTTCATAAATTTGTGCAATTTTTTGTGATTTAAAATCTCTTGCAAAAGTTGCAAATGTATAAGCATCCTGCATTTTGTTTTTTGCGTTTGAAATAACTGTTTTTACAAGTTTTGGTGCATACACTTTATCATCAAGATTCAACTTTTTTATAGCTTGTTTAATTACTGCATTAGAGTCCGTTTCATCATATATAGAGAAATTTTTATCAAGTCTTTTACCCGATTGAAAACTGTAATTTTCAATATTTTCTCTTAAAATCCTTCCGCAAATACCATGAAATGTACCAACCCACATATATTTAACAACATTTTCACCCAAAATATTGCCTAAACGTTCTTTCATTTCTTTTGCAGCTTTATTGGTAAATGTAACAGCAAGAATATTGCGAGGTCTTACTCCATTTTGTATAAGATACGCAATCCTTGATGTAAGTAACTTGGTTTTTCCGCTGCCTGCACCGGCTAAAACCAATAAAGGACCTTTAATTGTTTCGACAGCTTCTCTTTGTTCTTTGTTAAGATTATCTAGTATATTTTCCATATCCCTATTCCCAAAATCAAATTTTTGTGATATAATCAGCATAAACTAAAAATGTATAGATTGCAACGAGAAAGTAGGAAAAATGGTAGAAACTGACATGACAAAAGTATTTATGGGTGCAGAAGACGAAAACAAAGAAAAACAAAGTTCAATCGTAGTTCCGATTGATGAAGATATGGATACAGTTTCATCAGGTTCACCCGATACAGTTGATGAACTTGCTATGGAATTAGCAACTATTCAACAGTCAGCAAAACGAATTGCTATTATCGGAAGTCGTAACCTTCCTATTACTCATCAACAAATGATTGAAACATTAACAACAGCACTTATTATGCAAGGAAATACAATTATTACGTCAGGAGGTTCTTCAGGAACTAACGCTGCCGCTATTCGTGGAGCTATGAAAGCCAACCCTGATAAATTAAGAGTTATTTTACCGCAAACTATTGGACAACAACCGTCAGACGTTCAGAACCAACTTATCGGTGTCCCAAATATTATTGAACATCCTGACAGAGCAATGATGACTTTGGCTGATGCTTCACGAGTTTGTAACAGAGAAATTATTGACGAATGCAATCAATTAATCTGTTTCTTATCACACACCAGTAAAACTTTGCACAATGCCGTTCAATATGCGGAAGAAGGTCATAAAGTTATTACCGTGTTCTATTTAGACTAATAAAAATGAAAGGTAAAATGTAAAAAGCAAAAAGACCATTGTTATAATGTTCTTTTGGTTTTGCATATAAAAAATGAGTAACGAGCTAAAAAAACTAACCGGAAAAAATAAAAAAGATTACGAAACAGTTGCCAAACACCTTGTTGATGACTGTGATACAGAACTGTTTAAAGAACTTGTTGAAAATGATGATTTTTTATTTGATTTTGTAAAAAACAATGTTGCACAAAGAATTTCGAACGCAATTAATAAAAATAATTATAGAAATTTATTAGAATTTTTAAAATATTATTCACAATCTTATGAAAATGTTATTATTTCTGCATTAGTAGAATATGCAGATGAAGATTTAACAGATATAATGTTGGACAAGTTTGAACATGGCACAGATGCCGAAAAGACTTATGCAGCAAAATATTTCGCAAAAATTCAAGACCCATTGGCTTATGATTTTTTGAAACTTAACAGTTATTCCGATTATGATTTTTTAGCTCAAAATTGTGCCGCTGCTCTTGGTGAATGGCATGATGAAAATAGCTATAATTCTGCAATAGAAAAACTTGTAAGTGATGACGATTTCGAAAAATTGGCTGCTGTAAAATTTTTGGTAGCTTATGGCAACATAAAAGCAGTTCCTCAAATTATAAACTCAATGAAAAATTCAACAATGGCAGAAAATATTGCCGGTGAAATTCCATATTTGGAAAATCTTTTTGACTTATTAAGAGATAGGTATGATGACGCACTGCTAACAATAAATTATATAATCAATGCTCTTGGCGAAATATTACCGCTAACTACTATTTTTGATTTTGAATTATTTGAAGTTTTCGAACAAATTATAAATAATCATGATGATAGCAAATCAGCAATTGTCTTGTTAAATGCTAAAGAAAAATTTGACACATTAACAGAAAACGATGAGTATCTTTTTGATGAAGATAAAAATACAAAAAATGAAATTTTTGATATTAAAAAATTATTAAATAGTGCAAGAAAAAAAGATTTAGAAAAATATATTAATAAAGAATTAAGGGAAGATAGTCCTTTTGTGTATACTGCGCTTGATTTCGCAAGCGATACAATTGCCATTCGAGAACTTTTAAAGTCCAATAACCAAACTCTTATTTTAAAAACCGCAGAAGTTTTAAAAGCTCTAGGCAACTTTGATGAAACCGCAAGAACGGTAGCATTACTAAAAGTTACTGATATCAACATCAAAGCTATAATTCGAGCATTGTAGTTTTTAAAACAATTAATTTATTCTACTTTTATGGCTAACCCACAATTGTTTAGCATTTCATGCTATAATTAAACTATTCTGAAAGGATTTGAAGATATGAAAATGATAAAACTTACTAAAATGCAAGGTTGCGGAAACGATTTTGTAATAATAGATTACCCCGAATATGAAAAAACAGGCTTGAAAATGGATGAACTTGCCAAAAAAGTTTGTGATAGAAATTTTGGAGTTGGCGCAGACGGAATGATTATCCCAAAACTTAATCCTGAAAACAAGGATGCTGATATTGCTTGGTATTTTTACAATTCAGACGGTTCTACCGCTCAAATGTGCGGCAACGGAATGAGATGTTTTACAAAATACGCAATTGATAACAAACTCGTTGATAAAAAAGCATTCAGCGTTGAAACCCTTGCCGGAATTATCAAACCGGAACTTCTTGATAACGGTCTGATAAAAGTTAATATGGGTAAACCGATTTTGGAAGACGAAAAAATCCCTTTTTGGAGTGAGAATGCAGAAAGGAAATTAAAAGCCCTAGATAAGGAATTTGAAATAACACCTGTTTCTATGGGAAATCCGCATTGTGTAATTATTACAGAAGATGAACCGTTAACACTTGCAAAGAAATATGGCCCTATTATCGAAAAACACGAATACTTTCCTGAAAAAACAAATACGGAATTTGTAAAAGTAAAATCTCGTATGGAAATAGACATGCGTGTTTTTGAACGTGGTTGCGGAATTACATTGGCATGCGGAACAGGAGCTTGTGCAAGTGTCGTTGCTTGCGTTTTAAATAACTTAACAGAAAACAAAGTTAAGGTGAACTTACTTGGTGGCCCTGTATTTGTTGAATGGCAAGGCTCTGCGGATGATACAGAGAAAGATATTTTCTTAATAGGCTCTGCAAATTATAGCTTTTTTGCAGATTATATATTGTAAAATCCCATATTTCCATGGTATTATTAACTCATAGATTAAAATAGGAGAAAATTAAAAATGAAAACTTACGAATTATTAACTATATTCAAACCAAATTTGGATTCAGAAGAAGTAGAAAAAGCTGTAGAAACCATGAACAAAGTTATTGTTGATTTCGGTGGAAAAGTTGAATCAACTGATAAAGCCGGTAGAAAAAAATTAGCTTATGAAATTGAAAACTTTAGAGATGGCTTTTTTGTTACTACAGAATTAAGTTTGCCTTCTGAAAAAGTTGGAGAATTCAGACGTCAATTAAGATTGAACGACAACATTTTAAGAACTATGTTCTTAGAATCATCAAAAGTTAGTGCATAAGTGTAGGTTGGGAGAAATTTCTCCCAACAAATTTAAAAGAAAGGCATAGCTAGACTGTAAAATATTTTTAGCAGTTGCAAGCTATGGTAAAATGAAAAATGGCATTTTCAAAAGCAGTTGTAACAGGAACATTATACAGAGCGCCGGAAAAACGTTTTACTCAAAACAATATAGCAGTATCTGCATTTGTTCTTAATATTGGCGAAAGAGAAGAAACCCTTGTTAGAATTCTTTCAAGACGACAAGCACAAGATGAACTTGTTTCCTCATTGGTAAAGGGAGATAGAGTTCTTGTTGAAGGAAGACTCCAAGTTGCAATAGTTAAAGCTGATGACGGTTCTGAACGAAGAATTTACGAAATTGACGCTAATACTATTGAAAAAATGGGCGAAGGTTCTTCTGCACCGGTAAATCAACAAAAATTCGGAACGGAAGAAATTGTTAAATTTGAATCAGATGATATGTCTAATGAATTGATTAATGAAGACGAAATCCCGTTCTAAACTTATAAAAAAAATAATAATGTAGTATAACAAATAAAATGGCTAGAAAGGCTGATTAAAAAATGGCAAAACAAAATAATGACGACAAGAAAAAACGTAAAAATTGTTCACTTTGCGCAGACAAAGTAGAAGCAATTGATTACAAAGATGCAGCAAAATTAAGAAGATATTTGACAGAAGCAGGAAAAATCATTCCTCGCCGTATTACAGGTAACTGCGCTAAGCACCAAAGAATGATTGCTACAGCAATTAAACGTGCTAGAGAAGCTGCTATTATTGATTACGTTTTTGACTAATAATCGGTATTTAAATACTAAAAAAACAACTCGTAATATTTTTACGAGTTGTTTTTTATGGCAAATAAAATTTCTTTACAAAATCCTGCAAAAATGATACAATGTACCAAAAAGGTTGGTTATATGCATATAAATAATATTTCAAAAGAAATGTCTGTACGTACACTTTTTGCATTGGTTGCATTAAGTATAATTATGACTGCAGGGTTTATTATCTTTTATTTAAAAACTACAATTAACAATCCTTCTATTATGGATTTTTTTAGTTGCTATATTGATACGTTTAAAATTTTGCAAAGCGAATCTACTGATGAACCACTTATAGCGTGGGGTATCATGGTTATTTTCCCATTAGCAATCTATTGCCTGACTATTGTGTCAATGGTTTCAAGATACAAAGCAATAAAAGAATATAAAAAAACACTAAACCTAAAATCTGTAGATTTTTTACAAGATAGAGTTAATTTTAATTTTAACAAGCCTCAATATAATTTTGCTTGCGGTTATAGTGAAATAAATAGATTGGAATTGGTTTTAAACACAACTTTGGTAACTAATAAGTACGGTTCTTATCCTGCCTTAGCGCAAGTAATTTTAAATTTTACAGTATTGAACAACAAGAATTTTACTCTTAAAAACACTCCAATACGTCCTATGAATTTAATTTATGGAGTAATTGACTATGGTAAATTGACTCAAAAATTTTCTTATAAATTTGAAGGAGCCGGTGAAGTTACAGATATTAAAGAAAAAATAAGAGATTATATAAATTCGGGTTGTAAACAAATTTTAGGAACTAATTCTGAAAATAATTTTAAGCTTTTGTCTATAATATTTTTTGGTACCGGATTATTTTTTCTGCTATCATTTAAAGATATTTTAAATGATATGTTTCCATTAATTGCAATAGTTCCATTTATAGCAATATCATTTATTTTTGATATTATTCTCTTGATTGACAAGTGGAATGAGAGTAAATTTAGAAAATTTTAGAGAAAATGAATAGAAAAGAAATAAATAATATACTCGATAATATGACTGATTATTTGGACAAGAATTTAAGTCAGTCAGACGAAGAAAAAATTTTAAGTAACTTAAATGCAATCTTAGAAATTGAACCGACAAACTTTGATGCTCTAATGTGGATGGGAACATATTACCATATAATGGCAAATAAGGTAAATTATGACAATGCAATTTATTATTATGAACAAGCAATAGCTGCTGATCCAAATAATTCCCAAGTTAGTTTGCTAAAAGATTTTATAGAAGATTGTACGGAGTTACAAAAATTAGGAATTGACAAAATAAAACCTAAGCAAAACAAAAGCTATGATTTAACTTCTAATGAAGCTTTTTCGAACTCTGAGGATGGTTTCAAATTTTTAACAAAACTAAACCCTATAGTTTTAGTTATCATAAAAATTGCAATTCTTTTAGGTTGTCTTATGTGGACATGCCCATCGTTGTTTATTTCTTTAAATGACAGAAAAATTATAGATAAAACAGATTATTACAATGTTGTTGAAGATGTTCAAGAAGCACAAAAAGTTGAACAAAATGACACTAAAGCACAAGAAAATGTTGCTTCTGAAGAAGATAAAATCAATGTTAAAAATGGCTACATGACTTTAAAAGTCAATCCTGTGACGTCATACAATTATTTAACTAAAAAGCAAATTTACGATTTACGTAAACGCTATGTCCAAAATTCTCTTTTTGCAACCCAAAATTACGAACCAAATGAAGGAGTTTTTGGTGGAATCGTAGATGGCAAACCTTGGTGGACAACCAATCCATGCAGTAAATTAAATTACACCGGAGATTATCATGAAAGAATTGCCGGAAATTCAAAAGTGAGCGCACAAGTAAATAACCCGAATGCTCTTGTCGGTTTAAGCATGACCCATTCTCCGTGGGAATTAGAGTATAATAAAGAATTTTGTCATGGAAAATCCGGAATGTTTTTACCCGAAAGTTTAAGTTATAACGAAAAAGAAAACCTGATTGTAGCAATTTATAAAGTTCCTTCTGACTTTGCAAAATACAAAATAAACATGAATTCTCAACCGGTACGATATCCTTTGCAATTATCAGGGATTAACGCAATTGACTTTGGGTATAAATACGTTTATGCACTTGAAGTAAAAAATATAAACATGATGTATCCTGATAGTTCTAATATGACAAATGATATTCAAACATTTGCCGATTATATTCATTTAGGTGGAAGTTGTCGTTATGAAGGAGGGTGTAATAACATTTCACCAATGCAAAATAACTTGATGTTTTCCGTAAAATCTTTACCGGCAGTTATTACTCTTAAATTATGGAAAAAACAGCCGTTTAATAAATTTATAAATGCAGATTTTTACTATAAAATCATAATTGACAGTAAATAGATAATTATTGGACAACAAAAATTTTAAAATATTAGGGCAATAATTCATTACTGTCACCTTAAAAATGTCAGATGTAAAATTAAAGCCCTATTACTTTATTGTCTTATTTATTTTTACACTTATTCCCCAAGAATATGTACATGAAGATGAAAAACTTCCTGCCCTGCTTCTTTACCTGTATTAATCAGCGTTTTGTAAGATTTTAGTCCTATTTTTTGTGTAGTTGCTTTCACTGCTTTAAGCAATTCTGACATTAAAATTGTATCTTCTAATTCATTTAAAGATGGAACATGAACTTTTGGAACAACTAACAAATGGATAGGAGCTTTAGGGTTTATATCCTTGAATACAACTACATATTCGTTTTCATAAACAAATTCCGTATTAAAATCACCGTTAATTATTTTACAAAAAATACAATCTTCCGCCATTTTTTCTCCTTTTTTTAGCTACTATATATAAATAAATTCTATTATAAACCTTTTATATTTTCTAGGATTATATCTTAAAAAAATGTAAACAAACTTGCCATTTAAATTTATGTAAAGTAAAATAGAGTTATAAAACCCTTGGGGAGGAATTTTAATTTATGCCGGAAGTAGCAAGACGACAGTATGACAGGAATGTATACAGGGTTAATCATTATGGGAACAATAGCAACTATTATGGCAGTTACCACAATGTACAAAACACAACATCTGTAAGATATCGGTCTACAAGAACTGCAAATGCTCAAAAAATAGCACGAAATAATTTTATTCATAGAATAATTTCTGTTGCAATAGTTTCTGCATTAGGTTTAACAGTTTTACCTATAGGTTTTAACAAAGTTACAAAAATGATGTTCAAACCTACTCCATACAAAGAAATTTCAGCAGATTATCAACAAATTTTATTCCCGACATCAAATTATCTTGCCAACCATTGGTTTATGGGTGAACGTTCATTAGAATCGGCTAATGTTAAAAACCCGCAAATGGCTACATTAAATGAAGGTTCAAGACTTTCAAATTTAGAAAACCAACTTTCAAATTTAGCGGCATTGTATCCGTCAATCCATCCTTCCGTATATGTTTGGGATTATGAAACAGGTAATTTTGCGGACATTAATGCAAATGAAATTTTTCCAACCGCAAGTATTATCAAACTGCCTGTTCTCGTAGAACTTTTCAGGTCAATTGAAAAAAATCAACTTACGATTTATGATGAAATGCCTTTGACAGAATACTATAGATCGGAAGGCTCCGGTAGTTTGCAATTCAAAGCAGCAAATTCAACTTACACAATAGATAAACTTGCAAGAATGATGATTACTGAATCTGATAATTCTGCGACAAATATGTTAATGGCGCGCTTAGGCTCAATGACAGACATTAATTCTGCTTTAAGAGAATGGGGATTGAAACATACTTATGTACAAACTTGGCTTCCTGATTTGGGCGGTACAAACCATTCTACGGCAAGAGATATGGCGCAAATCCTTTACAATATAGATAACCCAAAATTTTTGAGTAATAGTTCAAGAGAAAAAATCTTTGATTACATGGGGCATGTTCATAACAATCGCTTAATTACAGCAGGACTTCCTACCGGCGCAACATTTTTACACAAAACAGGCGATATCGGCAAAATGTTGGGAGATGCAGGAATTGTTTATGCGCCAAACGGGAAAAAATATATCGTAGTAATTTTTGCAAACCGACCTCACAATTCTCCTTTGGGAAAAGAGTTTATCGTAAAAGCTTCCCAAACTATTTATAACAATATGGTATTTTAATGCTTGATGATTTATTAAAAAGTAACAAATGCTTTAAACTTGTGTGTGGTGCAGGAAATGAAGACGCTGTTGAAGTTGAAAAACTTGTAGCATTATATTCTGCTGCCGGTTGCAAATTTTTTGACCTTTCAGCCAAACCGGAAATTATTGATTCTGCAAAAAAAGGCTTGCAAAATCGTGAAGGCTATTTATGCGTAAGTGTTGGAATTAAAGGAGATCCACACGTAGGAAAAGCGCAGATTAATTCTGAAAAATGTGCCGGCTGCCACAAATGTGAAGAAATTTGTCCACAAAAATGCATCAAATACTGCAAAGTTGCTACTTTGCGTTGTCTTGGTTGCGGGAAATGCTACAATATATGCAAACATAATGCAATTTCTTTTATTTTCGAAAATAAAGATTTGCGGGAAGTTTTACCACAATTGATAAAAAAAGGAATTGATTGTATAGAACTTCATGCGATGGGAGAAAACAATACAGAAGTATTCGAAAAATGGGATTATATAAACGAAATATTTGATGGCACACTTAGTATTTGCACTGCCCGCGGACATTTGTCAGAAGAACAAATGATTAAACGCATACAACAAATGATAAAAAACAGAAATCCATATACAACTATAATTCAAGCAGATGGTTTTCCAATGAGTGGAGGTAAAGACGACTACAAAACAACTTTGCAAGCAGTTGCAACTGCAGAAATTGTACAAAATGCAAAGTTACCTGTTTATATAATGCTGTCAGGAGGAACAAACTCGAAAACCGCAGAATTAGCCAAACAATGCGGAATAGGTTATAACGGAATTGCTATAGGTACATTCGCAAGAAAAATTGTTTCAAAATATATTGAAAGAGATGATTTTCTTCGTAATAAATTTGTTTTTAATGAAGCTTTGAGTGTCGCAAAAAAACTTGTAGAAACTGTTAGTATATAATTATTTATGGCGGAAAAACATTTTAAAGTTAATCCGCCACAAAACACAATTTAAATCAAACAAAAAACTATTTATTACATATTTTTTGCCATAATTTCAATTTCATTTCCATCCGGATCTTTTAGAAAAGCGATGTGCATACCAACTTCCGGCATAAAAAATGGTTCATAAAGATATTTGTAACCAAATTTATTCATTCTAACAGTAAACTCATTCATATTATTAAGCTCAAAAGCAAGGTGTCCAAATGCATTCCCGTTTTGATATCCGCTTTCAGGAGTCTCTTTATTATAAGTCATTTCAATCTGTGTTTGTCCATCTTCATCACTCAAATAGATTAACGTACAATCTTCAAGCTCAACTTCCCCTGTTTTATTCATATCAAGAAGTCCTGTATAAAACTTCATTGATTTATCTAAGTCTTTAACTCTTATCATTACATGTACAAATTTCATCTTCTTTCCTTTCTAAATTAGTCTATATGTGATTTTATTCCGTTTGATGTGTTTTTGTCAATTTCGATAACATGTCTTATTATTGTATGTGCCATCAATAATAAATATGGATTAATTTCATTAGTATTTCCCATATTAATTTTAGCTTGCGGTTTTTCCTGTGCTCCATTTGCTGTTGTTTGAGAACTTGCCTCAAAAGATACGACAGATTTCATTGAATAATGTTTTTCATCCCCCTCAATTCTCAACATCAATTCTTCCTTAGGAAATTCTTTAACGCACTCTATATTTACATGAACAGAATTTGAGCTTTCTAAAATCAATGTTGCAGTGACATTTCCATAATTAAGGGTTGTAATTGTAATAATTAAAATACTATCCGAACTATCAGTTTTTTCTCCTGCTTCAATTTCAAGGTCAAACCCAACCCCTTCTTGCAAAGGAAGCCAAGGAAGATATAGCAGCATTAAAAGTTTCATGGTCTGAGCAGAATCATTTTGCGCAGCTGCTGCAACACTTGCATTTATAAGCTTTGCAGTATCTTTAAGCTGTGTTAAATCAGTAATTCCAAGTTTTGCTGAATTTGCCATTGTTGTAATCAATTTAGCAATTGCATCTTTACCGTTTGTTTCAATCATTTGAGCAATTTGAGAAAGATTTATTAAACTGTTTGGGGATATTGTCAAATTTTTCAATGTACTTTGTAATTGATTCAAAGCTGCTTTGTTCCCTGTTAAAATTATATTTTGTGCTTCTGATAATGATACCCCCTGCAATTGAGCAAGAATTTGTGCCTGCGTTTGAGACATCGCATTTCTTTGCATATTAACCTGATTTGCAAAACGTTGATTAAATTGCGCCAAAGAAATATTACGTTGAAGCATATAAAACAATTCATTCATATTTTTGGGTAATTTCATCATATCCTTTACGTAAACAGACTTATCACTCCCTCCCATATTACCAATTTGAGGGGTTTGGGGCAAATTTTGAGCAGTTGACTTTGGCGTAACAGCATTTTGAGGAGAAGGAGAAGGCGCAAAAGATGTTTGAGCGGGTTTATTTTGCGAAGCTTGGCGCTGTAAATTCAACGTCTGATAATTTACAAATTTAGATATTAAATGTCCTAAATTAATTTCTGCCATAGCTTTTATTATACTAATTTTTTGTCATTTGTCCACCCAACACAATATCACTTAATAATGGGGATTAAATACCAAATTCCGTAACATCGAGAATTTATTTATGTTATAATTCATTCAGAAAATTAGTAAAAGGAGAAAAAATGCATAACGGAATAGAAAATGGATATTACCACGAAATTACACCATCCGGATACGGAATTGCTATTAAAGCAGGAAAAGTTTTATTTTCCAAACAATCAGACTTTCAAAAAGTAGAGATTTTTGAATCAGAAAGCGCTCTAGGGCGAGTTCTTACCTTGGATGATTTGATGATGACAACAGAAGGCGATGAATACCATTACCACGAAATGATTGCACATATTCCGATGATGCAACACAAAAATCCTGAAAGTGTCCTTGTAATCGGAGGCGGCGATGGAGGAACAGTTAGAGAAGTTCTAAAACACAAATCTGTCAAAAAAGTTGTTCTTTGCGAAATTGATGGTATGGTAATCGACTCTTGCAAAGAATTTTTGCCTACAATTTCTTGCGGACTTTCTGACCCGCGAGTAGAAATAAAAGTTGAAGATGCTATCGAATTTATAAAAGATAAAAAAAATGAATACGATATAGTATTAATCGACTCAACAGACCCTATCGGACCGGGAGAAGGTTTATTTACAGATGAATTTTACACAAATGTAAAAAATTCATTAAAAAAAGATGGTATTATGGTTGCCCAATCAGAATCTCCTTTTGCACAAAAAGAATCTGTTCAAAAAATGTATAAATTGCTAAAAAGAGTATTCCCAATTTGCTCAACATACACATCAAATATTCCTACATACCCCGGTGGATATTGGGCTTGGGCATTCTGTTCAGAAAATGTTGAACCATTATCATATTTTGCAGAAGACAGATACGAAGATATCGTAAAAACTTGTAAAATATATAATAAAGAATACCACAATGCGCGTTTTGCATTACCAAACTACTTAAAAGAATTACTATAAGATATATAGCCGTGTTTAAAATTTGTATTAATTTTAAACACGGTTTATTTTTAATTTTTATGTTCAAAAGGGAGAATTTATGTCAATCATTATAATGATTTTACTAATCGGGCTTTTAATACTTGTTCACGAACTTGGGCACCTTTTAACCGCTTTATTTTTCAAAGTTAAAGTGGATAAATTCGGGATTGGTTTACCAATTGGACCAACTTTGTGGGAGAAAAAAGTCGGAAACTTAACTCTTGTTGTTCACGCCTTTCTATTTGGCGGTTACGTTTCATTTCCGGATGATGACAAAGACTCTGATATTCCAAAAAATTCTCCTGACAGGCTAATGAACAAACCTATTTGGCAAAGAGCAATTATATTCTCAGCAGGAGTTATTGCAAATGTTATTTGTGCCTATGTTTTAGTGCTCTTAACTGCAGCTTTGTGGCACAATATGCCATCAGAACGATTTAATATGTTTGTAAATGATATTGTTGCTCCCAAAGAAGCAAGTATTTGGACTTCAGGTATCCAAAAAGGAGACCAAATTATTGAGATAAACGGTTCAAAAATCAATACAAAATATGCCATTAACCTTTACGCTATGTATAGTGCTTCTTATGATGGTAAAACACAAGAAGATATTGTAGAAAAAAATTATAATAGTTTGAAAGCCATTAATCCCGCTTTTTCCCAAGACGAAATAATCGAAAAAGACCTGACTATTGCAATTCCAAACAACTTAGAAAAAGAACACCAAGTTGTTCTTAATGATAATATACTTAACACTATTGAATTATATAAACCAAATGAAATTAAACTTTCTGAAAACCAAATAAATTTACGAGACCAAATAAAGAACAAAAAATTTATAGAAACTGATGGAACTTTTTCATTAAAAGATGTTGCCTATGCACTTTCTGACACACAAAAACCGCTTAACATCAAGGTTTTGAGAAACGGTGAAATAATTGCCTTAAAAACAGTTTATTCTGATAGTGAAGGCCTAATCGGAATAACATTAGATAGAAAAGAAATTTTAATTCCTGTTACAGGAATCAAATCTGCATTTAAAACAAGTTATGATTACTTGTACAATGAGACAAAATCAATGGTAATTGTATTAAAGCAATTATTTACGGGCAAAATTCCATTAAAAAACATGCATGGAGTTGTTTTGATTACCAAAATGGGTGGCGACATAATCAGTAGCGAAGGAATTTTCTATGGAATACTATTAACTGCCGTAATTTCGATGAATTTAGCTATTTTAAATATTTTACCGATACCGGCACTTGATGGTGGCCACTTATTATTCCTGATTATTGAAAAAATACAAGGCAAACCTGTGGATGAAGAAATTGCAAATAAAATTATGACAGTATTTTTTGCTTTATTAATAGCACTTCTAGTCTTTGTATTGTTCAACGATATTTATGTACTGGTAAAACCGTACTTTATAAAGTAAACAAAACCACTACTTACCATTAAATCTAAATTGCTATTACTCTCATAAGCTTATTACTGAAAAAATATGCAAGGCTATAGTCTTATGTATTCTTAATAGGCAAATATGATTGCGGATAATTATAATCTTCTTTAAAGCCCAAATGGCGATACATTTTCAATGCTTGGAAATTATTTGTTTCTGTAGTTGTATTGACCTCGCTAATAGGCTTTATCTCTTTATCAGCAATTTCAATAAGTTTTTCTACAGATTTTTTAAGCATGTGCTTTGACAATCCTTTGCCCTGATGTTCCTTACGAATTGCAACAATAGGAATATTTGCTATCCTACCACCTGTAAGGTTCATAAAACAAAAACCTACAGGAATATTATTGCATAATAAAATAGTTGTTGCTTCCGGCAAAAATTCTGCATAAATATTTTTAACAATTTTAGTTATAATATCACGAGTTCCCTCAATTGTTTTAAATCTAGGATCAAACAAGGCATCTGCACTATCCTCAAAACCTTCTTGAACAACTTCAACTGCATCTTCAAAATATTTATCTTGCCAATCAACAAGCTTATATTCACTATCCAGCGGTGCAAGCTGAGTAATTTTTAAAATATCTCTTGAATTTGTTCCGGACATCATAAATCTTAATACAGCAATACCTACAAATTTAAAGCCATAACGAGCGATATCACCGATTAAATCTTTTTGTGAGCCTAACATAGGATAGCAAACTATTTTGTCCAACCTTTCTGCCTTCGTCAATTCAAGGAATTTCTTTAGCAAATACATAGCTCTTTCAACCATATTTTCCATCTTAAAAGAGTGAATTATATTTAATTCTATAGCTTCAGAAATTGCAGTGGTATAAACTAAAAATGCTACCGGAATACCACTTTCAAATAAAACTACGCATTCTACTAATTTTTTTTCAACCGCATCTACAAAACCTTCAAAATCAAGAGGTTCAAGTTCAAAATTATACTCACTTACTGCATTTTCTACAAAATCATTGTATACCGCAGCAAATCCTTTATAATCATTTGGAGTCAGCAGTCTTGCTTCAAAATTTTGGGTTTCATCAGTCATATTCTTAATTCCTTGCTAGTTTCTTTTGCAAAATGCCTATATCATGTGGTGCATTTTTTCTTTTTTAGTTTCCATATACCGCTTATTATACTCGTTTATGTATGGCGGTATTTTAACTATATCATGTACAGTTAATCCGTAACCCTTCAAACCGATGATTTTTTTAGGATTATTAGTAATCAGATTGAAATTGTTAAATCCAAGGTCACGAATAATCTGTGCTCCCATGCCATAATCTCTTAAATCCGGTTTAAATCCTAAAGAAACATTGGCCTCAACGGTATCTTGCCCTTCTTCTTGCAAATGATACGCTCTAATTTTGTTAATAATCCCGATACCTCTGCCTTCATGCCCTTTCATATATACAAGAGCACCTTTTCCATATTCATCAATCATTTTAAGAGCACTGTGTAACTGATAATTACAATCACATTTCAAACTATGAAAAATATCACCTGTCAAACATTCGCTATGAACTCTAACCAAAGGAATTTTGTCAGAACCATCATCTTTTACAAGCGCAACACATTCTTGCCCCGTCAAATGGTTCAAATAACCATATATTTCAAACTCTCCAAATTGAGTCGGCAAATGAGCTTCTGCTTCACGAGTTACAATTTTTTCTGATTTTAGACGATAAGCTATTAATTCTGCAACAGAAATAAACTTAATCCCATGTTTTTGAGCAAACTTATATAACTCATCTCGTTTTGCCATATAGCCATTTTCTGCCATAATCTCACACATAGGGCCGGCCGGAACATGCCCGCAAAGTCTTGCTAAATCTACAACTGCCTCTGTATGCCCCGTTCTTGTCAAAACTCCACCTTTTCTCGCAACACAAGGGAACAAATGTCCTGGCCTACGTAAATCAGATGGTTGTGCATCAGGAGCAAGACAAACTTCAATTGTTTTGGCTCTATCAAAAGCTGAAATCCCTGTTGTTACTCCATATTTTTCTGCCGCATCTACACTCACCGTGAATGCTGTTTTCATTGATTCATTATTTTGCTCCACCATTTGCGGAAGCTGCATTTTTTCAGCAATTTCAGGGGCTATAGCAAGGCAAATCAATCCTTTAGCATTTTCTGCCATAAATTTAATTATTTCAGGTGTAACCATCTGACCTGAACAAATTAAATCTCCTTCGTTTTCTCTGTCCTCATCATCGGCAACTATAATCATTTTGCCTGCTTTAAAATCTTCTAATGCACTTTCTATTGAATCAAATTTAAAGTTTTCCATATTACATAAACCCGTTTTCTTTCAAAAAATCTTCTGTAACACTATTATTTTGTATTGATAAAAATTTTTCAACATACCGCCCTAAAACGTCTGTTTCAATGTTAACAAAATCACCTTCTTTTAATTCTTTTAAATTAGTATTTTGAAGGGTATGAGGTATTATTGCGACATTAAATACGTTTTTTTTACATCCGGCAACAGTTAAACTTACACCGTTTACAGTAATTGAACCCTTGTAAACAACATATTTATTAAGCTCATTATTAATTTCAAATTCCATATTTCCAACATATTTAGCAATTCCATCAACATGACCTTGAACAATATGCCCACCCATTCTGGTTTGGGGAGTTAAAGCACGTTCCAAATTTACACTTGTTCCGACTTTAAACCCTTTTATAATTCGAAGCGTTTCAGAACTTACATCTGCAGAAAAAGAATTTTGCCCAATATTAACTACAGTTTGGCAACAGCCATCTATTGCAATACTATCACCAAGTTTTGTACCATCTAAAACTTTTGTGCATTCTATAACAAGCTTTTTTCCATCAAAGCTTTTAACTTTTCCGATTTCTTCTACAATTCCTGTAAACATAAACAGATTTTAGCATAAAAAGACAACAAAAAGAAATAATAATACAGTTAGAATTTTTGTGCTAAACTTCTTGTATGACAAAGATTTTAGACTGCTCTTTACGAGATGGCGGACATGTAAATAAATGGAATTTTTCAGACGATTGTATTTTAGCAACTCTTAATGCCGCTGAAAAATCTTCAATAGATTATTTTGAAGTCGGTTACAATCTACCAAAATGTATAAGCAAACATGGTATAAAAATAGGCTTGATGCTTGATGCCAAAAATCTTCGTCAAGTTTCAGAAAAAGTTGATTTTATAAGAATTGCCTGCTATCCGCATGAAATAACCACAGCCATACAAGCAGTTGAAAACTTAAAAGAACAAGGATATGAAGTCTTTCTACATCTCATGACCGCCGATAAATTCACAGATTATAAACTTTTGAAAAATTGGCAAAATAAACATATCCTAAATTCAATATATTTTGCAGATAGTTTTGGGGCATTTATGCCAAATGACGTAGAAAAAATTTATAAAAATTTACAGGATTGCGGCTTCGAAAAAATCAGTTTTCATGCTCATAACAATTTACAACTTGCTTTTACAAATACTATTAAAGCTATAGAGCTTGGGGCTTACAGTATTGATGCAACAACCTTTGGAATGGGACGCGGTGGTGGAAATTTACCTATCGAATTGCTTTTAAAGTATATGCAAAAAGATAACTCTCAATACTTAGAATTAATCAAAAAATATTATATTGATTTAAATAAAAAAACTCCTTGGGGATATAGTTTTGAAACATTAATCGGAGGATTGAAAAATATTCATCCATCAAAGCTCAAACAATTGAATGATGTATGATAACGGACATTTATCTATAATCTTACGAGAGAGGAATTAGAAAATGCTTTTAACCGACCACGTTCAGGCTATTATAAAATCTGCCAAATCAATTGTTGTAGCAAGAAATTATCCGGAATTATCACCGGAGCATTTGATGTTAGCTTTAATGCTCGATCAAAACGATTTACCCAAAATCCTGTTTGAACGTGTTGGGTTGGATAATCCTGAAATTGTGGATAGATTAAACAATTACGTTTCCAAACGTGCATATTTTGCACGCGGGAAATTCTCAGATGTGCGATTTGCAACTGATACAATAGTTTTAATGAAAGTAGCTCAAGAAGAAGCCGAAAAGCATGGAGATAATCAAGTCAGTATAGAACATTTGATGTTAGCACTTTTTAGAATTGATAACAGAACCTTAAACCATCTTTGGGAACAATCTGAAATTAACAGACTTGATTTATACGAAAAAATGACTGAAGAAGTTAACAATATTGTTAACATTGAAGAAACTATTCACAATAATGACGATAATGAACCTGAAACTCAAGAGCAACACGGTAAAACTACTCAAAATACAAAAGGAAAAAGTATCAGCTCCACTAAATCTGAAAAGAAAAATGAAGCTTTGGAAAAATATACAACAGATTTGACAGAACTTGCAGCAAAAAATAAACTCGATCCGGTTATTGGCAGAGATGATGAAATAAGAAGAACAATTCAAATTTTAAACAGACGCTCAAAAAATAATCCTGTTATTATTGGTGAACCGGGGGTTGGTAAAACTGCTATTATTGAAGGTTTAGCACAGAGAATCATTTCCGGAGACGTTCCGGAAAGCCTTAGAAATGATAAAATTTTAGCACTCGATTTGGGTGCCTTGCTTGCCGGAGCTTCATATCGTGGAGAATTTGAAGAACGTTTAAAATCTGTTTTACAAGCTATTGAAGAAAAAACAGATGATTTAATGTTATTTATAGATGAAATTCACACTATTATTGGAGCAGGTTCATCAGAAGGTTCTGCAGATGCAGGAAATCTTTTAAAACCAATGCTTGCAAGAGGAAGTATAAGAGTAATCGGTGCAACAACAACTGATGAATATAGAAAATATATAGAAAAAGATAAAGCTTTAGAACGCCGTTTCCAACCTGTTATTGCAAATGAACCATCTGTAGAAACAACTATAAGCATTTTAAGAGGACTTAAAGATAAGTATGAGGGATACCATAGTGTAAAAATCCTTGATAGCGCAATTATCGCAGCCGTAAAACTTTCTCACAGATATATTTCTGACAGATGCTTACCTGATAAAGCGATTGATTTGCTTGACGAAGCAGCTTCCGTATTGCGTATTGAAATTGATACAATGCCTGAAGAAATAGATATTTTTATTCGTCAAAAAATGCAACTTGAAATGAATAAAAAAGCTTTAGAAAAAGACGAAAATACAGAATCAACCAAAAAACTTGAAAAAATAATAAAAAAAATAGCAGAAATTGACGTAAAAATTGAAAAACTGAAGGAACAATGGCTTAAAGAAAAAAAAGTAATTGACTCCGCTGCAGCCGTAAAACGGAATATAGAAAAACTAAAAGCTCAAATAGAGATAAACAAAAAAAATCCACAAATGTCTCAATCATTAGAAGCAAAATATAGTCAAATGTTAGATATGGAACAAAAATTGCAAGCAATTCAAGAGCAGTCCGGCAAAAAACGACTGCTAAAAGAAGAAGTTGATGAAGATGATATTGCAAATATTGTTGCAAAATGGACAGGAATTCCCGTTAACAGATTAATGGAAGATGAATCCAAAAAGCTTATAGGAATGGAAGAAGTTATGCATAAACGCGTTGTTGGGCAGGATGAAGCCGTAACAAAAATATCCAACGCAATCAGACTTTCTCGCTCAGGTTTACGTGACCCTAAACGCCCGATAGGTACGTTCTTATTCTTAGGCCCTACCGGGGTAGGTAAAACAGAATTGGGAAAAACTCTTGCATATATTCTATTTAACGATGAAGATGCTTTAATACGAATTGATATGTCTGAGTTCATGGAAAAAGCTTCAATATCACGACTTGTTGGCGCAACCGCAGGGTATGTTGGATATGAAGAAGGTGGACAATTAACGGAAGCCGTAAGGCGTAAACCGTACTCTGTTGTGCTTTTTGATGAAGTTGAAAAAGCACATCCTGATGTTTTTAATTTGATGTTACAAATGTTTGATGATGGTCGATTAACTGACGGTCAAGGACACTTAATCGATTTTAAAAATACTGTAATTATAATGACAAGCAATCTTGGAAGTGATGTAATTCTTGATAAATCCTTAGATGAAAATGAGAAAAAAGAAGAATTAAATCTTGCATTAAGAGAAAAATTCAAACCAGAATTTTTAAACCGTATTGATGAAATAATAATGTTTAAAGCACTTACATTAGAAGAATTAACCCATATTGTTGATATTCAAACAAACTCATTGAAAAAACGTCTTGCAGAACAAGATATTGAATTAGAGATAACAGACAAAGCAAAAAAACACCTCGCAGAGGAAGGTTATGAACCTTTATATGGAGCAAGACCTTTAAAACGTGTAATAAGACAACTTGTTGAAATCCCAATGTCGATGAGCATTTTAGAGGGAGATTTTGTTAAGGGGGACAAAGTTGAAGTTGATTTTAACAATAAAGAATTGACGTTTAATAAAAAAAGTGAACAATAAGAAAAAATTTAAAATTAAAATAACAAAAAGGCGGTAATAAACTTTACCGCCTTTACACATCCTTAATCATCAGCTAAGACTCTTATTTCTCAACAAGATCCTCAGTTTCTTCAATCTTTTTCATCACCTCATCAATCTGTTCTTTACAATATTCAAGAAACAGACCCAATTCTTCTTTAAAACTATAAGCTCCGGGCCAAAAAACGTATCCGTACATTAAATATCTCCTTTTTATCTAACCTTTCAACAATTTATTAATCGGTATTTGCAGAGAAAATCTTTAATGTTTTTATTCATTCTTTAATAATTTGTTACAATATTCATTTATATCATTACATTTTGACTTAGGAATATAGTCTACAGCATAATTTTCAGCTATTTGTTTAAGATTTTCCGCTGCGGAAACAGTAATAATTTTAGCATTTTTATATTCACTAAAAAATTTAATTTGTTTAATAAACCATTCTCCGGCATAAAAAGGTAAAAAATCCGGTTCCATTTGCATATCCGTAAAAATAAAATCGTACGGGCAATCAATTGAAGCTGTAAGCTTTTCAACCCCTTCTTTAGCTGAATTTGCAGTTTCAATTTCTACGTTATTATTAAAAACTTGCTCTATGATATATTTGTGGTGCAAAACCCACCTGTTAGAATCATCTACAATTAAAATTTTTGGTTTCATAAAAAAATTGTAACAAAAAAAATTAGATACGAAAAGCACAGTCAAAATCCGAAATTTTTCAAAATTTAACTGCGCTTTTACTTTCTAGGGGTTATAAATTTTTTAATCATCAAACGGAATAGTAATTATATATTCATTCCCCTGACGAACTTTTGTAATATCTTGAGCATTTATTCGTTCTCCAAAAGCAAATGTCTGACTGTACCTTGTAATTGCTTGGCCATGACGAGAATTTTTTTCTCCGGCAGCATTAATTGTCACAATATTGCCATTAACTTTCACTTCAATATTTTTTTCATCATTATCGAATGGTTTTAGGTCAATAACTATTTTGTATGTATCATCAGTTTTGTCTACATGGATAAAAGGGGCTGTATTTACCATCATTCTATCTGCTTTTTGAAATTCTTTTTTTGCAAATTTATCCATTTGCCTTTCTTGACGCATCATGGCCCTATCCATTTTTCGCATTTGTACCATAGGATCAAGCATTCTTTTAAAATGCCAATCTGCAACCACATAAAACGCTGCAAACGCTCCTAAAAATACCAGTAAACCAATAAGTACTGCTTTTAAAGCCGGATGCTTACATAAAAAACAATTGTCAAAATCTTCTCGTCTGTAATTGTTATCTTCCATAATAAATCTCCTTTCGATTTCATTCTAGTATAAAAATTATTTTGTAAAAGTACATTACTCAATTGGGCTATTGCTCTTGAAAAAACATTAACAATATGTTACTATGCGATTGTAAGTGTGAAATATAAACGGAGTATTTTTTAATATGGCTAAAATTTTAGTAACCATGCCTGATGACTTTTTGCATAAAATTGATGGGGTTGCAAATAATGAACAAAGAAGTCGAAGTGAATTGATTAGGGAAGCGCTTCGCTCCTATATGAAACGAATAACAATCAGAAATCCACAAAAAGCTGAAGAAGATGCGAAAAAACTTGAAAATCTGATTAGTTAAAAATAAATTTTTAACTATCTAACAATTTTTCAACCCACTTTATGAGGTTAGAAATTTCGTATGGTTTTGGAATGTATAAATCTGCTCCTGCGGTCAAAATTAATTCTTTGTCATGCAAGACAGATGTTACAATGAGTTTTGTTCTGTCAAAATTTGTATTTTGTCTTATTTTTTGACAAAGTTTCAAACCCTTTAATTCATCAACATTACCTGCATCAAGAATAATTAATGCAGGATAAAATTTTTCAATTTCAGAATAATCTTTTACAACACAAACTTCATATCCTTGCAAATCAAGAATTGTTGTAAGAAGCACTGTCATAGCTTCATCATCTTCAATTATACAAACTTTTTTATTTACCGGATTTTCAAAATTATTTCCTGTTATTTGTGGTCGTTCAGCTAGATAATTTGATTTTGTCGGCATATCTGCAAGTTTATGAATTTGTAACAATGCATTCAACAGTTGAGTAGAATCTTTATATCTTATAAATTCATTTGTCACAATTCCAATTGTTGTATGTACAAAATTTGAACGCCTGCCTGCAAATTCATCCCCTCTCATTAACATAAAACCACGTCTGTTATCTTGTGGAGAATAGAATTTGGAAGCGACAGAGTCAAATGCAAATGTTAAATAATTTGCAATTTTTTCAACCTTAAGGCTGTCTGTAATTACTAAAAACATATTTTCTGAAAGAGTACCGAAATAATCGTCCTCATTTAATGCTGAATTTATTATGGCACAATATGTCTGTATAAGTTTGTCAGAAGCCAATTCTGTATAAGTTTCTTTGTAGTTTTCAAAGTTTTCAATACTTATAAGCATTGTAGCCCACGGCTTATCATCACTAATTACTCGTTTTAATGCTCTCAACGAATAATTTTTACCTGCAAGGATATGCTTTGAATCCATATTAGATTCAAGTTCTCTCCGCAAATGAGCTTTGACACGCATTAAAAATTCTTCTGAATTTACAGGTTCAGAAATAAAATCGTCTGCTCCGTTTTCTAATACATTCAACTTGTCCTGCAAATCAGCAGATTTTGACAATGCAATTATTATAGGTCGCATATTATATGTTAATGCTCGAATTTTTTTGCAATAATCCGATAAATTTCCGTCAATACTATCCGAAATAATTATTAAATCGGGTTCTTTATCTTGAATAATTTTCATAGCAAAAATCAAGTTTTTTGAAACTATGACTTTATTACTTTTATTATTTAAAACTTTTTTATATTTTGTAGAAAGCTCACGCCTTTTATCTATTATTAATGTTACTGTTTGCATATTTCCCTCGCCTGACGTTCAATATTTGCAGCAGGAAATTTTACGGTAAAAGTAGTCAATCCATTGTCAGATTTCACAAAGATTTCCCCATCCATTTTTTCAACAAGATTTTTTGTTATATAAAGCCCAAGACCGCTACCTTGCACTTTTCTTGTCAACGGATTGTCAATTCTTGAAAATTTTGTAAAAATCTTTTCATAATCTTCTTTTGGTATTTCAATCCCTCTATTTATAACATCAATATATACATTATCCGATAAATAATTAGCCTTAACTTCTATCATCGAATTTTCATCACCATATTTTGCGGCATTTTCAATAAGATTTGTCATAATTTGTTGAAATTTGTCTTTATCAACCAAAATTGCAGGAATATTAGACAAGATATCTATTTTAAAAGACTTATCTTTATACTGACTTTTTACAATAGAAACTATCATTTCAACAATAGGCTTTATTTGAATTTCCTTAAAAATTAAATTATCCTTAGTATTATGCAATTTCGTCACTGAAAGCATGTTTTCTACAAGATTAATAAGCCTGTTAGACTGTTCAACTATTATTTGCAAAAACTTTTTTTTACTCTCATCATCCAATTTGTCCCACGATGCCAACATGGTCTGAGAAAACCCCCTAATAGATGTCAAAGGGGTTCTTAATTCATGACTTACTGTTGAAATAAAATCTTCATATTCATTCATAAGCATATTATATCAAATTTTTTCAAATTTGACAGAAAATTAATAATGAATTTATTATTGCAGCTCTTTCTACATCAAATGTATGAGATTTACATAAAAAAGAAAAGTTTTATTTTTTATTAACCGTATATAAAACTATTAGATATGAAAAACTTAATGTTTTTCATACCTCCTCCCCAAGTCTGGTAGCCGTTCTTACTAAAGAATGGCTTTTTTTTATGCAAACAAAATCCATTAACCATCCCCCCTACAATTCACTACACAAAAAAGAAATAATTTAGTATAATTTATACCTCAAAAACTTATTATTCTTAAGAAATTTCCTGTAAAAACAACAATAACTTTTTATATAAAAAATTTTCTTATCTTATCAATCAAACCAAACTTTTTAAATTCACCCTTTTTTACAGAAACAATTTCAAATGGTTCCGGCTGAACCGTTCTTGCAAATTTGATATCCGGTTCTCCAAAAAGCATTACACAAGCCGGATTATACCCGTTTGGAATTCCTAAATATTCTACTAATTCAGGCATAACTTTTATACAAAATTGAACAAGTCCGCACCAACAAGTTCCAATTTCCATACTATTTGCATAAAGTTCAAAATAACTTAGCGCAATAAACGGATCAACATTTTTACATGGAGCATTATCCGGGACAGAAACAACAACCAAATGAGGAGCTCCTCTAAACAAAACATCCTCTCCTGATAAAAACATTTTTGAATACCTGCTAAACTTTTCAGCAATAACTTTTACCGGCTTTGTAGTTAAAGCATTCATAATTTTTTCATTAACATGATTTCTAAATTCATTCATAACATCAATATCATCAATAAAAGCAAAATGAAGTTTATGGAAATTTACTCCTGTAGGAACATATTTAAGCATGTTTTTCAATTTCACCAGTTTTTCAGGTGACAAATTTACTTGTTTGTAATGCCTGCAACTGCGTCTTGATTGTATTAAATTTAAAATCATATCGGGATTTTGTGAAAATATTTTGTCAGAGTTTTCAGGAGATTTGCCGCACACACTTAATGCTCCCACAGGACAAACAGCTAAGCAGTGTTGACATTTAAAACATCGTTTCTCGTCTATCATCGGAAATTTATTTTCATCAAATTGCAAGGCTTTTGCAGAGCAATCCTTAATACATAATCCACAATTAATACATTTATTTTTATCAATTTCAAACATAACTATCTCCTGTTTAAAGACTATTATAAAACAAAAAAAGAAAGCTCCCTATAAAAAGGAGCTTACATCACTTATTTTTTACGTTATTTATTTAACTTCTTTAATTATAATAGAAGCATTTTGCCCGCCAAATCCGAAAGAATTTGACAATGCGGCATGAATATCTGCTTTTCTTGCTTTATGTGGTACATAATCCAAGTTAGCAACGTGTTCATCTTGATTATCAAGATTAATTGTTGGAGGAACAAGGTGTTCATTAATAGCCTTAACGCAAGCTATACACTCAACAGCACCTGTTGCTCCTAACAAATGACCGTGCATTGATTTTGTTGAACTTACCAACAAATCTTTGTTAGTATCTTTGTCGCCAAACACATATTCAATAGCTTTAGATTCAGCAACATCACCTAAACCTGTACTTGTACCGTGAGCATTGATATATTGAACATCAGTTGGTTTCATATCAGCATCTTCCAAAGCGAATTGCATAGCATGGATTGCACCTTGACCGTTTGGATCAGGAGCAACTACATCATAAGCATCACCTGTTTGACCATAGCCAACAACTTCTGCATAAATCTTAGCTCCACGTTTTTTAGCATGTTCATATTCTTCAAGAATAAGAACTCCGGCACCTTCAGACATTACAAAGCCATCTCTTTCAACATCCCAAGGACGAGAAGCTTTTGTAGGTTCATCATTACGTTTTGAAAGAGTTCTCGCGCTAGAAAAAGCACCAATACCAACATCACAAATAGTAGCTTCACAACCACCGGCAACCATTATATCAGCATCTCCATATTGGATAGACCTGAATGCATCACCTACAGTGTGTGTACCTGTTGCACAAGCGGAAACAACTACTTTATTAATACCCTTAAAACCGTGTCTCATAGAAATACGACCGGATGCCATATTTACAATCATCATTGGAATTGTAAATGGAGAACATTTGTTTGGTCCTTTTTCAAGAATTCTAACATGGTTTTCTTCAAAAGTTCTGAACCCACCTGCTGCAGAACTAACCATAACACCAATTTTATAAGGGTCAACATCTTTTACTTCGTCTAATTTAGCATCTTTAATAGCTTCATCAGCTGCAATTACAGCAAACTGAATATATCTATCCATTTTCTTAGCTTCTTTTGGCTCAATATATTCTTCAGGGTGAAAATTTTTCACTTCACCTGAAATTTTAACAACATGCTTACTGATATCAATAAGCTCGGAAGTACTTATACCGCTTTTCCCTTCAACAAGACTATTCCAAAATTTATCAACACCAACACCAAACGGTGTAACTGCGCCTAGTCCTGTGATAACTACTCTTCTTTTTGTCATCTCTTTACCTTTTTAACTATCTTTTAAATATACGAGGGGAAAACTAATATTAAATTTTCACCCTCGCAACTTTTATGAACAAATCAAGCAATTGATGAAATCGAGTTTAAGAGAAACAACCCATCATCATAACTTGAATAAGCTACAGTCTATTTGCTGTGAGCATCAATGTAGCTAACTGCGTCTTGAACAGTTTGGATTTTTTCAGCTTCTTCATCAGGAATTTCGCAACCGAATTCTTCTTCAAAAGCCATTACTAATTCAACTGTATCTAAAGAATCAGCACCCAAATCAGCAGTAAAGCTTGCTTCTGGAGTAACTAATGCTTCATCAACGCTTAATTGATCTACAACAACTTTTTTTACTTTTTCAAATGTACTCATTTCTAATTTCCTCATAATTATTTGTATTACTATACTATTTGTTCTCTTACATTATACTTAACGCAAAAATTTTTTGCAAGAATTTTACAATCTGGCATTTATATTGTTAAAAATCTTAACTTTTTGCAAAGTAAAAAGTAAAATGTGGGAAGTGAAAAGACTTTTACAAGAGCCATCACATCAAATATATTTTTGAGTGAAGCGAACTAAATGAACTTTTCACTACTCACTTTTCACGAAAATTCTAAATAATCAATGCACCGGCAACTTCAATAGCTTGACCTGAAACATAGTCAGCATCAAGAGCCAAATATTTAACTGTTTTAGCAATATCTTCCGGTGTACCTAAACGTTTCATAGGAATAGCTTTCAAGTATTCATCAATGTTAGGCAAATTAGCAGTCATGGCTGTTTGAATAAACCCAGGACATACAGCATTAACTCTGATGTTTCTTGAACCAAATTCTTTAGCAAGAGTTTTAGTTAAACCGATTAGACCTGCTTTAGAAGCTGAATAGTTTGCCTGACCAGGGTTTCCGTGAAGTCCTACAACACTGGACATATTGATAATAGAACCTTGACGAGCTTTCATCATATATTTAATAACAGCATGAGTTACACAATATGCACTTGTTAAGTTAATTTTGATAACTCTTTCCCATTGTTCCATATCCATTCTGATAAACAAACCATCTTTTGTAATACCTGCATTATTCAACAATACATCAATTTTTCCGTGTTCAGCAATCATTTTATCAACATTTTCTTGAACAGCCTCAGGATTTGAAACATCAAATTGGTAGAAATATGCGTTTGCACCACAAGCTTTAATTTCGTCTAAAGCCGGTTGAGCTTTTTCAGCTTCGCAAATATCGTTAATAATAATGTCGCAACCTGCTTTTGCAAGTTCTAAAGCACAAGCCAACCCGATTCCACGAGAACCGCCTGTTACCAAAGCAATTTTTCTTTCTGTCATTAATTTTCTCCTTATTCATTATTGGGGAAACCCCAATCTACTTTCTCTCTTGTAGGCCAAAAGCCTAAAGTCATATAATATAAAAAAACGATAATTATATCCCTTAAGGCAATTGTAGCACAAATATACAAGCTTTGAAAGTTTATTAACAAATTTGAAGGGAATAGTTTTTATTAAAGACAATAAAGCATTAAAACAAGAAATAATTATAGAGAAAGCCATCAGAATAAAAGTAAGAAAATCAATTATGTCATTCTGAGCATAATAGACTCGGCCATTCCGAGCAAAGCGAAAAATCTCCTAAAACTTCTTACCAACCATGTCCTCAAACATGACGAGTAAATTATTATTACTTCAACATTTCATTGAATGTTTTTCCACCTTTTTCCATAAAAGGCCCCTCTTGTTTAATTTTAGCAGCACCATCAGATATATTCCCAACTATTTTAAACATAAATATATCATATCCATACTTATTTGGTGCTTTGGCTCCATTTATATCAACCCAAAATAACGGATTAGACGACATGGAACCATATCTTACATATATTGTACCATCTGCTGTCACAAATGCAGGATATCTATTTTTCATAGGACTATCACTAAAAGTGGTATTGGGGTCATACTCATTTTCCGGATTTTGATCTTTTTTTACTTTATCAAGCCCGCGATGCTTGCCTGTTAGACAACCGTTTGCCAATGCATTACTTTCACAAAATTTTATTGTATTTAATGCTTTCATTAAACTATCGCCAAATTGTCTGCAATCTGACATTTCACCATTATAATCTCTAGGTAATGGCGAACCATCACTCAATGTCCAACTTGTACATGTTCCATAATCATTTCGACTAGCACACTTATCAGGATTTGATGCGTAAGGATTTACATCCCAATAATAGCAGCCCATAGGTGTGCCATTTGTGGCTTGAACATATTTTATGGCATTAGAAAATGTTGCATAAAATTTCTTAAACTGAACTTGCAAAACCTTTTGTTGATAACTATGTATTAAGGCAGGCATAGTCATAGCTGCTACAACACCAATAATACCTAATGTTATCAAAACTTCCGCTAATGTAAACCCAAATTTATTATCAATTTTCATCAATTTCAGCTCCTAAACTATTTATACTATTAAACTTATACGTTTATTATAAATGTTTATATTTATTATTGTCAACTGTTTTAAATGAATTTATTGAAAATTATTTACTATATGACATCATAAAATTATGAGAATAGTCACAGAATTAAAAGAAATTCTTTATCAAAAAGGACTGAATATGAAATTTGTTGCAGAGGGATTAGAACAAAAATTAGGCAAACCATATTCATTAGCAAACTTATCAAACAAACTCAGAAGCGAAACTATTACTTATAGAGAAATGAAACTCATCGCAGAAATTATTAATTGCAAATTAGAATTAACTGATAAATAAAAAAACAGTCGAACATTTTGAACGACTGTTTTTATTAAAATAATTTTTTTAATTTATTTAGCTTACACCAATGCTAATTCTTCTTTCAAAGCCGCAACTGTGCTTTCCAAAGAAGTTTTATCAAATACATTGAACATTTTAGCTTCCGGAGCAATTTTTCTGTTCAAGCCGGCAAGAACTTTTCCCGGCCCAATTTCAACAAAAATTTCTACCCCATCATTTGCCATTTGTTGAATTGTTTGAGTCCAATGTACTGATGAACAAATTTGTTTTGGCATTTTAGCTCTAAAATCAGCACTTTCTGTAGTTGCTTTAGCATCAACATTTGTAACTACAGGAATAGAAGCATTATTCAATTCTAAATCAGAAACAAATCCAACGAATTCTTTACTTGCATTTTCCATAAATTTGGAATGGAAAGCACCTGAAACAGGAAGTGGAACAACCCTTCTAGCACCCTTTTCCAATAAAATTTCACCTGCTCTTGTAACAGCATCTTTGTCACCGGTAATTACCACTTGTGCAGGAGAATTATAATTTGCAACATCTACATAACCAACACTTGATGCTTCTTTCAAAGCTTCTTCCAAAGCACCTTCCGGAGCATTCAAAATAGCAGACATAGCACCTGAGCCACCTGATTGTTTTGCAGACTCACTCATCAAATCAGCTCTTTTTTGAATTGCTTTAAAAGTAGTATCCAAAGACATAACACCGGCTTCATACATAGCACAGTATTCACCCAAAGAATGACCTGCTACAAAATCAGGTTTAATATCTAATTGTGATTTCAAAGTTTCTAAAGCGGCAATAGACATTGTAACAATACAAGGTTGAGTATTCACAGTTTGTTTCAAAGACTCATCAGGGCCTTCAAAGCAAAGAGCAGTAATGCTCTTATTCAAAACTTTATCAGCTGTATCAAAAACATTTTTTGCGCATTCAAAATTTTCGTATAAATCTTTTCCCATACCTACGGCTTGTGAACCTTGTCCGGGGAATAAGAAAGCAATTTTTTTTGTCATAATAATATCCCTCTTTTAAAAATACCTACTCAAGATTATACAATAAAAAGTCGAAAAGTAAATATCAAAAGAGTTAGCTATAACATAGACTAAAACGGCATATTTAAGCCATGTTGAGAATATCTGGTATTTTTACCGACAACTTCGCGCATATCATTTAATGACATATTTTCCATTTTAGTATATTCTTTAAACCCAATATTATCAGGTAGAGGAAGTCCTTTTCTGTTATATCGAACTGCAGAATTCCCTCTTAAAAACATACCTGTTTCATAAAAATCTCCACCTGTAGCAACTTCACCCAAATATGCATGAGCTTGTTTGAAAATTGAATTATTATACTGCGGTTTTCTGCAACCTACAGGTAATTCACGAAGTTTATATTTCATTTCATCAATAAGTTCTGTTGAAAATTTTCTAATTGTTTTACCGTTAACAATATCTTTTACAAAAGACTTTGCAACAAGCGAGTGCAAATACTTAAACGGCATATATCTAAAAACTCGTTTTGAAGTCGGAACACTTTTGGTTACATGTTTCATATTAGATACTGATTCCAAAGGACTTTTTCCCTCAGTATAATCAATACGAGTCGGTTTATATTCAATTTCACGCATACCAAGAAATTTTCCGTTTGCATCGTAAACCCTATCTGCTGAGTATCTAAAACCGAACGCATCTTTTAATTTGCCATCTGCTCCTTTTACATTTACAATACGTTCTTCGTATTTAGTTATAACTTTTTTATTGCCAACAATATTTTTTTCAAAAGATTTTGCTCTATCAATAAGTAATGTTCCATCTTTATCAAAAAGTTTCGTAAGAATTTTATTCCCTTTTGTTTGCGTAGAAACTCTCATACCATTTGCAAGAGTTTTATAAATTTCTGAGCCTACCATTGTAATTGCCATTTTCACACACCTTTAATCTTCTTTAATCTTTCTTACTAAAAGTAAAAAATAAAATAAAAAATATTTGACAAAAAAATAAAAAAATATATATTATTTTAAATATTTCTTAATAAAAAAATAGCCGAAAATAAAATTTCCGACTATTTTTTATTAAATTTGTTGTCTATCAACTAACAAATACCTTCACGAAGTCTTACTATCGCACCACCCCATGTCATACCTGCACCAAAACCGCAAAGGATTGCAGTAGTTCCAAGTTTAACTTTTCCTTTTTCTACGCTCTCTGCCAAAGCAATAGGAATTGAGGCTGCTGAGGTATTACCGTAATATTTAATATTTGTAACTACCTTTTCATCAGGATATCCCAGTCTTTCCTGTACCGCTTGAATAATTCTGATATTTGCTTGGTGAGGGATTAAATAATCAATGTCATCAGCTTTCATACCTGATTTTTCAACAAGATTTTCTACATAATGCGGCAATATTTTTGCAACAAATGTATAAACACCTCTGCCATTCATCCTTATTCCTTTAGGTTTTTCTTCATATTGTTCAACCAACGGACAATTTTTTCCATCAAATGAAAGCTCAATCAAGTTACCATAATTACCATCAGCTTCAATATCTATTGAAATCACGTCATCAATACCATCTTCTGCTTGTGTAACAACCATAGCTCCTGCACCATCACCAAACAAAATTGAAGTTCCTCTATCTGTCCAATCAACAAGTCTGGAATTGTTATCAGTAGCAACTATCAAAATATTCTTATACATACCTGATGCAATATAAGCCTTTGCAATACTCAAACCGTAAATCAAACCTGAGCATGCCGCAGTAATATCAAATGCAGGAATAGGATTTTTAATTCCTAATCTTGATTGAATATGACAAGCAATTGCAGGATATAAATCAGGAGGAGCAGAAGATGCTGCCAAAATCAAATCAATATCTTCAGGGTTCATTTTAGCTTTTTTCAAAGCATTTTGTGCAGCTTCCAATCCTAAATCGATCGCATTTTGTTCACCTGAAACAACACGTCTCTCTTTAATACCTGTACGTGTATAAATCCATTCATCAGATGTTTCATATAATTTTGTCAAATCATCATTTGTAATAACTGTTTCCGGCAAGCTGTAACCAACACCTGCAATTCTTAACGGAATTAATTTATTTGTCATTTGCTTTTATTCCTCATAAAACTTAGCTATTTTTTCGTTTACACCTGTTTCTACAGCATGTTTTGCAACCCTTACGGCATTTTTAATTGCGTATGCTTTACTTCTACCGTGAGAAATTACCGTAATTCCCTTTACACCCAAAAGCAAAGCGCCACCAAATTCTTCATAATTAATTTTTGTATAAATTCTTTTCATGAAAGGTTTTGCAAGAAGTCCGATAATTTTTCCGGCTAAATCAGCCTTAAATTCTTGCTTCAACATTCTGAATAACATTGAAGATGTACCTTCGGTAACTTTCAAAGCAACATTACCTACAAAACCATCACACACTACAACATCACATACACTCAAGAAAATTTCTTTACCTTCGATATTTCCAACAAAGTTAATTTTTTCTTGATGTTCTTCCAAAATTTTATAAGTAGCCTGAGCAAGTTCATTACCTTTACCTGCTTCTTCCCCGATATTCAAAACTCCAACTCTCGGATGTTCAATACCAAGAACGTTTTTAGAGAAAGTTGCACCCATAATTGCAAATTGGTAAAGCATCTCAGGAGAGCAATTACTGTTTGCACCACCATCAATAACAACAATAGGTTTTTTTATGGTTGGCAAGGTAACAGCAATAGCAGGTCTGTCAATTCCAGGAATTCTACCTAAACCAAACAAACTTGAAGCCATAGCAGCCCCCGTAGAACCCGCAGCAACAACTGCATCCGAACTACCTTGTGCAACAGCGTCAACAGCCAAAACAATAGAGGATTTTTTCTTTTTACGAATAGCCTGCCCCGGAGCTTCGCCCATTTCAATAACTTCAGAAGCATGTGTAATTTTGATATCTAATTTAGAAGTATCAATTTTGATGCGATATTTTGCAGCGCCACCTTTGCCTAAATCTGTCATGAAACCTTCATGCGAAATTTTATCAAGCTCCTGCTCAATTCTATCTTGTTTTCCAACGAGTTCAATTGCAACTCCGTATTCTTTAGCTGCCCAAACTGCACCGGCTACGATTTCGTGTGGTGCGTGATCGCCACCCATTGCATCAATTGCTATTCTTGTCATTTTATCCCTCTCAAATCTAGTTTAACGGTTGAATAGTCTAATGGTTGAAAGGTTGCCCCTCCAACCATTAGCAAAAAACTATTTTTCTTCTGTTTCAGAAGCTTCTTCAGTAGGGGCTTCTTCTGCTTTTACTTCTTCAACTTTTTCAGCTTTTTTAGTTGATTTTTTTGCAGGTTTTTCTGCAACTTCTTCAACTCTATCTTTCAAACTTACAGGTTTTCCTTTGTAAGTTCCACAAGCTGTACATACTGTGTGAGTTAATACTGTTTCACCACAATTAGGGCATTTAGTAGTTTCCGGTTTTGTTGCTTTCCAGTTACTTCTTCTGCTGCCTTGTGCTGAATGTCCTGTTCTTTTCTTAGGTACTGCCATTTTTCTTTTTCCTTTTTATTTTCTTATACTACTTATATTTCTAGTTTTCGTTTATCTTTATATTTTTGAAAACATCAAGTCGTGGATCAGACAAATTTTCTTCTTTTAGAAATTTGTCCCCATTACAATTTATACCACAAACTTTTTTATTTGGTAAATTTAATATTACAGATTGATACAATAAGTCATAAATATCAATTTCTTCTGCACCATTCAAATCTGTAACAAACTGTCCGTCTTTCAATTCAAATTCTTGCCCGTAATCATCCAATAGAGCGTTTTTAGCATACATTTCATTTATGTCAAAATTGAAATCATAATCATATTCTTTTAAACACAAATCACATTCCAACTTAACAGTTCCCTTAATATTGCCTGCAACCTCTATAAATTCTCCAAGGGATTTTACTTCCAAATCAGCAACAATCGGAGTAACACAATTTAAACCATCAATTTTTTCTTCAAAATGAAAATCAATAGTTTTAGACGGAGTATTTTCAAGTTCTTCTATAGAAATTTTATGTTCCATTATCCTACGTACTGTTCTTCCTGTATTGCAAGAGATGCTATCTGATTAGAAATAAAACAAACTTTTTTTAAAGGTCCTTGTGTTTCTTTTTCTATTAAAATTGCTGTTGCGCTTCTCATAGCTTGTTGTAATTCCGCATAAAGTTCTTCAGGTTTTTCAACATATAGTACCAAAGGAGCTGCTGCGCCTTTTAAAAATACTAAAACTGAAATTCTTTTTTTTATGTTTTGCGGGTTAAATTGTTGTGCCATTTCACACTCCTTCTTTAATAATTCAATTATAAACAAATGTTACAAAATTGTCAATTTTTTGAATATTAAAAAAGGGCGAAATAAATTCCACCCTTTTAATAATATCTTGTCTCTTACAAAATTAATGAATTAGCGACACTTTTCGCTCGCTTGTCTGCGTACGACATGTACACAAAATACCGGTCTTTACACTAGACTTGCAACGCGCATAGTTTTTTCAATAATTTCGTTCAAACTTTCAGATTTCAATGAAGCGCCACCAATTAAAGCACCATCAATGTCAGATTTTGACATTTGTTCTTCAATAGTAGCCGGTTTTACTGAACCACCATAAAGAATTCTGATTGCATCAGCTGCTTCTGCACCTGCAACTTCTTTAACAACACTTCTAATCATAGCAATTACTCTGTTAGCTTCATCAGAATCACAAGTTTTACCTGTTCCGATAGCCCAAATTGGTTCATAAGCAATTACTGATTTAGCAATATCTTCAGATGAAATACCTGCCAATGCAGCTTTAATTTGTCCTGCAATCCAAGAATCTGTAACACCAGATTCTCTTTGTTCAAGAGTTTCACCACAACAAATAATAGGAATTAAACCGCCTGCCAAAATAGCTTTCGCTTTTTTATTAATCATTTCATCTGTTTCTGAGAAATATTGTCTTCTTTCTGAGTGACCAATAATAACATAATCACAACCTGCATCTTTCAACATTTCAACAGAAATTTCTCCGGTAAATGCACCTGAATTTTCCCAATGACAATTTTGACCGGCAATAGAAATTTTCTTTCCACCGCAACCACAATCACATTGTACAGAATGTACTGCACAAATTGAAGTGAATACAGGAGCGATAACAACTGTTGGTAATTCTTGAGCTGAATAGTCTTTTACAAAATTAGCAATACCTTCAAAAACTGATTTAGCTTCTGATTGGCACAAATTCATTTTCCAATTTCCTGCAATAATAGGTTTTCTAGACATAATAAAAATTCTCCTTATTTATGTACGATTTAACACTTTTATTATATGAGGAAAATATTTTATTGCAATAAAACACATGATTAATACTGCACCGGACCAAAATATGTAAAAATTTTCAGTTTGTTCCGCAAACAAAAATCAATGATAAGAGTTTAATATTAATTTTTTACTATTAATATGTCAATATTATTAATTTTTTGTTGTTTGTTTTTACTGAGATTATATTTATTTGTAATATAATATGCTTATGAAAAAAGTTGAACTGTTAGCGCCTGCAAAAGACAAAAAAACAGCATTTGCTGCAATAAATTCAGGATGTGATGCATTGTATATTGGTGCAAAAGATTTTGGTGCAAGAAAAAAAGTTGGAAATTCTCTTGAAGATTTAAAAGAAATTGTTGACTATGCTCATAAATTCTATGTAAAAGTACATGTAACCGTAAATACAATATTGAAAGATGATGAATTAAGTGCAGCCAAAGAATTAATTCAAAAACTTTATGAAATTGGAGTAGATGCTATAATAGTTCAAGATATGGCAATTTTAAAACTTGCAATTGATAAAAAACTTCCTCCAATTGCAATTCACGCTAGTACACAATGTGATAACAGAAGTTTGGATAAAGTTAAATTCTTCCAAAAAGTCGGAGTGTCAAGAGTAATTTTAGCAAGAGAACTTTCACTGGAGCAAATTAAAGAAATTGGAGAATTTGCTCGAAAAGAAAATTTGGAAATAGAAACATTTGTTCATGGTGCTTTATGCGTGTCATACAGTGGTCAATGTTATATGAGTTACTATATTGGCGGGCGTTCTGCAAATAGAGGTGAGTGCGCTCAGGTTTGCAGAAAAAAATATTCTATTGTTGATGAAAAAGGAAATATTATTATAAAAAACAAATACCTTTTATGCATGAAAGATTTTAATGCCTCAAGACATTTAAAAGAACTTATTAACGCAAATGTGAAATCTTTTAAAATAGAAGGACGTCTAAAGGATATCAATTATGTAAAAAATGTTGTTGCATACTATAGGCAAGAAATTGATAAACTTGCAGAAAAGACATCTTCCGGTAAAGTTTTCTTAGACTTTGAGCCGAATGTAAGAAAAAGCTTCAATAGAGGATTTACTGATTATTTTTTAATTGGTAGAAAAAACTGTTTTAACTTTGATAGCCCAAAATCTCTTGGTGAAAAACTTGGTAAAATTAAATCAGTTGGGAAAAATTATTTTGAAATAGATTGGCTTAAAAATAATTCTCCAAAAATGTTGAACCCTCAGGATGGTTTGTATTTTAACGGCATGGGCTGTTTGGTCAATAAAGTAGAAGGTAATAAAATTTTTCCAAACAAGATGGATGGAGTTTCCGAAGGGTTTGAAATTTATAGGAATTTTGATAGCAAATTTGAAAAACAATTGGAAAATTCAAAAACAAAACGACAAATAGGTGTTGTATTTACTTTTCAGGATAACATGTTAAAGGCTGTTGATGAGGATAACAATTCAATAGATTTAAAAATTGAGAATACAGAACTCCCCAAAAATCCCGAAAAAATGAAAAAAAATTTTATAAATCAACTAAAAAAAACAGGTGAAAGTGATTTTTATGTACAAAATGTTGATATAATCGGACAACTTCCTTTTATGCCAATTTCTCAAATAAACGAAATTAGACGGCGGATTTTATTAGATTTGATGAATGAGCGCTTGAAAAATTACAAAAGAGAAATCCAAAAATCCTTAAAATATACTGAATTTCCACAAAAAGAACTTGACTACAGGGCAAATATTTTTAATAAAGAAGCAAAATGTTTCTATGAAAA
The DNA here is from genome assembly GCA_934718275.1 of uncultured Candidatus Melainabacteria bacterium. Lineage (GTDB taxonomy): Bacteria > Cyanobacteriota > Vampirovibrionia > Gastranaerophilales > Gastranaerophilaceae > Stercorousia. The sequence continues at coordinate 11,055 of CAKUZD010000002.1, read as the reverse complement.
CTGTAATTGTAAAGTTTGCGAAATGGCTTTTGAATATGGAAATACCAAAACGAAACCTATAGAACTTATGCATACGAAACATTGTATAAAGTTTGCACTCAATATGTGTAAATCCCCACAAAAATTATTTTTGGAAGATGAAAAAGGGAAAAAATATCCGTTAAAATTTGATTGCAAAAATTGTGAAATGTACGTTTTGAGTAATTAAAAAATTTGACTTCACTGAAAATAACCTTAAATAAAATCTGTAGATTTCATACAAAAGTATGACGAAAGTTAGCAGGTTTTAGTATATAGTTAACATACCAGAGGGTAGATTTGTGTTAAACGGTATATTTCAGCGACCATATTTGAATAAAGATGCGCGTAGTCTTGTTAAGAGAAAGCAAGATGACGAGCAAAATGCTTCTTCTGCTCAACGAGAAGAACAAACTGACCAAAATGCGAAAAGCAAAGGGTTGCAATATGTTGAACAGAAAACCCCAACTTATACTCCTGCATATCAACAACAAAATAGTGGAGAACAGGTTGATTGGCGTCAAATGCGTTCTCAAATTCAGGCACAAGCAAGATATAATACAGCCCCACAAAATCAACAATCTCAAGTAACTACGCAATCTGCTGAGGTTATGCCAACTAAAACCCTTTCCGGTAGAAGCGCAGTAATTAATATCGCGCAAATTTTAAAAGATTTTAAAAATACAGCCGCTGCAATAGGAACTCCTGACGACCTTAAAGAAGAAGTTAATGGATATCTTACTTTGATTGAAGCTCAAGTAAAAAAAGATAATCCAAATACAAGGCTTGTTAAATCAAACTTAAAAAATGCTTCATCCATCCTTGATACATACATTTCTCAAACTTTAAATAAAGATTCAAAAGTTGTAGAAAATTGGGTTGATGCATTATTTCTACAACAAATTGATTTTAAATATAATGAAGGAGATATCAATCCGCAGTTTTTAGTAAAATTTCCTGAAGGCAGTACAAAAGAAAAAACAAAAACGGAAGAAAAAACTGCCGTTGCTGATACTGTGCAAGAACCGGTTGATAAAGAAATTGAAAATGAAACTAAAGTAATCTCTTTAATTCCGCAAGATAAAGAGTTAAAATCATTATTTATACAATCAAAAAAATTAGCTTATGCAAACGAACCGGAAAAAGCAATTGCATCTTTTCAAAGAGCATTAAAAAGAGCTGATGAAGTTGGAGATAACGAAACCAAATCAAAAGTTTATTATGAAGTTGGAAAAATTTATGATGATTATGACTATTACCCTCAGGCCCTAACAAGTTATAATAATTCACTTAACACAAATGACAAAAACGTAAAAACAAAAGCACACTATGCTATGGCGCAGATTTATGATGATGTAAATCAAATTAAACCTGCTATGGATCATTATTTTAATTCAATCTCTTTTGCAGGAGAAACAGAAAACTTGACTGCTCAATCAACATCTCTTACCAAAATGGGTAATATATTGACTGATATGTATGATGATGAAGCTATGAACTACATTTCGGTTGCAGATGATTTAGCAGCACAAACAGAAAATTCCAGATTGAAGGGTTTTGTATCTTCTAGTATGGGTGATGCTTACGAAAAGTTTGGATTTTCTCAAGATGCATTAAAATCATACTCTAAAGCTGTAAAACATTATACCGAGGCAGAATCACCATTAAAAACAGCTCAAAATTACGCTAAAGCCGCTGATATTATGGTAGAACACAGCAATATTTCCAAAGCAAAAGGTTTGCTAACAAAAGCTCAAAATTATGCAAGACAGACTGATGATGTTAATTTGATGAATGAAATTAATGATAAATTAAACAGTCTTGAATTGCTCGGATAAGTTTTGCTGTATATATAAACTTAACGAAAAAGCCGAATTGGATATTTCCAACCCGGCTTTTTATTATATTTTTAACAATTATAGAGGTTTTACAGAATTTCTGTAGATTTCTTCTACAACTTCTCTGCTATTGCCTGATGGTGCAATATCTATCAAACCTGCTAAAGATGGAGTTGTAAATACCAAATCAGTAAGTTTTTCAACATCTGCATCAGTAAAGCCTTCATCAGACAATTTTTCTTTCACATCAACAGAATACAACCAATCTTGAACTTTTTTAGCTGCTTTATCTGCATCTGAAGCTTCCGGTTTCAAACCTGGCGCAATTGGAGCTAAAATATCTGCTAACACATTTGGTCTATCTTTGTAAATTGTTTTAATTACGGCAGGAAGTAATATTGCCAAGCCCAAACCGTGGGACAAATCAGGTTTTACAGCGCTCAATGGGTGTTCAAGAGCGTGGGTATAGTGCAATAAACCGTTATCAAAACTTACACCACCCATCATAGCAGCATAAGCCAAGAAATATCGAGCTTCCAAATCTTCAGGATTAGCAATTGCTTTTGGCAAATATTTTGCAACCAATTCAATTACTTGTTTTGCAAGAGTGATTGAATATGGAGAGGCAACTGTCGATGTTGCAGCTTCTACAACGTGATTAACTGCATCAATTGAAACATATCTTGTTTGCTTTGGTGACAATTTTGTCATCAATTGAGGATCGTCAATTGCAAACATCGGATATATGCAATCATAAGCAATTGCAGGTTTAAAATTCTTTTCAAGATTAGTTACAACTGCAAATCTGTTTGTTTCAGTACCGGTACCGTGTGTAAGGTTAATTGAAACAATTGGAGCGGCTTTTTCAGGAGCAAACTTAAATTCATAAATATCATCTGCTGATTTATCAGGATATTCAAGCAAAATTGCAACTGATTTACCTGCATCTGTAGGTGAACCTCCACCTATTGAAATTACTGCCTTAGCACCAAAATCTCTTGCCATTTTGGCAGCATCATCAACATGGTGAGTATTAGGGTTTGGTGTTACTTCTGCATAATTTACGTAGCCAATTCCATGGGCATTAAGGGCTTTTTCTACATAATCCCAAGCTCCTGTTGCTTTGTATGCATGTTTACCTGACATTACGATAACTTTATCAATACCTTTGTCTTTTAAAACTTTTGCGATGTCATCAATTTTTTTGATAGCACCAACACCAAAATAAACTGTTGTTCTTGTGCGAATTTCTTTAACTTCGTTAATGTTAATATCCTTTTCCCACATAATAAACTCTCCTTTCACAATACCTCGTGACATATCTATTACAAATTATATTATAAGAAATGTAGTAAATAATTGCAATAATAATTTATTAAAAAATTATTATTTTTTTTACAGGGTATTGACAATACACAAGTGTAATATATACTGTCACTTATAGAAGAAATTGAAAATTATGATTTATCCTATTACATTTGGAAGTTCAAAAACCCCTAACATATATCAAACAACACAAGATAAGAGAAGTAAAAACACAATGGAAGGCTTAAAACGACCACGCCCTTTTGTTGTGCGTAAAAAAACAAACACTCCTATGCATGAAGGATTAACCACTGCTTTATCTTGGTTTGGATTTGGAATTGTATTAGATAGGATAACAGCATTTATCGGAAAACATATCAAAACATCTCCATTAAAACTTTCATTTGTTACAAATGGTTTAGTTGCTGCAAGTGCAGGACTTTTTTCATATTTTAAAGCCAACAAAAAAAATTAAATTCTATTATAAATCTTAGCTATCTTTTTTGACAATGGATTTCCAAGTATCTTGAAGGTTTGTCAAAGTTCCGGATTTACTTAGCCAACGTAAAACATAACGTTCATCAGGCCCAAGCCCGCCATTTAATTTTTGTCCGCTTGTAAGGTCGAATTCTGCCGATGAAATAGCTAAATCTATAACAACGTGAGGATTTCTATTCCTGTCCGGTTCCATAACCAATTTAAGATTATTATAACGTTCAGCTCGCATATTCCCTTTATTATGCGCATCTGACTGCAACTCTATAATCACCTGTTTTAGTTCTCCGGCTAATTCATTTAATGTTTTTGGCATGTCTGTTCATCCTCATATTTGAATCAAAGCCCTTAAATCTCTTTTTAACACCTGTTCCGGTAACAATTTCAGTAATTTCTTGCATTTCTTTTTGAGTAATTTCAAGATTTTCTGCGGTTTTCTTTTCATTTCTAACCTGTTGACTTATAAGCTCCGCAGAATTTGTTAAATATATCCAATGCTTTTTTAATTCACCATTAATATTCGGTCTGGCAGCCCATTTCAAAATATACCTTTCATCAGAACCCATACTACCATCAATTTTTTCTACCGGATCAATTTGATAACAAGCAGCAGAAATATTTACAGCAACCCAAAAGTGAGGAATTGATTTATTTTTAGGTTCCATATAAACTTTCAAATTATTATACTTATATTCAACTTTTCCTTGAGTATTATAAGCATCTGTTTGAATATTAATTAAAAAATCTCTTAAACTATTTTCAAAAACTCGGATAGATTCTGTCATAATTGTCCTTTTAATTGTTTAGACTGTGTATTGGAGCCGGAATTCTTCCACCGCGATTTACAAATCCGGAAGAAGATAAATTACGAACAGGCATAATCGGAGCTTTTCCTAATAGTCCACCGTATACAACTTCGTCTCCTATATTCTTTCCCACTACCGGAATAACTCTAACAGCAGTTGTCTTTTTATTAATCATGCCAATTGCCATCTCATCGGCAATAATCCCGGCAATAGTATCAACCGGAGTATCACCCGGAATTGCAATCATATCTAAACCTACAGAGCAAACTGATGTCATAGCTTCCAATTTATCAAATGTCAAATAACCGTTTGTTGCCGCTTCAATCATGCCCGCATCTTCAGAAACAGGAATAAAAGCCCCTGACAAGCCTCCCACATGCGAACTTGCCATAATTCCACCTTTTTTAACGGCATCATTCAACATAGCGAGCGCTGCAGTTGTTCCATGCGCTCCGGCATGCTCTAACCCCATCGCCTGAAAAATTCCTGCAACACTGTCTCCTATTGCAGGAGTAGGTGCTAAAGATAAATCAATTACCCCAAACGGTACATTCAAGCGTTTTGCAAGTTTTCGACCGACAAGTTCTCCGGTTGACGTAATTTTATAGGCTATTTGTTTAATTTTACTAGCCAAAGCACTCAAATCTTCATCTTTACCTAAAGCCTCAATAGCTGCTCTTACAACTCCAGGCCCGGAAACACCAACATTCAATGCACATTCCGGTTCCCCAACACCGCAAAAAGCCCCTGCCATAAACGGATTATCTCCCGGAGTATTACAGAATACAACAAGTTTTGCAGCACCTATTCCATCTTTATCTTTTGTAAGTTCAGCAGATTTCTTCACAATTTCAGCCATCTTTAAAACAGCATCCATATTAATCCCCGCCTTTGAAGAAGCAACATTAATTGAAGAACAAAGTCTTTCTGTTTGTGCCAAAGCTTCCGGAATACTTTCAATAAGAAGTTTATCGCCTTTAGTCATACCTTTTTCAACTAAAGCTGAAAAACCACCAACAAAATTAACACCAACTGTTTTTGCAGCCTTATCAAGGGTTTTGGCTATTTTAACATAGTCAGGATTTTTGCAAGACTCTCCGACAATTGAAATCGGTGTTACCGAAATTCTTTTATTTACAATCGGAATAGAATAATCATTTTCAAATTCATTAGCAAATTCAACCAAATTTCCCGCATATTTAACAATTTTGTTATAAATGTTTTCACAAACAACATCTACATCACTATCTGCACAATCTCTCAGGCTTATTGCCATAGTAACCGTTCTGATATCAAGGTTATACAGCTTTATCATATTTATAGTTTCAAGTATTAATTCTTCATTTATCATTTAATGTCTGAACTCCATGGAATAAAACTTCTGTTACATCTACTTTTTTAACTTTCAAACGCATTTCAACACGTCTGCTTTTATTATAATCCTCTTTGCCGTTTACAATAATCGGATCTGAGTAACTTTTCCCTTCTACAATAAGCATTTTACGTAATTTTGGACTATATTTTTTATCAAATCCGGTTTGAAACATATAATTTGCAACGGCATCTGCACGAGCAATACTTAGTTCCATATTTCTCATATATTCAATATCAGGATTTTTAATCCCTGCAAATGCTTGACTGTCAGTGTGTCCCTGAATTATTATATTTTCAATTTCATCAACCAACTCTTTATTAGAAAAAATTGTATTTATATAAATCGGAACAAGTTTGTTTAAATACGCTTTACCTTTTGGAGAAAGATTTGAACTGCCTATTTCAAAAAGTTCCATATCCGAAATTTTTACATCTCCGCTCATTTCATCAACTTGTGCATCTATATTTGCTTTTTTAAGATTTTCAATAAGTTCCTTATTAACTTCAATTTGTTGTTTCTTTTGTTCTAAAGCCTGTTGGGTAAAACCGGTCATGGCAAGAACAAACAAAGTCATAAAAATAATTGCCAAACCTAACAAAAGGTCTGCCATAGTTGTCCAAAAAATATTATTATCACTATCAATAGCCGTAGTTTTTCTTGCCTTTAAGCTCATAATTTTCTCCAACTCTTAGAACAATTCATCAACATCATCTTTTTTACCGCGTTTTGCAACTTCTTTCATACTTTTGTTAACCTCATTTAAGCCAAAAATAAGATTTTCCAAATAAGGAACAAGATTACTTGCAATACCGGAATTCAAAGCGACTTTAAATTGTTGTGGCATAGCAGTTATTAAATTTGAGACAGAGTTGTTTTGAATTTTAGTTTCTTTCAATAGTTCAAGCAAGAATTTTTCAGAAGAAATATTATCAAATAATCTACCTAACAAATCCTCACATTTCAAAAGCGGACTTTTACATAATAATTGAAAAGAAATTCTTTCATACATTAAAAATAACAATGAAGAACCTACGGCAATTACTGATACAAGAGCCGCAGTTTGCATTGATGACATCAAACCGGCAACAGATGCAATTGTTTTTTCTTGAGAAGAAAAATCTATTTTCCCAAATGCAATTGCAATATTTAAAAACGTAAACAATGGCCCAAAACCTGTCAATACAGTAGGAACGGTTTGTAAAAATTTATTATTAAACTTAGATGTAATCAAGGTTTCTTCATTAAAGAAATACAATGGATCAACTGTTGTCTGAATATTTTGAACAGTAGAAGATACTTCTTTGTATGTTAAATCATTATTTCTACCTTTAAGTGCAATTGACTCTGAAAAAACAAGTGTATTTTTAAATTCTAACCAAGCTGCTGCTACATAAGGGTTTGAGCACATCCACTCGTCAATTTCCTTAAAACGAAAATTTAAATCAGTTTTTTTAAAATTAGAGATAAAACCCAACAAAATCTTCAAATTTTTACTTACAAATATGTAATTCTTCGTACAATAAACTATAGAAAATAAAAAAGTAAAAATTACAATAAGGATTGGAATGTCAGTAAAAATATGCAATAAATTCATAATCTCTCCGTTTCTTAATAGAAATTGTAGCATAACAAGCTGATTTGAGCAAGTACACTAAATTCGCAAAAACGATAAATTTCATACAATAAAGTTAAACTTCATTATAAGTCTTAAAATGAGTCTTACAAACTTCCTTCAAACGTTCTTTACCATATTTTCCAATAAACTCGGCTGCAACATTTTTTACAAGCCCCGAACAACCTTTTTGGAATTTTAAACCATAAGTATTTTCCATAGCCTGCATTTTCTCAACAAAAGTTGCACGCGCAAGAACAGAAGCTGCAGCAACGGCAATATCACTTTCAGCCTTACACATTTGTTCTAGTCTTATATTTCTTCCGTTTTTCATCAATGCAGACTGTATTAAACTTTCATCACCAAACTTGTCAGACAAAGCATATTCACAATGATTATTTTCCAAAATATTCTCAATCGCTCTTGCATGTCCCCACGCCAAAAGTTTATTCAAGTTTTTTATATTTGAATAAAGCTCATTATACTTAGAATTTGAAATTGCAATAACAGAGTGCGGAGCAACTTTTTTTATTTCCCCTGCAAGCATAAGCATTTTTTTATCAGAAAGTTTTTTACTATCTTTTATCCCAAGTTCTCTGAAATATTCAGCTGATTTTTCATCAGCAAGAACTCCGGCTATAACCAACGGGCCAAAAAAATCTCCCTTACCTGATTCGTCAGTCCCTATATGTGCAATAAATTCAGTCATTTTATCCTTTCAAGCTATATTTATTGAGCATTACAACCAATCCAACAATACTAAAAAACCAATATTGACTTTTTAATTTTATCTTACCCCTTCAGGAACCGCCATTGGAATAGGAATTGGAGCAGATGTTGTTTGAAGCTTAGCAGCTGCAGGTTTTGCAGTAGTCTGTTGTGAATGCTGTTGAGGTTGCGTAGGTTGTTTAGACTGAGTTTGTTCCAGCTTCTTAACCGATTCAGGCAAATTAGGCTCTGTATCATTCAAATCAACTTCATTTTCATCTTCTTGATGTTTAGGTTTGGCAACAGTTTCTCCTATAACACGATTTGGATTAATAGAACCAAACGGGATTAATTCAACCTGCGGATAATTAAATTCTGCTTTACCGTACGGCTCTGTTGCAACTTTCATAATATCTTTCCAAATAAGAGCCGGAACAGTACCACCTTGAATAGATTTGTTCATAACCGTATTGTCATCATTTCCAACCCAAACACCGGTTACAATATTTGGAGTATATCCCATAAAATAAGCATCTTTGTTATCGTCAGTTGTTCCTGTTTTACCTGCTGCAGGTTTTCCGATATTTGCAGCACGACCTGTACCGTTGGAAACAACCATTTTCATCATGGCAGTCATTTCCGCGGCCGTATTTATACTTAATTGGTGAGTAATTTTTGTTTTCGGAGCTTTGTAAACAACTTTTCCACGAGAAGTTTCAACTCTCTCAATAGCATAAGGTTGTACAACATAACCGCCATTTGCAAATGCACCATAAGCTCTTGTAAATTCAAATAATTTTACACCATTTGACCCCAAGGCAATTGTATAGTCATATTCTAACGGTGTTTCTATTCCTAAAACCCTTGCTGTTTGTATTACGGAACGAATACCTACATCTTTTATCAATCTTGCAGCGCAAACATTTGATGATACCATCAAAGCTGTATATACAGGAATTTTTCCTCTATATTTGTTACCATAATTTCTTGGAGACCATTGTCCGATAGTCAAAGGTCTGTCCTCAATCATGTCATTTGGCGAAATACCTTTTTCCATAGCAGCTGCATATACAATAGGTTTGAAAGAAGATCCGGGAGGTCTAACCGCCTGCGTAACCCTGTCATATTGGCTCTTTGTATAATCTTTTCCGCCCGAATAAACTAAAATCTTTCCGTCAATCGGACTAAATGAAAATACGGCAGCCTGATTTTTTTCGCCACTTAACCCCCAACCGCGAAGATTTTTCAAAATAGCTTCATTGGCAGCTTTTTGGGCTTTATAATCCAGAGTGGTAACAACTTTATAACCACCTTGAGAAATTTCAGTTTCATCAAAACCTAATCTTTCAAGTTCCTTCATTACATAATCACAGAAATATGGAGCTTTATTGGTTGTATAGTATTGAGGCACTTTGGCAAGATGTACCTTTTCTTTTTTGGCTTTTTCATATTCTTCAGTTGTAATATACCTCATTTTATACATTCTGGTAAGAACCTGATTGCGTCTTTGTACAGCCAAATCCATATTATTAAACGGATTGTAAACGGAAGGAGCTTGAGGCAAGCCTGCAATCAAAGCCAATTCTGCCAAGTCACAATCTTTTAAGTGTTTATCAAAATAAATTTGAGCAGCACCTTCAACACCATAAGCGCCTGCTCCAAGATATACATTATTCATATACATTTCAAGAATTTGGTCTTTTGAAATAGTTTTTTCAATTCTTGCAGCAATAAATAATTCTTTTAATTTTCTATCAAAAGTTCTTTCATTATTAAGAAACAGAACTCTTGCAAGTTGCTGAGTAATGGTACTTGCTCCTTGAACAACATGTCCTGCAATTACGTTTTGTACAGTAGAACGAGCCAAACCTACAACATCATAGCCATGGTGACGATAAAAGTTTTTATCTTCTGTTGCTATTAATGCTTTTTTTAAATTATCCGGAATATCTTTTAAATCTATTTTTTCATAAGTATAAGCAGTAAATGTTTTTATTATTTCGCCATCGTCAGAATAAATCTTCGTAACAATATTTGGTTTAAATTGCTCTAAATTATTAATCGGTGGCAAAGAGGACAAGTATAGCTCCAAAGATGCAACTCCTGCCAACACACAAGCACAACCCATTATAAAAATAAATCTGATTGTTGAAAGAAATCCCCCGTTTTTCTTCCTTGAATTTTTAGAAATATTTGCTTTTGCCATCTCTTTGGCGGTATAATTCCTTTTTACGTAATATTTAGACATGGATACTCCCTTATATACGATTTAAATTTTATTATAAAAGTAAATTATTGGCAAATTATTTAAAATTGGCACATTTTTAATATTACAAACTTCATTCATGTTACTATATTAAGTATGCTGGATTTTTTCTTTGTAATAATCAATGAAATTCGCTCATATTTTGTTCCTCAACGTGTAAGTTATGAAATTACCGGAGAATGCAAAAAATGCGGAAAATGCTGTAATTACATGTATAGTTATGATACATATACCGAAAAGGAATTCAAAATAATGCAAATGTTATTTCCTGCATACAAAAGGTTTTATATAAAGGGAAAAGATGAGCAAGGGAATTTAATCTTTGCTTGTAAACTTGTTACAAGTGACGGATTATGTTCGGATTACAAAAACAGACTCCCTATGTGTAAAAACTATCCTAAAAAACGAATATTTTATAATGCCAAACTACACGAGGGTTGCGGGTACAAAGTTAATACAAAAAGTTTTGAAGATTATTTAAAATAAGTCTTAATTGAGCCAAGATTATGCAATTAATCAGCTGGATTGTTTCGCATTCGCTCACAATGACGTAATTATAATGTTCTCGCCCCTTGAGGGAGAGAAGAAATTTCTTAGCGAATAATTTGAGCTTAGAAATTTCAGAGAGGGGG
>CAKUZD010000001.1 GCA_934718275.1 uncultured Candidatus Melainabacteria bacterium | reverse complement strand
ACTGTTTTTGTCGTTTATTTCACTAACAAGTTATTGTTCATTCCGCTATCGTGGCATTGTAGAACCCCTCACCATACCCTGCTTGGTTTGTTTGTCCTCAGCTTATTTAAAACCTCACACTAACCTGCTTGGTTGCTCGCGTTTAGCGGGTCTGCACAGTCTTGCACTTCTGCAAGTCTGTTCGCCCTCAGCTCACAATCCGCCTTTCCTAATTTAGGAGAGGGAATAGATTTTTCGCTTCGTTCAGAATGACCATGATTATTGTGCTCTCGCCCTTTAGGGGAGAGAGAGTAGGCGTTTGAGCAACGCGAATTACGCATACGAGAGAGGGGCTTGACTTGATTCAGAGTCTATCAATTATATTCTCTCCTTCAATTAGGGATAGTTAGAGATGGTAAACTAACAATAATTAGACTAAATTAATTAGGGCTAGGGGTATATAGAAGTGTTGGAAATATGAAATAAAGAAACTTATCTGATAAGGTCTTTTCACGTTTCACTTCTCACTAAAGTTTTTTAGGGCGGTGATACCTACCCCGCCAATATTGGGTATTTAATAAGCTGGATTGTTTCGCTATCGCTCACAATGACGTAACTATAATGTTCTCGCCCCTTGAGGGAGAGAAGAAATTTCTTAGCGAATAATTTGAGCTTAGAAATTTCAGAGAGGGGTTTGTGGTAATAACCTTCTTATTTCCTTATAATTGGTTGTCCTTCGCGGACTGCGGGAACTTTTTATGTAAAAAGTTCCACAAAACCATCCACACGCTTCATTCACTAATAACTAGTAAGTTCAATATAAAAACAGTCAAACTCGCTTCGCTCAAACAATGACTGTTTTTGTCGTTTATTTCACTAACAAGTTATTGTTCATTCCGCTATCGTGGCATTTATGGAATGTCCTCTCCTTCAATTAGGGATAGTTAGAGATGGTAAACTAACAATAATTAGACTAAATTAATTAGGGCTAGGGGTATATAGAAGTGTTGGAAATATGAAATAAAGAAACTTATCTGATAAGGTCTTTTCACGTTTCACTTCTCACTAAAGTCTTGTAGGGCGGTGGTCGCCAATATTTGGCATTTAATTAGCTGGATTCTTTCGGGCAAAGCCCTCAGAATGACAACATTATTCTTTCGCATTCGCTCACAATGACTGTAAAACCTTATTGTCTTACTTGATATCAACGATGCTTACTCCATCGCCACCTTCAGTATCTTCCCCAACTCTCCATTTGGCGACATAAGGAGATGTTGTTAAAAAGTCTCTCACTGCAGACTTTAATGCACCTGTTCCGTGACCGTGAATAATTGTAACTGCCGCAAGGTTCGCGAGACTTGCTTTATCTAAATAGAATTCCAAGCTATCAAGTGCATCTTCAACCTTGTAGCCTCGCAAGTCGAGTGTGTTTGAGATACTGGTTTTTCTTAATTCAAAATTTTCAAAAGAACTTGGTTTGTATACGTTTTCTTTTTTTTCATAAGCTGAATCATAAGGGGCAAGTTTGGATGTTTTAATTTTTGTTTTAAAGTTGCCCATTTGTACAAGGACATTTTCGTTTTTGTCCGGAAGTGAAAGTAAAATAACAGGTTGATTCATCTCTTTTAGTATTAATTTATCGCCTGTTTTTATATTTGTCCAATCAATGTTTTCATAATGTTGTTTTTCATCATATTCTGATAATTTTCCTCGGAACTTTTGTTCTGTTTGGGCAAGACGAGCGTAAGAACGGCGAGCAATTTTTTCGGATTTTTCTCGTCTGAGTTCGTCAAGAATATGTTTTATTTCCGCTTTGACTTCTAATAATTCTCTATCAAATTTGTCTTTTATTATTTTAACGGTTTTCTTTTTGTCTTTTTTGATTTGAGCAAGAGAATCTTGGTATTCGTTTTTTAAGTTTTCAGATGTTTCTTTTAATTCTTCTGCTCTTTCCAAATTTTGAGCAAGTTTTGCTTGTGTTTCCTGTAATTTTTCAACTACGAGTATTGAAGGGTCTTTTGTTGAAACAACAATGTTTTTTGCTTTTTCGGTGATTTCTTTATCAAGTCCCAAGTTAGTTGCAATTGCAATTGCGTTGCTTAATCCCGGAATGCCTAATAATAGTTTATATGTTGGCTTTAATGTCGTTGTATTAAATTCAACTGATGCGTTTTTAAAATAAGGATTTGTATATTCAAGAGCTTTTAATTCTCCATAGTGAGTTGTTACAGTTGAAAGAACTCCTTTTTCGGCAAGTTTTTCCAGAATTACCTGAGCTAAAACCGCACCTTCTACAGGATCTGTTCCTGCACAAATTTCGTCTAAAAGAACAAACGACTTGTCATTACTTTGGTTTAGTATTTCGATTATGTTTGTCATGTGTGCAGAAAATGTTGATAAGTTTTGCAGGATACTTTGGTCATCTCCTATATCTGCAAATACATTTTCAAACGGATATAGCTTTGCTGCCGTACAAGGTAAAAACATCCCTGTTTTAGCCATAAGAATAAATAGTCCGATTGTTTTTATTGTGACAGTTTTGCCTCCTGTATTGGAGCCGGTGATAATTACTGATTTGTAATCTTTTCCAATTTCAAAATTATTTGTAACTACATTTTCTACATTTCCGATAAGAAGCGGGTGCTTCATATTTTCAAGCTCAATAAATTTGTGTGTAACTATTTCAGGTTCAATGGCGTGAATTTTTACCGCATAACGAGCTTTTGCGAAGTGATAATCAATAGTTGCAAGAATTTGCTCTGATAGGGCAAGTTCTTTTATTTCGTTTTTGACAAGAGAAGTCAAACCTGCAAGAATTCGAACCATCTCTGAGTGAATATTGGCTTTAATTTCTCGTATTTTGTTATTAAGAGGAACAATTTGTTCCGGTTCAATATAAAAAGTCTTGTTGGTTGCTGAAACATCGTGAACAATTCCGGGAACTTTACTTTTTGAGGAAGCCATCACTTGAAAAACAATTCTGTCATCACGAGTCGTATATATGTTTTCTTGTAAATGTTTTGAAAAATTTGGGGAATTTAAAAGAGAGTTTACAGTCGTTTTTAAATTCTTTTCGTTATCTCTCAGTGATGTGTAAAGAATTCTCAGTTCAGGAGTTGCATCTTGTCTTATGTTTAGGTTTTCATCAAACGTTTCAAATATTTTATCTTCAAGTTGTTTATCAGCTAAAAGGTTTTGAGCTGCGTTTCTTAAAATAGATAACATCGTCAAGTTTTCTGAGATAAATTTTTTTACAAGTCGAGATGTTTTCAAAGTTTTTGCAATATCAATAAGTTCTTCTTCCGCCAAATAACTTACTCCCATATTTTTTCTGATTTTGGCGATATCAGCTACAAATTCTATAGGGATGTCGTTTGGCATATCTAAAATTTGTTTTGCTTCCCTGGTGCATTGTAATTCGTTTTTTATCTTTACAATGTCATCAAAAGGATTTATTTTAAGGCAGATTTCTTTACTCTGTTTTATTTTTGCAAAATTTGCAAGTTTTTCTTTTATTTTGTCAAATTCAAGAGATTTTTGACTCTTTTCTATAATGTTCATAGAATTATTAAATGACAAGAAAGCCTTAATTACAATGAATTATTAACTTTTTTTGATTTATTTGCACTAAATGTTTTTTAAAGTAAAATATGGTTATGAAAAGTTTTAAATAAGAAGGTGGTAATATGGCTATAGAAAGACAACATGTTAAAGAACAGGATAAAATACAAAGAAGGCATAATTTTGAGCCTGTTGAGAGCAATTTAACGGATGAACAAGTAAAATTAGAAGCTTCTAGATGTTTGCATTGTAAAAATCCAAGATGTGTTCAAGGGTGTCCCGTAAATATTCAAATTCCTGATTTTATTCAAGCTATAAAAGAAGGTAATCTTGATAAGGCCGGAGAAATTATTCGTCAAACCAGTATGTTACCATCGGTTTGTGGTAGGGTTTGTCCTCAGGAAAGACAATGTGAGGGTCAATGTATTCTTGGGATAAAGGGAGAAGCAGTAGCAATCGGAGCCTTAGAAAGATATGTTGGAGATAATACAAAGGCGGAAATGCCGGAGATTAAACCTTCCGGTAAAAAAGTTGCAGTGATAGGTTCCGGGTGTGCAGGTATGACTGCAGCTTGTGACTTGAGAAAAGCAGGTCATGATGTTGAAGTTTTTGAAGCGTTACATGAGCTTGGAGGAGTTTTAAGATATGGTATTCCTCCATTCAGACTTCCGAGAACAATTTTAGATAAAGAGATTAATAACCTTGAAAAAATGGGTGTAATATTCCATAAAAATGTAGTTGTCGGTAAATCAATAACTCTTGAACAGTTAAAAGAAGATGGTTTTGATGCAATATTTATTTGTTCGGGGGCAGGTTTACCTAAAATGTTAAATGTTGCAGGTGAAAATTTGAATGGAGTTTTCTCTGCAAATGAATTTTTAACTCGTGTAAATCTTATGCATGCAGGACAAGAAAATAGTACAACACCTTTAAGAGTTGGTAAAAAAGCTGCAATATTCGGAGGTGGAAATGTAGCTATGGATGCAGCAAGGACTGCAGTAAGAGTTGGTTTTGAAGAAGTTTATATTATCTATCGTAGAACAGAAAAAGAATTACCTGCAAGGTTAGAAGAAATTAGGCACGCAAAAGAAGAAGGTGTTGTATTTAAGTTTTTATATGCTCCAAAAGAAATTTTGGGTGAAAACGGCTATGTAAAAGGTGTAGAACTTGAAGTTATGGAACTTGGCGAACCTGATGAATCCGGTAGGTGCAGACCTGTTTCTACGGGAAAAACAGAACTAATGGATTTGGATACTGTAATTGTGGCATTAGGTACAGGACCAAACCCGATTATTCAACGTTCGGCTCAAGCTGAAGGAATGGATATTGTTACAGATAAAAAAGGCTACATTGTAGTTGACGGAGAAACAAGATGTACGAATATCCCTACAGTTTATGCCGGCGGTGACGTTGCTCCCGTTGGTGCTTCTAATGCAATTAATGCTATGGGAGCAGGAAAGAAAGCAGCAAAGGCAATTAATGAGTTGTTAAAATAACTGATTGTGAAAGGTAAGAAGTGAAGAAGATTGACTCAAATAATTTGATTTGTGAAATAAAACAAAAGCGAATTTTTGTTTTGATTCAATGTTTGGGTTGTTTTCTTTTTGTTCTTATTGGTATTACTTTCTGTTGGTTTGCAGATTATTTTTCTGGCGTTTGCACCCCAGGTTCACGTGCTTGTTTTGGAAACCCGCTTGCTTATATGATTTTAGGAGTTGTTTTACTTATTTTTTTTGGAGTTGGTTGTTTTCCTTTTTCGGTGAGGGCTTTAATATCTCCAAAAATAATTTTTGCGGCAACGAAAGAAGGTTTTTATTGTGCGAATAATTATTCAAAAACGGGCTTTTGGGTGAAATGGGATGAAATTAAAGAATTAGAATTGTTAACAGTTTCAAAAACTCAGTTTATAGGATTTAGCTTAAAAAATAAATATAGAGTTGATAAAATATTAAGTCATTATTCTTTTTTTGCTAAATATTTATTCAGTGCAAACAAATCTTTATCAGGTTTTGATTTTACATTGTCGTTTGCCGGTACAGGTACAGACCTTAAGCAAATATACAATTTAATGATGCAAAAATGTGAGGAAAATTTTGAAAAAACGGACTAGTATATATTTTTTTATTTTCTTATTACTTTTATTGACCACCAAGTCTTTTGCTTTTGAGTTAGATACATCTGTTGATGAAGAAATTCGAAAAAATTACAATCCTTCAGCGTTAGAACAAAATCTGCCGGCTTTACCCAAAACGGCACCTAATCAATCTCAGGCAACAGGGTCCAAGACTCCAACAACTTCAAATAATCCAATTTCATCTGTTCCAAAGACTCATCCTGTTACGCAAACAACTAAACCTCAACTTGTTATCAAAAAAATGGATAATGATTACAAATTTGATAAATCGACTGCAATTAGGATTAAAAAGGGAACAAAGTTCAGAATTAGATCCAATTGTATGATATCTGATTATCAAAAAGAAGGAACAAGAGTTTCTTTTACATCAATAAAACCTGTTACGCAAAGATACATAACCATTAATGAAGGTACTAAATTTACTGCAGTTGTTGAAAATTCTCACCTCCCTCAATATGCAGGTAATGGAGGTTTAATTGTTTTATTGGTTGATGGAATGGTTGTAAATGGCTCAACAAAAAGTGTTCATGCAAAAATTACCAAAGCTAATTTGAAAAAAGTATTTTTGAATAATATTAAAGGTAAAAGAGGCTATATAAAAGGAGTTTCAAAACAAGTAGATAAAGGTGAAAACTTCTATAAAAAAACTCGAAGAACATCTGCAAAACTAGCAGATAATCCGGTTGGTATAATAATAGCCCCTATACCTACTATTTTTGGAGCAGTTGTTTATGCTGTCAATTTTGCCGGTTCTCCAATTTTTGCCATTTGGGCAAAAGGTTCAAGGATATCTATTCCGGCAGGTGCCGAATTTGAAATTAAATTGTTAGAAGATGTGTACTTGTAATAATTGCGTAATTTTTCTTAATGAAATCTTGCTGTTTTCGCAAAATTTTATATTTACGCTTTTTGCAAGTTTAGGATATGTAGAAAGTATAAAGGTATATGTATGAAAAATTTTAAAGTTAATTCAGTAAATGCTTATAATTATTGGGCCGCAAGGACTATTAAAGAGTTAAGAGACGATGTTCCTCAGGCTGGGAATGCGGCAAGAGAATTTCTAAAATTAGCCAATAAGAATGATGCTCAAGGCGTTGCTCTTGTTTCTTTTTATTCTCAGTTAAATAGTATGAATGGTGTAAATGTAACTCAAATTATTGAACGATTTAATCAAAAAATGAGACAAAATAATGCTTTGAAAAAGCAGTTTAATTTATTTAAGCATGCATTGAAAGAACAAAAATATAAAAAAACGATTGATAAAAGAATAGTATTGGCAAGTAATGGAGCTGTTGTTGCTGATGGTGTGAGACCTAAAAGCCTTATTACAAGGGGATTTGTTTTGTTAGAATTAGGCTATGGCAATATTGCAAAAAAATGTAAAAATGTAACAAAGAAATTAAAAACTTTTTTAGGAATAGGTAAATAAAATCTTAATTTGAAAGTTTTTTATTAATATTTTTGTGGTATTGTTTAATATTATAATTTGTTTTATAATGCGTTTGTTATTAAGTAATTAATAGTAGGACAACTTGTATAAAAAAAGGAGAGATTATGATTAAAAAGTTGACTTCTCCAAAAGCATTGATGGCGCTATTTGCTACTGTGCTAATGGGTGTTTCACCTGCTCTTGCGAGTGAAGCAGATTTAGTTGTTCCGAGTATCAAGGATGCAAGCTCCGGAAGTTTTAATTTATTATTGACCGGTATTGCGATTTCTGTTGTTGGCTTGATATTTGGATTTGTCGAATTCTTCAGAATTAAAAAATTGGATGTTCACGCGTCTATGGCTGAAGTTGGAAACACAATTTTTGAAACTTGTAAAACTTACCTTATTCAACAAGGTAAATTTTTGTTTGTATTAGAAGTATTAATTGGTCTTTGTATCGCTTTCTACTTCGGATATTTGCAACACATGCCTTTAACTCATGTTTTGATTATTCTTGCTTGGTCAGTTATTGGAATTTTGGGTTCTTATGCTGTTGCTTGGTTTGGTATTAGAATGAATACTTTAGCTAATGCCAGAACTGCTTTCGTTTCTTTAAAAGGAAACCCTTTGAATATCTTGAATATTCCTTTGAAAGCAGGTATGTCAATTGGTGTTTGTCTTGTATCAGTTGAACTTATTTTGATGTTGACAATTTTGTTATTCGTACCGGGTGAAATCGCAGGTGCTTGCTTTATCGGTTTTGCTATCGGTGAATCTTTAGGTGCTTCTGCGCTTCGTGTTGCAGGTGGTATTTTTACAAAGATTGCAGACATCGGTTCTGATTTGATGAAAATTCAATTCGGTATTAAAGAAGATGATCCAAGAAACCCTGGTGTTATTGCAGATTGTACAGGTGATAATGCCGGAGATTCTGTCGGCCCTACAGCAGACGGTTTTGAAACTTACGGTGTAACAGGTGTTGCTCTTGTTTCATTTATTTTGTTAGCTGTTGTCGGTAAAGAAAACCAAGTTCAATTGTTGACTTGGATTTTTGTAATGAGATTTTTAATGATTGTAACTTCTGTAGTTGCATATTGGATTAATGGCGTTGCTGATAAAATTTATGCTGCAAAGACAGATAAATTTGATTTTGAAAAACCATTAACTAACCTTGTTTGGTTGACATCAATTTTGTCAATTGTTATGACATTTGGTGTAAGCCATTGGTTGTTGGCCGATATGGGTAATAAACTATGGTTAGTTCTTTCAGCAATCATTTCTTGTGGTACTTTGGGTGCTGCTTTGATTCCTGAATTTACTAAAATATTTACTTCTCCAAAAGCAAAACACACAGAAGAAGTTGTTACTGCTTCTCGTGAAGGAGGAGCTTCTTTGACAATCCTTTCAGGTATTGTTTCCGGTAATATGTCAGCATTTTGGATTGGTATGGTTATCGTACTATTGATGGGAATTGCTTATGTAGCATCACTACACATTCCGGATGCAGTTATGATTTATCCGTCAGTATTTGCATTTGGTTTGGTAGCATTTGGCTTCTTGGGTATGGGACCTGTTACTATTGCGGTAGATTCTTATGGCCCTGTTACTGATAACGCTCAATCTGTTTATGAATTATCTTTGATTGAAGATATTCCTAATGTTAGTGAAGAAATCGAAAAAGAATATGGTTTTAAACCTGATTTTGAAAATGCTAAGAAATATTTGGAAGAAAATGATGGTGCCGGTAATACATTTAAAGCAACTTCAAAGCCTGTATTAATAGGTACTGCGGTTGTAGGTGCTACTACTATGATTTTCTCATTAATCTTGGTTATTAAATCTACTTTGGGTATTGAACCTGAAATGATTTTAAATATGTTAAATCCATATACATTACTTGGTTTCTTATCAGGTGGTGCTGTTATTTATTGGTTCTCAGGAGCATCTATGCAAGCTGTTACGACAGGTGCATATTCTGCAACCGAATACATCAAAGATAACATTAAATTAGATGACGAATCATCAAGAAGTGCAAATGTTGCAAATTCAAAAGAAGTTGTAAAAATTTGTACGCAATATGCACAAAAAGGTATGGTAAATATCTTTATTGCATTGTTTGCATTTGCTTTGGCATTCGCTTGTTTGTCAGCACCGTCTTGCTCAACATCCGCACCTGTAGCATTCTTTGTAAGCTACTTGATTGCAATTGCCGTATTTGGTTTGTTCCAAGCTGTATTTATGGCTAATGCCGGCGGTTGTTGGGATAATGCAAAGAAAATTGTTGAAGTTGATTTGCAAGAAAAAGGGACTCCGCTTCATGAAGCAACAGTTGTAGGTGATACAGTTGGTGATCCGTTCAAAGATACTTCTTCAGTTGCGATGAACCCAATCATCAAATTTACAACGTTGTTTGGGCTTCTTGCGATGGAAATTGCTATTTCTGAAAGTTTCAGAAATATTGCTCCAATTGCAGGATGGGTTTTCTTAGTAGTGGCATTGGTGTTCGTAGTTCGTTCATTCTATGCTATGAGAATACCGTCAAATAAATAATAAAATAGGGAAATGAGTATATCTCATATAAAATCAACCTCACTTTTTAAGTGGGGTTGATTTATTTTTATTCTAAAAACTTTGGACAATATTTTATTTTGTTTGTGCTAAACTAAGATTAAAGAATATAAATTATAAAAGGAAGTAGAAAATATGAGTTTAACAGTATATTTAGGGATAGATGTCGGTTCAGTTACGACAAAGCTTGCTCTTGTTGATGAAAAAGGGAAGTATGTTGATAGTTATATGCTCAGAACTGCAGGAAAACCTGTTATGGCAGTTCAGAGAGGTTTGAATGAACTTTTTGCAAAAAGAATTACTGATTATGATGTAATGGGTGTAGGAACGACCGGTTCCGGCAGAAATTTGGCAGGAGCTTTAGTTGGAGCTGATATTATTAAAAATGAAATTACTGCTCACGCTGTTGCTGCAAGTATTAATGTTCCTGGAGTTCAAACAATTTTGGAAATTGGTGGACAAGATAGTAAAATTATAATTTTAAGAGACGGAATTGTTACTGATTTTGCTATGAATACAGTGTGTGCGGCAGGTACCGGTAGCTTTTTGGATCACCAAGCTCAAAGATTGAATGTTCCAATTGAAGAATTTGGTGATACTGCGTTGAAGTCTGAAAATCCTGCTCGAATCGCAGGGCGTTGTGGTGTTTTTGCAGAAAGTGACTTAATCCATAAACAGCAACTTGGTTATCCTGTAGAAGATTTATTATATGGTCTTTGTCAAGCTCTTGTACGTAATTATCTTGCTAACTTGGCTTTGGGTAAAGAATTGTTGCCGGTATTTTCTTTCCAAGGTGGTGTAGCTACAAACTCTGGTATGGTTAAAGCGTTTGAAGAAGCTTTGGGACATAAAGTTATTGTTCCTGATCATCATCAAACTATGGGGGCTATAGGTGCAGCATTGTTGGCTATGGAAAATCATCAGTATACAGATGCTAAAACAACTTTCAAGGGATGGGAAGTTGGAGAAATGAATTTCCATTCTATTACTTGTGATTGTACAGGTTGCTCAAATAATTGTGAGGTTATTACAATTGTTGAAGGTGGGGAAGATATTCACCATGTTGAAAAGATTAAAGACATAAAAGGAAATATAATTGCCCGTTGGGGTGGTACTTGCGGAAGATGGGATATTTCATAGTTTTCGATGATACGGTAGATTTATAAAATGAGTGATTTAGAACGTACTGTGAATAAAATGAAAACTATGTATCGTGAGATTTTTATGAAATCATCTGATGCTATACTAAGTAGGGTTGAAGAAATTCGACCTAAGGATTTCAGTGGTGATATTTTTGATTTTTATGAGCAAAATTCAAAAGGCGGTCAATGGCAAATTGCAGTTTTAGATATGTTTGAAAATGATATATCGCATGAAATTTACCGTAAATGGCAAGAGATATTAAAATTGCGTGAAAATTATCATTGTAAAGGTTGTGCAACTTGTTGTAATCTTGCATGTTCAGAGTTTTCTCCAAAAGAATTAAAAAAAAAAGCTGCAAATGGTGATAATTTTGCAACACAGTTTCTGTCAATTTTTGTGCCTTATAATTCAAAGAAAGAAGCTGAACAGGTTTATCCGGAATACATTAAACTTTTGGATGATACAATTGATGATGATGTTTATTTTTATCATTGTCCAAAATTAAATGATTGTAGGCGTTGTTCTGATTATGAAAACAGACCCCAAATATGTCGAGATTTTCCGGATAATCCTTTATGTATTTTACCAAAATCTTGTGGCTTTTATGAATGGAGACAACAGGTTGAACCAATAGCTATGATGCTTCATGCAATGGTTGAAATAATTGATTATTATAAACAAAAAATCAAATTGGCTCAAAGTGAAAATTTAAAGTAGAGGAAATTATGCAAGTACTTTCAGGATTAAATTTAGAAGAAATACAAAAAATTACAGATAGTTTGGGTGCATCAAAATTTCGTGCGAGACAGATTCATAATTGGATTTATTTAAAATCTGTTAAAAATATTGATGATATGACAGATTTGTCTGTAAAATTTCGAGAACAATTGAAAGAAGTTGCAGAAGTTTCTAATATAAAAATAAAAGTTAAGCAAGAAAGCTCTGACGGAACATTAAAATATTTATTGGAGTATCCTGATGGTGAATGTGTCGAGACGGTATTAATGCGATTTGATAATCGAGCAAACTTAACGGCTTGCGTAAGTTCACAAGTTGGTTGTGCTGTTAATTGTTCGTTTTGTGCTACCGGCAAACGTGGTTTTATAAGAAATCTTTCTTACAAAGAAATTATTGAACAAGTTTTGACAATACAGCGGGATACAGGTTTAAAGGTTACTAATGTTGTTTTTATGGGGCAAGGTGAACCTTTATTAAATCTTGATAACGTTTTAAGGGCTATGGAAATGTTTAATGAGAATTTCCAAATAGGGGCAAGACGTTTGACTGTTTCTACATCCGGAATAATTCCGGGGATAAAGAAGCTTGCAGAACTTGATATGCAGTCTACTTTAGCAATATCCTTGCATGCTCCAAACCATGAAATAAGAAAACAGTTAATGCAGATTGAAAATAAATATCCTATGCCTGAATTAAAGAAGGCATTAAAATCATATATTGAAAAGACAGGACGTAGAATTACAATAGAATATTTATTAATAAAAGATTTAAATGACACTTTACAAAGTGCAAAAGAGCTTGTTGAATATTTGCATGATTTAAAGTGTAATATTAATCTAATTCCTTATAATCCAACGGAAAAAAATGATTACCAAAAACCTTCAGGAAATTCTATAATGCGTTTTAAATCTTTATTGGAGCAAGCAGGTAAAAAGGTTACTGTTCGTTTAGAGCGTGGAGCTGATATTGATGCTGCTTGTGGTCAATTAAGAGGTAAAGTTGATTAATTTTATCTTTTGTGCGGATAATCTTTTTTGAATTCAAAATTGTCTATTAATAAAAGTACCCCACAGGTTTGAGGTTTAGTTTTACATATTTGCAGAACTCTGTTTCTTCCTTGTTTGGTTAATTCAGCTTGACTGTGCGGTCCAAAATATTTATCTTTACCTAAATATTGTTCGTTATAGTTGCTATCACAAATTAAAAAATCAAACTTGTCTCTGCCATATTGGTTTGGTTGTTTATTTCCGTTTAAATCAAATCCAAAATCTATACAATTTCCTTTAGACATATTAATAGTGCTGCCATCGACAAACGTAATCATTGGGGAAGCATTTTGCTGTGTTTTTATTGTTTTTATATAAGGAGCTAAGTATTGATTAAAAAATGCAAGAGTTGCTTCTGGATTACTGTCTAAAATTTCTCCGTTTTCATCTCTAATTGCAGCGGGTTGTTGCCAATCTGCTGCGGTACCATTATCTTTTTCAGACATTATTATAGCCTGTTGCATTACACTGTAAAATTTCTTTAATTTTACTCCATCTTGTTTTCTTAGAGTTTCATTTATTAATGATGGCATTGTTATTGCTGCAACTACTCCAATTATTCCAAGTGTAATTAATACTTCTGACATTGTGAATGCCGTTTTGCGGTAATTAATATGAGAAGGTGTTTGTGTAGAGCATTCTGCTAATCTAATCTCCTGCTTCATGTTTTCTCCTTTATAACATGTTTATAACATAATACTAACTAATTAAAATATATCTTATATTTTTTCTTTTGTAAAGTACATGTTATAAACGTGTTAAAAATTTTTATTATGAGGTAAAATGGAAAGAAAATTGTTTAGAGCAGGTAATGGTTGGTCATTGTTTCTGCCAAAGGTAATAATTGAACTTTTAAAAATTGATCCTGAAAATGATACCGTTGAAATGCAAATTGAAAATGATGTTTTGAAAATAAAAAAAGTAGAAAAGAAAGAAAATGAGGATAAATAATTGAAAGCACTTATTCAAAGAGTAAAACGCGCATCTGTTACAGTTGAGGGTGAAAAAATTTCAGAAATAAATAAGGGGATTCTTGTATTTTTAGGTGTTGAAAAGGGTGACGAGTATGAAAATGCAGAAAAATTAGTAGAAAAAATTGCGAAATTAAGAATATTTGAGGACACAAATGATAAAATGAATTTTTCTGTTGTGGATGTTTCCGGTGAAATATTGGTAGTTTCTCAGTTTACTCTTTGTGGAGATTGTAAAAAGGGTACGCGCCCATCTTTTGATAATGCAGCTTCTCCGGAGCTTGCAGTGAAGTTGTATGAATATTTTGTCGAATTATTAAAAAATAAAAATATTTCAGTAAAGACCGGAAAATTTCGGACAATGATGGATGTGGAATTGATTAATGATGGGCCTGTGACATTTATGCTAGAGAAATAGTTTAAAACTTTAATTGAACACCAATTCTTGCAAATTCTGATGGTGATGGCGATATTCGAGCCATAAGTTGTGCGTTTTTTCCCAATTCTTGAGTTACTTTCAATGCGGGTAAAACTCCTTTTGTCACTTTTGTGCCTTTGGGGGTGTTGAAAACACTTACACGAGCTGCTGCTCCTAATGTAACTTTTGTGCTGTCACTAGGAAATGGCAAATTAACACCTATTCCTGCGGTTAATTTTTTATAACAGGGCAAATCTTTGCATTCTACAAATGAGTCAAATGAAAATGTTTTTTCTGGAATCTCAGGCGGATTTAACGGATGATCTTCAAATTTTTCTGTCATATTATACTCTCCTTAAAACTTGGTGGGGGCAAATGCCCCCTTAATTATTTTCTTTCTTTTGCAGGTAAATCAATATCATGCTCATAAGCGTATTTTCTTATTGCATCATCTCCTTTATCAATAATCTCCTGCGGAACTCCTAATCTTTTAAGTATTTCGCTTTTATCTTCTTTTTCGCGTGGCGGAAGTCCTAATTCTAATGCAAAATCCTGTTCAGACATTCCGTTCCGCTTTGCTTCATTTCTGACAAGTTTTTCCATATCTTGAGGAGTCTGCATACTAAAATCAGTTGGATTATAATTATAATTTGTTCCGTCTGTGCGATAAGTAAAAACAGGTCCGATTGCATCTCTTGGAATATTTTGCGGCTCTGGTGCAAAAGTTGAATTTGGTTTTTGCGGGTCGCCGAATTTTGCTCTTAATTGAGCTTTTGCCTCATCAATGCTGATGCCGTTTTCTTTTGCATACACTTGTGCATACGCGTTTGGATTCATTTGTGGAGCTCCTAATTGTGGTCCGTCAAAAAATGCCATAATATCCTCCTTTTTGATTACTTATATATAAAGTATTTTGTGAGATAAAAATTGCAGTGAATTTAGAATACATTTACAAATCTTAATAATGCTAATATATGTTATTGTGTTTGGCTTACAAGATTATTAATATCACTTTTAATATGACAGAATATTATATATACGCAAAATCTTTACATAGTAATTTACAGATTAAGTTGCTAATCTATCTATATGGAAAATATTCAATCAAAATGCTTGCAAACTACCCGTCATATTGCGGATAAAATCCTCATGTTAAGACGTGCTAATAAATTAACACAAGAACAATTTGCCGAAAAAGTCGGATTGGACAGAAGGACTATTGCAAGAGCTGAGGACGGTAAATACAGACCATCTGCCGAAACTATGGAAATTATTGCAAATGTATTTTGTGTCCCTATAAGTTATTTTTTTGACAATTCCACTTATCGGATTGATGTAGGAAAAAGTTCTTTGATTTATCAAATTAACTCAAAATTGAATGTTATGTCTAAAAGCAACCTTAAAAAAGTCAACAGCTTTATTGATTTGATTGAATAAATTCATGCCAGTTGCAATATTTTAAAAAGCATGTTATAATATGCATGTTAATATAGAGTTAGAAATCGATTTTTTATTACTGAGGAGAATTTTTTACTTTATTAAATATTATTAACCCGGAATTACGTTATTTTTTAATTAAGAGGCTTTTATTATGTATGTAAACAAGTGTATCAAATGCGGTCGTGAGTTTGAAACAAAAAACCCCAAAAGAGTTATTTGTCCGGACTGCTTGTATCCTGATAAAAAAATGATGGTTTCTCCATCGACAACAGATGCAGTAGAAGATACTGCGGAAGAAAAAACGCAACATTTAACAGGTTATAGTGCAGGTGGTACGGAGGAAGCTCCTCGCTATTATAGTGCTGGAGGAAACTACGAACCTCAACAAAGATATAACAGACCACAAAGGTCGTATAACAACCAAGGCGGTTATCAAAACAGACAAAACGGTGGTTACAATAATAGACAACAAGGTGGCTATAATCGTAATCAAGGCGGATACAGTAATAATCGTCAGGGTGGTTACAATAATAATTATAACAATGGCGGTTATAATCGCAGTCAAGGCGGTTATGGGAATAACAGGCCTCAAAGATCCTATAATAATCAAGGCGGTTATCAAAACAGAAGACCGCAAGGTGGTGGATTTAACAGGAACAATAATTTTAGCAGACGTCCACAACAAAGAAAAGCTCCTAAGCAATTATTAGTAAGTAAAGAACAATTAGAACAAATTGAATTGTTGTACAAATCTATGTTGCCGTTGCCAAATCCTGATTGCCATGAAGTTATTGGTGAAAAAATCGGTTTAGAACCAAGAAAGGTTTTCTTTGGGATAAATCTTGTCAGACAAAAAATGATGCTTCCAAAATTGCCTTTCCCAAAACGTAAATTAGCAATTTCTCCGGACCAGCTTTTTGCTATTAAGAATTTATATGAGCCATTATTACCATTACCTCCAATCGGATGTCATAAGATAATTGCAGCTCAGTTAAAAATGGATGAGTGGAGAGTACATGTTGGTATTGGTTTAATTCGCTCTCAAATGGGACTTGACAGATGGAATCAAGATAGACCTGATTTACCTGAAGAATTTAAGAACCAAAAAGAAGAAGAAACTAAAAAAACAAAATCTCCTAAGAAAGAAGAAGTTAAAGCAGAAACTCCTGAGGTTGCTGCCGAAGTGGAAATAGAACAACCGGTTGAAGAAGCTCCGAAGCCAAAAAGGGGAAGAAAACCTAAAAAGGTTGAAGAAGTACCGGAAGCTTAGTAGTTATGGCAAAGTATGTTTCTGTCGGTAAAATTTTGAATTTTCACGGGATAAAAGGTGAAGCTAAGGTTGGTTTTACTAAAAATCAGGCGGATTTTTTCTGTTCGCTTGAGAAAGTTTTTGTAAAATCAAATAATGAATATTTACCGTTAGCTATTAAAAGTGTTCGTTTGCACAAAAATATTGCACTTGTCTGCTTTGAAGGAATTAATTCTATTAATGATTTAATGGAGTATAAAGGTGCTTTTTTATACGTGGAAGAAAGTACTATTAGGGAAGCTTTGGAAGATGACGAATTTCTAATTGACGAATTGGTTGGGTTAGAAGTATTTGATCAAAATGCTCAAAAAAAAGGGTTTGTTGTTGGGGTTTCCAATAATGGTGCGAGTGACTTATTGTCTGTAAAGACAAATTCTAAAGAAGTAGTTTTAGTTCCATTTGTTAAAGCCATTGTTACTGATGTTAGTATTAAGGATAAGAAGATTATTATTAATAATATCGAGGGATTGATAGAATGATTTTTGATGTTCTTACTCTGTTTCCTGAGATGGTGGAGAATTATTGTAAATATAGTATTTTAAAACGAGCTATTGATAATAGAATATTATCTGTAAATACGATAAATCCAAGAGATTATACTTTGGATAAACATAAAAAAGTTGATGATACTCCTTATGGTGGTGGGGCAGGTATGGTTTTAATGGCCCAACCTTATGTTGATGCTTATGAAAGTATTGAAAGATGTAAAAATTCAGTTACTGTAATGCTTTCTCCTCAAGGAGAACCATTAACGGATAAAGTTGTGAACAATTTAGCAAAGTTTGAGCAGGTGGTAATGTTATGTGGGCATTATGAGGGGTTTGATGAAAGAATAAGAGAAATTATTAAGCCTAAAGAAATTTCAATTGGAGATTTTGTATTGACCGGGGGTGAATTACCGGCTCTTTGTTTGATTGATGCGGTAAGCAGGAAAATAGAAGGAACTTTAGGGAAAATAGAGTCTGCTGATGAGGACAGTTTTTCAAATGGATTACTTGAATATCCTCATTATACAAAGCCGAGAGAATATCGAGGTTTAAAAGTTCCTGAAGTTTTACTAAACGGTAATCACAAAGAAATAAATGAGTTTCGTCATCAAAAAAGTATTGAACGAACTAAGTTGAAGCGTATGGACTTGTATGAAAAGTTTATGCAAAATAAATTACAAAATACCTAAATTATGCTTTTAGAGTCCTTAATGAGTTTAGTATTGCAATAATAGTTACTCCAACATCTGCAAATACAGCTCCCCACATTGTGATAATCCCTAATGCTCCCAAAATTAAAAAAATAGCTTTAATACCAAGTGCAAAAGTAATGTTTTCTTTAACAATTGCCATTGTTTTTTTAGATATTTTTATAGCTTTTGAAACTTTGAGTGGGTTGTCATCCATAATTACAACGTCTGCAGCTTCTATCGCGGCATCAGAGCCCAAACCTCCCATCGCAATCCCGACATCTGCTCTGGTTAGTACAGGTGCATCATTAATTCCGTCACCAACAAAAATGATGCTTCCTTTGTGTTGCAGATTTATTAAATCTTCAAGTTTTTCTACTTTTTGAGCCGGTAAAAGTTCCGAGTATACGTTTTGTATTCCAATTGCTAGTGCAGTATGTTGGGCTGAGGTAAAGTTATCTCCTGTAAGCATTACAGTTTTTGTGCCCATAGAGTTTAATTGTGTTATTGTCTCTTTGGAGTCAGGTTTGATTTCATCAGAAATTGTAATGCTGCCAATATATTTTTGGTTTTCTGCAATATAAATCATTGTTCCTGAATGAGAAGTTTTTTCTGTATTAATGTTGTAACTTTGCATTAATTTATTGTTTCCAACAAGTATTTGACTTCCGTTTATATCTGCAGAAATCCCATTTCCGGCGATTTCTTTTACGTTAGTTATTACATTTGGATTAATTTCTTTTTTGTATGCTTTTTTTATAGAAGTTGCTATTGGATGATTTGAGTAGTTTTCAGCGTAAGCAGCAATTTCTAATAAATGTTCGGGGCTTATGTTATTTTCAGGGGTGATAGATGTTACATTAAAACTACCCTTAGTAAGTGTCCCTGTTTTATCAAAAGCAACGGTATTTGGTTTCGATAATGCTTCAATGTAGCATGCTCCTTTTATAAGAATCCCGCATCTTGAAGCTCCGCCTATACCTGCAAAAAATCCTAAAGGAATAGATATTACAAGTGCGCAGGGACAAGATATTACAAGAAATGTTAATGCTCTTTGAAACCATATATAAAATTGGGTTTCATTTATGATTAATGGAGGGATTACAGCTAAAGCTACTGCTGCGAAAACAACTGTAGGAGTATAATATTTGGCAAATTTAGTTATAAAATTTTCAGCCTTAGCTTTTTTAGAACTTGCATGTTCAACAAGTTCAAGAATTTTTGAAACAGTTGAATCACCATATTCTTTACTAACTTTAATAGTCAAAAGTCCATCTGTATTAATACAACCACTAATCGCGTTGTCGCCTTTTTGAAATACTCTAGGAATGCTTTCTCCGGTTAATGCAGATGTATCAATGCTAGCTGAACCATCAATAATAATTCCGTCAAGAGGAATTTTTTCGCCGGATTTTACAATGATTGTGTCACCGATTTTTATATCTTCCGGATTTTTCTTTACAAATTTTCCGTTGATTTCAACATTTGCATAATCAGAACGAATATTCATTAGCTCAGATATTGCTTTTTTTGATTTTTCAACCGCGTTGTCTTGTAAAATTTCTCCAATTTGATACAGAACCATTACCATTACAGCTTCAGGGTATTCACCTATTGCAAATGCTCCAATTGTTGCAATAGCCATCAAAAAATTTTCATCAAATATTTTCCCTTTAATGATGTGTTTTATAGCTTTTAATAAAACATCTCCGCCTGCAATTAAATATGTTATGAAAAAGAGTAAAATTTTTGATAACCCAACTGGCTTTAAAATCACAATTCCTATGTATAATATTACTGTAATTGCTATTTTTACATATTGGATAGTAAAATTTTCTTCTTCATGATTGTGGTCGCACATATAAACCTCTTTATATCAATATTATAATTGAACAACTATTCAATTGTCAAGTATTCTGCTTGCTATTGTTACAAAAGTTTGACAATTGAACAATTATTAAACTATAATGAGAGTATGGAATTGAAAAAAGCAGATTGTGAAGCAATAAATCAAAAGTTAGTAGAAGATATTTTACCTGATATGCCTAATTTGACGGAATTATACGATTTGTCTGATTTTTTTAAGGTAATGGGTGATGGAACAAGAATTAGACTTTTATGGGCTTTGGAGGAAGCTGAGTTGTGTGTAAATGATTTAGCAGTGCTTTTAGATATGACAAAATCTGCAGTTTCACATCAATTAAAGATTTTGCGAATTGCAAAACTTGTAAAAGCTGAAAAACGTGGGAAAAATGTTTATTATTCACTGATTGATGAGCATGTGAAAGTTATTTTAGAAATGGCTTTAGAGCATGTTAAAGAGTAATTGTTTGTACAACAAAAGCAGTTGATATTTCAACTGCTTTTTGTATATTGCGTAAATTGTTTTTTATTTATTGTATTTGCTTAATAAGTTTGTTGAAGTATTTGTGTTGTTGCTTACAATATCAAGTTTTGGTGCAGCTTCAACTGTTTTTTGTTCCGGTTTAGTTGGAGTTGTTTCAACTTTAGTTTTATGTGTATCATTTGTTGTTTGACCTTTTTTAGCATCAAGTTTCTTTTCAACTTTTTTAGCTAAAGGAGTTGCAACTAATGGAACAATTATACGTTTACCAACGATTGTTGCGGCAGCGATATCTGCAACAAATTTGAACAAATCTAATGCGCCTTTTTCGCACTTGTCAAAGTCTTTTGCAATTGTTTGTTTTTTGCAAGTATGACCACCTTTTTTGATATCTTCCATACGCATTCTTGAAATAGTATTTGCTTTGCTTGCTGCATTGAATGATTTGTTAAATATCTTTTTGAAGATTGGACCGGAGTATTTTCTCATCGCAAAGAACATTGCAATTTGTGCACCAATCATTAATACGCCATTTGTTAAGTCAAGAGCTGCAACGAATTTTCTTTTCTTTTCAGGAATTTTGTCATTATTTAAACTTTGAGTTACGTACATCGCACAACCGATACCATCTTTCAAAATGATAGAAGTTACAGTTGCTGTTGCTAATGCACTTTCTGGGATATTTGCAAATTTACTACATACTTTTTTTATTGGGTTTAAATTTGAAGATTTTGCAATTCCTGTTTTAATTGTATTTCCAATTGATTGAAGTCCACTCATTATTTGTTACCTCCAATCTTTTTTGCTTCCTGTTTTGCTTCTTTAGCTCCTGAAAGTTCAGGGAAGAACATATCCATAAATCTCGGATATACCCAGTTCAAGGCTGTACAAGTGATAGGTAAGGTTATAAATACACCAACTCCGATTTTTGTAAATTGGTTAAAGCCTTTATAACTATTTTCTACTAGTTTTTTATAACCTCCTGCTATATCTTTATATATTTTCTTAGTTAATTTACCTAGGTCTTTACCGAAAGTATCAGTGTCACAAAGTACTGATTTGGCAATACTTCCTTCAACATCTTCAAAGCTACATTGTTTAGCTATTTTTTGTATTGCTTTTTTAATAGCAGTTTCGTCTGCTGTTTTTGGGTCAACTTTTGCGGCTGTCAGTTCTACAATTCTGTCTTCCAAAACTTTGTTTCTGTCTAACAAAGCTGTGCGGTATGAATCTCTAGAGAATTTGCCGTCTCCGATATTTTTGCACATATATTTGATACAATCGATACGTTTAAGCGTTCTTTGAATTCTGCTATACTGTAAATCTTCAGGTTTGTTTAATATCTCTTGTAATAGCGTTTTGATTTCAGGACTTACTTCTTCTTTTGATAATAGTTTTTGAACATCTGCTGTTACGTTCTTTTCTGAAATTTGTCCAAATATGTCTCTGATATCTTTTTCATTTTTGATTAATAGTTCTGCTCTATCTAAGTATTTTCCAATAGTTTCAGGAGTTTTTTGTAAAGCTTTTGCATCATTAATATAAGAATCAATTTGTTCATTTAACAATCTTGAAGTTGTTGGTAAATCAAGAGTTCTTTTACCGATATTAATTTTTCCTGTGTTTTGGAATTTTTCTGCAACTTTGTTAAGTTGTTCTTCTTGTCTAGCGCTTACTCTGCTTGTAAATTCTTCATCATAAGCTTTTCTTGCTTTTTTAGCATCACTATCAAATAATGCTTTAATCCAAGATGGTTTTGTTTTTCCTTCTTGTTTCATTTCCTTTTTAATCTTAGATTGAATAAATGTTTTTGTATTTAACTCTTGTTGGTCTACGTGTAAACCTGCTCTAGAAGAAAATCTCGGGGCATTGAATACAGAATCCAAAAATTTATCAATATATTTTTGAACACTAGCTTGGCACATAATAGATAAAACAGCTGAAATTGGTTGTCTCATAGCTGTGTACAATTTTGTATTTTCGTTCTCTTTCTTTTGTTCAGGAGTCGCGTTTTTTGGAGCTTTTACAAATGGGTTAAAACCAATAAAAATTGGTGCAACTAAGCCTGTACCCAAAGCGGTAATTAAAATACCACCGATTTCTCCTTTTAACCATTCTAAATTTTTCATAGCTGCTATTGATTTTGCATGTGGCAAGCTTTTTGTAATTCTATCGGCATAATTGCCTGTAAAATTAGGACTACGCCCAGCATAACCGGAGGTATTTTGACCTCTTTGAAATTGTGCTCTCTGGTTTGCAGCAGCATAATTTTGATTTTTTACTAAGTCTACTTTCATTTTATCTTCCTACTACGATGAAACCTTCCATATATATATAGGTTTAAACAAGCAAAAAATTGCTAATTTTCTCCTGTATTATTAAGTTTTGTAAATTTAGCAACTGTCCAATTTCCTTTTTGCGCAAAGTTGCTAATAGTCAATGTTTTAAGCATTTCTTTAAACGTCTGATTTTTTATATAAGAAAAAGTTAGGAACAACAATGGTTCTTTATTATACAAATTATCGTTTTCTACAATTTGAAGCATGCTTTGTTGTGGGATGAAAGAAACGCTATCAAGTACAACCACAGCAACACTTTGCCCCTCTTTTAGGTTGTTAAAAATGTTATTTTGTAGCATGGTTTCAAAATATTTATTGTCTTCTGATTTGAAGATATTTTTATATATTTCTTTTCCTGATTTATAAGCTTTGTTATAATCTGTATCTGCGGACAAATATTCAGGGAAATTTCCCTTATTTATTTCAACAACTCTATAATCAGAAAAATCAAAATACTTTGAAAATCTATTAGATGGATAGTATTCCAAAAGTATAATGTCGTTTTTTTGTAAATTAATTTGTTTTAAAATATCCATTGGGATTTTTTGCCCCTCTGCTCGTCTCATTTTAGGTGCAGAATATGGAGCAAATAGGATATAGCCGCAACATAACAGACAATATACAATTACCAGTGTGTTTCTAAGTTTTTTATTATTAATTGATACCAAACCATAGCATGCCAAATAAATTAAAATCGGATATATTTCTATTGAGTATTTGGTGATAAAAACCAATTTGCCACAAATAGCTGCAATAATTAGAATTAATACCGAGGCAATTGCTGAGCTAAATAACAAACAATTGTTTTTATTTTTTATTAATGATTTTATTATACATGCTATTGCAATAATTGTGGGGATAATCATTATCCAAGCTAAATTTTTAGCATAGAAAAATTCATCCGGTGCATTGGTTAAATTAGTCAGCAGTGGTGAAAAATAGTCTGTAAACAGAAAAGCTATTTTAGAAACTGAAAAATGTCCCCACCACTGTGAGAAGGTTTGTGCGGTCAATATTTTAAAAATCAGTGGACTTAGTATAAGTCCAAAACCTGTTAATATTGCCCAAATTGTAATAATCGTTTTTTTGAATTGTTTGTATAAAACCAAACTCAAATAAATAAGGTTAAAGAATACAAATACAAAACCTATTGTATGTGTAAACAGAATTAAAAAGTTAAAAATTGGACATAATATAAAATTTTGCTTGTTTGGGTGTTTAATACACTTAATTATAAATAATAAACTTAAAGCCGAAAATAGAAATAAGACTGAATAAAAACGGACTTCTTGTGAATAGTATATTAAAAATGAACTTATTGCCGAAAAACTTGCACAAAAAATTCCTGTTTTTTCATCTTGCTCTTTCCCTACAAAAAACATCGCTAAGATAGAAAGTATTCCCGCAAAAGTCGAAGTTAACCTTAATAATAAGTCGCTTTGCCCGAAAAAAGTCATAAAAAATTTTAGGTATAAGTAATAAAAAGGCATGTGACATTGAGATTTTACGGCATCAAGAAAACCATTTGAAAAAGGTGTTGCCGCAATCATCCAACTTACATATTCATCGTTCCACAAGCCATCCGGTTTGTTTATACAGATGAGTCTTAAAGCTATCCCCAAAATTAATATTATTGATATTGGTAAGTATTTTTTCACGATTGTCAAAATCCCTGTTTATATTATATAATAAAAAGAAAAAAGAGGAAGATATGAAGCTTGTAATCCAAATACCTTGTTATAACGAGGAAAGTTCTTTGCCTGTTACATTAAAGGCGTTACCTAAAAAAATAGATGGAATAGATGAAATAGAGGTTTTAATCATTGATGATGGCTCAAATGATAAAACTATAGATGTTGCCAAGGAATTGGGCGTTGAAAATTTTGTTGTTATGCCTCACAATTCAGGTTTAGCAAAGGCTTTTATTGCAGGGATTAATAAGTCTCTTTCTCTTGGTGCCGATATTATTGTTAATACTGATGCCGATAACCAATATTGTGCAGATGATATTGAAAAATTAGTTAAACCTATTTTGTCAGGTGCGGCTGATATAGTTATAGGTTCTCGCCCTGTATCGGAGATAGAACATTTTTCCCCTTTGAAAAAATTTCTTCAAAAACTCGGTTCAAAGGTTATGCGTTTGATTAGTTCTACAGATATAGAGGATGCTCCGAGTGGTTTTAGAGCGTTTTCAAAGAATGCGGCAATTCAGTTGAATGTTTTTGATAATTATACATACACGCTTGATACCATTATTCAGGCAAAAGCAAAAGGATTAGTTTTAAAATGTGTGCCAATCAGGGTTAATCCGGATTTACGAGAGTCAAAACTTGTAAAGAATATGTTTGATTATATCAGGCGTTCTGTATTTACCATGATAAGAATGTTTATCATATATAGGCCGTTTAGGTTTTTTGCAATACTTGCTGGCATGTCATTGTTGCTTGGGGTTTTAATCGGGCTAAGATTTTTGTGGTTTTATATTTTTGAAAGTGGAATAGGGCATATTCAATCTTTAATTCTTTCTGCGATATTAATTATTACAGGGGTTCAAATTGGCGTAATTGCAGTTTTGTCGGAATTACTTTCCATTAATCGTAAATTGTTGGAAGATATTCAAAAGCGTTTAAAAGTTCAAGAAATATTGAAAAATAAGGTTTAATGTGTTAAAATGAATATGTCGTATATGTCAAGAGAGGTTTTTATGGAAAAGTTTGAAAAAAGACACGTTCTCGGGGGGGGGGCAATCGCCGTATAACCTTTCGTAATCACGGTTTTAACCTGTTTGAGATATTAAAAAACTCGTTTTTTTATGAGGAAGTTTTAAAAAGATTTTTCGCTCTGCTAAGAATGGTAGAGTCTGTCACTCTGAATTTGATTCAGAGTCTATTTGTGCTGCCTGATTTTATGCACTTGTAAAAGAATTGAAAATAGTATATAATGGGAAGTAATACATCACAAAATAAGAAAGAGGTAAAAATTGAAATTATTTAAGAAAGAGCAAGGGAGTTTTGGCGAAGTTAAAGAAGTATCTGCATTATCAGATTTTTGTTGTTTGGGGAAATGTTACGGTTTTATGCGGAGTGTTCTTAATAAGAAAAATAGAGAAGGAGGCTTTACTTTAGCTGAAGTTTTAATCACTCTTGGTATTATTGGGGTTGTTGCGGCTTTGACCTTGCCTAGTTTGATTTCTAATTACAGAGAACGAGAGTTAATTACCAGAATAAAAAGAACTTATTCAAATATTTATAATGCGATAATTATGGCACAAAAGGATAATGATTCTATTGGTGATAATAGTGTTTTATTTAATTATGATGATGGGTATACAACAGTTACCGAAAATTTTGCAAAATATTTTAATGGTGCAAAGGTTTGTAAATCAAGGACAAAATGTCCAAATTTTTATTATGAATCTAAATTTGCTACCCCTATGTATACTGCAAGTGGTGGTACAAGAAATTGGTATTCTTACGGGCCTAAAATAATCCTTAATGACGGGGCTATTATAACAATAGAAGCTTTGTATAGCGGTTGTGAATATGATAGAATAGATACTTATTATGATGAAAGTGGAGTGCCAACAGGAATTCCGGTAAAAGGTAAAGCTTGTGCTACTATTTATTTTGATGTGAATGGAGCGGCTTTACCAAACAGGTTTGGACAGGATACTTTTGTATTTAGTGTAGCTAAAGAGAATATTGTTTTATCAAGTTGGAGACAAGCCGGTGGTGATACGTTAAGGAATATTTTATCAGGTAAGGAAAAATTGAGTCCAAGTAACTAAAAGTAACCAACAAAGACCGACATTGTCGGTCTTTGTTGGTTAAAATATTATATTTGTTAAATTAATTAGTGTTATTTTTTAGTGGTGCAAAATTAAAATACTTGCAAAAAAAATAGGAAGTTATAATATATATAGAGATAAAAAAATAGGAATTGATTATATATGATAAAAATTGAATTTGCACCGAGAGTAAAAGATTTCTTTACTTCCAGACAGTTTTTAAAAGTTCTGTCTTTTGTCGGTTTTACAGTTTTGATGACTGCAGTTATTGCTTCTCAAAATTTCTTTTTTCAGAACATTATAAAAAATGGAATTAGTAAGCGTGATATTATTGCGCAAAAAACGTTAACAGTTGAGGATGTAAAACGAACTGAGCAACATAAAAAAGAGGTGGCTCAAAAAGTTGAACCGGTTATGGCTCCTGCAGAGGATGATTTTATTAAAAATAATTTGCAGACTCTTCAAACCTCTGTAATGCAAATTAGGAAAAAAAATGTTCCTGAAAAAGAAAAAAAAGCAGAAATTGGAATTCTTTTCGATTTGTCTGATAATGCTAAAAAAGATTTTATTATTAATTTTTTATTGAAAGCTGAAGATAATAGTATTCATGAAGTTTTTGATAAAGCGAGTTTAACGCTTACAAATATTTTAAGAGTAGGGATTACCGAAAAAGATTATGAAAAAGATAATATAGATAAAATTATTTTGAATAATCTTGTCTCAAATGTATCAAAGCGTCAAGTGTCAGTGATAAAAGCTGTTTTGGAACAAGTTATTGTTCCTAATCTTGTTGTTGATGAGTTTGCAACTGAAATAGCAAGAAAGAATGCACAAAATTCTGTTAAACCTTATGAGGTTGTTTTTCAAAAAGGGGATAAAATTCTGTTTGAAGGAGAACCTGTTACAAGGTTGAAAAGAGATGCTTTACGACAGTCCGGTTATAATGTATATGAACTTAATTGGAGTGGTTTAGCGGCTATATATATAATCGTATTTATAGGTACTTTTTTATTTCTATGCTATATGAAATTTTTTGAAAAAGACTTTTTAGAGCCAAAATATCTTGCGATTTCAGCTTTCTTGACTTTATTAATAGCCTTTATTGGTGTGATTTTACCAATAGGTTTTTCTCCTTATGTAATTCCAATTCCAGCATTTTTAATTCTTATGTCAATATTTACAAAACCGAGGATTGCGTTTGTTGCATCAGTAATTTTGTTAGCAATAATGTCTGTAGGTTTTCAATATAATATTCAGTATTTGGTTGCATTTTTGATTTTGAGTTTATTTTCAATTATTGCAATTTCTCAAATCCGATACGCAGAACGTGTAGATGTGATTAAAACAGGCTTTAATATTGGAATTGCAGGTCTGTTGATTGTTTTTAGTATTTATATTTTAGAAAAATGTTTGATTGAAGTTGATAATGTTCTGTTAATAAAAAATTGTTCATTTATTTTTCTAAACGGGATTTTTAGCGCGATTATAGCTTCGGGCTTGATGCCGCTATTGGAAAGCATGTTTAAAATTATTACTCCTTACGGTTTAGCAGAACTTGGAGATCATAACCAAAAGCTTTTAAAAAGACTGCAAATGGATGCTCCCGGAACTTATCATCATAGTTTGATGGTATCTAATTTGTGTGAAGCTGCTGCAGAAGCAATTGGTGCTGACCCTATTTTAGCCAGAGTTGGTGCTTTATATCATGATATAGGTAAACTAAAACGACCGTTATTTTTCGTTGAAAATCAATCTTATT
This sequence comes from uncultured Candidatus Melainabacteria bacterium, assembly GCA_934718275.1. Taxonomy (GTDB): domain Bacteria; phylum Cyanobacteriota; class Vampirovibrionia; order Gastranaerophilales; family Gastranaerophilaceae; genus Stercorousia. Next base: position 311,945 of record CAKUZD010000001.1, on the reverse strand, counting down.
TCTTAATTGAAAATCCGCATAATAAATTTACGCCAAGGATAAGTAAAATGATTATTACAGCACACCCTAAAGATGGTATTGAAATTGCAAAAGAATATAAGTTGCCGCAAGTTGTGCAGAATTTTATTATTCAACACCATGGTGAAGGGCTTGCAAGTTATTTTTATAATCAAGCTGTTCAAGAAGAAGGGGTTGAAAATGTTAAGGAAGAACAATTTCGTTATCCGGGACCGAAGCCAAATACAAAAGAAACTGCAATTTTGATGATTGCAGATGCTGTAGAATCAGCAGTTCGTTCCTTGAAAAGTCCGACTCCGGAAGAAATAGAAAACATGATTAATAAAATTATAGTAGAACGTTTGAATGATGGACAGTTGTCCGATAGTCCGCTCACATTAAAGGATATTAAAACAATTGCTACTACTTTCTCTCGTATTCTTCGAGGAATGCAACATAATAGAATTAAATATCAAGAAAATGTTGCTGCTGAGTTTCAAAAAGATAAAATTAATATGCCAGCAAAGTTGATTGATGAAGATTTAGAGAACAAAATAAAACAACTTGAGGGTGATAATACTTTGAAAGATATTAAAGAGGATAAGCATGATGACAAGTAATAATGAAAGTTCAAAGTATGTAGCTTCCAAAGTTGAAAAAAATATTTTTTCTGAAAATATCTTTGAAACTTGGATGATTGATGAAAAATATTTTATAGATGCAGCTAAAAATATTTTGGATTTTTATTTGTCTATTCCGGAAGTTTATGAAATTTCATGTTTGAATGGTTTTGATTATAATATTATTTCTTTTGATTTTTTATTTTGTGATGGTGAGAAAACACATCAGATAAATAAAGATTATAGAAATAAAGATTATGTGGCTGATATTATTACTTTTGCAATTTTTGCCGATAGTGAAGAAAAATTTATTTTTGATGGAGAAATTAATCTTGGGGAAGTTATGATTGCTTTAGATAAAGTGATGGAAGAAGCCAAAAAGAAAAACGTTTCGAAAGAGTATGAACTTGTATTTTTAATAAGCCATGGTATTCTTCATTTGTTAGGATTTGACCATCAGACAGAAGAAGATTATAATTTTGTTGTGGGGTTGCAAAATAAGGCTTTAGAAAGTTTGGAATATGACAAAATATAAACAACAGGGGTTTTCTAATACATTTAAAAACGCACGAAAAGGAATGCGGCTTGTTATAAAGTCTGAGGTAAATATAAGAGTTCATTTTTGTATTGCTATGGCTGTTTTAGCCCTGGCTTTTGTGTTAAATTTTAGCGCAGAGAGAATGTGTATATTGTTGTTGACTATTGCATTTGTGATAGTAGCTGAAATGTTTAATTCCGCGATTGAGTATTCATTAGATGCGGTTTTCCATAATAGATATTCGCGTTTGGTCGGAATGGCAAAAGATATTTCGGCAGGAGCAGTTATGTTTGCTTCTGTTGTTGCAATAGTTGTTGGGGTAATTTTATTTGGCTCTGCTTTGTTAAAGTTGTTTATTGCTTAATGTATATATTTGTTTTTAACATAATAAAAAAAGTTCCATTTGGTATTTAGGGTGGCGGAACTTTTTTGTTTTTTATAATTTTATTATTGTTTATAGGCAATACTAGTTATTGCTTAATACAAGTCTAAGTGTTGCAAGATTTTTGATAGACAACATTGTGTGTTTATTATGTTGATTTTCAGAAATGTTGAAAATACGAATAATTCTTTGAATTTCTTCTAAATCTTTTCTTGAATTAATCTTATAAACATTTTTGATTGGGTCTGAAACTACAGACATCAATGTATTTAATTCCTGTTCTTTCATAAAATCTTATCCTCTTTCCTGTATATTTATATAAAGGATTTTTGGTTTTAAGAATTGCTTTTTGGAAGTAAATTTGCTTTACATTTGTTAACAATTGGAGGTGAGGTGCATATCACTGCTCAAACAGTTCAATTGTTTGAGTAGTGAGTAGAAATATATTTTGGATTAAAACAAGTTGTAAAGCTATATCCCTAATTAAGAATGTTTTTGGAAGTGGGGCTTTGTTTATTTTAATTGTTTTGCAATAGCTTCCTTAGCACGATTCCATAACATGTCATATTCCCTAAAAGAATATTCTTGTAACGGTTTTTTCGCTAATTCTTCCATTTTTCTAAATCGTGTTGCGAATTTTTTATTGGCTTTTAACAAAGCTTGTTCAGCATCTATTTTGTTCCAACGAGCTAAATTTACTATTGCAAACAGTATATCTCCCATTTCTTCTTCCATGTGGTCTTTATTTTGTTCGAGTTCTGCTTCTTTAAACTCTTTTATTTCAGATTGAATGCATTCATATAATGAGTTTTCATCCGGCCATTCAAAACCTTGTTTTACTGCTCGTTTGCTGATTTTTTGAGCGCTCATAAGTGCAGCTTGTGATTTTGAAATGCCATCCATCGCAGATTTTCTATCTTTTTTTTCTTCCTTTTTTAATTTATCCCAATTATCAATGATATCTTGAGTTGACGAAACTTTAATGTTGCCAAAAACATGCGGATGGCGATGGATAAGTTTTTCATTGAGTTCTTTCGCAACGTCATCAAGGGTGAATTCTCCTTCATCATCTGCGATTTGTGAATGTAATAAAACCTGAAGCAAAACATCTCCCAATTCTTCTTGTAAATTTGCGGTATCTCCGGAGTCGATAGCATCTACAGCTTCATAAGCTTCTTCCAACATGTTTGGTTTAAGGGTTTTATGAGTTTGAGCTCTATCCCACTCGCAACCTTGAGGAGAGCGTAATATTCTAACTGTTTCTATTAATTTTTCCAAGTTTTTATACATACTTTACCTATCCTTTTGGTTTGATTTTACAACTAAAGTATAATAATTTCAAATAATAATCCTCCAAAAGGTTGAGCCATTTATTTATACCTGGTGATATCCTTATAATGTCGAGATTATACGAAAGGATATTAAACATGGCAAATTTATCAATACCATCTATTCGTGAAAGATTATTTAATACTAGTAAACACGAATCAGTAACTCAAAGAAATTCTTCAAATCCATTTGCAGCATCTTCTTTTAAAGGAAATGTACTTACTGCTGATGTGTTTGAATCTTCTTCAAAAAAATCAAACAACAATGTTAATTTTACAGGAAAACTTAAGGCAAGTGCTTTAGTCGGATCTATTTCAGGAATTGGAGAAAAATTCCAACGCATGATTAATTCTGTTGTTGAATTTGGAAATAGAATTAAAGAAAATGTTGTTAATGGTTGGAATAAATTGAATAGCGTAGAAGTATCATTTGCTCCTGCTAAAGAAAAAGCTATTTCAATGTATAATTCAGCAAAAGATGCTTTGTTTGAAACTCATCATATAAGTGACTATATGGGTTCAAAAACATCTGCAAGATATATTGCTAAAACGGAAGATATGACAATGGCTAGAAACTTGTTGTCTGAACGTTGTGCAGCATGGGAAGCAGCAGCGTAGTAGGAGGAGATAATAAATGGTAGATAAGAAAATTGTAAGAGACGTAACAAATATAATTGAAGGTTTGGGAAGAAACGAAAATCCTGAAACTATTTCAATTTTGGAAGATGTTGGTACTAATTCTAAAATTGACGCAATAAGAGAAATGACTTCTAGAGCATTAGTTAAGAAAAATATGCATGACTCATTGAATGTTGTAATTTCTAACAAAGGAAAAGGAATTAACGATATGTCAACTGTAGTTGCGATGAGCACTATTAATGAGTTGTTATCATTGAATGATAAAACTGAAGCTATTAGAATTTTAGAAGATACAGTTGAAAATCATTCTGATGAAGAAGTCAGAGATAATGCTCGTTCAGTTAAAGCTTTGATGGCTCTTTCATAAAAGAGCACAACGCAAATATATTAAATTTGCCAGATTTTATATATTAAAAATCGCCTGAAGAAGGCGATTTTTTTATTTATTATATTTTGAAAACTTTCTAAAACTCCCCAAATAGCCCAAAGTCTTAATCCATTTGAGTGTATACTCGTTTAATTTCTTGAATATCTTGCCACATAAGCCATTTGGGACTTCCTTTTTCTCTTGAATCATTTCTTAATAGATATGATGGATGAAATATTGGCATCATCTTAGACATGTTGGGACCTTCGTACCATTTTCCTCTGATTTTAGTTATTCCTTGAGTGGTTCCTAAAATTGACTGCACGGCAACTCGCCCGCAAAGTAAAATTATTCTTGGTTTTAATATGTCAATTTGAGCATCCAAATATTCTCGGCAAGCTTCTTTTTCTTCCGGTAACGGGTCACGATTTTCGGGAGGTCTGCATTTTATTGTATTGCAAATATAAACATCATTTTGTCTGGATAAACCGACAGAAGCAAATATTTTATCTAACAATTGTCCGGCTTTCCCGACAAAAGGTTCTCCTTTTTGATCTTCATAGTATCCGGGAGCTTCTCCTATAAGCATAAGTTTATGGTTTGGTGCTCCTGCTGAGAATACTATATTGGTTCTTGTTTTCCCAAGAGAACATTTTTGGCAAGTTAAACATTTTGCTTTTATTTTTTCTAATTCTTCTTTTTCTTGAGTTGTTGCTTCTCTCATGAGTCCTTCTTTAAGTTATTTTTCAGGTTCAAGAATAGATATAACTGCGTTATTTATGTTTAAGTATCTTTTTACTGTATTTTCGATATCAGTAATAGTTATTGCATCTACGTCTTTTAGATAGTTCTCTATTAATTTTAAATCTTCGCAAACGGTCATGTAATAGCCGATTGTTTCTCCGATTTCAGAAACTGTTTCTGCTGCATAGGCAAAACGTGATTTAATTTTCTTTTTAGCTTTATTTAGTTCTTCTTCTGATATTTTGTTATCAATAAGGTTTGCAAGTTCTTTTTTTATAAGTTGAATTGCCAAATCTTTTTTCTCAGGTTTAAAGTTTGCTTGAACAAAGAAATTATTTCCATCTTTAAATTGGTAGTGTTCTGCATTTGCCATCATAAATATTTGTTCAGGCTGTTTTTCGATTAAGTTTTGGTACATTCTGGAACTTGTACTTTCCCCTAAAATAATGCTTATAATGTCAAGTTCAATGTTTTCTTTAAGTTGATTAGCCTTAGGTCCTAAAAATCCAATCATTAAATATGATGTATTTGTTTGTCCTTTATTTTCTACAACTATTGTTTTGTCTGTTGGAGTATCAATTTCATTAACCTTTTTAGGAGCATTTTTTCTTCCCTTGAAATCGAATTCTTCTTCAACTTTTGCAAGAATTTTTTCTTTGTCGAAATCCCCAACAATTATAGTCGTCATATTTTCCGGAGAATAGAATGTTTGATAATAATTCATAATTTCGTCACGAGTTACTTGAGAAATAATTTCCGGTGTGCCGATTACGTCTCTTTTATATGGATGTTTTTTATACATATTAAAGTTGCAAGCATTATAAACTTTTGTCCAATTTTGATCCTTGCGCATTCTAATTTCTTCAATAACAACGTGACGTTCCCTTTTGTCGGTTACTTTTGGGTTGTTTAAATCAAAAGGAGCTCCTATTTCTTCTTCAGGTAAAACAGGATCTAGCATCATGTCAGCGTGTAATTCTATAGCTAAATCCAAATCCTTGCCCTCTGCGCCTTTTGGTAAGGTTACATAATAAAATGTGTAGTCTTTCCAAGTTGCGGCATTAACTATAGCGCCTTTAGCTTCCAAAGTTCTGTCAAAATATCCGGCTTTATGTTTATGTGTTCCTTTGAACATAAGGTGTTCCAAAAAATGAGAAATTCCGTTATTGTGGTCGTTTTCATTTATAGAACCTGTTTTTACCCAAGTACTTACATTTACAAGTTCACCTTCTTTATGAGCAAGAACAATTTTATGCCCGTTTTCTCTTTCATAAACTTCTACATCTTCTGTAAGAAACGGATATTTAACAGTACTTTTTTGCATATTGTAACCTTTCTATATATTATTTAAAGTTATAAAACCCTTGTTATCTATGACTTATTAACTTTTCGTCTTATTGTCCTATTGCCTTCAAAATTATTATAACTCAAATATAAATTTTTAATGTATAATGTTTCTATGAATATTATAAACAGATTAGAAGGAAAAGTTGTTGTTTCTGTTCAGGCTATGCCGGCAGAGCCATTGTATCAGGAAGATTGTATTAATGCTCTTATGAAATCGGTTGTAAAAGGCGGAGCCGGTGCTTTACGAGTTGCAGGAGCAAGAGATGTAAAAAATGCAAAACGTCTTTTTGATGTTCCGGTAATAGGACTTACAAAACCTGATGTTATTCCGCCAAATTGGAAGGAAATTGTTTATATAACTCCAACATTGAAAGAAGTTATTGAGTTGGTTGAAGCCGGCGCAGATATTATAGCTTTTGATGGTACTATGCGTAAGCGGCCAAATGGAGCAAAGCTTGAAGAACTTATAAAATACATAAAAATAAATAATAGGGCTTCAATGGCAGATATTTCAACCTTAGAAGAAGGGTTGAATGCAGAAAAACTTGGGGTAAATATCCTTTCTACAACTCTTTCTGGATATACACAGTTCTCCCAAAACAGAGGAGACGAACCGGATTTTGAATTGTTAGAACAGTTGGTTAAAAATACTAAGCTTCCGGTTGTTTTAGAGGGAAGAATTTGGGAACCTGAACAGGTTACAAGGGCATTTGAACTCGGAGCACATTGTGTTGTAATTGGATCCGCTATAACAAGACCTCAATTAATAACAAAAAGATTTGTTCAAAGAGGTTGATAAAAAATCGAATAAAGTAGGTTTTTATATTGTTTGAAAAGTAAAAGATAAAGGAATTGGTTTATGAAAAAAGCTTTAGGTATAGATGTAGGCGGTACAAAAGTTTATTGTGCCATAATAAATGAAAAAGGTGAAATTTTGTCCGAAGTAGAAAAATACCATACACCTAAAACTTTTGATGAAATAAGAAATCTTTTTAAAAATATAATTGAAAAGCATGAGAAAAATGTGGATGTTATTGCTTTTTCAACTTGCGGAGCTGTTAATAAAACAAATGACAGAATTTTAGGCTCGACAGGGAATATTGCTAAAGAATATCCGACAATGGATTTTAAAAATTTAAGTAATAAAAAAGTTTTTGTAGAAAATGATGCCAATTGTGCGGCTTGGGCGGAATATTTGATAGGTTCATCTAAAAATATGCCGTATTCTGTAATGATAACACTAGGGACAGGTGTAGGCGGCGGTATTATACTCGGAGGAAAACTTTATAAGGGCAAAAGTGGCGCTGCAGGAGAAATGCATTTTAAAATGCGAACAGATAAGCATAGAAAATGTACTTGTGGCAGTTGGGATTGTTTTGAGGCTTATGCATCGGGAACAGGTTTGAAAAAAACTGCAGAGGAATTGTCAAAAAACTCTGAAATTACAACTTACGATGTAATAGAGCATATTGATAATCCTATGATGAAGAAAATTTTTGATACGTGGCAAAATGATATTTTAGAAGGAATTATAGGACTTGCAAATATATTTGATCCTGATGTTGTTGTATTGTCCGGTTCAATGGCAGAATTTGTTGATATTGAATATTTGGAAAAAGAAGCAAATTTGCAAATTGTTACGCAACCGTTTAAGGTCGTAAAGGCATCAGCCGGAAATTATTCCGGTATGATTGGTGCAGCCTTGTTAGGCTTGGGGGTAAAAGATATTGGGTAAGTCTAAAAGAAGAATTATTTATAGAGGAAAAAATCAACAACAGTTAACAAGTCTTAGCCGGGATGAGGCTATTAAAACTGTTGTTAATATGCTAAATTCTTCTACAAAAGAAGCTTATTCGTTGATTACTCTTTTTGGTTTGACAGCGGAGGAGGTCCTTGAAGCAGGTGCCAGTTATGAAGCGGTTAAAGGTGTAGAAAATCTCCTTTTATGATGAATAAAATTTGTTTTTGGTTGAAAAATTCTCGTATATTTTCTTTGCCTATGACAGTTTTGTCGTGGTTGGTTGTGTTTGTGTATGCATTGAAAAACGGAGGAAATGTTTATAATGGTTTACTTGCATTAATTGGTATATCATTTGCTCATTTGGCAACCAATCTTTTTGATGATTATAATGACTATAAATCTTTACCGGAAAATTCTCAAAAGTGTAAATGTGCTTATATAAAACAAGGTATAGCAACACTAAACGATGTGTTAAAGGTTGTTATAATTTATTTGGTGATGGCTGCTGTTTGCGGCTTTATTCTGTTTATAAGGTGTGGTGTGCAGGTTATTTGGTTGGCATTGATAGGTGGGATTATTGCACTTGTTTATGCAAAGCTTTCTCAAAAAGGTTTAAGTGAAATTGCTGTAGGAATTGCTTTTGGCCCTTTGTTGTTTGAGGGTGTTTGTTTTGTTATGACAGGATATTTTTTACCGCAAGTTTTAGTTATGTCGTTTGCAGTTGTAATGTTTACGATTGGAATGATGTATGTACATACATTGTTGGATTTTGAAGGAGATATGTGTGCACATAAAAAAACACTTGTTTGTCGATTAGGAAATAAAAACACAGCATTAAAAGGAGTTTTTGTAATTTACGGTTTGGGATATTTGTTTACTTTTGTATTGGCAATAATGTTGAAAAACTATTATTTGTTATTAACTTTTGTTTTAATTCCTCTTGTTTTCAGGATGTATAAATGTTTGAAAACATATACTTGTGGGGATGAGGAAAAGGGATTTTATTTCAGACTTTTACAAGCCAGAAATTTAATGGTGTATTATTCTTTACTAATTACATTATTTTTACTATTTTAATTTTTTTTTAATTGTGTTATTCTTGCTGTATAAGAAGTAAGGAGCATAAATGAATAGCACGAACCAGTTTTTAAACCCCATAACGACTAATATTAATGAAGCCGGAAATATTGAAATTGGCGGTTGTGATTTGGTGAAATTGACAGAAGAATACGGAACTCCGTTGTATGTTTTGGATGAAAGAACAATAAGAAAAATTTGTCAAGATTATAAAGATGCTTTTAAAAGTTATCCGAAAGTCAATATGATGTATGCATCAAAAGCTCTTTGTACAAAGGCTACTTCAAAATTGATTGCGACTGAAGGTTTTGGGTTTGATGTTGTTTCGGCAGGCGAAATTTATACTGTGTATAATGCCGGTGTAGATATGAAAAAAGTTTTGTTTAATGGTAATAACAAATCTTATGATGAGTTAGAGCTTGCTATAAAACTTGGAGTCGGAAGAATTTCTGTCGATAATTTCTTTGAGCTATCACTTTTAGATGAAATTGCAAAGTCTCATAAGAAAGTTGTAGATATTTTACTTAGAATTACTCCGGGGATAGAATGTCATACGCATGAATATATTCAAACAGGACATTTGGACTCAAAATTTGGATTTGACTTAACACAAATTGATGAAGCTGTTGATTTGATTTTGAATAATTATACAAATTTAAAGTTGCATGGACTTCACGCTCATATAGGTTCTCAGATTTTTGAGACTTCTATCTATGGGGATGAAATAGAAATACTTGTAAAAGAGATTGCAAGGCTTGATGATAAATTTGGGTTAAAGCTTGATGAAATAAATATTGGAGGAGGGTTAGGTGTAAAATACACAGAAGCAGATTGTCCACCTTCAACATTTACGATAGCAGAAACGGTTATAAAACGACTCTATAAATGTATTGAAAAATATAAAATAGATGCTCCTACTTTGTTCATTGAACCGGGAAGAAGTATAATTTCCACTGCCGGAGTAACTTTGTATACATTAGGAAGTTCAAAACAAGTTCCGAAAGGGAAAATGTATGTTGCGATAGATGGTGGAATGGCTGATAATGCAAGACCTTCTATGTATGGAGCAGAATATCGTGCTCAAATAGCAAATAAACCAAATTCTGAATTAGCTGCTACAGTAACTATTGCGGGGAGATTTTGTGAATCCGGTGATATTTTGATAAAAAATATTAAGCTTCCTGAAATAGAAGAAGGTGATATTTTATGTGTCTATAATACAGGAGCTTACAATTATTCAATGGCTTCTAATTATAATAGAGTCCAAAAACCTGCTATGGTACTTGTAAATAATTCTCAATCTGATATTATAGTAAAGAGAGAGACGTTAAAAGATTTAATTGCACATGATGTAATTCCGGATAGGTTAAAAAATGATTAATGACTTTTTTACATACATATTAAAATATATCTCCACGTTGGAAATGACTTTTAATTGGTCTGATTTTATCCAAATAGTCTTTCTTGCCGGTTTGTTGCTATTTTTATATAGGAAATTTATAAAAAATACACCGTCAGAAAAGTTTGTAAAAGGTCTTTTAATTCTTGTTTGTGCTTGGGCTGTCAGTGAAATAATGATGAGAATAGATTTAAAAATAATCGGAATGTTTTTAAAGTCTATTGTGACATTAGTTTCTTTAAGTTTGATAGTAATATTTCAACCGGAATTGAGAAAGTTTTTAGGTTTTTTGGGGCAAGTTGATTTCGTAACAAAAATATTTAACTCAAGCCATAAAACAGAGCCTAAGATAGATGTTGTTAAAGAATTAATTGAAAGTGTGAAATATCTTTCAAAATCTCATACCGGAGCTTTAATAGTTTTTCAAAGCGATTTGAGGAATACATATAATGATGTTGGAACAAGGCTAAATGCGGATTTATCAACAGAATTAATTTTGACAATATTTCACCCGAATACTCCACTTCATGACGGAGCTGTTGTTATAAACGGAGATAAAATTATTTCTGCCGGAGTTTTGTTGCCATTGACTGAGGATCCAAAATTAAGTTGGAAATACGGAACTCGTCACAGGGCCGCTATTGGAATGACAGAAGTTAGCGATGCGGCTTGTCTTGTTGTTTCTGAAGAAACTGGAGATGTGTCAGTTGCTATTGATGGTGCTTTGAAAAAATATGAAGACTTAGTTACTTTAAAAGCTGATTTGGAAAAAATCCTTGGTTATAAGGAAGAAGTTGAAGAAGATAAAAAAACAATATTTAAAATCAATAATTTTATGACGATAAAAAGAACCGATAAGGATGACTGATTATGGCGGAAAAAATATCAAAAAAAGAATTGTTTTTAGCGTTATTGGGTAAGATATTTTTTCTTACTTTAGGGCCGTTTATTGCGGCATTTGCGTTAGAAGTATTTTTGGTTCCAAATAACATTATTGATGGTGGAATAGTTGGTATTTCTATTATTATAAGCTATTTGACCAAGATAAATTTAGGGCTTTTGATTTTTCTTATTAATATTCCATTTTTTCTTTTGGCTTTTAATAAAATTGGAAAAAAGTTTGTTATTCAAACATTTTATGCAATCGGAATGTTGTCTGTATTTTTGAATTTATTTGGAATGTACAACCATCCGACCAGTAATGATTTACTTTTATCAACAGTATTTGGTGGGATTATCCTTGGAACCGGTGTTGGTTTAGTGTTAAAAAATGAAGGTTCGCTTGATGGTACAGAAATAATGTCGTTGGTTTTGTCTAAAAAGTTCGGATTTTCTGTTGGCGAGTGGATAATGACATTTAATATTTTTATCTATGGAGCTTCGGGACTTGTTTTTGGGTGGAATCGTGCGATGTATGCGGTTTTAACTTATTTTATTGCATTCAGGGTTATTGATGTTGTTTTAGAAGGTTTGAATTCTGCTAAGTCAATACGTATAATTAGCGATAAGGCTCATGAAATAGGCGATGAATTATTGGAAAAATTAGACCTTGGGGTTACATATATAAATGGTGTTGGAGCTTATTCAGGAGCGGAAAAAACTATTATTTATTGTGTCGTTTCAAGACTTGAAATGGCAAGAATGAAAGAAATAATAAAAAATATTGATCCTTCTGCCTTTATGTCGGTTGTTGATGTTCATGAAGCTTATGGCGGGAGAACTAAGGGAAGTATTGACAAAATTTAACAATTAGACATTTTTTTTAAATTATAGTAATATACACAAAAGAGATTGATATACGAGGATAAAGATATGGCAAAAAATATTGATACAGTACCTATAGAAGTAAGTATTTTGACAGCAGACCATGATATAAAAGGGGTTGTTCACGTGTCAAAATATACAAATACAAATAGAGAACTTACTGACCTTTTAAATGATAGAGAGAGAAGATTTTTAGCGGTAACTAATGCTGAAATTTATCCGAGAAACTCAAACCAATCTCCTCGAAAATATAATTTTTTGGAAATTCACATGGATTATGTTTTAATGGTTCATCCGTCAACTCAGGCGGTTTTCCAAGAATCAGGAAGGACTCAGGAAGATATTTCAAGGTTTAGAGATTTGAGACTTAAATTAAATCAAACAAAACCATTCTAAAAAAAAGACTCCAATATTGGAGTCTTTTTTTTATTTAGTATTTTTTATTTAAGTCGTTGTAGTGTCCAAATCCTAAAACATCTTTAAACATTTTTATGCCTGCAAAAATCCCGAGTCCGACTGCACTACCTTTGGCAACAATTCCTTTACCAAGTAAAGCGCCTAATCCCAAACCGAATGGAACCACACTATCTATAAGCATTGTTCCAAAACCTTTGAAATATCCGATTGCAGAGTTTACAAAGTGTCGAAGATTACTGTCTGTTTCAATATTAAATACACTCTTTTTTAGTTTTGAAGCAGTAATGCTTGGACAAGTAAGGTATTGAGTATTGCTGTAAGATTCCATGCAGGCATCAGCATCTCTACTCTTGGAATAAATATCTGATTGAAGTTTGCCTAAAACATGCGCATCATATCCGACTATTCCCAAGGCAGCAACGCCTGCGCCTTTTATCGCATACTTTGTGAAATTATTTTTTACTGATGATAATGCTGTACTAATACTCATGTTTCACCTATTTAGTTTGAGTTTCTTCTTTTTTAGTTTCTGTTTTCTTTTTGTCGTCTTTTACTTCAAATTCTTTTTCAACTTTTTGCCCTGACATTTTCAATAGAATATTTGTTGCCTGCATAGCATCTTGTCCGTAACCACTTTGAGCATTTTGCATTTGTGTTAATACTGCAACGGTGAAATCATCACCTGTTACCACTCGAGAATCAAGTGCACTTAACGCAAGAATTCTGACAGGAGTATACGGGTCTTGAAGCATTTTATTAACGAGAGCATTTAAAGCTTTGTCATCTTTTCTAGAGTTGTCTTCTTCAAGTCTTGCGATAACTTCTTTTGCTCCCATCATACGAACCTCTTTATCTTGACTGTTTAAGTAGTTTTCAAGATTTTTGATATACTCATCGGTAAGTTGTACGATTTCACGTTTTTCCGTTTTTTTATCAGTTGTTGTATTGGTTACATTTTTAGAAGTGTTATTTTGAGCTCCATTTCCCCAATTGTTTGTGTAATATCCTGAAGGGTAACAACCGCTAGAAGGAGTGTTTCCATAATTTGGTGCATTCACATTATAAACAGGGGCAGTTCCTCCGGGTGGAGTAACTGAAGGGTTAAATATTTGAATATTTACACCGGAATAATTTGGGACTTGTACACTTTGTCCTTGTGAAGATGCTTGTTGTTGAGGTGCTTGATATTGAGGTTGTGCACATTGTTGTTGAACTTGTTGTGTACTTTGCGGAGTTTGAGTCTGTGTTATTGGTGCAGTTTGATATTGCGGTTGTGCCAATTGTGTTTGCTGAACCGGCTGCTGTATATTTTGTTGCCCTAATGAACTTTGCATATAACTACCCTTTACTACTTATATTTATAAAGTATTTTATTTCATAATTATTGACTTAATGTTAAGAAATGTTGCATTATTTTTTTATTTTTTGCATGTTGTTTATAATTTATTTATGGGAATTTATGAAGAAAATTATTTAGCAAAGCGCCCCCAACATTTATGCAAAATGTGTGGAAAATGTTGCAGGGTTGTGACAACTTCGATTTCGTATTCAGAGCTAAAGAATAAAGCTGAAAGCGGCGATAAGGGAGCTATTGATTTTTTGTCTTTATTTGTTCCGTATAATTCGATTGATGCTGCAAGAAAAATTGATGCTGCTACTGTTGACAATATTATAAATCGTTTGAAAAGTGATGGTCATTTTGATGAAGATAATATAACTTTTTATGGTTGTAAATATATTCAGGAAAATAATTTATGTGGAAGGTATGAAACAAGACTTGATTTGTGTAAACATTGTCCTTCAACTCCATGGTCTATAGTGCCACCGGATTGTGGTTTTGAAGGATGGTTATTTTGGCAAAGAGAAGAAGCAAAACAAAAGGTACGCAAATCCAAAGAAGAATTGTGTGAGTTAAAATTGTTACGCTTGCGTGCCAAAAATGCTGACACAATAAAAAAAATTGATGCCATAGAACAAAAAATTCTAAAAGGCATCAATCTTTACAAAAAATATGGTTCAGAAAATTGGTAATTATTGGAGTAGAGCTTTATCCAATTTTCTTTTATAGAACTCGGTATTAATATTTAGGTTTTCTCCTATGTCAAGAAGCATTTCAACAAAACGTTTATTATTTGATTTTTTGTTCTTGAATGCTTCAGAATCTATAATTTCTCCAATTTTATGATAAATTTTAGCAAAGTATATGTTTTGAGCTTCTGCAATATCAACCTGCAATTCAAGTTTTCTAATATTATCAAAAATTTCCAAAACAACATCAGCTTGTTGAATTTCAAAACTATGAACTAATCTGTTAATATTTTGTAAAATCTTTTTGCTAAATACTAAGTTAGATTGGGTTTTATCAAGTTGAATATCTATTTTTTTAGCTTCGTAGTTAATATCGGTTGCTTGTTGTATTAAATCATCTTCTACAAAACCGCTAGAGTGAACTACAATATCATTGAATTTGTGGCTAAGAGCGTAAGCTGCGGATATTTTAAATTCATCCGGAATATTGAGCCCCAAACCTTGCAGGTGATAAATCGAACCTTTGCCTTCATCATACATTTCTTGGTATGTTTGAGAGAATTTTTCCAACTTTCCTTTCAATAGTATTTGAAGAATTTTTCTTCTTTCTTCGATAAATATATCTTTTAATGTAAAATATTCTTTACCAAAATATTCATCAAGTGCACGAATAATTTCAGTTAAAGTATTCATTGTGTATATTTTTATTAAATTTGTTTTTATTCTGTTGAATTCAGCATCGTCAGAATATTCTTTAATAGAACAGTGGAAATCTCCACCTGCATATTGCATCAATGCAAACATTACATTTGATTTTTGTAATGTGATTTTGGATTGTATTTCAATATGTCCTACAACAAATGTTGACAAGCCTTTTTGAACTTTTTTGTATGCTTTTCTTGTAATCGTATAGCAATATACGTTTTCTTCGTCATCAAAATCCTGATACAGTGAAGATAAAGCCCATAAACTTGCTATTTGTTTAATTGTTACAATTGAAGGTTTTACAAATCTTTCAAATATATTTTTACCATTTCCATATTCCGGAATATTACTTTTGGCTTCGGATAAAATATCTAAGAATTTTTCCTCAAAGTTTTTACTTGTAAATTTAGCCGCAAGTTGCATAGCACGAGCTGCATATTTCATTATTTGAACTGTTTCAATACCTGAAATTTCCGAGAAAAACCAACCGCAACTTGTATACATAAGCATAGCTTGTCGTTGAATTTCCAACAATTCCATAGCTTTTACCTTGGCTTCATCATTTAAGTCCGGTTTGAAATTATCATGTTGAAATTTTTTTACATTCATTTCGTTTCTGTCTAAAATGATGTCAATATATTTGTTTCTTACTTCCCAAACATTATCAAAGTATTTTGAACCTTCTGTTTCAAACACGTTTATTAGTTCGTCTCTTAGGTAGTCCAAAGCATCTCTGAGTGGTTTTCGCCATTTTTGATTCCAACCCGGATGTCCGCCTGTTGAACATCCGCAATCTTCTTTCCACCTGCCAACACCGTGGAAACAACTCCAACTGGATGCTTGTTTGATATCTACTTCACAGTCGCTCCTGTATTTATCCAAGTATTCTGCATAGTTAGTAATTGTGAAGCCTTCATCTTTAGCTTTAATTTTTAAAACGTATGATAGAGCCATATCACCAAATTTTGTGTGGTGTCCATAGCTCTCACCATCTGTTGCGATATTTATTAGCTGAGGATATTCTCTGCAATCAGAAATACCTTCTTTCAATCGTTTAATAAACCTGTTTCCGTCCTTTAAAAGTTCATCAAATGCAACTGAACGCGAAATAGCGCCATCGTAAAAGAATAAATCAATATACTTGCCGGGGGCAGATTTTATATAGTACCTATAAGAGCGAGCCGGATCAATATTTCCCCAACTTACGTCTTGCCAACTACTATCTCCTTCTTTCCTGAATTTGAGAGCTTGGTATGGAGAAAGAACCGTAAATTTAATATCATTCTCAACTAAAATTCTAAGAGTATCATCATCAACAGCAGTTTCTGCTAACCACATGCCTTCGGGTTTTCTTCCAAATCTATATTCAAAATCTCTAATTCCCCATTTTATTTGGGTTTGTTTATCATGTTCGTTTGCAAGTGGCATAATAATATGGTTGTACACTTGAGCTATTGCATTTCCGTGTCCGGAATGTTCTGAAACACTTTCGATATCAGCTTTAATAATTCTTTCGTAAGTGAGAGGCGCAAAATGTTCCATCCAAGATAAAAGAGTTGGTCCAAAGTTGAAACTCATATATTCATAGTTGTTTACGACATCAAGAATTCTATTTCTGTTATCTACGATTTTTGATACAGAATTTGGGTTGTAACACTCTTTATTAATTCTTTCATTCCAATCGTGGAATGGTAATGCACTGTCTTGAAGTTCTATTGCTTCAAGCCAAGGATTTTCTCTTGGGGGTTGATAAAAATGTCCGTGAATTGTTAGAAATATATCATTTTTTTTATTGCTCATCTCTTAACTCCAAAATAAAGTGGTTAGTTTACTTGTTTTCGTCTTTAGGTTTTGTACTTACTACTGTGAATTTATCAACATCCATCCAAGGATCTCCGAGTGCAGTTGAAAATATTTTTCCCTGAAATTCAATAATATCACCGGAATTTAAGTCGATATGTTTTTCAGCTTCAGTTCTGTTTAAAAATATTTTCAATTCAGATAGTGGAATGTTGTGATCGTAGACATCAGGTCTTTGAATAAGGAATGAGATATATTTTTCAGAACTTCTCATCGCCGGTTTATAATCTAATCCGAGAGTTGCAAATTTATCGAATTTAGCTCTGATTTTAACGTTTTTATTAAGGTAAAAGTTTGGGCGAGCAACTAAATCTAATGGATTTACCGTTATATATGATTTAACAGCAGAATTTTGAATTTGGTTTGTTGTACTTGTGTTAACGAGAGTATAGTTGTTAGAAGTAGCAGCAAATGCGTTAAGCCCAAGTGTTATGGCTAAAATTAATATTAAACTCTTTATTTTATTATTCATAAAGATTGTCCCTCTCTTAATTATCTACAACATTATTTTAGCACACATTTTAAAATTTGTAACTACCCGAACAAATAATTTTTATATAAAAATAAAAATGCATTTAGCTTGCCAAGGTATTGATTTTGTGGTATTCTAATACTCGGTTAATGTATTTTTTACACTAAATAAAGTGTTTAGTAAAAGGAGAAGAATATGGCTACAAAAGAATTTTTTACTAATTCTGAAGAATTGAAAAAGCTCATGTCAGCTGCACGTGCTACAATTACGGCACCGTTTTTTGGAAATAATGTAGAAGAAATTAAATCTGTTTCAGAAGCTTATAAGTTGGCAAAAAATAGCCCAGGGACAATCGAATTAACGGGAATGCCTGTTTATAAACCTGAAAAAATCGGTTTGCCTCAAGGAGCAAATCAATTGTTGTTTAATGACGGTACTGTTGTTGGACGTTGCGCCGCTGCTAGAAAAATTGTAGGAGAACCGAATTGTGATTTAAAATATTTATTACCTATTATCAGAGAAGCGGTTTATAACACTAGAGATAGGTTGTTATATAGAACCGAAGCTGTAGTTGGGCTTGATAAAGACTATATGATTAAAGCTCATTTATTAATTCCGGAAGGCTTTGAAAATATTATGTATTCTTGGATGCTGAATTTCCAATACATTAATGAAGCTTACGCCAATATGTATGCTGATTCCAGAGAATTACCGGAAGGTGATATTTATGTATTCTCAGATCCTGATTGGTCTCATCCGGATTTTCCTTACGGATTAACATTCTTTGATCCGGAACATAATTGTGCGGCAATTTTAGGGATGAGATACTTTGGAGAACATAAAAAAGGTACTCTTACTTTAGCGTGGGGATGTGCCGCACGTAACGGTTACGCTTCTTGCCATGGTGGTATGAAACGTTATAATTTGGATGAAGGCAAATCATTCCAAGTTGCTGTATTCGGACTATCAGGTTCCGGAAAATCTACAATCACTCATGCGAAACACAATAACAAATATAATATTACGGTTTTACATGATGATGCGTTTATTATTAATGTCCATGATAAGTATTCAATAGCTCTTGAGCCTGCTTATTTTGATAAAACCGCAGATTACCCGATAGGTTGTGATGATAATAAATTTATTCTTACGCAACAAAATGCCGGTGCTATTGCTTTAGCTGACGGAAAGGTTGTTTCCGTAACAGAAGATATTCGAAATGGTAATGGGCGTGCAGTTAAATCAAAATTATGGTCGCCAAACAGAGTTGACAGAATTAATGAACCTATCAATGCTATTTTTTGGTTGATGAAAGACCCGACAATTCCGCCTGTTTTGAAGTTATCGGGAGCATCTTTGGGCTCTGCTATGGGGGCAACGTTGGCAACAAAACGTTCTTCTGCAGAAAGACTTGCTGCAGGTGTTGATCCAAATGCTTTAGTTGTAGAACCTTATGCTAATCCGTTCAGAGTTTATCCGTTGGAAGTTGATTATACAAGATTTAAACAACTTATTGAGGATGGAGTTGATTGCTATATTTTAAATACTGGTGAATTTATGGGAACAAAGGTGAAACCTGCTCATACGCTTGGAATTATAGAAGCTATTGTTGAAAAAAGAGCTAATTTCCATAAATGGGAAAATTTCTCTGATATTGAAATTATGGATGTTGAAGGTTTTGAAACATCTTTTGCAAATAAGGAATACGCTGAACAGTTTGTAGCTCGTATGAATGATAGAATTTCTTTTGTAAAATCAAGAGAAACAGAAAAAGCAGGTATTGACAAGTTACCGTCTGATGCGCTAGAAGCTTTGGAAGCAGTTGTAAAAGAAGTTAAAGCATAGCTTTTAACTTATTAATATTAAATTTTGGAACAGGTAGGTTTACAATGTTGAATCTACCTGTTTTATATGCTATAATCGAATTCAAGAGAGGATTGGTTTTTATGTTTAGTAAAAAGAGTGCCATGTCAACTATGGGTTATGCTATTGTTTTGGTAATTATTTTGGGAGTTGTGATGATTATTAGTGCACCAATGCTTATGAATAAATATAAAGGTGACAAAAATTCAGCTAATAATGATAAAAATTATAACGAAGAAAGATACTCTGATGGAAGTGATTCTCGACAGGATTATGATAAAGAGCGTGATATGGAACGTTATAATAATGATAATAATATTAATTCAACAGAAGTTGTCGAACAATTAAGGCTGCTTGAAGATAGAATGAATTCAAGGATGAATAATCTTGAAGCCAAACAATCTCAAAGACCGTCAGGGCAGGTTGCTTCGGATAGATATGTTTGCTCTATTGAAGGAAATGTTGATAATGAGGGCAACGTTACTCCGATAGATGGTATGAACTTAGAAGATGTTAAAAGGAAAAAAATCGTATTTGTATGTGAATATAACAGATAGGATTATGTATATAGTTATGTGATATGTAGCAAAAAAGTTCGGTTATAAACCGAACTTTTTTACTGTTAAATATTTTTTTTATTTAAAACTATTCAACTTCGATTGCCGATACAGGGCAAGCTTCTGCTGCTTCTTTTACGCAATCCATATTATCTGCAACTGCTGCTTCATCAACTAGAGCTGTTCCATCTACTGAGAATACTGCATCGCAAATTGATTCGCAAGCGCCGCATCCGATACAAGAATCGTTTACTGTTACTGTCATTTCTACTTTCTCCTTATGTTTTTATACAATTGTGAATTTCTTCACAATATTGATTATAATATAAAAGATTTTAAATTTCAATTGTATAACTATATTTCTAACCAACTTTTTATTCTATTGGCAATATAGTCAAAACCTTTTATCATACCAAGGTTTTCACCTTTTTGTTTTTTATTAAATATAAGGATTGGAACATATTCTCTTGTATGGTCTGTTCCTGCAACAGTTGGGTCACAGCCATGGTCCGCTGTTATTATTAACAAATCTTCATTAGTCATAGAATTTACTATGTCATCAACATAGGTATCAATTTCTTCAATAGCTTTACCATAGCCTTTGGCATCATTTCTATGGCCAAAAAGCATGTCTGTATCTACAAGATTTGTAAAAATAAATGACGCATCATTTGTAAATTGAGTATTTGGGTTATAAGCTATTTTATCTAAATCTAATTCATTTTTAACAGCTTTTAGCGTAAGTTCTAAGCCTTCTTTATTGCAACCTGTATGTATAGCGTGCGTAATGCCTGATTTTGAGAAAATGTCCTCAATTTTACCAATCCCAATAACCTTAGCTCCGGCTGCTTTAATATCATTTAATACCGAGTGCGGAGGTATCATTGAATAGTCCCTTCTGTCTTTAGAAATTCTTGTAGGCTTTCCATCAATAATTTTGTAAGGTCTTGCAATTACTCTGGAAACATTCCAATTCCCATTATCTAAAATTTTTCTAGCTATTGTGCACCATTGATAAAGAGTTTCAAGTGGGATTAAATCAGTATCAACTGCGATTTGGAAAACACTGTCAGCACTGGTGTAAACAATTGGAAATTTTGTTTTATGATGTTCTTCATTAAGTTCTGTAATAATTGCAGTTCCGCTTGCAGGTTTGTTTGCTAAAATTCCTCCGCAATTAGTTTCTTTTATAAATTCTTCAACAAGTTCTTGAGGAAAACCTTCCGGAAATGTTGCAAAAGGTTTTGCCGATACAATACCTGCCATTTCCCAATGTCCTGTAGTTGTATCTTTACCCTTAGACTTTTCTTCCATAATTCCATACTGTGCAGTAGGGTTTTCAACTTTTTTTATACCTTCATAATCTTGAATATTTCCAAGTCCCATTTTCTCCATGTTAGGAACATTTAATCCGTTGTTAAATTCACAAACATGTTTTAAAGTGTTGCATTCCGGTATATCGTTAAATTCTTGACAATCAGGCATAGCGCCTGTACCCATAGAATCAATAACCATTACAATTGCTCTTTTCATATTTACACCCCTTTTCTTATCCCAATTTTAGCAATACTATTCATCAATGTCAATTACTGAATAGGCGTTAAAATCAATACAACCATATATAATTTGAACATGGTAATCGCCATGTGGGATAAGTTTTACGAAGTTGATAGATTGTTCTCCAAAATCGTCATTTGTTTCTTCTGCAGGAAGTTTTGCAATAACGGTATGCCCTTGGTATAGTTCTAAGAAAATTTGTCCGTTTTCTTTTATTCCTTCAACTTGATAATGACCAATTGGAATTATTCCGTCACCAACCTTTAAAGTCAAAGGTATTAATAGAATTGGAAGTTCTTTACTTGTATTTGTAATAGCTTCAGTTTCATTACTTTGAGAAAAACTTTCTCCTTTGGGAATGTTTTTGTTTTTTTTCTTTTTAGTTTTCTTGCTATCCAATGCTTTTTGAAAATCCTGATCAGTTACGGCTTTTTGTCCATAGGTATTTTGATCTCCAAAATTATCCCACAAATCTCCGTCTGCGAGAGCATAATTTCCTGCAAAGCAGAATAGTATTAAGATTATAAATAAAAGTTTTTTCATATTTATATGATAATGTTTTTTTGTAAAAAGTACACATTCTTTTATATGAAAGTTATCATTAATCTAATAAAAATTCAACATCAATAGAGGTTTTTAATTTTAAAGCATAGATGTCGTTGCGTGTGAAATCCTTCATTTTAACAGCATCTTTTTCTGTTGTTACAATTATGCCGGAAGGCAACTCGTTTTCTGTATACATGTGATGGTCGTCAAAATCAATTGTTTGTTTAATTTCATAATTGTTTAAAAACTGATAAAATTGTTTTGGTTGACCAATGGCGCAAATTGCAGTTATTTTAGCATTATCTTCAAGTTTTTCGTTTGTTTTTATGTTATATACAAAATCAGGCTCAGTTACACAAACAACAGTTTTTACTTTCATTTTTTTTGACATTATTTTGGCAATTTTTTCTGCGCGAGAATGGTCTGTATCTTTACTTACAACAACCAATTTGTTAATTCTTGAGAAAGCCTCCATACCTTCTCTCAATGGGCCGGCAGGAAGAAGTTTCTCATTCCCGAATCCCATTTTGCTATCCATAAGGACTATATCCAGGTCTCTATGAAGTTTTCTATGTTGAAAACCATCATCAAGAATAATTTGTGTTACTCCAAATTTTTCAATAGCGAATTTTGCACCGGCATAACGATTTTTGGTCGTTACGACAATTGTTTCTTTACAATTTTGAGCAAGCCAAAAAGGTTCGTCTCCGGCTAATCTTGCATTATAAAAAATATTTTTCCCGTCAGAAATTATATTAATATTTTTGTTAGAAAGTTTTCCGCCATAACCTCTTGAAATAATTGCAACTTTTTCTCCTTTTGAGGTTAAATATTTGGCAATTTCCGCAACTACCGGAGTTTTTCCAACTCCTCCTGTTGTAATGTTGCCAACTGAAATGACAAATGCATTAACTTTTTTAGGTTTCAGAATTTTGGTATCATATAGTTTATTTTTTAAACCACTACCTATCCCGTAAAAAACAGATGCAAACTCTAAAAGTTTTA
Organism: uncultured Candidatus Melainabacteria bacterium; assembly: GCA_934718275.1. Taxonomy (GTDB): domain Bacteria; phylum Cyanobacteriota; class Vampirovibrionia; order Gastranaerophilales; family Gastranaerophilaceae; genus Stercorousia. The sequence continues at coordinate 288,992 of CAKUZD010000001.1, read as the reverse complement.
CTAAGAAACCTGCAGCATTTTTGTCATAGTGAATTTTTGTTATTTCTGTTTTAAAATTCATTAGAACATTAATCTCCAAAGTAAAAATCTTTTATTTAGTTTTTCAGAAAATTTTCTTAAATTACAAGTTGTTTCTCTTGTATCTTCAATAATTGATTGCAATTCTGTTTTCTTGTCCGGAGTTAATTTGTTAACCGTATTTAGTGTAGTAGAGATATCTACCATAGCAGTATTTACATTTGCGACAGCTCTATTTATGTCTTTCTTTAATTGATCATCTTTGGTCATTGAATTTACATAACCGCTGATTTCGTTAACATTATGTGTAATTGCTCGCAAATCTTCAGCCATTTGTTCTGCTTCTTTTTCATCTCCAATAATCTTGTTAAGGTTTTGGGACAGCTTATCAACAGAGTCTGCAGTAGACATAATTGTTGTTTTAAATTGAGGGTCTCCAATAATATTATTGATGTTGTAAGACAGCATATTAAAATCAGTGGTTGCTTTATCCATCATGACCATTAATTGTTCTAAATCACTGCTGGAATTATCAATTAAGGTATTAAGTTTACCCATTGTAATACTTGTTTGACCGGTTAAAGAGTTAATATTGCGAACAGACATTTTTAACTCTGCAATAACTTGGTCTGAAAGTAAGTCATTAATTTTTTTATTTGTTTCTGTTAATGATTCTGCTGCTCGATATTGCCAATCCATAAAATCTGCAATTCTCATTGGTTCAACTATTGTGTAAGGAGATGTTTGTTTTGGATATGGTAATGTTATGTCGTCAAGAGTAGAGATTAAAAGTTTGTTTGTCCCTTGTTCTCTAACAACTTTTCCTTTTAAAAATTCCGGTAATATAAGCCCGGGAAGGTTGATTACATAATCAATTTTGTAAGCATAGTTTGTTTTAATTCTGTCTTTTACATTAAAAGGTACTATATCTCTTGAAACGACTTCTATATTTTTTATTTTTCCTACATCGTAATACTTTTTGTCCAATTTCATTTGGACATTATCATCTTTATATAGAATGTCTTTATTTAGCATAGGTATGTAAACAGTACGAATTTTAGGAGGAGTGATTTCTAAAAACAACTCTCCGATTAAACCTGACTGTTGAATAGAAAATGTAGAGGCTTTTGGTATTTCTACATTTGGGTCAGTTATTACAAATTTTACTTTAACATAACTGTTTTCACCATCAATAACGGGAGTAATTTCTTCAACTTGACCAACCCTTAATCCCATCATTTGAACACCTGCTCCGGGGCGCATGCCGTTTACATCTTTAAATTGGATTTCTACTCTGTCTGCAGAAGAAAAAGTTCTTCCTTTTACTTTAAACACAACCCCAATTAATAAAATGAGTGATAATAAAGTTAAAAGCCCTACTTTAAATGATGATGAAAATTTCATTTGCTACCTTTCTTATTTATGAATTTATTGTAACAAAAACAAGCAAAGAGGGCAATAATTTAGACTGCTTAAAAAGGCTAAATTATTACAAATAGTTTGCTAAGATATTCTTTACGTAATTTTGTGTTTCTTTGTAAGGCGGTACTCCGGAGTATTTATCTACAGCGTTAGGGCCTGCATTGTATGCAGCTAGTGCAAGAATTACATTTCCGTTATATTTGTTTAACATTGATTTCAAATATTTAACCCCACCTTCAACATTTTGAACCATGTTGTATGGGTCTTGTACGCCTAAATTTTTTGCTGTTGAAGGCATCAATTGCATTAATCCCATAGCTCCCGATTTTGATTTCGCTTTAGGATTAAACCCTGACTCTTGTTTAATTAAAGCTTGTACAAGTTTTTCATCTACATCATATTTTTTAGAAATTTGGTTAACAACATTTAAAACTTGGGATTTTGTAGAAGTTTTTTGTGCAGGAATATTGGCTTGCAAAGCGGCAGCTTCTTCAAGAGCTCTATTTAGGCTAATTTGAGGAGATTGTTTTACAATATTTGCATTTACGTTTTTAAATTGAGGATCAAGTAAAAGTGTGCCAAAATTAGATTTTGTTGAAGATTGCAAAACTTTTTCAAAAGAGGGAGAATTTATATTGTTATTGTTTGGATAAATTGCATCAAGTGGGTTTTGAGACTCTTTATTGATACTACTAACTTTGTTGCTAAGTTGAGTGTATCTCTGCATAGCTTGAGTTTGTCCACCTGTATTTAATAAATTTTGTATAAATTGTGAGAACATTGTTTCCCTCTGAAAAATTTTTCTACCTAATCCTACAATTATATTCTACATCTATGAATAGAGTTGTATATCATTTGAATTAATGATTTTTTGAAAAATGTCAAAGGGTGGATAAATTAACAAATATACATACAATCTCCGTAGGAGAAAAATCTGTATTTGTTTTCAATAGCTTCTTTGTATGCTTCAAAAATGAAGTCTTTCCCGGCTAATGCGCTTACCAACATTAAAAGTGTTGATTTTGGTAAATGGAAATTTGTTATTAAGTTATCAATGACTTTGAATTCATAAGGAGGATAAATAAATAATTCAGAGTGGTCATGGCAAGGTTTAATACATCCAAATTTTTGGTATGCAGTTTCAAGAGTTCGAACTGTTGTGGTTCCAACTGCAACAATTTTTTTACCTTCTTTTTTGGCTCTGTTTATTTGGTCTGCCGCCTTTTGTGGAATTTCGAAAGTTTCTGAGTGCATTTTGTGGTTTTCAACGTTTTCGCATTGAACAGGGCGAAATGTTCCTAGTCCTACATTGAGTGTTACATAAGCTAATTCAACCCCTTTTTCTTCAAGCTTGTGCAATATTTCTTTGGTAAAATGCAAACCTGCAGTCGGTGCAGCTACAGAACCTTCATCCTGCGCATAAACAGTTTGATAACGTTCAAAGTCCAGTTTTTTTAAATCTTCATTTTGTATTTTTCGTTGAATGTATGGAGGAAGTGGGATATTTCCGTTTCTATGCAGTACATCTAAAACGTTGTTACCGTCAAATAAAAGTTCAACAAGCCATTCTCCATTTTCTTCAAGGCGTTTAATAGCTTTGACTGACAATTCATCACTAATCTTAATTATAGTGTCAGGTTTGACTCTTTTAGACGGTTTTATTAAAACTTCCCAAACTTCTTCATTTGTTTTTTTTGTTTTGTTATTCTGCTTTAACAAAAATACTTCAATTTTTGCGCCGGTATCTTTATGTCCAATTAACCTTGCCGGAAGAACTTTAGTATTATTCATAACTAACAATGTATTAGGTTCTATTAAGTCTATAATGTCATAGAAATGTTTATGAGTGATGGTTCTATCCTTTCGGTTTAGAACCATCATTTTTGAATTTTCTCTTTTATCTGCCGGCATCTGTGCAATTAATTCTTCCGGTAAATTGTAATCATATTCTGAAAGTAACATTTTTTATCACTCCTGCTCAAAATTAAATTTAAAAATTTGAGGCATGCTATTTATTCTTTTGATTTAATTTGTTTTGCTCCGGCAACATCTGAATCACTTGCCAAAACGTCAGTCCTAGCTTGTTCAGCATCAATTTGTTTGTTAACAATAACAGTTTGAATTATTTGTATAACGTTGCTTGTTACCAAGTATAATAATACACCTGCAGGAATTGGGATAATTACAAATGTCCCAATAATCATAATAGGCATGAATGTTCCCATTGATTTTTGGATAGCTTCTTGAGTTGGGTCAACTGCGCCATCTTTAGGTTTATTCGTTGCCATCATTATTTTTTGAGAAGCAAACATTGTTAGTGCAAATAATGCGATTAAAGCAAATACATCCCAATGGAAAGATCTCGATGCGGCAGTTGTTGGAACAGATGCAGCTAAAATACTTCCCTCTTTTGTAAATGTAATATTTTCAATTTCTTTGTTAGACATATCAGTAACAGCAATTTCAGCTTTCTCTATTTGGTCTAACTGTGCAAATTTTAAATCTAAATGATCTAAATCAATTTTAAAGTCTACAGTTTCTCCCGGTTTGAATTCTCCTTGAATTTCAATAGCCTTTGCTGCATTTTTAACTTTTACATTTTCAATTGTTTCATTTGGAAGATATACTTTTGCAGTTTTTCCAATAGTAAAAGTATCGCCTTGAGATACGCCAAAAGTGCCGTCATAAGAGCGACCTGCAGTGGCGCGTAATGTAGTATCTAATCTTCCTAAAAATCCGAAAGATGCGTCTCCGGCAATTTGAATAAATTGAGGGCTCATTAATGCTGAATACAATAGAATAAATATTGGTAATTGTATTAGTAATGGTAAACAGCCACCCATAGGATTAAATTTATGTTCTTTATAGAATTCCATGAGCTTTTGTTGCATCCTTTGCGGATCATTTTTATATCTGTCCTGAATTGCCTTGATTTTTGGCTGTAATGATTGCATCATCTTCATTGAACGTTGTTGTGATACATTTAATGGCCACATCGCAAGTCTGACAACAATAGTTAATAATATAATTGCAAGTCCGTAGCTGCCAACAATAGAAGCTAAAGCTTTTAATGCTTCAATAGTTAAAGTAGTAAAATCCAATTTCCCTAATCCTCTTAATATTAAATTCTTCGACTTTAGAATTGTCCTTCCGAGTCTTGCGAAGAATTTCTAATCTATCTCAGAATGACATCTTCTAAAAGGTTATTATAAAATATTAGTCAAGTCAATAAATTGTAAACTTTGGTTTTTATTAAGAACTTGTTTAAGTTATTTGAAATAAAAATATTTATAAAAACACTTGACTATAAAATTTGTTTATAATACACTAAATCTTGTCAGCAGTGACGGGATGTGGCGCAGCTTGGTAGCGCACCTCGCTTGGGACGAGGGGGTCGCACGTTCAAATCGTGTCATCCCGACCATTTAAATTAAAGGCTTTCAGAAAATATCTGAAAGCCTTTTTTAATGCTATTGTGTAATTGTTGTGTCAAAAAAGTTGGTAGGTTGTAATTTCAGACTTTGTATTATTCGAGTTTTGAGAACATGTCTTTTGTTGCTCCACAAATTGGGCATTCATAGGTAGTTGGTAATTCTTCAAATTTTTTACCTTCTTTTTCTTCGTCATAAACCCATTGACATACGTCACATTGATATTTCATATTTTTCTCCTTTTGTGTTATAATTTACTTATTATGAAACATATTTTTGAAACTAAAGTTTATTATTCAGATACAGATGCTTATGGTGTAGTATGGCATGGTGCATATTTGAGATGGATGGAAAAAGGACGTGTAGACCTTTGTGATATGCTTGGCTTAGATTTAGTTGCGATGAAAAACAACGATGTTCTTCTTCCTGTTGCTAACATGAATGTTCGTTACAAAGCTTCTGCTCGTTTGAATGATGATATTATTATTGAAACATGGATTGAAAAATTCAATAGTCTGTCGGTTACATTCGGTCAGATTATAAAATCCAAAAATGATGAAAAGATTTTTATAAAAGCAGAATTTGATGTAGTAGCTATAAATGAGGCCGGTAAATTGTACAGAAGAATGCCGGAAGTTGTTACTAATGCTTTGAAAAAGGCTGCTGAATAAGGAGTTTTTATATAATGGCTGGCATTCGTTTAAACAAATATATAGCATCATCAGGGCTTTGTTCCAGGAGAAAAGCAGATGAGCTTATAGAGCAAGGATTTGTTGCTGTTAATGGAAAGATTGTTAAAGAATTAGGCTATTTGGTACAGCAGAAGGATAAGGTTTTTGTTAATAAAAAGCTTATACATCCTTCAAAACTTGAATATTATAAGTTCTATAAACCGGCAGGGTATATAACTACTTGTGATGATGAAAAAGGCCGAAAGACAATTTATGATATTTTGCCTGAAAAGTTAATGGGTTTGAAACCTGTTGGACGCTTGGATAAGGATTCTACGGGGCTTCTTATTTTAACAAATGACGGAGAGTTGATTAATGCTCTGACGCATCCTTCAATAAAAGTTCCGAAGGTCTATATTGTAACTGTTAATTCTGCCGTTCACAGACGGGAGTTGGAACAAATGGCTAATGGTATAGAAATAGAACCACAAAAAATAGCTTATGCTGATATTCAAGTTTTAGAAATGGATAATAAGCATACAGAAATGCAAATAACTTTATACCAAGGTATGAATAGGCAAATCAGAAAAATGTTTGAACATTTCGGCTATGAAGTTAAAGTCTTGAAGCGGATTCAGCATGCTACTATTCGATTAGAAGGATTAAAACGTGGCGATGTTAAACCTATTAAGCCTGCACAAATAAAAGAATTAAAAAATTTTTTGAATAGGATTTCACAATGATAAGAATTGCTCTTTGTGGAAATATTGCATCAGGTAAGTCTACAGTTCAGAAATTTTTAGAAAAAAATGGTTATAAAGTTCTTGATACAGATAAAGTTGCGCATGAACTTTTGACGGTAAAGAATGATGTTTTGTTTAAAGCATTTGAAAAATTCGATGTATTTGAAAATGGAGAATTTTCTCGAGAAAAACTTGGAAAATTGGTGTTTAAAAATGCTGATACCAAAGAGATGTTAGAAGATATTTTGCATCCGCAAATAAGACGTGAAATAGAAAAATTTTTTGAACAAAATAGTTGTGAAAAATATTTATTTGTAGGAATTCCGTTGTTGTTTGAAGCTAATATGACAGATTTGTTTGATAAAATAATATTTGTTTATGCAGATGACGAGATAAGGTTGAAAAGGCTTTTGCGCCGTAATAATTATACGATAGATTATGCAAAAGCCAGAATAAATTCACAAATGCGACAAGAAGAAAAAGCTCAAAAATCCGATTATGTATTAAATAATAACGGAAGTATTGAGGAATTAAATTTTAAATTAACTAAGCTATTTGAACAAATCCGTTGATATCTTTTGGAGAACGAGTTATTTCTGCAACATTCCCTTTTGAGGTGTTGCCTTCTATTGTTACAACTTTTCCGTTCGGTAATACTTCTTTAACTATTCCGGTATGTGATTTGTTGAAAATTACGATATCTCCCGGTTTAGCATCAGATACTCGTTTTGTATAACAATTGTTGTTTTTCCCCCATTGTTTTAGTTTTGCAACTTGTGGAGAACCAAAGTCTGATGGTAAAGTTTTTCCGTTTTTTCTAAAAGCTTCTTTGGTTACGTATGTAACAAAATCTGCGCACCAGCTTTCGGTTCTGCCTCCTGTAAATTTTTTGTATGAACCATCGCTTTCTTTGTACCCAAGATATTGTTTTGCTGTTGAAACTATTGAAGCTCCAATATTACTATTTAGGCGTGTTGATTGAGTTAAGTTTCCGAATTTGCTAAAATCAAATTGGTTGTTTTGGTAAATAGACGCATATTGACTGAAAATATCTTTATTAATTTGTGGAAAACTTAAATTATTATACAAAAATAAAGGGGTTGTTAATAATGATGAACTCATAAAAGGGTTATACAAACCGTATGAATTTGTAGAGTTTGTTTGTTGATTAATATTGATATTTCTGTTTACGTCAACAAGTCCCATAATTATCCCCTAATTTCCTCTATATTTATATAAAGTATTTTAAGGTTAGAAAATTGCTAACTATATTACAATTTGTTAAACCGGTATAAATACATAAGCTCTGTCTGTTTTTAATATTTCATCTTCCATAATGTCGCTGCATGCTTTTCCGTTACCTAGTGCCACAGTAACATGCCCGTTTTCTCCTATTTGTTTTTCTTCTCCATTTTTGTTTGTGCATGTTTCGTTTGCATCATAAACTATTACACTACCTTTAGGTAATTCATTAAGTTCTTCCCCTTTTACTTTTGTTTCTTGGAAGTTTGAGTTAGCTCGAAGAATATATTTGCAGAATTCTCCATTTCCGTTAATATATGGACCAAGTCCGCTATTTACAATAGCATTCTTAACGTATCTGGCACATAGAGGATTATTGGGATCTCTGTCTGTCGGAAGTCCTGCAACAACATTGTTTGCAAGAGTTTCGCCTTTTAAAGGATTATATTGTTTGTTTGGCTGATTGTTTGTTTGGAATATTGAATTGTTTAAATTTGGTGAAAAGTAATTTGGTTGAGTTTGCCAAATATTGTTTATAGGATTGTTGTATCCGTAAAAATTGTTTATTGGCATAAACATGTTCATCATGTTCATAAATGGATTGAACATATTTAAGAACGAAAAATTACAATTGTAATTGTTAAAACAATTATTAAACCACATAACCTTTTTACCTAATTCTAACCTTATTAATATAAAAAATTTGAGTTTTATAAAATTGCGTTTTTGTTAATAAATGTAAAAAATAAGGTTAGATAAATTTACCTAACCTTATTTTAATTATTATTTTATTTGTTTATTTATTCTACCGTAACTGATTTTGCAAGGTTTCTTGGTTGATCAACGTCTTTGCCCAAAAATTCTGCAATATAATACGCTATTAACTGCAACGGAATCATCGCGATTATTGGAGAAAATAGCTCCTGTACGTCAGGAACTCTAATGATATTTTCAAACAAATAATCTAATTTTTCGTCTTTAGAATTAGTAAGTGCAATCATTCTTGCATTACGAGCTTTAGCTTCTTCACTGTTAGAAAGAAGTTTTTCATAAACAGAGCCGTTCATTAAAATAGATAAGACCGGCATTGTTTCGTCTAACATCGCAATTGGACCATGTTTTAATTCGCCTGCCGGATAACCTGTTGCATTAATATAGCTTATTTCTTTAAGTTTTAGTGCTCCTTCTAATGCTGTTGGGTAGTTTATTCCTCTGGCAATATAAATAAAATCTTTTGTGTTTGCATAAACTCTTGCAACTTTTTGAATATCTTCTTTGTGAGCAAGAATTTGTTCGATTTTTTGAGGTAAAATCATTAATTCCGCTTTTAAAGATGTTAAAGTTGAAGTATCAACACTATTTTTGATTTCTGCCATATACAAGGACAACAAGTAGAATGCCATTAATTGTGCAATATATGATTTTGTTGCAGCAACAGATACTTCAATCCCTGCATTTACGGGTATTAAACTGTCAGCTTCTCTAGCCATGGCACTGTCAGGTCTGTTTGTAATTATTAAAATATGAGACCCTTTTGCTTTTGCTTGTTTTATAGCAGTTAAAGTATCCGCAGTTTCTCCTGATTGGGAAACGCCGATAACTAAAGTGTGCTCATCGGTGACTGTTTTTCTGTAAATATATTCACTAGAAGCTTCTACATCAACGGCAATTCCACAAAAGTTTTCAATTAAATATTTTCCAATCATCGCAGCGTGTAGAGATGTTCCGCATGCTATAATTTGAATTCTGTTAAGATTTTTTAGTGTATCTTTGTTCAATTTTACTTCATTCAATACAATATTTTCATCAGGGGCATGTAGTCTCCCAACAAGAATATTTCTAATTACATCAGGCTGCTCGTGGATTTCTTTAAGCATAAAATGTTTGTAGCCCATTTTACTTAAAGCAACAGGTTCCCAAGGAAGAACTTCTATTTTGGCTTTAACTTCAACTCCATTTGAATTAATTATATTCATACTTTCAGGAGTTAATGTTGCAATCTGATTGTCTTCCAAATAGATTGCTTTATTTGTGTGTTTAATAATTGCAGGAACATCAGAGGCTGCAAAATATTCGTTTTCACCCACTCCAATTAGTAGTGGTGCATTTCTTTTGGTAATTACAAGCTTGTCTTTGCAGTCAAAATGCATTACACAAAGAGCGTAAGCTCCTTCTATTTCTTTAGATGCAAGCCTTACTGCTTCCGTTAAGTCTTTACATTGTGCATATTTTCTTGCAACAAGGTGTGCAATTGTTTCTGTATCAGTTTGAGACCTGAAAACACAGCCTTCAGCTTCCAATTTTTGTCTTAATTCTTTGTAGTTCTCAATAATTCCGTTATGTACAACAACTAAATGACCGCAATTGCAAGTATGCGGGTGAGCATTCAATAAGGTTGGTGCTCCGTGTGTTGCCCATCTGATATGACCTATTCCCATAGTAGATGTGTTGAATTCTTTTTCGTGACCTTTTAATTTTTCTCTTAAATTTTTTAGTTTTCCTATTGCTTTATAAACCTTAATATCTTCAGGACACATAACTGCAATTCCGGATGAATCATATCCTCTGTATTCAAGTTGTTCAAGTCCGTCTACCAATATATCAACAACAGGTTTATTTCCTACATATCCAACTATTCCGCACATAATTTTGCTCTCCGATAATCTGTAACTGTTCTATATTATATCATTGAAAAATCTAAAATAAAATATCCTTATAAAAGTTTTACATCTATATTGCAAATCTTAAAAAAATATAGTAAGATTGTCTCGTAAAATAAATGGGGAAATATTATGAAAAAGTTTTTAGTGGTGTTATGCCTGTTGTTATTGGGAACAAGCGCTTTTGCGGATGAAGTTTATGTAATTAAAGGTGTTGGTTTAAATAATTTTTGGAAGAAAAAGGGGATTGATGAGGAAAAAGTTTTAGATGTAGGTAATAAAATACTTATTGATAATAAGATCCCAAGGCGAGTCCCTATTTTGGTAATTAATGACAAAAAAGTTTTAAATGCTACTTCAAGTATTTATGATAAAACTGTTAGAATTTACACTCCAATGTTTTTGTATATAGATAATGATTCTGAATTAGCATTTGTTTTGTCACATGAAATAGCTCATGCCGTAGAGGCTTATGGTGGGATGATAAAATATATCGCTATGCAGTCGAATTCTAAGAAATATGAAATGAAAGCTGATTTGAATGGTATTGATTATATGGTAAAAGCTGGCTATGACCCGATTGCGGCAATTACTATTATGAATAAACTGGAAGGAGAGCCTGTTTGGGATTGGGGCTTTACATATACGCATCCGAAGGGTTCAAAAAGGTTGCTTGCTATGTATAAGTATATTTATGTAAAATATCCGCAGTATTTAAATTCTCCGATTACTCAAACAGCTTCTTATAAAAATTTTGAATACTCTATGGAAAACGAAATAAAAGAATTTCAACAAAAACAAAAAAGACGTCACTTAAAACAGGAAGGAAATTTGTAATGTTGAGGAATTTTTTACTTGTTTTATGTCTGGTGTTTTGCAGTTTGCCTGTATTTTCAGAGGAAATTCATATAACAATAACGCCTTTATCTAAAATCGCGACAAATGACAAAAACTTAAAAGAAGGTGATATTGTTTATTTCAAGGATATAAATACGGGGGAAGAAATTTCAGGCTTGATAAGAAGGTTAACGCCCAACGGGTTTGCCGGAGAACAGGCTGCTATATTGATTTCAAATTTTAAATATAAAAATACTGATAAAGTTCTTCGTGGGCAAGTTTATTTAAAAGGCGGAGAACATAAGAAATATCAAGATATGGCAAATGCAGGTTTCGCTCCTGTAAATGCGATAATTCGAGGAGGGGAAGTTATTCTTAAACCGGAAAAAACAAGATTAACAATATTCTTCGATGATTATATAAATTCAGAAGATACACCCATAAAAATACGTGCTGCACAAAAAATTTCAACTTGTTATGATGAAATAGAGGTTGGGGACAGTATAAGGTTTGTAATAGCAAGAGATGTAAATAAAAATGGAAAATTATACATCAAAAAAGGTACTCCGATTGATGCTATAGTCGATTTTGTCAGTGATAACGGCTGGAACTATGATAATGCTCAAATTGATTTTAAACAATTTAAAACAAAATCTGTTAACGGGGATAAAGTAATTATAAATTCTCCTCTATCAATAGATGGCTTTGAAATTTTGAAATATAAAAATAATAGAGTTGCTCAATTTTTTAATTATTGTGGAGTTGTTTTTAGAGGAAAAGAAGTTGATATTAAGCCTCAAAAAGAGTCTATAGAGTTTAATATTTGGTTAAAATAAAAAATTATTATATTTGATAAGACAAAATTTTATAACTTATAAAAATGCAAAAAAAAAGTTGCCATTTAGAGGCAACATTAAATAAACACGAGGATATTAAGAGAGAGAGTATAAAATAAACTTTTTATTTTAATCTTGTTCAAACTATTTGAAGAACTTGATTAGATTTTTAATATCCGATAATTTGTTTTTCCAATTTGTAATTTTTGATTTCCCTTACATTTATATAAAGTATTTTGGTTTTTTAGAATTGACTTTTTGTATTAAATTGTTAAGTTTTTGTTACATTAAAAACTTATTGTCATACATAAAAAAACATGATACAATCTAACAATAGTAAGAGAGGGTTACTATGGTAGAAAATTATACAAATTCAAAATTCAATATCATATCATTTTTGAAAAAGGCGGTTGCTGTTGGGGCTTCAGACGTTCATTTGCAAGTTGATGAACATCCCGCTATAAGAATTGATGGAAAAATCACTAAAGTTGACATGCCTGTATTGACGGAAGACGATATTTCTTTAGCGTATGACATATTGTTACCGATTCATTTCAAAGGTAAAGTTAATTCGGTGTTTGACCTTGATTTTGCGTATGAAATTCATGGGGTTTCTCGTTTCAGGGTTAATTTAAGTCGTCAATTAGGTAAAAGTGCTTTGGTAATTAGAACGATTCCTTATAATATTAAAAAGGTTGTTGAATTGAATTTACCTGAATCTATTGAACAATTTGCTACGTTAAACAATGGTTTGGTGTTGATTACAGGCCCTACGGGCTCCGGAAAATCTACCACAATTGCTTCTTTGATTGATTATATAAATATTAATTATCCTAAGCATATTATTACAATTGAAGATCCGGTTGAATTTATTTTTACAAATAAAAAATGTTTGGTTTCTCAAAGACAGGTTTTGATTGATACGCCAACATTTCCCGATGGTATTAAATATGCATTGAGACAGGATCCGGATGTTATATTTATTGGTGAAATTAGGGATAAAGAGACTGTTACGGCAGCGTTAAAAGCTGCAGAAACAGGTCACTTGGTATTTGCAACAATTCACACAAATGATGCAATTCAAACGGTTAACAGAATTGTTAACATGTATGAGCCATCTGACAGAGAGTTTGTAAGAGGGCAGTTGGCATCTATTTTAAGAGGAACAGTTTCTCAAAAGCTTATTCCGATTTCTAACGGAACAGGACGCCGTCCGGCATGCGAGGTTTTAGTCGTAACCCCAACTGTTAAAGATTTTATTGAAAAAGAAAAATTAGAGGAAATTTATGATCTTGTTAAGAAGGGTTCTTTCAACAACATGATTACAATGAATACATCATTGTACAGGTTATATGAGCAAGATTTGATTTCAGAAGATGTTGCGATGTCTTATTCAGATAATAAGAACGAATTGCAACAAATGTTTAGAGGAGTATATCACGGAACGGGTAAGTAATTGTTTGGTGATATTAACAAAATAGAGATAGTTGAATGAACAATTTTGTGACGGATGCAATTAATCTGAAGTCATATAATTTGAGTGAAGCAGACAAAATTATTGTTATGTATTCAAAGGATAAAGGGCTTATCAGAGGGGTTGCAAAGGGAGTTAAAAAGCCAAAGAGTAAACTTGGTGCAAGGATGGATTTGCTTGTTGCCAATAAGTTGATGCTTTATAAGGGGAAAAATCTTGATAGGATTTGCCAAGCAGAGGCTTTGAATACTTTTCATAAAACTCGTCAAAATATGGATAAAATATTTTATTCCATGTATGTTACTGAGGTTGTAAATAATTTTGGCGTTGCAGATGATCCATGTTCTAAAGAAATTTATGAATTGTTGTATAAGACTTTAGATAGGGTTTCAAATTCCGAGACATCCACAGAGATTGTTATTGCAGTTATAAAATTTCAGCTAAAAATGATGCATATATCCGGTTTGGGTGTTGAACTTGAAAATTGTTTGTGTTGCGGAGAACGGATAAAGGATGAAAAAATGTTCTTTTCTTCGCAGTTGGGTGGTGTTTTATGTTCGGAGTGTAATGAAAAGTATCATTTGCATTCTGTAATGCATTACAAATTGAGAGATTTTTTGAATTCTTGCTTGTTGAATGATTTTGATTTCGTTTCCGAGTATGATAAAAAAGCCAATGATAAGGTGTGTGGTGTATGTTTTGAACTATTAAAAGAATATATTAATGTTCATTCATCTAAAAAATTTAATTCAACTGATATTTTACAGGAAATTAAGTAGAGGAGGTTATGATGTTTAAAAATTTATTTGATTTGACTGTAAAACGTTCCGGATTTGAGATTTTTGGGTTTTATTTGGTTTATTCTATTTTGGGTTCAATATTTGCAGGATTACTTTGTGGATTAATTATAGCGGTTATTCATCCTGAAATTAAATCTGTTCAAGAGGCGACTCTTTTGGCGATTAAATATGCTCCGATTTTAGCCATTTTTTATGGTTTAGTATTAGCATTTGCTATTGTTCAAGCAAAAAATATATTTAACTCATTCAAAGCAGTTTTGTTAATGATAATATCAGTGCCTTTGTTGTTTTTCTTCGGTCTTTCTTTGGGGTTAATTCCTGTATCTTTTTTGACAACCCTTGAAAAAAATTAATTAATAATTAATTTCACTGACTTTTTTGAAAATCACGTTAAAATATAATTATAGAATATTTTGAAAAAGGAGTTGAGGTTTATGCCAGATTTTGAAAAATTTACGAACTACTCACAGGAGATATTAAATTCTGCCGGAGCAGTTATGCAATCTCATAAAAACACCGAGTTACAACCTGCTCATATTATGTTGGCGATGATTAAAGCCGATGGGATAGTTCGAGATTACTTAACAGAATTAAAATTATTAAATCAAAATTTTATTAATAAGATTTCTCAGATGGTGAATTCTTATCCGACAATTTCGGGACCGCCTTGCGGTCAAGTGTATTTGTCTAATGAATCTTATCGTTTGTTAGACTTAGCAACACAACAAGCTGAAGAATTAAAAGACGAGTTTGTAAGTGTTGAAGATATTTTACTTGCTATGACTAAACTTGATGGAAGTGAAATTCAATCGGTTTTAAAAACTTATGGTGTTGATTCAGGTAAAGTTTTGAATGTAATGAAAAAAATTAGAGGTAATAAAAAAGTGGATAATAAAAATGCAGAAGAAAATATGAAAG
Source organism: uncultured Candidatus Melainabacteria bacterium (assembly GCA_934718275.1). Lineage (GTDB taxonomy): Bacteria > Cyanobacteriota > Vampirovibrionia > Gastranaerophilales > Gastranaerophilaceae > Stercorousia. The sequence continues at coordinate 273,940 of CAKUZD010000001.1, read as the reverse complement.
CGTTGGAAAAATTTTCTACTGATTTAACTGCGCTTGCAAGAAAGGGAAAATTAGATCCCGTAATCGGTCGTGACGAAGAAGTAAGAAGAATTATTCAAGTATTAAACAGAAGAACCAAAAATAACCCTGTACTTATTGGTGAACCCGGAGTTGGAAAAACAGCTATTGTAGAGGGTTTGGCTCAACGTATAGTTAGAGGAGATGTTCCGGAAAGTTTGAAAGATGTAAAATTGGTTTCCTTGGATATGGGGGCCTTAGTTGCAGGTGCAAAATTCAGAGGAGAATTTGAAGAACGATTAAAAGCAGTATTGAAAGAGGTTGAAGCTTCAAATGGTGAAATCGTAATGTTTATTGATGAGTTACATACGGTTGTTGGAGCAGGTGCAACAGAAGGCTCAATGGATGCAGGTAATTTGTTAAAACCGATGCTTGCAAGAGGAGTTTTGAGAACAATTGGTGCAACAACGGTAAATGAATATCGTAAATATATAGAGAAAGATCCTGCATTAGAGAGACGTTTTCAACCGGTATTAGTAGGAGAACCTTCCGTAGAGGATACAATCTCCATCTTGAGAGGTTTGAAAGAAAAATACGAAGTTCATCATGGAATAAGAATATTGGATAGTGCTTTGATTGCAGCGGCACGACTTTCAGACAGATATATTACAGACAGATTTTTGCCGGATAAAGCGATTGATTTAATTGATGAAGCAGCTTCTTCTTTACGAATTGAAATTGATTCTATGCCTGAAGAAATTGATAAAATGATGCGTCAAAAAATTCAATTTGAAATCGAGCGTGAAGCCTTGAAAAAGGAAGATGACGATGATGCGAAAGCTAAGGTTGAAGATTTGACCAAACAAATTAATGAATTAGAGGCTAAAATTAATAAATTAAAAGCTCAGTGGGAACAAGAAAAAGCTTCTATTACCGGGGAAGCCGGAATAAAAGAAGAAATTGAACAAGTAAAGACTAAAATTGATGAAGCAGAACGTAATACTGATTTGCAGACTGCTGCAGAATTAAAATACGGAAAACTTCTTGAATTGGAAAAACAGTTAAAAGCTGTTCAAAACAAAGAAAAGACAGATAATAAGCTTTTGAAAGAAGAAATTACTGATGATGATATTGCAAATGTCGTTAGTAAATGGACAGGCATTCCTGTTACAAAACTTGTTGAGAGTGAAAAACAAAAGTTATTAAATATGGAAGATATTTTGCATAAGCGTTTAGTTGGACAAGAAGAAGCGGTGGATACTGTCGCAGATGCTATTCGCCGTGCACGTTCAGGGTTGAAAGATCCAAAACGCCCTATTGGTACGTTTTTGTTTTTAGGGCCGACAGGTGTTGGTAAAACTGAGCTTGCAAAATCATTAGCGGAATTTATGTTTAATGATGAAGATGCATTAATTCGTATTGATATGTCAGAATACATGGAAAAACATAACGTATCAAGATTAGTTGGAGCTCCTCCGGGATATGTAGGTTATGACGAAGGAGGACAACTTACGGAAGCTGTTCGGCGTAAACCATATTCTGTTGTTCTTTTTGATGAAATCGAAAAGGCTCACCCTGATGTTTTCAATATAATGTTGCAAATATTTGATGATGGCCGTTTAACAGATAGCAAAGGAAGAACAGTAGATTTTAAAAATACTCTTATAATAATGACTTCAAATATAGGAAGCGATATTATTCTTGAAAATACATTAAATTCAATTGGTAAGCCACAATCTTTTGAGGATACAAAAAATAAGGTTATGGAAGTTTTAAGAAGTCGATTTAAACCGGAATTCTTAAACAGAATTGATGAAACAATTTTCTTTAAAGCTTTAAATATGCAGGATTTGACTAAGATAGTTGATATTCAAATGGATTATTTGAGAAAATTATTAAAGGATCAAGAAATAGATTTTGAAATTACAGCAGATGCGAAGGAATTTCTTGCAACACGTGGTTTTAACCCTGTATATGGAGCAAGACCGTTGAAACGAGTAATTCGTCAATTGATAGAAAATCCATTATCAAAACAAATATTAGCGCAAAAATTCTTGCGTGGTGATAAAGTCATAATTGATGTTGATAATGATGAAATTGTATTTAAAAAATAAAATAAAAAATACGGGAGCAAATAATTTGCTCCCGTATTTTTTTTATTAAAGTTTTATTTATCATACTTCAATGTCAATTGTGCGACTACCGAATTTTTTGTTGAGCGCTAACAATTTCATCCATTTGATTGTTAATAAAAAATGTTTTTACAAAAATTTATATTGTTTTTATTTGTTCTAAATTTTCAATATATTTAATAGCGTAACAAGCTCCGACAGCTCCATCTGATGCGGCAGTAATAACTTGTCTTAATGGGGTATTTCGGACATCTCCAACAGCAAAAACTCCATTGATAGATGTCGCCATTGTTGTATCAGTAATAATAAAACCGTTTTTATCTTGCTCCAGTTGTCCGTTAAAATAGCTTACATTTGGAATAATTCCTATATAAGGGAAAACGCCATCTGTATTAATTAAACTTGTTTCTTTGGTATTAATATTTTCTATTGTAATTGAATTTACAACGTTATTTCCATTAATTTCTTTTACAATACTATTCCATAAAAATTCTATTTTTGGGTTTTTAAAAGCTTTTTCTTGAATAATTTTGTCAGCTCTTAATTCTTCTCGTCTGTGGACTATATATACTTTTGAGGCAAATTTAGTTAAGTATATTGCTTCTTCAATTGCGGAATTTCCTCCTCCAATGACGGAGACTATTTTATCTTTAAAGAAAGCTCCATCGCAAACAGCACAATAGCTAACTCCTTTTCCTGTAAATTCTTTTTCTCCTTTTACCCCAAGTTTCATTGGTTGGGCTCCTGTTGCAATAATTATAGTCTTAGCATAGAATGTAAATTCTTTTGTGTAAATTGTTTTGGTATTTAGGTCAATTTTTTCAATTTCTTGCATTGGGAACTTTTTAACCCCGAATTTATCGGCATGTTCTTCAAATTTTTCCATTAAATCATATCCACCAACAATTTGAAATCCAGGATAGTTTTCCAATTCGAGATAATTTGAGGGTTGACCTCCAAACATTGTTTTATCAATAACAGCAGTAGATGTAGCTCCTCTTGCGGCATAAATAGCAGCAGCAAGTCCCGCAGGCCCTCCTCCTAAAATAATTGTGTCAAAATTTAATTGCTCCATAAATTTATTTTCCTGTAATACTTGTACCTGAAATCTTTTCTCCGGCAAGAAGATAAATCGCAGTGTCTTTTCGAATTAAAGAATTATCTCTTATAGAAAAAGTTTCAAGAGTAATATAGTTAACTCCGGTAAACGTATTTCCGGTAAGTTTTAAATCCACTGTATCAGTTAATTTTTTGTTGCCATCATATTCTCCTGATTTAGTAAACCTTATCAGATTGCCGTCTACATAATCTAATTTTACGCTAGCACTTGCACCGGTAAAAGGATTATTAAGATTAATGACGTCACCGTTACGAGATAAGTTCCAAAAATCTACTGATTGTGGTTTAAAATACGCGGAACCTGATTGTTTGTCAATCTTGGCTACAACTCGCCAACTTCCATAGAAGGAGTTCGGAATACTTTCAATTTTAGATACACCGGCTTTTAAAACATTAGCCATTACGGGCATTCCGATAAGTAAAATCAATATAATAAATATTTTCTTTAACATATTCATCATTTAATTATTTTACAACAAGTTTCAACATTATGTAAAATTTAAATTACACCAAAGCCATTTTAGCCTGTAGAGCTTGAGCGGATTCTTCATAGCCGGCTCTGCCCATCAATGCATAAGTATAATTTTTAGCTTGCTCAACCCCCGGTTGATTAAAAGTGTTGATATTGTACAATTCTCCTGCAATTGCGGTCTGAACTTCCAACATATATAAAAGTTGTGCTAAATTGTATCCATCCACTTTGTCTAATGTAATGGTTACATTTGGTCTGTTGTAATCTGTTAGCGCAACTTTAGTAGAATCAGCTTCTGCGTTAATAAGTTGGTTGATGGTTTTTCCGCCAAGATAGCCAATACCTGTGTATTCAAAGATATTTGGTATTTCTAAATTATTATCAAATTCAGTTACTCTGATAAAATTAATAACTTTATCATTTGGGCCTTCATTATAAAGTTGAATTTGAGAATGTTGGTCTGTAGCACCAAGTGCCTTAATCGGTGTTGGGCCTATATGTACATCATTTCCATCTTTATCTTTGTTTTTGCCTAATGATTCTGCCCACAATTGAACATACCAATCGGAAACATATTTTAAACGACTTGAATAAGGCATCATTACAGATAAATTTTTACCTTTTTGAGTGTCCATAAGATAATGAATTAAAGCATTTTGTGCAGCTATATTTTCATTAATATCCGTATTTTTTAAAGCCAAATCCATATCTTTGATACCATTCATGATTTCATCAATATCAATTCCGACTAATGCAAGAGGGACAAGCCCAACAGCTGAAAATACGGAAAATCTTCCGCCAACATCATCAGGGACAACAAAAGTTTTATATCCTTCTTGTTCTGCAATTTGTCTTAAAATTCCTGTTTTTTTGTCTGTTGTCGCAACAAGATTATACCTGTAATTTGAACCTAACTCTTGTTCAAGTATATTTTTCACAATCATAAATTGAGACATTGTTTCCGCTGTAGAGCCGGATTTTGTAATAACATTAACAAGAGTTTTTTTTAAATCTAAAATTTCAAACAATCCTGTAATAGTGTCAGGATCAATATTGTCAAGAAAGAATATTCTTGGAAGTCCATTCCTTTGTTCAGGAGTAAGTAAATTCCAATAAGGTTTTAAAAGTGCTTCACTCATAGCCATACCACCTAATGCAGAACCTCCAATTCCTAAAACAAGAATGTTGTCAAAACGACCTTGAACCATTGAAGCGTATTCTTTTACGTACCATAGGGTTTCTTCATTATACCCAAGGTTCATCCACTGTAACCACTGACCGGGTTTGTCTTTTCTTTTGTTCAAATCTGCAATTATGCGTGTAACAGTATCTTTATATTTTGCAAATTCTTCTTGAATATTCAAACCGTTTTCGCTGCCAATAATTTTTTCGTCAGTGTTACGGTAGTCTAGTCCTATCATTTTTACTCCTTAAAAAATACCCTATCTCTCTCTTTATAATAATTACACTTTATACACTTATTATATCTTCTAAAGATTTGAATACAAGGCACTTAGAGTCTTTTTAATAATTATTTACCAAGGATAATCGGATTTAATTGTCCACCCGTCTTGCATAATCAATTCCGCGCACCAAAATCCACGACTACGTTTGTTTGTTTTTTTTTAACCATTCAAATCTATGATAACAGTACGTCTTTTTCGTATTCTAAATAAATCCTGTGTATCTAAAATAATTTGAGCTCCGGAAGCTAAAGTAACTATTTGGGCGTTTGAAGCAAGTGCTGTAAAACCGTTTTCGATGTTACTTCCTTTGTCGGATTTAATTAAAAAATTGGAAGAAAAATTGGGTAAAGATTTTTTTATAATAGAAAAGTAATATTTTATAAAATTCTTTGTTGTTTTATTGATTTACTTTAACTTCAACTTTAATTTTTTTACTTTTTTGTTTTTCTTCAAGACGTTTTTGTCCATAACCGTATGTTGAATATATTATAACTCCAATTAATAGCCATAGTGGAAAATATAATGAAGATGTTGTTAAAAACTTCATTGAAAATAGCATTAATCCTCCACATGTAATGATTCCTAAAATTGGAAATATAGGAGAAAATGGAACTTTAAAAGGTCTGTGTCTATCAGGATCTGTTTTTCTTAATATCAAAACCGCTATACAAATTATGATAAATGAAGTAAATGTTCCAAAGTTACAAAGTTCAGCTGAAATATTCAAATCCATAAATAGCGCGCAAATAACAACTACAATACCTGAAATCCAAGTAAGAACATGCGGAGTTCTGTATTTTTTATGGATTAATCTTAGAGATTTTGGCAAAAATCTGTCTCTGCTCATAGCATATAAAATTCTAGTCGTTCCTAATTGATAAATCAACAAAACAGACGTTAAGGCACAAAGAGCGCCAATAGAAATTAAACCTGCAAACCAATCCATCCCGATAGCGCGCATAGCATGTGCAATTGGAGCTTGAATATCAATATGTCCCAAAGGAACGTTGCCTGTTAAAACTAAAGCAACACATACATATAATATTGTACAAATAATAAGAGTCCCTAAAATAGCTATAGGCAAATCTCTTTGTGGATTTTCAGTTTCTTCTGCAGTTGTTGAGATTGCATCAAATCCAATATATGCAAAGAATATTAAAAATGCCCCCATAAATACGCCTTCAAAACCGTTTGGTGCAAAAGGTGCCCAATTTTCCGGTTTTACGTAAAAAGCTCCAACTACAATAAATGATATAATCATAAACATGTTTACGCCAACCATAATACTTGCAAATCTGGTAGACTCTTTAACTCCTTTGATAAGTAGAACTGTTAACAGTAGTACAATTACCATAGCGGGAATATTTATTGCTACAGGAATTTTATCAAATAAATAAGGCATTTGAGTATGCGGATCTAAGCCAAATTTGTCGCAATATGAAAGCATGTATCTGTAATCAGTCCTTAACCATAATGGATAATTTACAATGAATGATGGTAAAATATGTTTAAAGCCTTTTAAAAACTGAACGAAATAACCTGTCCAAGCACATGCAACCGTAATATTTCCAATCGCATATTCTAACATTAAAATCCATCCAACCATCCATGCCATAAATTCGCCCATTGTTGCGTAAGTATATGTGTAGGCACTACCTGCAACAGGAATCATAGCTGCAATTTCGGAATAGCAAAGTGCTGAAAATACACATGCTACAGCTGCCAATACCATTGACACCACAATTGCAGGGCCTGCTCCTACGCTTTCAGGTCCACCCTGAATTGCAGAGCCGATAATTGTAAAAATACCTGTTCCAACAACTGCACCTATTCCTAGTACAATTAAGTCAAACACATTCAAAGTCTTTTTTAATTCTGACTTTTTACTTACAGCTATTAATTCATCGGGGCTTTTCTTTTTTAAAGCATTTTTTATGATTGTTTTAAAGTTCATTATTTCATCATTTCTTGTTTTTTAAGTTCTACTTTTTCAATATGAATTTTATTTTCGTTTAATCTATTTTTTACAAAACCATATAATAGGTATATTATAGCACCAAAACCTAACCAAATAGGGAACAATAGTGCAGAACCTGACGGTTGCATTGATTTATACACCATCAACCCTCCACAGCAAATTATTCCTAACGCAGGTGTAATTGGTGAAAAAGGAACTTTAAACGGTCTTGGTCTGTTTGGATCAGTTTTTCTTAGAATTAATACTGCTACACAAACAATTATGAATGAAGTAAACGTTCCATAATTACAAAGTTCTGCCGCAACATCAAGATTAAGTATCAAAATTCCAACTACAGCCATAATTCCAACAGTCCAAGTCAAAAGTGCCGGAGTATGGAATTTAGGGTGTAGTTTTTGAAATCTTTGAGATATAAAATGATCTCTGCTCATAGCATATAAAATTCTTGTAGCAGCCATTTCCAAAACCAATAATACAGAGGTCAAACCCGCAAGAGAACCTATTGAAATCAAACCTGCAGCCCAATTCATGTGTAATATTGACATACAAAAAGCCATCGGTGCTTTCAAAAATGCCATTGGAACAGGACCTGATGTTTTTTGTAAACCAGTTAAAACAAGTGCAACTGAAACATAAACTATTGTTGTAATGATTAAGGAACCAATAATCCCAATCGGTAAATCTTTTTGAGGGTTTTTACATTCTTCTGCTGCTGTAGCTAAGGCATCAAATCCTATGTATGCAAAGAATATTAAAAAAGCACCTGCAAAAATTCCCGCAGCGCCGTTTGGTGCAAAAGGTGTCCAATTCTCCGGTCTTACAAAGAAAGCGCCTGCAACAACAAATAATGCAATTACAGCAAGTTTTATAAATACCATAATTCCTGCCATTTTGGTAGAATCTTTTGTTCCTTTAACCAAAATCATTGTTATTAGTAAAACAATAATAATTGCAGGAAAGTTTATACATATAGGTACACCAAACAATGTTGGAATATGTACGCTCGGATTATCTGCAACGATTTTAGCTGCTGAAAAAGTATCATTAACCATCCATACGGGAGGGTGGGCAATCCATGCCGGTAAAACATGTTCAAATCCGCTCAAAAACTGTACAAAATGATTTGACCAAGCACACGCAACAGCAATAAATCCAATTGCGTATTCAAGCATCAGAACCCAACCAACCATCCAAGCAGCAAATTCTCCAAGAGTTGCGAATGTGTACGTGTAGGCTCCGCCTGCAACAGGAATCATTGTTGCAAATTCTGAATAACAAAGGGCAGAAAAAATACAAGCAATTGCTGCAATAATCATTGATACAACTAAAGCAGGACCTGCTCCCAATGAGGAACCGTCAGCACTGCCGGCAGCTGCAATTCCGACTACAGCAAAAATTCCGGAGCCAATTATCGCACCAACTCCGAGAATAATTAAGTCAAAAACGCCTAATGTTTTTTCTAAGCCTTCAGCTTTTGCTTCTGCTAACATCTCATCCGGATTTTTAATCCTTGTAATTGTTTTCAAAAAATTGCGAGAAAATGTCGCACGGTGAAATTTTTCAGCCATTTAGTTCCCTTATAATTTATCTACTACTTGCAAAGAGGAAATCCCATTTCTTTTCTTTGCTCTACATACAGTCTTGCAACGGCAGAAGCCATTGTTCTTACTCGGTTTATGAAGTTAATTCTTTCGTCTTTGCTGATTACTCCTCTTGCATCCAAGAGATTAAATGTATGAGAACATTTTAGTACGTAATCATAAGCTGGCAAAACAAGTTTTGCGCTAATACAATTATCAACTTCTTTTTGATATAAATCAAACATTGTGAACAGTGATTTAGAATCACTAACTTCAAAGTTATACTTAGATTGTTCAATCTCGTTTTGTAAGAATATTTCTCCGTATTTTAACGTATCATTCCACATAATGTCATATACCGATTCTTTATTTTGAAGGTACATCGCAATACGTTCCAATCCATAAGTCAATTCCAATGCAACAGGTTTAACTTCTACACCGCCAACTTGTTGGAAGTAGGTAAATTGAGTAATTTCCATTCCATCAAGCCAAACTTCCCAACCAACACCGGCTGCTCCTAAAGTAGGAGATTCCCAATTGTCCTCAACAAACCTGACATCGTGTTCTTTCAAGTCAATTCCCATGGCTTCCAAACTTCTCAAATATAACTCTTGAGCATTATCCGGGGACGGTTTTAAGATAACTTGGAACTGATAATAATGTCCTAATCTGTTGGGATTTTCTCCATATCTTGCATCAGTCGGTCTCCTGCAAGGCTCAATCATTGCTGTGTGCCAAGGTTCAGGTCCCAATGAACGCAAAAAGGTTGCGGGGTTCATTGTAGAAGCTCCCTTTTCAATGTCATAAGGTTGTTGAATTATACAACCGTAATCTGACCAAAATTTTTGTAAATTAAAAACTAGTTCTTGAAAATTTAATGCCATAACATATTCCAATATATTGTACTGATTACACTCATTTACGCATAAATTTATCCAATTTACAGCGTACTTTTCCATGCTACGATGAACATAGCAATATTGCAAATTTTATGTTAAAAATAGTTAAGGTATTAATAAATTTTTAAGGAGAATTTATGGCAGATAAAATAATAATTTTTTCAGGAAAACAGTATGCCGGAAAAGATACTGCTGCAAAGATTATGCTTGATAAAATGAAAGATTATAGAAGATGCGCTATGGGAGATATTATAAAATTAACTTATGGGGCACAAAAAGGTTTAACCTATGAAGAAATAGAAAATAATAAATCCAAATATCGTTCTGACTTAATTGTTCTTGGGAATTGGGGGCGAGCTCAAGATTCGGATTATTGGTTAAAAAAGATTATTGAACAGGAAGGAAATATTATTGTAACAGATGTTCGAGTTCCGCATGAATTTGAGGTGTTCAAGGCTGCCGGAGCTATTGCTATAAGGATAGAGGCAACTCGAGAAACTAGAGCAAGTCGTGGAGAGTTAGTCGGGGAGGATGATATTACGGAAGTCGGATTAGATAATGAGACAAATTGGGATTATGTGATTGATAATAATTCAAGTTATGACAATTTGAAAACTCAGGTTGAAAAGATTTTGAGTGAAATAATGTAGAAGTGAAAAGCTTGGATAAAATCTTTTTACAAAAAGCTCCTATTTTCAAAATAGGGGCTTTTCATAAATATTGATTTCTAAATTAGACCATTCCTTCTTTTACTGCTTTAACAGCGGCTTGAACTCTATCATTTACACACATTTTTTGTAAAATAGAGCAAACATGAGCTTTAGCTGTATGAACGCTTACGATTAATTCTTTTGCAATTTCCGTATTACTTTTACCTGCTACAAGATGTTTTAAAACTTCAAATTCTCTTTCTGTTAACGGAACACAACCGTCTGCATGGGATTTACTGGGTAAAATTCCAACATTGTCTACTTTTGGTAAAGAGTTTAGTGTCATTTGTGCAACCATTGGGTCAATCCAACATACGCCGGTAGATACATCTCTTACAACATCTGCAAGTTTTGTCGGATCAATATCTTTGAGACAATATGCACTTGCTCCGGAAGTTAATGCAGCCAAGACTTCTTCACTTCTGTCATGAGAGGTTAAAGCTATAATTTTTGAATCAAAATTCATTTCTTTACATTTAACCATAGCTTCTATTCCGTTCATGCCGGGAAGCCCCAAATCCATTAGTATAACATCAGGTTTATGCTTTTCTATAAGTTTTAAGCCTTCAATTGCGTCTTCTGCCTCTGCAACAACATCAATATCCTCGTTTGCGTTTAGTGCGCATCTTAAACCTACTCTTGTTAGTTTAAAATCCTCTACAATAATTACTCTAATAGGTCTAATTTCTTCTTCTCCTGCATTTTGCGTCATATCTTTTAACCCCACTTTCATCTGCAATTGCTTCATTTCTATAACTACAATTATATTTAAAGTCAATGATTGTAATTAATCCATTACCCAATAGGACAATATTAAGTTTTTTTATGATAACTATATATTCTTTGATTTCTGTTTTGTCATGATATAATACTAATACACATAGTATAGGGAGTGTAAAATGTTAGAATTTCTTTTTGGTAAAAAAGACAATCAGGCTGATGTTGTCGAAAAAATTAACAGAGTATATTCAGGCTTAAAAAATGCGTATTCTCCGGAAAAAATTTCTGAAGAAAGAAAAAAAGAACTTGAAAAATTAATAAAAACTAATGGTTATTTGCCTTATCCGTACATAAAGGCTTTAGAAGAATTAACACCGGAAGAAATTCTATTTGGCTTAGAAATAAAGTGGAACGATAATAAGGTATTTTCTAACGGTAAGTTCTCGTTTGAAAATAACAAGGTAAGTGTGCTTGCCCGAAATGGGATTAAAAATTCTTCTTGGATACAAAAAGAAGGGCATGATATTAAGTTAATAAATCTTGCAGGGTTAGGAGACGGAAATAAAACTAAAGAAACCGGAAAATTTCTTGATTGGTTAAGACAGCTTTTAATATTGCCTACCGGAAACCTTGAAAATGGAATATTTAATACTACAATTTACCTTATTCCGTTTCATCCGAGAGAATTTGGCTGTGCGTATTTACCAAAGAGTTCAGAAATAAGTGAAAAATTATATGATGAAAATATTGAAAAAATTACAGGCATGGATGCAAAAGAACAAGTTAAGACTTTTATTACATTAGCTCAACTTGCAGGACATCCTGTAATCTACGATATTTTGCCTCAAACCGGAAGATTTTCGAAAGCCGTTTTGGCAAATCCTGAGATTGCAAGGTGGTTTGATATTGCATTTTTAAATAAGGAACTGGATGCAAGTATAGAACGAATTGCAAAAAATATGCCGCAATCTTTTGAAGAAGAAGATATAGAACTTGTTAAAAATATTTATAAAGATTCGCAAAATGGTTCTACGGGAAATTTAAGTTCTCATTTTAAAAATATCTATGACACTTTTGATAGTCTTATGTCAGAAGCAAAAAAGAAACTTTCTAATGTAATGTTGCAAGGTGCAAATCAGCAAAAGTTACAGAAAAGAGCAAGAGAAATAGTTGCAAAAGTTCATGAATTTAAAGCCAATCAAAAAATTACAGAAGATGATATAACAAAACAAATAGATGTAATTCAAGAATTAATGAATGAAGGTTTATGGCCGGCTCCGGGTGGCGCTTGGTGTTCTGCCGGAGTGCCGATTTATGATAAAATGAGCGAATGTGGCGGCTACCCGACTTTTAAACACTATGATTATAAAGGAGAAGATGTTACTGCCTTTGCTAATTTAGATTGCCAAACTCCTTACTATTTCTGTTTTTTGGAAAACGGAACTTTAAATAAACCCGTAATTAATGCATTTATTGATTACATGGTCAAATTGCAAGCAGATTATAATTTTGATGGATTTAGAGTTGATCACATTGATCATATTGTGGACAAGGTTTCTGAAAATAATGGCAGACCAATCAGTTATAGAGCCCCAAGAGTAGTGCTTGGAAAACTTAACAGAACAATGAAAAGTAAAATTCCTTATTTTGGTACGCTTGCCGAGTATATGTTGTGGGATGATTTTTTGAAAGAGTATCATAAAGATATGAGTTTTGACCTTTTGTGGGGAAATGATATTGTTTCTCAATCAGAAAAAACTCCGGAAAAAATTATGGAAGATAACCAACATCTTACAAATTATAATGTTAATTATAAAAAAGGTGAAAAGTTATCAATATTAAAAACTTATAATAATCAAGATGGTGAATTTAGATGTATAGACCAATATCCCGGACAATTAAGTGAGACAGGAGCATTATATAAATGGTTTAAGTATAAATTTCTTCCCGGTGGAAAATTCGCACAAAGACCTATGTTATACGTTGATGGAGATGAAAGCTTTACTAAACGTGGTATTGAAATGGTTATTGGAGAGGAAATTTCCATGCCTCGAGAAAATCATTATGAATTTTATAAAAAGTTCAACGCAATTGATAAGTTTGTAAAAGATAATTCAATAATTAATAATGGGGAAGCGCAGATTATTATTCAAGATGATGACGGCTTTGCGGCATGGATAATATCTAAAGTGCCTGAAAAATCAGCTTATTTGGTAGTGTCTAATTATAAGTACACTACAGAAAGAGTTACAATGTTTGATGAAAAAAATCAAAGTTATTCGGAAATTTTGAATGGAAATTCTGTTTTTGATAAAACTATTAATTTGCCTACGGATTATACTATTATTAAAGAACATTACATTGATGATGATAAGTTTGTGTCAGTAAACTTTGATACAGAAACATCAACTCTCCACTTTGATAAGCTTGATGCAAGTGAATTTAGGGTGTATGAATTAAAAAGAGCATAGTTTTTATGATAAAACAACTAAGAATTAAAAATTATATATTAATTGATGAATTGACTGCCAATTTTGATTTTGGCTTAAATGTAATTACCGGTGAGACCGGTGCGGGTAAGAGTATACTTATAAATGCGATAGATATTGCTTTTGCGCAAAGGGTATCAAAAGATGTAATTAAGCATGATAAAGAAAAAGCAGTAATTGAGCTTGTGATAGAAAATACGAAGCATGATTTGAGACAATTGTTTGAGGAAAATGGTGTCGATGATAATGGTACTGAAATCGTTTTAACTAAAGAAATTTCTCAAAATGGAGTACGGTCAAGAGTTAATGGGACTATTGTAAATCAAGAATTTATTAAACATTTGAAAACCTGTTTTTTAGATATTCATTCTCAACATCAGACTTATACATTTATGCAGCCAAAATGTCATATTTCTCTTTTGGACAACTATGCACGAGAGTCTTATGGTGAAAAACTCGAAAATTTCAGAAATGAATTTAAGGTTTATCAACAAATGAAAATTCAATTAGAAAACTTAAAAGTAGCTTCAGATGTTACAGAAAATCAAATTGAATTTTTAAAATTCCAAATAAATGAAATTGCATCTGCGGAAATAAAAAATGAAACTGAAGATAATGAATTAAACGAAGAATTGGACGTCCTTGAAAATGCTGAAAAACTAAAAGAATTAACAGGAACTTCATATTGGGCGATAAATGGTGATGATGGTTCAATAATGGAAGCTTTAGGAAAAATTAAACAAAATGTATCTAAAGCAGCTTCGTTGGATAAAAATTTAGAGGAAACTGAGAGTAATTTAATTGATGCAATTGAACGTTTGCGAGATGCGGGAGCTGAATTACGAGAATATAGCCAAAATTTGGAAAATGATACGGAAAGATTGAATGAAATTCAAGAACGTTTGTTTGTTTTGGACAAATTGAAACGTAAGTATGGTGGAACTTTGGAAGCTGTGTTGAAAACTTTTGATAATTTATCAAAAGAGTTGAATGCAATAGAATTTTCAACACAGAATGAGGAAGAATTGGAAGCCAAAATTATTGAAACAGAAAAATTATTGTATAATAAAGCGCAAGAAATTAGTGAGTTAAGGAAAAGTTTTGCTCAAGTTTTATCTGTATTAATTCAAGAAAAACTTGAAAAATTAGAATTGCCGAAAGCTAGGTTTGAAATTTCTGTTCAAAGTAGAGAACTTTGTGCAGATGGTATTGATAGTGTAGAGTTTTTGATTTCCACGAATATTTCAGAAGATTTGAAACCTCTTGCAAAAGTTGCATCAGGTGGGGAAATTTCGCGTGTCATGCTTGCTATAAAATCTATTTTTGCGCAGAGTGATAATATTAATACTGTTATTTTTGATGAAATAGATACGGGGATTTCTGGAAAAGCTTCGCAAAGTGTCGCGGATGAAATAGTAGAATTGGCCAAATATCATCAAATTATTTTGATTACGCACCAACCAATTATTGCTTCAAAAGCGGATAAACATTTTTACGTTAGAAAATCTCAAAATGATGAAACAAAAGTTGAAGTTTATGTTTTAACTGGCGAAAATAGGGTGAAAGCACTTGCAGAGCTTGCCGGTGGAGAAATAAACGAACAATCTATAGAATTTGCAAAATCATTGATAGGGTAAAATTTTAAATAAAATTATTTCTGAGATTCTTCGCTCCGCTCAGAATGACCATGATTATTGTGCTCTCGCCCTTTAGGGGAGAGAGAGTAGGCGTTTGAGCAACGCGAATTACGCATACGAGAGAGGGGCTTGACTTGATTCAGAGTCTATCAATTATATTCTCTCACCTTAAATAGTTGTCCTTCGCGGACAGCGGGAACTTTTTGTGAAAAAAGTTCCACAAAACCATCCACACGCTTCATTCACTAATAACTAGTAAGTTCAATATAAAAACAGTCAAACTCGCTTCGCTCAAACAATGACTGTTTTTGTCGTTTATTTCACTAACAAGTTATTGTTCATTCCGCTATCGTGGCGTTTATGGAATGTCCTCTCCCTCAATTATGGAGAGTTAGAGATGGTGAACTAACAATAATTAGACTAAATTAATTAGAGCGAGGTAAGATTAGAAGTGTTGGAAATATGAAAGAAAGAAACTTATCTGATAAGGTCTTTTCACGTTTCACTTCTCACTAAAGTCTTGTAGGGCGGTGGTATCTACCCCGCCAATATTGAAATTAATCAGCTGGATTCTTTCGGGCAAAGCCCTCAGAATGACGACATTATTGTTTCGCATTCGCTTAGAATGACGGTATCTGTTATACTCATAATTTTGTCATGTTGAGGCTATGCCGAAACATCGCATGGTTGGGAAATTTAAGACCTCACCCTACCCCTCTCCTAATTTAGGAGAGGGAAAAGATTCTTCGCTCCGCTCAGAATGACTGTTTCTGTAATTTCTTATTTGATTTATCGCCTTAATTGGATGCATTCCGTGAATGGTATGAATTTTTTCTTATACATCCCCACCAAGAAATTTAAATAATTCTGCTTCATCAGGTTCTAGTTTTTCTAAAACATTTTTTGTTGCGAGTTCTGTATATATTTCGAAATTAAAATTTTCATTAATTGCCGAATATTCGGATAGTCTTCTAACAACAGGCATAAATTTAGATGGAATTTTTTTATTCAGAAAAGCAATTAATGGAGTATGCGTTTGATGCATTATTTCATGGATTTCCATGTGTATAGGAGATGTAGTAGAACCATGTTCTTTAAATCCGCAAAAATTTTTCCAGTTTTCTAAAAGTTGTTTGTATTTGGTTGGCATAAATTTTAAAATATTTTTTTTGATAGTTAAAAATGTATTACGAGAATATATAGATGGTAGTAATATTGTATTTATTTCGTTACCGTCTTTAAAAGAACGCAAAAATTCGCCTCCACCTAATGAAAACTCAGAAACTATAATTTCATTTGGCAGTTTTATACCTTTAGATTTCGCCAGTTTAACTGCTTCCAGTACTTTTTGGGCAACTTCTAAGTCATTACCAAGCAAAGCTGTTTGAATTTTATATTTTTTATTTAAAATATTTTCAATTTTAACAACTTCCGGATTTGTAGATTTTGTATTAAATATAGTATGCAAATTTCTTACGCAGTTTGAACGAAAATTTTTAAACTTATATATTTCTTGTTCTAATTGTAGAGGAATGGATCTTGTAGTCCTTTTTATATTTTTTGGAATAATTGGGGCTTCTTTTTGTGTCAAGGTTTTTGAAAACTGTATTATTGACACAAAAAGCTCTCCTAATGTATTTGCATTTTTTATTTGTTTTAAAGAATTATTTGAGACACCTAGATTGGTAAGAGTTGTAATTAATTGCTCTCTTTTGACTTGATAAGCATCCGTAATACCAATAAAGTTGCTACCTGCTTTAGTTATTTCCAGTTGTTTGTGTTGCACTCTATATGTTATTCGTCTGGCAAGAGAACTGCCTTTAGATGTTAAATTCTTTAATGTATTATTTGTAATTGCCATTGTATAACTCCTACACAATCTATAATGAATATAACTATATGAAATTGCGTGAATATTACAATGTATTAAGCTTAGCATGCTCTTGTTTGTTACTCTAAACTTGGTTCACAATCTATCAACTATTCAATAAAATCTCTAAAATGTTGTAATTCTTTTTTCTGTCGAATTTTAGTTAGAGCAGAATCTTCCAATTGTCTTATTCTTTCTTTTGAATAACCCATTAATTTCCCTAATTGTTCTAATGTTTTTGGGGATTCTCCATTTATTCCGAAACGGCAGCATACAATTTTCTTTTCTCTTGTAGGTAATGTTGAGAGTAAGTTTTCAATACTGCCTTTTAACGCATTGTTTTTTGTTTGAATTTCAGGAGAATGATAAGATGTATCTTCAATGTAATCTCCGATGTTTAAATCATCAGTTACAGGTGTTTCAAGGCTAATAGGTTCTCTTATGATTGATTTTTTTATTGTAAAGAGTTGTTTTAATGTAATTCCGAGTTTTTGCGCAACTTCATTGTCAGATGGTTCGTGTCCCAGTTCAAAAGACAAGGTTGTGTACGCTTTTTTATATTTTCTTATTTTTTCTGTCATGTGTACAGGAATCCTTATTGTTCTGGAATTGTTTGAAATAGCTCTAATGATTGTTTGTTTAATCCACCAAGTTGCATAAGTCGAAAATTTGAAATTTTTTGAGTAATCAAATTTTTCTGCAGCTTTTATTAATCCGAGAGAACCTTCTTGTACTAAATCCATAAATAGGACTCCTTGACCGATATATTTTTTAGCAATACTGACTACAAGTCGCAAATTTGCTTGTACCAATTTTCTTTTAGCTATATCGGCTTGAATAATTTCGCCTTCTTTAATTTGTTTTCCTAAATTTTTTTCTTCTTTTGTGTTTAATAATTTTATTTTTCCTATATCCTTTAAATACATTTGTAAAATATCATCATCATTCGATATTGAATTAAATGTTTTAGGTTCTTCGTTTTCTTCTGCTTCAAAACCGGTAAAATCAATGTTTTCTACATAATTTTGTTTTAAATCTTTGTATAAATCCACAGCCATAAAGTATCCCTTCTTAAAAAATAAATCTTTAATATATCTGACGAAAGATTATAAGTTTTGTTTCAAAGTCTTTTTTGTGTAAAATGTAAAATATGGGAATTATTGATGAAAAAGATTTTATAAATAGAATTAAAAATTTTGATGAATATGCTTTTAAAGTAGGAGAAAGGCAGGATATTGGGGTTTTGGATTCCCATGACTTCAGATATTTAAAGAATGGAAAATTTAAAGCTAATTTACATGTTCATACTCAGTATTCTGACGGAGAAATGTCTATTAGAGAGTTATTAAATTTAGCAGATGATATTTCTAAAAAAAATCCTGAATTTATTACGGCAATAACTGATCATGATACGATTGACGGTGATAAAGAAGCTACTGAGTTAATAAATGATTACAAGCATGTAAATATTTGTTTTGGTGTTGAAATTTCTACGGTTGGGATAAATTTCCCAAATCAAACAAAGCCTTTGCAAATTCATTTACTTGTTTATGGAATTAATCCAAATGACAAAATTTTAGATGATTATTTGAAACATAAACGTGATTTAAAATTACAATTGGCTAAAGATACTATTTGTAAACTAGATAAGGCTTTGCCGCAGTATAAGTTTACTCTTGAAGAAGCTGCAAAGTGTCATGCTATGGTTCTAAAAGGGGAAGATGAGGTTGCGCATCCTTTGAAAAAATATACATCCGGTAGGATTTTGTTGGATTATTATTTTCCTAATGCTGATTTTTCTTATGAAAAGCCAATATATAAATATAAATATTTATTTAAGGGGAAAGAACCTTATCATGCAACATATAAAAAGGCACTTGAGTTATATGTCGGTCAAGAGCTTCCAAAAATTCCCGATAAAATAGAAGAAAAAATTCAAATAGCAAGAGAAATTTATTTGAATGCGCATCCGTCAATTGGGAAAATGTTGAATCCGTTTTCATCTTTTGAAGATGTTGTAAAGTTTATTTCAAATTTAAATTCAGGAGTTATGTCTATTGCACATCCTGCAAGAATAAAGGCGTATTGTCCGGAGTTCTATGACTACTTGTTTGAACATTTTAAAGCTGTTGGTGGTGAAAAAGCTATGTTTTATGAAGGCTTTTATCAATCTTATGAGGGTAAATATTTCCAAGAGTGGAAATCTATAATAGATAAATCTGCTGCAAAATATGGCTTATTAAAGACAGGTGGTTTAGATTCACATGGAAAAAGTCTTGTAGTAAGATGCCCGAGAAAGGATAATATATGAAAAAATTCTTTCTGTTAATACTATTGCTTTTGATTGCAAATATAGCAAGTGCAAATGATAATGGTTATGTTAGTCCGGAATCTTATGCGATTAATGAAGCTGATATGGTGGATTATTTTGATGTTCCGGCTCCAAGAAGGTTAAATGTTGATGAATTGGATAAGCCGCTTAAGTTAAATAAAACTTCTCCAGAAAAAACAGAAACAAGTTCTTCTGCATCTCACAAAGTAAAACGTGCAAAGGGAGAAAAGAAGCCTTATGAAGAACGAATTATTTATAAAGCTGCAAAATGGTGGACAACTCAGACATATAAATTTGACGATCCTCATCATGGAGAAAAACATGAAATAAAAATTAAGGCTCGTGAAGAATACGAAAAACAACAAGCAGAAAAAATTAACCAATCTAAAAGTAATAGTTATTAATAAAAATATATATACTGCGTGATTGAAGTGTTGGAAAGTATGCTGAAAAACTTTTAGATTTGTTATTTAATGTAATTATGTAATTCAGATTTTTCTTCAAAAGTGACTCGCCCTGGTACAACTTTTTGACCATTTTTATCTTTGATGTATACGTAAAAATATCCAAAAGTCCCGTTTTGGTTTTTGTTACCTAAAGCGGTTCTGAGGTTTTTCATGTCAATGTATAAAACTTTATTTATGTCATAATCCAACTTTCTTTCATTAAGAGCGAGTGAGCCGTCTATATTAAGTTTTACAAAACGAATATTTGCCTTTTGTAATTCTTGAGATGTTATTTTTGAGGCATTTCCATCACTTTCAAGTTTTTTTAGAGATGCAAATAAGTTTTTTTTGCTATCGTTATATCCTAAAATGTTTTTAATTGACCAATTCCCACCTTCGTTGTCCTTCACTAAAACGTAATCATTCCCATCAATTCTTATAATATATGGATCGAGATAACTTAATACATCCAATTTATTATTTCTTAAAGCAGGTGTTGCGGTTGGGTTTAATCTGCCTGTGTATAGGGCGGAGTTGGCAAGTAGTCCTTGTAAAAAAAGCATGTCCGGATTGTTCATATTGACGTTAGAAAATCCTCTGCGAACTTGAGAGTGTTGTACCGGATAATAAGGTGGAATAAGATTACTATTAACTGTTTTAAAATAATAAGTTGAGCAAAAAGCCGGTTGGATAAGTAAACTTAAAGTTAAAATTAAACAAAATTTTTTCATAATAAATACCTCATTTTCTTCTACTTAATAATTATAACGAATAAGATATAAAAAAGTTCAAAAAAAAGGTTGACAATAAAATTTGTTTAGGTTAATATAAATCTTGTCGAGACTGACTGAAGGGCGTTTAGCTCAGTTGGTAGAGCGCCTCCCTTACAAGGAGGATGTCAGAAGTTCGAGTCTTCTAACGCCCACCATTTAAATTAAAGAGCCGTAAGGCTCTTTTTTAGTGCTTTCTGCGTTCTAGCATATTTTGTCAAAATTTGCAAAAAATTACAAAATGCTTATAATTTTTTTGTTTGCTAAATTATATATTGTAAGTTGTCCAATTGTGTTTCCATATTACAATGCTGATTGATATTAGACATTGTTAATAACACTTTTTCTAAAAGGTAGGTCTTGTTGTAACAATGGAGCTATTGGGGCTGTTTTTTTATCTTTATTTTCAAAATTTAATTTGATTTCAGTTGGGAATGATACGTGATAGGTTGTTAAATAGTAATTCCCATTTGCATCAATAATGCCATGAAAATGTCTGTCCATGTCTTTATTGACTTTCCTAAAATCTCTTATGCTTTTGATAGACATAACATCATTGATGCTTTGTTCTTGTCTCATTTTACTTTCCATTACCATTTTATCGTTTGGGGAGACAATTTTTGATGAACGTTCTGCGATACTTATACTTGTACTGATTTCATTTAATTCATGGTAAAAGTTGTCAAAAAATTCAAACATTTCATCTTCATTTTTGACTAATTTTTGATTACCATTAAGGTCTGCTTTGTATAAATCATTTAATTTATCCAGAATATCCATAAACATGAGACGCAAATCTTTTTCTTTAAAACCTTCCGGTACTTTGCTATTATTGGCGGTAGCTCTTGCAATAAAGTTAAAATTAGGATTTTTTTGTAACGGAGTCATGGTATATAAGACGTTTGCCATTCTTGTAGTGTATAAATCATATATTTTTGCGGCAAGTTCCGGTTTATTATTTTGTTTTAATTCTAAAGATTTGGCATACATTGAATGGAATGGATTTATTGATAAATTTATTTGTTCCAGTTTGTTAAAGTTTTCCGGTTTGCTATAATATTCAACGTATTTTTCCATGCGTTTTTGCGCTTTTGCATCTTTAATATTCCATCCTGATGTATCAAAATATACAGGTAAGTTAAATACTTTTTTTAATCTTTCTGCAATATCTATAAAATCGTGTTCGGTTCCATTGTTATCTTTTAAAAGCACTTCGCTACAGTCTGCATCATGGAAAGGTATTACCATTGGATGTTTGTTGTTTTTTCTATTAAAAACAGAGAACCCCATTCGTTTGTTTAATTCTTCAAAACCGTCTGTTAACGCAGAGAAATCATTCCAACTCATTTTATTAATTTGGTTTGAGGTTTCGTTTATTGGTGCTTTTGCGTTTGCATAACAATGTACGCAAATGTTTCTGCAACCTCTATTTACAGCTATTTCTGCAACGGAGTTCGCAACAAAAGCTATTTCTTTCATATTTAATCCATCAAAAACTTTTATACCTTCTTGAATTCCGTTCAATTTGTTCAAGTCAAAGTTGTATAAATCTAAGTTTTGAACTTTAGAAAGAGCTTCTTTGGCAGTGTTTAAATATGTTTGTGCTGCAAAGAATTTGTTGGAATGTATATTAACAGGCATAGCTCCGCTAAAGCTTGGTTTGTAATTTTGTTGTTGAACCGGAGTTTGCTGAAAAGCATGAATTTTGTTTCGATTATGATTTAAAGATGTATTGAGATAATTTGTTGTAGATTGAATTTTCATATTTTTAGAAAAAAAGCTAAAAATAATAATTGCTATTTTGAGAAGAAAAGATTAAATTTTGTAATATAAATTTGGGGTAATATTATAAAATCTGTGTAATAAAGATATTTCACTTGATAATAAAATAAATATAAGAATAATAATTATTGTATATTTAATGATTTCAAAGTTGTATTTTGGCTTATGTGATTTGAATAGTAAAAATAATGGAAGCATTAGCGGAATAAAATAAAAAGTTGCATTGAGATATTTGGAAACTTCTGAAAAAATGCACACCTTCATCTACTGACTGAAATGGTGGGAGTATAAATATATATAAAAAACCAAAAAACAAAGAAATTATTAAAAATATTTTTTCAATAGCCAAATTTCTAATCATAACAGTATGATAACATCAAAAAAGTTTTTTTATAAAGTTATCAATTGAAATATTTATTTTTACATGATATTTTGGAATGTATGAAAAAGATTTTTATTACATTATTTATTTTGCTTTTTTCGGCACTAAATGCAAATTCTTTTAGTTTTGTTGAAAACAGTGTTTATTATAACTTACAAACTCAAAAATGGAGCTTTAACAGACAGACTCCTAAAGATGTTAAATTGATTTATAAAATGTACTCCGCATCAGGTGGATATTCTGAATATTACAATAATAGAGGTAAATTGGCTATTGGACCGTTTTCTAATAGAGAATTTATTGATAATGGTAATCTAATCGGAATTGATAACGGAAATTTGAAATTAATCAGGTATTATTACGACAATGGTTATTTTAGAAACATTTCAATTGATGATGATTATACAAAAAATTTATTTCCTGATGCAGAAATAGTAAAGGTTTCTGAGTTTAAGAACAATGAAATAACTTTGTATAAAAGACCTTTTGAACAGAAGAAGATATTAATATTAAATGATACGAAAAACAGTTTTTATAAGTATACTTTTAAACCTGCAAATATTGAGGATGAAAATTATGTGGGTTTAATCACCGTAAACAAATTTGGGAAAATTATATTTGCTCATTATGGAGATGATAATGATTTTTTCCCTGCATTGAAAATACATATTAAAAGATTGAAAAATGAAACAAAATGACGAATTTATAGTAAAAATAGAAAAACTTTCAAACTTGGGAACCGGAATTACAAAAATTGACGGACAAGTTGTTTTTGTAGAGAATGTTTGCCCTGAAGATGAAGTAAAAATCAAAATAACAAAAGTAAACAAAAATTATGCAACAGCAATTCCGGTTGAAGTTCTTATTCCATCAAAACATAGAGTTCAACCATTCTGTCCTATGCAAAAAGTTTGCGGTTCGTGTCAATTACAGTTTATAGATTATAATTATCAATTGGAACTTAAACGTCAAATGGTAGAGGATGCAATTCGAAAAATTGGCGGGCTTGATACTCCAATAAATTTTCCGGTAGCTTCTCCTGATATTAAAGAGTTTAGGCATAAAATTCAATGTCCGGTTACTCAAACTAAGGTTTCCAAGAAAATTCTTGCAGGTTACTATAAACCGCAGTCACACGAAATTGTTAATATAAAATATTGTCCTATTCAACCTGAAATTTGCGATGAAATTATAGACTTTATTCGGGAAAAAGCTCCCGATTTTGAAATTAGCGGATTTAATGAAAAGAAACACTCAGGTGATTTGAGACACATTGTAATAAGGATTTCAGCTGACAATGGAGATTGTTTGGTGACTCTTGTGGTTAATGGAACAAAAATGTTTGGTCGTTTGGAAAGTTTTGCAAAAGCTATTTTTGAAAAATTTGAAAAAATTAAAGGTGTTTGTGTAAACTTCAATTCCAAAAAGACAAATGTAATTTTGGGAAAAGAAACTCAATGCGTTTTTGGTCAAGATTTTATTAAAGAAAAGTTATTGGATAAAACTTTTAAAATCGGTGCTGATACATTTTTTCAGGTTAATCCAAAGAGTGCAGAGAATATTTTTAAATACGTGAAAAAAGAGGTTGGAAAGCTTGAAAAACCTACTGTTTTAGATGCTTATGCCGGAATAGCAACTTTTGGTATTTGTGTCTCTGATGTCGCAGAGAAAGTTACCAGTGTTGAAGAAAATTCATCTTCAATTGATAAGGCAAATGAAGTTTTGAAATTAAACAAAATTGAAAATGTAGAACTCTTTGCTCAAGATACGTTAAAATACTTACAATCAATAAAGAAAAAGTTTGATGTCATAATTTTGGATCCTCCCCGCAAAGGTTGCACGCAAGAAGTTTTAGATGAAGTTTTAAAACACTGCAAAACAAATTGTTTAAATAAAGAATGTAATGAGATTCTTTGCTCTGCTAAAAATAACGAAAAAGCCGAAGAATTTCCAAAAAGTAAAATCATTTACGTTAGTTGTAATCCCGCAACTCTTGCAAGAGATTTAAAATATTTGACAGAACACGGAGCGAAGGTGGAAAGTATTCAACCGTTCGACATGTTCTGTCATACTTATCATATTGAAAACGTCGCAATTATTAATCTTTAGGGGCATAAAGTTTAACAAATTCCATTAATTTAGTTCGAATTTCTCTAGCTTGTCTGTACTTTAATGTTTCCTTAAATGGAAGTTTCCGTTTGCTTGGTGGTAATGACATATATTTCCCGAGAAGTAAATTTTCTAAAGCATCAAAATATTCTGTAAGGTTTTTTATACCTTTTGGGGTAAATGTTACAGCTTCTTTTATGGCATTAGTACCATGTTCATCTCGTATTGCAGCATCATTATAAAGAGCTTCTGTAACTTTACCTATTTCGTTTTTTATTCCTTTGATAATAGTGTCAGCACCTTTATCTTTAGTAAAGCCGTATTCTTTGTATTGGCGAGTATGTTCATAAACTGCAACATGTTCATAATCTTTAAATGCGTGGTAATTTGGCCCTGGAAGAATAATTAGTTCATATACATGACCATCATTAACAGGAGCTTCTTCAATTTTACCTGTTTTAGAATTTTTTACCAACTTGAATTCTTCAAAACGCACTTGAACACCCTTATATCCAGAAGGTGCAGACTGAAATTCAATATCATCTGCCATTATTGGTAGTCCATCTTTCCCAATTACAATATTCCCGTTTGCATCTTCTGCGTAGGCTTTAGCTAGACGCATGTGTTGATTGTCATGCATTTCTTTTACAATTTTTTTATAATTTTCTTTAGGTTTTGGGATATACATTGTGTCTCTTGTTACGTCTCTGACGATACCATTAAAGCCTTTTGTTTCAAATTGCTCTTCAAATCTTTTTATTTTTTTTAGAGCAGAATCCCAGCTTTTAGTGCCATGAAGCTCATTTCCACCAACGTAAGTTGCTTCAGGAATTGCTTGTGCTGCAGCAGCTAATTTATTTTGATATTTATGCTGGTATTTTTGTTTGGTTTGTATTTGCCAAAAATCCCCAATGCAAGTTTTTTTATCTTCCACTTTTGTGGCTTGAGTTTTATCTTTTCCGCCAATAGTTGCGGTATCAACATCAGGAGTTCTGACTAAACTGTTTTTTCTTCCTTTTGTTTTTGTTCTAACTCGTCTTACAGTGTCAGTTACTACTGCCATTATTTCTTCTTTTTTTGGGGTTTTAGGGATTTTTCTAGGTAACTTATCAAGTGATGTAATAGCCATAATTTTTTCTCCAACTTTAATTATGTTAATTATGTAAAACATGTCAACAATTTTTATTGCCTAATTGTGGGGTAAATATTACAAAATTGACACAATTTGAATTATAAATCATTAATTATTTTTTGTCAAAATATTTTGTTTGTATTAAAATTAGGGGGTATAGTTATTAAGTAAATAGCATAAATAAGGAGGTTTGTTATTATGCCAGGAAAAACTATAACAGTTGACGGCAACTATGCTGCAGCGCATATCGCTTATGCGTTAAGTGAAGTTTCCGCAATTTATCCTATCACTCCTTCATCTACTATGGGTGAATGGATTGATGAATGGGCATCTCAGCACAAAAAAAATATCTGGGGTGAAGAAGTAAGAGTAGCAGAAATGCAATCAGAAGCAGGTGCAGCAGGTGCTGTTCACGGATCTTTAGCTGCAGGTTCTTTAACATCAACTTATACAGCTTCTCAAGGCTTGTTGTTGATGATTCCTGTAATGCACAAAGTAGCAGGTGAAATGCTTCCTCACGTAATTCATGTTGCAGCTCGTGCGCTTGCAGCTCAATCACTAGCAATTTTTGGTGATCACACTGACGTTATGGGTTGCCGTAACACAGGTTATGCAATGTTGGCAGCTAACTCTGTTCAAGAAGAAATGGATTTGGCTCTTGTTGCTCACTTAGCAACTTATAAATCTAAAGTTCCGTTCTTACAATTCTTCGATGGATTTAGAACTTCTCACGAAATTCACAAAATTGAAGAAATTTCTTATGAAGATATCGCTTCTTTGGTAGAACCAAAATATATTGAAGAATTCAGACAAAGAGCTCTTAGACCTGAAGCTCCTGTATGTAAAGTTGGTGCTCAAAACACAGACGTTTACTTCCAAGGTCGTGAAACAAGCAACAAATACTATGATGCAGTTCCTGACATCGTTCAAGAATACATGGATAAAGTTGCAAAAGTTACAGGCAGACAATATCACCCATTCGATTACGTTGGTGCACCGGATGCTACAGATGTAATCGTTGCTATCGGTTCAGGTTGTGAAACTATCGAAGAAACAATCGAATACTTGAATGCAACTCGTGGTACTAAATATGGTTTGGTTAAAGTTAGATTGTACAGACCGTTTGATGTTAAACGTTTCAACGAAGCATTACCTAAGTCAGTTAAACGTGTAACAGTTCTTGACAGAACTAAAGAACCTGGATCAATCGGTGAACCTTTATACTTGGATGTAGTTGCTGCTATTGAAAATAAAGATGTTAGAGTAATTGGAGGCCGTTATGGTTTGTCTTCTAAAGAATTTACTCCATCAATGGTTCTTGCAATTTACAAACATGCAGAAAATAACGGTTTCCACGGATTTACAGTAGGTATCGAAGATGATGTTACTCACAAATCAATTAAAGTTGAAGAACACATCGTTACAGAGCCTGTTGGTACTACAAACTGTATGTTCTGGGGATTGGGTTCAGATGGTACTGTTGGTGCTAACAAAAACTCAATTAAAATTATCGGTCAATATACTAACAAAGATGCTCAAGCATACTTTGCTTATGACTCTAAAAAATCATTCGGTGTTACAACTTCTCACTTGAGATTTGGTGACAAACCGATTAAATCTACATACCTTATTACAGCTCCTGATTTCGTATCTTGTTCAGCTCACGCTTATATCGGCAGATATGATATGCTTAAAGGTATTAAAGAAGGCGGTACATTCTTACTTAACAGCCCATGGTCAAAAGAAGAAGCTTTCTCTCACTTAACAAGAGATATGCAAAAAACTATTATTGATAAGAAAATCAAGTTCTATAATGTAGATGCTGAAGCTCTTATCAAACAACAACCTGGTTTGAGAGGTAAGGGTGCTAACACTGTTATGATGGTTGCATACTTCAAAGTTTCAGGAATTATTCCGTTTGAACAAGCTTATGAAGGTATGAGAGCTATGACAACTAAGACTTTCAAAAAGAAAGGTGATGATGTTGTTAACATGAACTTAGCCCTAATTGATGCAGCTATTAATGCTACAGAGGAAGTTGTTGTTCCTGCTTCTCTTGACGGTGTTTGCTCTGCAGATGAACCAAAATTAATTTCTGATGATGCTTCAGAATTCGCTAAGACAATCATTAAACCTTCAATGCATTTGAAAGGTGACGATATTCCTGTATCAGCTATGTCAGTTGATGGTGTAATTCCTACAGGTACAGCTTGTCTTGAAAAACGTGGTATTGCTCCAAGAGTTCCTCATTGGAATTCAGAATTCTGTATTCAATGCGGAATTTGTGCGTCAGCTTGTCCACACGCAGCTATCAGAACTAAGTTGATTGAAAAAGAAGATCTTAAAGATGCTCCTGAATCATTCAATACTGTTGAAGCTAAACCTAACGCAAATGGCGAACACTTCAAGGTTCAAGTATACTGTAAAGATTGTACTGGTTGTGGTGTTTGCTTGGATCAATGTCCTATGGCTAAAAACCCTGAAAAAGCAGCTTTGACTTGGTCAACAATTGAAAAAGAAGAAGAAGCTTGTGAATCAGTAAATGAAAAATTCTTTGATGAATTACCTGATAACGTAATGGGTAAAAATACTACAAAAACAATTAAAGGTGCTATGTTGAGAAAACCATTATTTGAATTCTCAGGCGCTTGTGCAGGTTGTGGTGAAACTCCTTATGTTAAATTAGTTTCTCAATTGTTTGGTGAAAATGCAATCGTTGCAAACGCAACAGGTTGTTCTTCAATTTATTCAGGTACTTTCCCAACAATTCCTTATACAACTAATAAAGACGGTAGAGGTCCTGCTTGGGCTAACTCATTATTTGAAGATAACGCTGAATTCGGTTTTGGTATGAGATTAGCTGTAGATCAAAACAGAGCTACTTTGAAGTCTTATGCTGAAAAAGTATTGGCAGCAGAAGAAGCTCCGGCTGAATTGAAGGATGCTATCAACGAAGCTCTTGCTCATTGGGATAATTCAAAAACAGATGAAGCAATTAAAGCTCAAGCTAAGGCTAAAGAAGTTATTAACAAATACGCAGCTCAGTGTGATTGTGCTAACTTAGCTAAGGTTAAAGAACTTGAGGATTACTTCACAGATAAATCTGTTTGGATTATCGGTGGTGACGGTTGGGCTAATGATATCGGTTACGGTGGAATTGACCACGTTCTTGCTCAAAACAAAAACGTTAACATCCTTGTTCTTGATACTGAGGTATATTCTAATACAGGTGGTCAAGCTTCTAAATCAACACCTACAGGTGCTGTTGCGAAGTTTGCTACAGGTGGTAAGAAAACATACAAGAAAAATATGGGCTTGATGAGCATGTCTTATGGTTATGTATATGTTGCATCAGTAGCATTGGGTGCAGATAGAGGTCAAACTCTTAAAGCATTCCAAGAAGCTGAAGCTTACAACGGACCATCAATCATCTTTGCTTATGCTCCTTGTATTGCTCACGGTATCGATATGAGTAAAACTCAAACTGAACAAAAACGTGCAGTTGATGCAGGATACTTCCCATTGTACAGATACAATCCGGAAAATCAGGAAGCTCCATTTACTTGGGATGCTAAAGAGCCTAAAGGAAGCTTCCAAGAATTCATCAAATCAGAAGGTCGTTATAAATCATTAATGAAAACTAACCCTTCTGAAGCTGAAGAATTATACGAAAAAGCAGAAAAAGATGCTGCAACTCGTATGTCAGTATTCAAAGCAGTTGGTGAATTACTTAAGTAAGCGCAAAGAACAATGGTAACATTGAAAATGGGTATCAATTATTTGATACCCATTTTTTTATTTTTTATTTTATTAATATTTGTTTTCTCGACAAAAACAATGACTGCAACTTTAGTTGCAGTCATTGTCTTAATTTATATTTTGTTTCCTTAATTAAGCATTTTCTTCAAGTTCTGAGATTGTTTCAGCCAAACCTACTGTAGGATTTTTTAATAATTCCAAGTCTTCTGCAT
Organism: uncultured Candidatus Melainabacteria bacterium; assembly: GCA_934718275.1. Classification (GTDB taxonomy): domain Bacteria; phylum Cyanobacteriota; class Vampirovibrionia; order Gastranaerophilales; family Gastranaerophilaceae; genus Stercorousia. Next base: position 243,947 of record CAKUZD010000001.1, on the reverse strand, counting down.
TCTGAACATCTGTTTTAAGAAAATCGTTTTCCATTGACAGTTCACGAACTCTTGCTTGGGCTAGACCTGATTGCATATTTTTTAAGCGGGTATAATTATTCATTAAATCTCTGTTTTGAGCATTTGCTGAACTGAATGAATGGAACATGCCTCCGAATATTAACAATGAAGGAGCCCAAGATAGCATTGATGCTCCGAATTCTTTCAGTGCGGAAGGTGTTTTATCGAGAACTTTTTTTACATTATTTTTTACTCCAACCATACCTTTATTATTATTTAAGAAATTTGCAACATTTTCGGTTGCATTTTGTAAAAATTTTGGAGCTTTTTGGCTTGCCAATTTTTCAGCACCTTTACCTACCAACATTACAGCTCCTACTCCGGCTGCTAATGTTCCAAGTAGTGAAATAACAGGATGTTCTTTGTCAAATTTTCTTGCTTCCGGAGATTTTTCTACTAATTTATTTCTTCCAATTCTAACAGCATCAACCGCAAGTAAAGCTGCAGTCCAACCTGCTGCTACTTGAAGTCCGTTTGCAACTCTAGCTGCCACACCGGAAACATTCTTAGAAAATATTTTAGATTTCCCTTTTGTGAATACTGCCGCTCCTAATCCTGCTGCAATTGGAGCTGAGTAAAATAACGCATTTGTAATTTTTTTAGACTTTTTATTGTCAAATTTTGACGCTGTTTCCATATATGCGATTTGACGAATTGAAGTATCATCTAAACCGATTAAAGCATCAACATTATCCCGTTTACCTCTAAAATTAGGAGCCGAAATTGCTGAAATTTGCATACACACCTACACTTTCACAAATTGTATTATACTTTAGTAAAACCCAAAAGTAAATTTTTTTGCTATAATACCAATTTTTTGTTAAGAATATTTACACAAAGTTATATTTAGATTATTATACGTATATGAAAAATTTTTACATTCACACCATGGGCTGTAAATCCAACCAATTTGAAAGCTCGATAATTGCCGAAAATTTAAAAAATAATGGTTTAAATCAAGTTAAAAAAGTTGAAGAAGCTGATTATTATATATTGAATTCTTGCACAGTCACTCATAAAAGTGATAATGAAGCTTTGTATCTTTTAAGGGCTGCAAAACATAAAAATGCAAATTTATTGACTATTATAACCGGTTGTGTTGCTCAAGTTGAAAAAGAAAAACTTTTAGAAAATGAGTTTGTTGATTTGGTTGTTGGAAATGATGAAAAACTTGATTTGTTTAAAGTATTATCAAATGTGCAAGAGAAAAGTTGTGCTGTTTCTGACATTATGCATAGAACTGATTTTAGCAAAGTTGTATTGACAGATATGACAAAAACTCGTGCCAGTCTAAAAATTCAGGATGGTTGTGACAACAGATGCTCTTATTGTATAATACCTTTCGCTCGAGGGAAAAGTAGAAGTGCTGATATTGAATTTATTGTTGAACAAATAAATAATTTTTCAAAACATGGCTTTAAAGAAGTTGTTTTGACCGGAATTCATATTGGTCAATGGGGAAAAGATATCGGACTTGAACTTTTGGATTTGATTGAAGCAATTGAAGAAAGAACTACAATTGAGAGATTTAGAATGGGCTCATTAAATCCTACAGAAATTACGGATGAAATGCTTGAATATTTGCAAAAATCGAAAAAATTCTGTCCTCATTTTCATTTGTCGTTGCAATCGGCATGTAATAAAACTTTAAAATCAATGAATAGATTTTATAAAGTTGAAGATTATTTAGCTCAAATAGATCGGATTAATCAAATATTTGATTTGCCGTTTTTAGGAAGTGATATTATAACAGGCTTTGCAGGTGAAACAGAAGAAGATTTTCAGACAACTGTTGAAAATTTAAGAAAATCAGGACTTTCGCAAATACATGTTTTCCCATATTCTGTTAGAGAAGGCACAATTGGAGCTAAGGCAACAGAGCAAGTTGATGAAAAAGTTCGTCAAATGCGTGCAGATATTGTGAAAGCTTTGTCATATTTAAAACACACAGAATTTATTAATAAAAATATTGGGAAAATTCATGAAGTTTTAGTAGAGAAACATCCTGATAAAAATACAGGGCTTTTAAAAGGTGTGACCAGAAACTATTTGACAGTTTTAATAAAGTCCAAAGACGAAACTTTATTAAATTCTTTGCAACAAGTAAAAATTACCAAATATGAAAATGGAAAAATATTTGGAGAATTACTTTAAATAAGATTGCAAACCAAATAATATTATTTTTTTCGTAATGTTGAGGCGGAGCTGAAAACGTATTGACAACAGTAGTCAAATTCTCGCTCCTTGATACATGTACAGAGTGTAATGAGTATGGATAGCAAACAGAGGTGTAAAGTGTAATAAAAAAACGTAACTATTAAGTTAGTTACGTTTTTTTATTACTTATTATTTAAAAATCTGTATTTTTTTGAATTTAATCTAGCTAGAAGTTTTAAAATTTCTGTATATAGCCATATAAGCGTAATCATTAGCCCCATAGCTCCCAGCCATTCGTAATCCTTGCTTAACTTCTTTTTTGAATAAGATTCTATAAAGGCGAAATCTTGAATTAGGCTCATAGCTGCAATTATAATCATAAACAATCTTAAAGCAATTCCTAACATTCCGTTTCCCCAAATAAGAAGAAAAATATTTTTTGGAAAGAACATAGTTATAATTTGGATTATGTATAGAGCTAATATTGATAAGATTGAGGTTATTAAAATCGTTCTGAATTTTTTTGTGTATTGGATTATACGAGCCTTGTACAATCCAAGCATTATAAACAGTACAACAAAGGTTGCGAGTACCGCTTGAATGACAATTCCGTGATATATTGTTTCAAAAAAAGCAGAGAGTGCTCCTAATGTAAAGCCTTCAAATAAAGCGTAAGGTGCTGCTAAGTATTTTGCGGATTTTACACTAAGGTATGTAATTAAAACCAAAATAAAAGTCACAAATCCTCCGGCAAGCATTAAAACAATTGCTATGGCCGGATTTGATAATAAGTAGTATACGCTAAGTGCACAACCTGCAAGTAAGCATGCAAATAGTAAAAATACTTTGTTAACAGTTCCTTGAATAGTCATTGGTTCGCCATCAAGAAACTGTGCTTGTGGACTAAATATAGCTTCATTTAATATTGGATTTGACATTATTAATTCCTTCCTTTTTCATGATTATATATTAAATTATAAGAAATTGCTAAATATTAATAATTTTGTAAGTAGTAATGATGTTTTTAGAAAATTATAAAAATTTTTACCAAATACTACGGAAAAGGAAGATATTCCAGGTTTTTTGTTTTTTTTAGGTTTTTTTTGTTAATTGCAGTAATTATTGGATTGACTGTAGTTGCATTAATTTATCCATACAAAAAAGACGCAACTAACTTAATAGTTACGTCTTTTTTTCTTTTTATTTAAAAATCTTTAATTTCTTGAATTTAATTTAGCCAGAAGTCTCAAAATTTCTGTATATAGCCATACCAGCGTAATCATTAGCCCCATAGCTCCAAACCATTCATAATCCTTACTTAGCATCTTTTGAGAAGATGTTTCTATATAGAAGAAATCCTGGATTAAGCTCATAGCTGCAATTACAACTACAAACAAGCTAAAACCAATGCCTACAATGCCGTTTTGCCAAATTAGCGGAATGCTTCTGTTAAAAAACATTGCAACAAATTGGATTATATAAATTGCCAAAATTGACAGCATTGATGTTAATAAAACAGCTCTGAATTGCTCAGTGTATTGAATAACCTTGGTTTTGTATAAAGTTAACATCACAAATAATACAACAAATGTCCCGAGCACGGCCTGCATTACAATTCCATGAAATTGAGCTTCAAACAAAGCAGAAAATGCTCCCAATGTTAAGCCTTCAAATAAAGCGTAAGGTGCAGCTAAGTATTTTGCGGATTTTACATTGAAACAAGTGGTTAGTACTAAAACTGTACTTAAAATAGCTCCTCCTGTTATCAAAATTCCTGAAATAGCCGGGTTTGTAAACAGGTAATACACGCTCAACGCACAGCCTGCAAGTAAACATACAAATAATAAAAAGATTTTGTTAACAGTCCCTTGAATAGTCATCGGTTCTCCGTCTAAAATTTGAGCATCTGCACGAAATCTGTCATCATTTAATATTGGATTTGACATAATTAACTCCTTCCTTTACCATGATTATATATTAAATTATAAAAAATTGCTATACATTAACAACTTTGTAAGGGTTAAGGATGTTTTTAGAAAATTATAAAAAATTTATCAAATACTACGGAAAGGGAAGATATTCAAAACTTTTTGGTTTTGCGGGACTTTCTTTAGTTGCAGGAATTATGGAATTGACTGGAGTTGCGTTAATTTATCCATTCATAATTTTGGTTATGACTCCTGAAAAAATTATAAAACATGTCCCTCAATTAAAACTTTTAAATCCGCTATTGTTGGGACTTTCTGTATGTTTATGTGTGTTATTGCTTTTTGTTTTGAAAAACCTTTTCATGATTTTAGTTCAATATATTCAAAGTAAATTTATTGCAAATTGGAAAAAAGATATTGCTGAAAAGTTTATGGAATATTATCTATATGCTCCATATAAAAAAATTATGAAAACCTCTCAAAATGATAAGATTTATACACTAGAAACTCTAAGCAATATAGCTGTTGACGGCTTTGTGATGCGTGGCTTAAATCTTATAACAAACGTTATAATTGTCGGAATGATTATTGGGCTTTTATTTATTAAATTTCCACTTCCGGCTCTAGGAACAGTACTTTTTGTTATTACAACAATGTTTTTGCAAAACAAATATTTTAAAAAACGTACGAATGCTCTTGCTGCAACAATGGAAAAAATTAATAAAAATCATAATGATACAATACTTGAGAGTATTTCAAATATTAAAGAATTGAAAATTCTTTCTGCTGAAAATATGTTTTTTGAACAGTATAAAAATACTGAAAAAAAATACCGAAACACTCAAAAACTTCAAAATTTTTACAATGCAATTCCTCCATACATGGTTGAAATGCTTGTAGTTCTTGCTCTCTTGGTTCTTGCTTGTATAATTTCAATACAAACATCAAACAATAATGCAGAACTTATGGCTGCTTTTGCAATTGTTGTAGCGGCATTATTTAGGATAGCACCGGCATTAAATAGAATACAGTCGTCTATTATAAATATTAATGCTACAAGAAATTACGTTAAAAGAATTAATGAAAAATATGAGACATGTGATTTTGATAACTTTCAAAAAGAAAAACTTCAAGCCGAAGGGAAATTAGGTTTTCATGACAAAATAGAATTAAAAAATATCTGTTTTTCTTACAATGACACAAAACAAGTTCTAAAAAATATTTCATTTACTATTAATAAAGGAGATTTTATTGGAATAATAGGGTTATCAGGTGCAGGCAAAAGCACTCTTGCTGATATTTTAACAGGATTGCTTCCTGCGAATAGCGGGGAAGTTATTGTTGATGAAACCCAATTAACCCAACAAAATTTTCAAAAATTCAGACGCATGCTCGGTTACGTGCCTCAGCAAATAAATATTTTAGACAGGTCAATAAAAGAAAATGTAGCATGGGGATGTTTGGAAATTGATAATGATAGGGTAATCCAAGCATTAAAAGCTGCTCAATTGTATGATATTGTTGAACAATATCCTCAAGGAATAAATTCAAATATAATAATTGGCTCAAACGGCTTGTCACAGGGGCAAAAACAAAGATTAGCTATTGCAAGAGCATTATACAGGGAGCCGGAAATAGTTATTCTTGACGAAGCAACATCAGCTTTAGATGTTCAGGTCGAGCATGAAATAACTAAAATGTTGAGTGAAATAAGTAAATCAAAAACAATAATAGCAATTGCACATCGATTATCAACCTTAAAAGTATGTAATAAGCTTGTATATATGAAAGACGGTGCAATTGTTGATATTGGTACGTTTGATGAGTTGGAGGCAAAATATGAAGAATTTAATAATTTGGTAAAATTGTCGTCAATAAAATAAAAAAATATAAAAAAAGTACTTTACAATAAAAATTTTTTATATTATAATAATTATACAAGCTCTTGAGAGAGCGAGACAATTTAAAAGTGAAGATATTCCTCAGTAGCTCAATGGCGGAGCAACCGGCTGTTAACCGGTAGGCTGTTGGTTCGAGTCCAACCTGGGGAGTTTTTTCTATTATTAGGGCAAGAATTAGTTTCAAGCCCTTTTTTAATGCCTGTTTCAGAAGTTCGATTGTTAGCATTTTTTTGTGCTAAATTGTACTGATTTTCTGCTATTGTTTGGAATATTGGCTTTAATTTTATATCAAAGTTTTTATCTTTATATGTGATTTCTTCTGAAATAATTTCCATGATTTTTCTTCTTTGTAGCAAATTTCCCTTTAAAAAATAATCATGTGCGTTATCTGTAAAACTAAGCAGTGTATCGGCTTTGTCATAAAATGCTTTATCAAGTTTATCAATTTCTTCCAGTTGAATTTTCAGTTTGTCTTTTTCAATTTGCAATTTATCATTTTGAGCTTTCCAAAAATCATGAGTTATAACGTTGTCCAATTTGAGGGTAAACGCTTCTTCTATCCTATTCTCAAGTCTTGTTATTTGCTTGATAATATTATTTTTAACTTCTTTTGAATATCCGTTTTTCTTTTCATGTCCAAGTTTTAGCTCCTTCAAGATTCGCTCTCTAATATCTTGAGGAATCACTATCAATCGAATAATTTCTGCAAAAGTCTTATCAACCACTAATTCATTGATATAATCTCTTTTGCACTCGCCACCTTTATTACCAGTACAATGATAATAAATATACTTACCTTTTTTAAATTCTGCCGTTAAGCGACAGCCACAATGTGCACATCTTATTAATCCTGTATAAGCAAAGTCATAATTCTTTTTTCTAGCTTTATCAGGGGATAATAACCTATCTTGAACACTGTAAAAAAGTTCTTTACTGATTAGAGGTATGTGTTTTGCATTTTCATAGACTTTATCTTCAAACTTGAACACTCCTGTATAGAAAATATTTTTTAGGATAAATTCAACAGTGGATTGTGGCACTCTTCTTCCGGAACTACTTCTAAATCCATCTTGGTAAAGTTTTGTGGTTAAACTCCTAAGAGAGTATAATCCACTATCATATAAATTGAATGCTTGTTTTATGTAAAAGGCACAACTGTCATCTACAATGATTGTTTTTGAACCATCTTCTTTTGATATATTTTTGTACCCAATAGGAGCTTTATGCGGATATTCACCTAATTCTGCTTTCTGGCGTAACCCAGCAATTGTTCTGGCACCAATTACTTTTCTTTCATATTCTGCAAAACTTATACCAATATTTCGCATTAAATCACCTTCTATGGTATTCACATTTGCTTCGGTAGCTGATAAAAGTTTTATTCCTTGTTTCTCAAATAAAGGTCGTAAAACTCCGTGATAATCCTCGTTATTCCTAGATATTCTATCTAATCGCCATATAATAACAGCAGAAATTTTATTTTTCTTTTTACTACAATACGCCATTAGTTCTTGAATTTCAGGCCTTTCAAGATTTTTAGCAGATTTTCCTTCATCAACAAACACTTTTGCCACTGAATAACCTTGCTTTTCTGCAAATTCTATACATTGTCTTTTTTGATTATCTATACTAAAACCGTGTTTTGCTTGTTCTTCTGACGATACTCTTGCATACACAACTGCTTTTTCCATACATTCTACTCCCTTTTTTATATTAGCTAAGATTCATTTTCATTTCCAGAATTATTAATATTTGCTGCATCATAAATCTCTTTTATTGCATCTACATAGGCAACAATTAAGTCAAAACCTTTTCCAACAGAAATCTTTGAGTTAGTTGCCGATATATTTATTATTGAATTATCTGTTTTAATTGTGATCATTTATAAAAACACCCTTTTCTTATTTTTTGTTGTTCACCTCTTTAAAGAGGGTAAAATTCATTCCTCCCTATTCTATCCTCGTAATCAATATTAAAATAAACACTTTCTGTCAAAATCTAAGTAGTGAGTTTTATCAATAACATTCTTAAAATATTTTGGAAGGTCTAGATTCAGTGGAATTGGATTGTGCTTAAAGTAACCAAGAGCAGATAATTCAAACAAGGCATTATCACGTTCAACTAGATCTTGATTGTAGTAAAAATAATTGTCAAAATCGAAGTTAGTAAAATCGTTATCAAGACAAACATATTGCCATTGAGTATACATATCTGCAGTTGCTTCGGATAAATTATCTTCAGACATTTTATTTACCAGTGCTTTTAATTCTTTAAATGTTCTAGGTACATTGTAATTAAAGCTATATCTATCTGCATTTTGAAGAGCTGTTGTTACAATTCTATTAATACAATCATTGTCTCGGTATTTTCTTAAATTTGAATACCGACAATTTTTTATATCTGGAATTTCTCGACAAGTATTACTATCTTCATTATTATCAGTTGAGCTTAAAATATTTATGCTTATGTCAAATGTGAATACATCTCCAATTTCTAACTCTTTTAACAGTAATCTATCAGTTTTGGACATTTTGGTCGAAGCAATTTGGAATGTATTTATATAGTCAAAATGTTTCCCAATATTCATTCCTCTTATACCTTCCAGGTGCTTATTGTAAAAATCTCGAAGTGGTATTGCCGGAATAACCTTTATTTGCATCAAATCACTTCCTTCTGTGCAGCAAGTTTTATCCCCACAAACGCCTATCATATTTTCATTAATTATATTTGTTATTTTAAGCATTGCTTTTCTCCTTTTCTTTTTTACCTAATCTTTTTAACGCTTGAATAGCATTTCTTTTTGTAGCTAAAAAGCTTCGTTTATTTGCTGTTTGGCAATAATTTATCAATCCAATTACCCTCCTTAATTCTTTTTTGTCCATTTCTTCTAACTGTTTTTCCCTCAACAAAGACACAACTTTATACCCAACACTATCCGGCACACTGATTTTTCCACCTTGAGCTAGGTAAAAACCTGTAATCATAGCTCTTTTGTAACTGTAGAATTTCGTCTTTTCTTTCTTAATTTCAAGTTTGTGCTTCTTTAAAACAGATTTTATAAATTTAATTTCCTTTCCTGTAATACCGTGTTTTGCCGAAAGAGTAATATCATCAACGTATAAAGTAAACGTTATACCTTTTTTATCCATATGCTGTGCAATCTCATCAAACAAGTCTTTATGTGACAAAAACGCAAGAATGCTACTTGTGGAAGCTCCCGTTGGGATATACCCTCGATAAGTACACATATGTACCAATATATCCAAAGCTTCTCCCGAGATTTTCAACTTTTCTTTGAAAAATTTTCGGACGTAACAAGCCTTTGAATTAGTGAAGAAGCTTGAAATGTCGGTTGTTACATATGCATGCTGTCCTGCGTGAGATTGTGCATTAATGTAGTTATTTCCACCCAGCCAACATTTGTTGTATTCAGGGCAATCGAATGTATCGAACAATATTTCTTTCAATGTCTTTAGAAGAAGTTTTAAAATAACGTTTGGCTCTTCAATTAATCGCTTCTTTGTCTTTCCCTGAACGTAGTAACTTCTGTACCCTTTTTTAGTTGCTTCTATTAAGCTTCTAATTGGAAAATCTAAAATTTCTGCCAATTCTGATAATGTTGAAATACCGTATAAATTAACCTGTTTTTCGTTTTCCTTTCTTGTATCTGCTTGTGTCATTAAATTCCTTTCATTATTAAAAAGAGGGCAGGTGCGGGCAAATGGGGCTCCCGCATATGATTACAACCCGATTGCCCTCAATAGAGGCCGGACGGAGCCTGAGCGACGTCCGGTTGAAAAGAAAGAAAAGAGAGCTACCCTAATATGACTTAATTAAGCATTAAGAGAAATAAGGATCAGAAATCTTTCCTTCCGGAGAAATGAAGTATGATTTTCTTCGTTGAGCTGCCCCGTCTAATCCGGTTAGGACGAGAAAGTTAAGTTCATTGAGATAATTAAGTCAATCTATTTCAATCCCCCGATTTTATTTAGTCCCTTTTATAAGCTGTAACCTTTATTTTGTTTTTATTTTATGATTTCCTTCTTTTTGATTTCCGGAACTTTTTCACCCAAACCTATTACTTTCAGATACTTAGCGTATAACTTTCTCCTTTTTTCACTCAGCAAATTGTTGTCTTTTTCTTTCTGTTTCATCTTGTGTGTCCTTTCTTTTTTAATATTATCTCTGCTTCTATTATTCTGAAATTTGGCACAAAACTACCTAAGACCTATATCATTAGTCTGATTTGGCCTGTTTTATATTTTGTAGTTCCGGCGTTTCTTTATGTTCTTATTTTGAATCAAACATTCTGTTTTTTCAAAAATAACGTGGCTTTTAGCCAATGTAGATTTTTCTCAAAATCAGAAAAATCTACAACGCTATAATATCAGTGAATATTAGCACGATAAAAAAGGAGAAAATTGAGCGAATTTTTACGGATTTTACACATTAATCCTGTTAAAATTCGTCTATTTTTAGATACAAATCTTTACAAATTGTAGTAGTAAAATACAGCTCAAATTCAAACAGTGACTGTATTCAACACAAATTACAGATTCTTTAACTTGTATGTATGATGATTATTCATCCAAGTCTTTTATTACAACTTCATTCGTAAAACATATATCTAGTAATTTTTTTATGATTTGAACTTGTTCTTTATTACTATCATCTTTTATTAGACTTAACAACGCTTCTTTTCTTCTTTTTCTTAAGTCTGCAAGTCTTTCGTTATCTTTATACTTAATAGAAGATATAAGTCTATTAAAATCTGTATATTTAAGTTGTTGATTTTCAGTTGTTTCCTTTAACTTATTTAATTCTTCCAATAAGTTTTTACAATTATCACACTTTTTCTTTTCATTTTTTTTATTAAAATCTGGTTCACACCAATGACAAGGTTCAAGTCTATAATCATAACTTAATGCATTTACTAACCTTTTATTGGTTCCTTTAAATAAATCTATTGTTGTTGGGGTAAAAGTCATTTCATCTTCGGTTATTTTATAAGAAAGGTTTAGTGTTCTTCCGATTAGAAATTTAAAACCAGTTTGAGGCTCTATAATATGTGGATATCTATCAGTATTCACAAGCTTGTAAAACTTTGACGCAATATTATACATTTTTTCATTTTCTTTGTTTATTTCAAGTTTTACAACATTATCCTTATTAAAGCAGTAGTAAAAATGATATTTCGTGTAGTTGTTAATAATTATATTGAATATTGTTTTTAGGTCATCTTCTGATAGATACTTTTCATTTAATTTAGTAATATCACATGTTTTTCCTGTACATGCTTCCATTCCTTTTTGTAATATTGATAAAAGATTCTCAAACTCTTTTTGTTCTTCTTTTGAATATTTAGTTTGATCTCCAAACATAAAACCATAATTATAAAAGCAGATAGCAATTGCTTTTAGGTGAAGACATACAACCCCGGCAAGAATTTTTAAATTAGAATTCGATGAATAATCACAAGCAAAATAATAAACCATAAGATAAATAAGTATTGCTTTATTCGCACCCTCAAATTTATTGCACAACACATCTAAATCCTTTGAATATTCTTTATCAAATATTACACAGTTTTTCAGCAACTGCATTATATCAACATCACTGGCATACCGTATTAACATATGTAGTATATTTGAAACTTCAATTGGATTATCTATTTCTCTACGGAAGTTTTTTTCTTGTTCATTAAGATTATTGTTCATAGCCTTATTATAACACAAGCTATGATTGTATTAGCTAATTCCTAAATAGTACGAATATTCGTACTATTTAATCGTACTTTTTAGCCAGTTTATAAAAAGAAGTTGGCTTCAAATTTAACTGTTTCATTGCTTCTCTAGCTGTGATAGCACCAGATTTCCATACCTTATAAACATTATTCCAATTCTCTGGGTACTCAATGGGAGGCTTGCCTAAACGTTTACCTTTTTCTTTGGCTAGTTTGATACCTTCGGCTTGCCTTTGTTTTATAAAAGCACGTTCCTGTTCCGCAACGTAGCTTAATAGTTGTAAAACAATATCCGAAATTACCTCACCAATCAAACCTTCTGTTCTTGTAGTATCTAATACCGGCATATCAAGAACTTTAATGTTAGCTTTGATTTCTCTAGTAATTTCACGCCATTCTTCACATATCTGTTTGTAATTACGCCCTAATCGGTCTATGGATTTAATTACAAGAATGTCGTCTTCTCTTAATTGGACTTTTAGTGCTTGGTATTGTGGTCGGTCAAAATTTTTACCGGAACATTTATCTACAAAAATATCTCGTTCATTTATTCCAAGTTCTAACATTGCTTCTAGTTGCCTATCTTCTTTTTGGTCGGTTGAAGATACTCGACAATAGCCAAATGTTTTAGAATTGATATTCGCCATATTCATCTCCCTGTTTGAGTTTTAGCATCTACAGTCTAACGCGCCATTCGTAAAAGTCAAGATTTTATGCGAACATTCGTAAAGTGTAAGTTGGAAGATTTACGAACAGAATTTAAGGCAAAAATTTAATGTTCGTTAGAGTACACTCATACGAATAGTTAATCATTTAATTCTTTTGATTATTTTTTCTTTGATTAAAATAGTCTTCCGCAGTTGGGCAATAATACATTTCACGTCGTTTTAGGTTATCGGGGATTTTACCATTATAATAAGTTGTAATCTCATCCAATTTAAACATAAGATTAGTAAAATCAGAACGAGCTTTATCTATATACTCTTGTAAACGAGTTTCTCGATTATCTTGTTTGGAAAGTTTTTGCAAAGTTTTTGTTATATCTTTATTTTTAGGTGCAAATTCAAAATCTAGCATAGTTAAAAAACTATTTGCGAATTTGATACATTCAGGTCTTATATATTCCATACAATTTTCTGTTTTTTTGGAGAATACTGCACATATATTATTACCATCCATTAAAGTTATAGATTTTAATAATGTTGTTATGTATGCCATTTGACTATCAATATTATATTTTCGATATATTAATTGGTTTTTATTATACAAATCATTTAATTCTCTTAGTTTATTGTAATGATAATTAAAAGTTTCGATTTTAATAGTAAGTTGTTCTTCTGTAGGAATAAAATTATTACACCTATATGGTTGCATAAAAGTATCCAAAAACCAAAATATAGAATTTTGTGTGGCGCAAAATTTTTCTCTAAAATCAATTAATATTTGAGCTTCACGTTTTATAAATTCATTTTTTATCCATTGTTCTTGTTGTTGAATTAATGATTTCTTTGTATAAAAGATCGAGTAAATAGCTATAATAATTGAACAAATTCCAATAATTGTAGGAGCTATTGCAGAAATAAAATCAATCCAACACTTGTTGGAAGGGATATGTTTATAGCCAATAAAACATAACAAAGCTAATGTCAATAAAAATAAAATTATGAATATTGGGAGCAAAGTTACCTTTATAAAATTTATAAGTATGTTTATTGGAGTTTTTATAAATCTACAATAAAATTCCAACCATTTAAGTTTTATCATAAAAAAATAAAATTCCTTTGGAGCTCCATATTTATCATAGAACATTCCATTAAATTGTATTTGCTCTGGAACTTCTTTATAGCAATCAATATATCCAGAAGCTAAATCCTTATCTACTGTTTCTTTAGAATGATAGATTCCAACAACAATATCATTTTTATACGCTTTGTATTGCTTTTTTGTAAACTTATCTAAAAACATTTTTACCTCATTTCAATGTAATTTATGAGCAAAAGAAACTTATTGATTGATAAAAACACAAGAAATCATTGCCATAAAATCCATGTCAAAATTGTACCACAAAATGAATATTCATCTAATGTTAGTATCTTAATAGTTCTAATTTATTCAAAGTTTGTTCATAGTATGTAAAATCAAATAACAAAAATCATTAGTGAAATTTTTAATTAAAATATACAAACAAGATTTGAGGTACCAAATGAACGATAAAATAATTTCATTAGAGATCAAGTTAGAAGAAAAACGACATGAAATAGAGTTGCAGAAAATTGAGTACCTAAAACTTGTTGAAGAAATCCAAAATCAGAAAAGACTTGATGATTTATATAAACAGAAAAAAGCTTTGCTACTTGATACTTTTACTTAACATATACATATCACTGTGCAAATATCATGAAATGGCACCGGGAGAGGTTTACTAGGGAGGCTCTCCTGTTTTTTTATTTAGTAATCTGCATTATAAAAACCTGGTGTTGTACTTTTAAAATTACTTTTCTTCAAGGTTGCATACCAATTTTCAATATCATTATATTCTGTTGTTCCTTTTGTTGCTTTGCTTAAAAACTTTTCATAAGCTTGTTTTATATCTTTTATTACCATATTGTGTTCATCTATAATATCTGCCCTTTGCATATCTGCCACATAAGTTTTGTAGTATTCTTTTAAATTTTGGTTAAATGAAAAATCTGGATATTTAATTAGAAAATCGTCCATTGCCAAAATCCAATCAACTAAAATATCTGCACTAGCTGGATAACCATCACAATAATAGGTATACATTCCTCTCTTATGATTTTCTTTTTGTTTTAAACTTAAAAATGCTTTCCAAGGAGTACTCAAATTGTTGGAATAATTTTCGACTAAATAGTCGTAGTTAATTCCAGCTTGATAACCTCCTTCACAATCAAACAACAAATTAAATAACTTTGTTTCAGGATCTGTTATTTTAGCCTCTGCGGCCGTATTTTCACTTTTGGAATCTAAAAATTTAATTTGAACATCTGTATTATTACATTCACCAGTAAAATCACATTGTAATTTACTTTCAAATTCTGTTTCTTTGCCGGAAAAAGCAATTAAGTTATTGTAAAAAATACCAAAAACTTCATCTATATTCTTATGAAACTTTTTATACTCGGTCAATTTTAAATCTTGTTCATTTAATAAATTTAGTGCTTCACGAGTTGATAAATCTGTAACTGGCTCATTCAAGATTGTTTTAAGTGAGGAGTCATCCATTTTTAGTTTATAAAACAAAACAGTACCTGCACTAACTATTATTAAAAACACTAGCAAAGCAATAAATATTACCGTTTTATTTTTATTATTCGGATTGACTAGTTTTGCACCACAGTTAGTGCAAAAATTTTGATAATCTTGAATTTCATTTCCACAATTTGGACAGTTCATTCTATCTCCTTATATTATAGATACAACATTAGTAACAACGTCCTGAAATTTCTCATATTTATTTCGTAATTGTAGTTCATAAGAGTTCGTATTGTGCCATATTCCTGTTTTTCATAGACTTTATGATAAGCTTCAACTTCTCTTAGCCAGGCAAGTTCGCTTTGTATTAATTGCTTGAAGTCTTCTTGTGGAATTTTTGCTCTTACCGCTTGATATGTTTCATTTAACAATTTATCAACTGCGTCATAATGCCTTTGAGCAAAATAGTTTACTTCCTGAGTTGTTTCTCCGTCATTATTTGCATATTCTTGTTCAATGTTTAAATATTCCTGATAATAAGGATTCTTGTGATCAATGTTATTTTTTACTCTATCAAATAAAGTATCCAGTTCCTCTTGGTCTTCTTCAAATTCATGAGCTTGTGGAACAAGTAACACGTCATTACGTTTGATTAATGTAAAATACTCTGCCTGTAATTCATCAATCTTGGCTAGTACTTGACTCGGTGTTGATAAATCATAGTTTGCAGATTTTGGTATGTTCCCGCCAAACAGATAAAACAATCCACTGCCAATAAATAGAACTAAAAATAATACAGAGAATATTCTCATAATTTTGTTATAAGTTGTATTTCCTATCTCATGAGTAAGCTCATTAGTTGTTAAATCATTTCCGCAACTCCCACAGAAATTTTGATTATCTTCAATTTTGTGACCACATTTTGGACAATACATTTTTTCCTACTTTCTTATCTGTAACTACCAGTTCTATTGCCATATTTGTCATAAGTTGTTGTAGTACCGTCTCTATCGGTTTTACGCGTACCGACTTTATTCCCATAATGGTCGTATTCAGTGGTTACACCATATTTATCAGTTTTAAAAGTTCCGAGTTTGTTGCCATATCTATCATATTGGGTTGTAACTCCGTACGAATCTGTTTTGTAGGAACCTGTTCTGTTTCCATATCTGTCGTAAGTGGTTGTTGTTCCATAAGAATCCGTTTTGTAAGAACCAGTTCGATTTCCATACCTGTCATATTGTGTAGTTGTATTTCCGTTTGTGCTATATGTTCCTGTTCTATTGCCATATCTGTCGTATGAAGTTACGGCTAAAGTTGGCAAAGAAAATATTGTTAAAAATAGTAAAATTAATAACTTTTTCATGTGTGAACCTCCTGTTACTTAAAAATAAATTCATAAATCGGTAATATTTCGGATTTATCTTTTTCTATGTTTGCATCTTCCAAAGTAGTATCTGGAGAAACTTCCTCATTAGTTTCTTCTAAAATTGGTTTTAGATATAAGATAGTTTTACTATTTACTACGAACTCAAAGCTGTTTATAAATTTAACATTAGGGTTATTTTCAAAATCGTATTTAGCATAAGAATTTTGTGTATCATTATATAGAAAGAACTTTTTAGGATATTTTTTACCTTTGACAATTAACTGAACATTATTGTTCTCTGTTTTGGCTAAGCTTGATGTATAAAGAATAGTTTCTCCCTTATAAATATCTGCTAATGTTACCTTATCAATATCTTTGAATTCTACATGATTAGCATCTTTGTTAAAAGTCATTTCTTGGATTTTTAGATCAGTATTGTTGTACAAGAAAATTCGATTGTTTTTCACACATAAATCTTTAAGATTATAAGATTTTGGAGTTGTTACAACTGAACCTTCAATGTAATTTTTATCGAATATTTTAAACTCGGTATCGCTTTTCGGTAATACGAAAATGTAGTTCCCCCTAATATATTCGTCTGAATATTTGTGCCAACAATTATTGTCTAAGTCATAAACAAATTCAGCATGTTCTCTTACAAAATTCTGGTTTGCTTTGAAAGTGGCAAGTTTACTTTTGTATTCATTAATAGCTGTATATTGATTTTTATAAGGTGAAACAAAAGAATGTTTTAACTTTTTTAGATTTGACAATCTTGTACAAATCACAGCATAATTGGAATAAGGGTGTTTATCAGAGAATTTGTCATAAGCTACAACTACTTCATCTTTATATATATTAGCATTGTTCTTTTTTCCTTTAAAAACGCCTGATGTAAAATAATCTTTTTCGCAATGTTGCATTTTTTCATAAATTACATAAATTTCTTCAAAGTTTGGATAAGTCTTAACAAAATCTTCCCACATGACAAGATTTTGTTCTTTATCAGATAAGATATTTTGGGAACATTTTTGTTCTATGGATAAGTCTTTCAAATACAAAGCCCAATCTTCTGGAATATGTTTCCCATAAAGTTTGTAAATTTTATCGTAATTAATTGCTAATTTATACTTTCCTTCTGAATTTAATAAATACAATCCTGTCTTAGATAACTGATTTCGCACTGCTTTTACTGCATCTTCTGAATGTAATTCCTTCGCTAATAACTCCCTGTAATTGTTATTTTGGGATATAGAAGAGTTGACAGAATTTCTCCATGTAAGAAATACTTCTAAATTTTGCTCGTTAGTATGTTGCTTTAAATATTTAGCAATATTGCTTTGTTGAGTTTCTGCCGGAGTTATAATAGATTGTAAACTTTGAGTATTTGGAAATTCTTCAATTCCTAATATTGAGTTATTTTCAATCCCTAAAGCTACGTTTGTACACATTGTACCTAGTAATAATGTTGTTACTATAACTTTATAAAGTTTCATATTAGTTAATCCTTTCTTGCTACTATAACCAATCATATACATTTATGTGAAATAAAGCACAAGGAATTGCAGCAGGTAATGCGACAATAACATATATTGCTTTTCCAACAATCACCCAATTAGATTTGTTCTTCCCAAAGCCTAAATACCCAATACCGGTTTCTTCCCAAGAAATCTTTTCAGATTTTGCATTACGATCAAAAGAATAAGTAAATTTCATTACAACAATGATTTTATCTCCCTTAAATTCGTATGGAAGTGGTTCAAACTTACTATTCTTAATAAAAATCTTATTAATTTCTTGCTCTAAGTTTTCATTAAATCTTGAATATATCGGATCAGTATTTGTATTATTCTGATACGTTCTTGAAAGTATATTTCCATATTTATCAAGAACGACTGTTACGTATGCAATTGCATTGTGAGGAGGTTCATATCCATCAACATTATTAGGGTGCCAGCTTCCCTGGACTAGTCTTTGTTGTCTTTTGAAATATTTATTCCAAGTTTTTAATTTCACATCTAAAGCCGGACTTTCTTTTGCAATAATTAGCATTTTATATACTGAATCCGCCAAAGTTCCATCTTTTATTGCACTATATGATAATTTATTGGAATTATCTTTGAATGAAACTTGTTTCCCATTTGAATATGCTGCATTATTTACAATTGCAAAAGTTTTATTATCAAGATTAATTTTCATTTTAGCAATATATTCATAATTTGCATCTTTTCTCTTTAATGAATAAGTTGCAATATTAGAATCAATATCAATCGTATCAATTTCGACTTCACTGACTTTCCCGTTTTCTGCAGTTATTGGTAGCCAAACTTCTGCATTTGCAGAATTAAAAATTCCAACCAAAAGTAATAATATAGCTGTTAATATCTCTTTTATTTTCATATTTTTCTTCTCCTTAAAACTTAATCATTAAACCAATCTTCTGTGGTTTGAATATCTACTTTTGGTGCTGGTTTCGGTTTAGCTTTTATTGGTTGTACTGTTTTTGTTTGTGAAACAGGTTTCTTTGCCGTTTGTGAAACGTTATTATTAGTTTTTGTTTGGTTAACCGTATTTTGACTTTTAGCTTGTGGCACTGTTTTTGAGCTTTTTGAACTGCTTGTTACTGTTTTGCGATTAATATTTGATTTTTGTGAAGTAGCTTTATTTGTAGTAGTTGTAGCTTGTTTTTGAACTGTTTGACTTTTGGGGTTTTCAACATTTTTAGAATTATTTCCTGCTGTGTTAATTCCATAAAATATCATACAAACAATTAGTGTGAACAAAATCAAACAAATTGCCAAAACATTTGCAACGCCTAAATCATCTATTGCCTTTTTAAATTGTTCCATATTCCTACCATTTCTTTCTTTTATTCAAGTAATAGCTCCATTTTTCTTGTCCTGTTAAAGTTTGGTCTGCTTCTAAATCTTCCATAATTACGCTATGGAATTCCAATGGTCCAAACAGTGAATAAATATACAAGCAAGCAAATACAAAAAGTATTATTGTTGTGTTTACAAACGAATTCATACAAGATTTATCAAATAACGCAAAAGCATTAAACAAAGCGTAAATAATATTCCAAAATCCAAGCTCTTTTTCTAATGACATTAATGCAAAACCAATAAGCCCTAAGGCTATAAACAATGCAATCCACCAATTTATTGGGAAACTGCCAAATATTACAATATTAGATAATATTGCCGATGACGAAAATGGTAGTTCTTTAAATAACGCATAAGAGCAGTAAAGCCAAAATATAATAAATGGTAAAATTATTGTGCCACTAATATATTTGAATTTTAGTTCATTTTGAATTTGGTTGTTGGTATTAACAAGAAGTTTTTTAAGATTTGAGCCTGTTGCATCCATAAATTTTAAAAATAAAAACATTGGTAATACAACAAAAAGCTTTATTAGGATATTGATTAGAAATTGAGTAGGTGTCCATAAGAATATAATGAATATTCCAATGCCAGAACCACATAATATCACTTTAAAAAAATCTTTTAGAAGTTTGTACACTAACCTTTATATCCTTTCTTGTTGCCATTTTGATTAAATCAGAACTTTGCGTGTGTTTTCAGAACTAAATGATTGTATGCTTTCTCCAGAAGCTGGAACTGCTCTGTCTTTACCCCACGTTCTGATAGCATCTATTCGTTCAGGGTTAGTTTTTGATAATGGAACAACATTTGCAAAGTTTGAAACCAAAACTTGTTCCGTAATACTTTCATCTCCTGCCACAATTGTTTTATAGGCAATTTCTTTCACTGTAGATTCAATGTCAGCTCCTGAGAAACCTTCAGATAAACCTACTAATTTGTTTAGCATTTCATCATCAAGAGTTTGGTTTAAAAATTGTTTTGTATAAATGTTGATAATTTCTTTTCTTTCACTATCTTTGGGTAAATCCACAAAGAATAACTCGTCAAATCGCCCTTTTCTAAGTAATTCTGGTGGGAGTTTTGATACATCGTTAGCAGTTGCTACTACGAATACAAATTTCAAAGATTCTTGTAACCAAAACAAAAATTGTCCAATCATACGTGTAGATACTCCAGAAGAATCAAGTCCTACCGCTCCAGATAAACCTTTTTCAATTTCATCTATCCATAAAATACAAGGAGAGACAGTATCAGCCAAAGACAAAGCATCTTTCAATCTGTTTTCAGATTGTCCGACATACATTCCCTGAATAGTTGCAAAATCAAGTCGATATAGAGGTAGTTGCCAAGATGACGCTATAAATTTTGCAAGTAAACTTTTTCCACAACCGGGAACTCCAACAAGCAAAACTCCTCGTGGTAATCTTATATTTCTCTTTTGTAGGATTTCTTTCTTTTCTGGACTTAATAAATTTTTCTTATTATCTAACCAAGCTTTTAATCCACTAAGTCCTCCAACATTGATATCCTTTTGACTACAATTTACTTTTTCTAATCCTGCAATATTTGAAAACATTGAATCTTTTGTCAAAATCAATTCTGTTATGTCAGATTTCTTGATGGCACGTTTAGCAATTAATGTTGCAATGATATTTTGAACTTCTATTTTGCTAAGCCCAACAAACGCATTGGCAGCTTTTTTATAATCATTTTCATCCCATTCATTGGTAATGCTTGTTGAATATGGCTCTATAGCTTCTTTGATAATAGATAAAATTTCTTCTTCATCCGGTAATTCTAAAGTTAAAGACATTCCTAATCTTTGTAACCTTTTCCAAGCAGGCTTATCACTTAATATAACAATAACCGCACCTTTTTCTTCAGCTAATGTAACTAAATCTAATAAGTGTCTTGCAGTTATTGTATCGTCACCAATGTCAGTTACTTCGGTTAGAATAAAGGTCATATTTTGACGTTGAATTATTTGTTGGCTAATATAGTCAATAGCTCCCGGTAAAGATTTATCTTCATTAACAATATTAGAGTTGCTCAAATCATACATTCCTTTAGAAAGTGTATGTACATAAATTGGCAAATGAAGGTTTTTATTTACATCTACAAAGGTTTCTAATACTCTATTCCTTTCAATAGAATTGATAAATACAAATGGAATTCTTGCTATTAAATACCGTCTTAATTTTTTTGCAAAATCATCTTTTGTTGTCATTGTTTTTCCTTTAAATATTATTAATCTTGATATCCAAAATTATTTGTTTTAAGCTTCCTGACAAATCTTTCTTGGCACTTTCTAATAAACTTTTTTGTACGTTTTCAGCATAATCTTCAATTTCTTTAACTATCTGCTTACTTATGCTTTCTGGAATTGCCGGAATATTCGCCAAATGTTTTAAGAATACTAATTCTTTTCGAAATAAAATAAGCAAATTTGACAAGTTGAATTGGTCATAACAGCTTTTAATCCTAGCATTATAAAAAGTTTCCAATTTGGTAAATCTTTTATTTATCAGAGTAAGAATCTGATTTGTAAATCGTTCTGCAACTCCTGATACCCAGTCAATAGTTCCATTATCAATTGCATTAATAATTTCAGAATCTGTATGACCGATTTCCCAATTTTCAATTTTATTAAATACTTCGCACCATTGTGCATAACTAATTAGTTTGCTCATCTGATTTATGCCTTTTTACTAGTACAGCAGGAGGTAATAAATCCCAGTCAGGGAATTCCACTGCCATTTTTTCTTTTAATTCTTGATCTTCTTGGAATGTTTCTTTTTCATTTTCTACCATAATGGTTCCTCCGCTTCGAACATTAATACTTTTTTAGTTGCATTATTTTCTGTAAAATCTTTTGCACTATAGTTTTTCAAATAATCAGAAACTTCTTCTGCAACTTTATCAGCTTTTTTATAAGCATTTTGCCAATCTACAAATTCAGCACAACAAGCATTTATAATAGAACTTCCATTTTGACAATCTCTTTCAAATTGCTTTTTAAGTTGATTTCTATTGGTTTGGCTATTGATAACACTAAAAACTACAAATAGAGCACATGCGACTGCTCCAAATATTGCTACACCATTACCGTTACTTGCAAATAGCCATATAATACAACCGATTAATGCACCAATTCCCATGTAAGAAACATGTTGCTCTTTTAATAATCTATCTAAACGGACTTTTAAATAATCTTTGTAAGATTCTCCGAGTTCTTCTGAATCAGAACCATCTTTAGTTGAACATTTCCATTTATCTATTTCTATATTTATTACAGACGGATAAGTGTTTCGATACTGTACAATATAATCGTTATAAGCATTTATTATCCATTCACGCATTAACATAACTGCTAATTTTTTCATTGATGGAGAAGAATTTTCTTGTACGGTTGCATTAGTAAGAATATCGAAAAAGGTTACTTTGTCTTCAAATAATCTAACAACATTAGTTCCAAATTCTTGTTCTGCCAGTTCTTTGTCGCCCTCGTGCTTGATTATAAGTTCACACATTTTATGTTCTTTTCTTAACTCATATTCATCTTCATCGTATTCTTTTACTAGCTTGTAAAGAATGTCATCTAGTTGTGTAACATAATCTTTATTCTCTTTTTGTGCATTAAAAATATTTTCTAAATAAGTGTAAAAAGATTTATTTCTTTGTGCCTTTTCAAGGAGGTTGATGATTGCTGAGTAATCTTTACTGTACTTAGGTAAGTATTTATATTCAATAGTATCTTCTTCTTTTGAAATCGGTAATATTCCAATTCTATCAATCCAGTTTTCTTCTAATTCCTTAACAATTTTCGGTTGTTTTGCAAGATAATCTAACCAACCTGTAAGCTGAACCATACATTCCCCTTGTGAATCTGGGCCAAATACACCATCAGTATAAGCATTAACTAAAATCAAAGTTTCTTGTGGCATCTCTAATGGATTTTGTTGTTCAAAATATTTACTTAACCACATAAAACTTGCATCTCTGCGTTTAAGTCTATTACTAATTAAAGTAAATATTAGTATTGTTTTTAATTGGTTACGAGTTAATCCTTCATTTAAAGCTTTCTCTGCAAGTGCTTTGTCATTGTTAATCCAAGCAGCTAATGCAATTAATGATGGAGTCAACCAATATCTTGGAGTTCCGAGCATTAAATCTTCTGTAGCATTAGTAATAGCTTGTTTACTAACAAGACCGGTATCAACAGTTTGCAATATGCCCAACAAGTATTTTCTAGCTTTTTCATATAAGCCAAATTCTTTTTCGATTTCTTGGTTTAGAATAATAATTCGACCTTGTGCATGAGTGATATTGTTTTTCTTTTCTATATCTTTAACAAATTCTTCAAACCTATTTTTAAAACTTGTCACATCATCTTGTAAATGGTAAATATCAGAGTGCATAGAAGAAACATCTGATTTTAGGTCAACAATATTAGAATTTACTCTTTGAATTTCAGCTTCGACAAATCCAGCTAAAGCTCCTACTTCATTTTTAATTGAAGATAGTTTATCATTTATATTACTATTATTGTTATTAACAAGTCTTCTGACTTCCATTGCCAATTCGTCATTATTCATTTTGCCTCCTAATCTTTATCATTTATAATAGATGCTGTTCCATCTTCTTTTATTGCAATTAGTTTTGTTTTATAAACTTCAATAAATGCGTAATTCTCATTGTTTGCAAGTGTTCTAGCTTTTTCTAAATCTTCAGGTAAAGCTTGCCCTTGCTTATAATGTTCAATAATCATTCCGCCAATAAGTGAAAGGGTATGTACCTCATAAGGTTTACCAAGATAGCATTTAGCAACAATCCCGATTGGCAAATCGTTCACAGATAATTCCGGAAGCTCCATCTTAATTGCATTTATGATTGAATTAATTTTATCTTGCGTAATATTGTGTCCTAGAATGTCAAACCCTTTAAGAATATCAATATATTGTTGACTTCTTTTTCGCCTAAAAGCTAGTTCAGGGCTTTCAAATGTTGTTTTGGGTGATATTGAAAGACTATTTGCAAAATTAGTTTCTTGATTAAAATTAGAGTTTATTATAGGTTTTGGCATTATTATCTCCTAGATAATGGTGTAGTATTTATTACTTAGAACATATTTACTTACATTGACCACCTTTTAGCTAAATCGTTTTACAATATCTATATAATGTAAGACGATTTTTAAAGCTCAATGAAATCAACAGTTTTAGACATATAAATCTAAGTAAAAAGAACAATCCTTTACATTTTTTAATCATTATTTAATTTAATTTTATTTGTGGTACCATAGTCATAAGTTAGATTTCGGCTAAAATGCTTTACAATTTATAGAAAATGTAAGACGATTAAAATGTAAAGGGAACCCCAGTATAACAAGGATTAGAGGATGAAGTTACTATATGAATAATCAATTTCATCTTGCTCTATTCCAATATATCTAAGAGTAACTGTAGGAGTTGAATGATTAAAGATTTTCTGTAAAAGCACAACATCCTTGAACTTCTGGTAATGGTGATAACCAAAAGTTTTTCTCATAGAATGTGTGCCGATTTTCTCTTGTAAACCAGCTTTTTTACAAGCATTTCTTATTAAATAATATGCAGTAACTCTATCTAATCTCCGCCCCCAGTGAGATAAAAATAGTGGTTCTTTCCCATTTCTACCTTTAATAAACTCTTTTAACATCGGTTGTAACTTTGAATTAATCGGAAACTTTTTAAACTTTCCTGTCTTCTGTTCAGTTATTTGTATGTGTGTTTTGTTCCTAACATTTTCGACATTTAACCTCAATATATCTGAAATCCTTAATCCACAATTTGTTCCGATAGTAAATAAAAGTAATTCTCGCTGTCCAATTTCTGCTAAGACTTTTTCAACTTTTACAATATCTTCTTTATTCCTTATAGGTTCTACTGTTGCCATATCTTCTCCTTTTTTTTCTACTGTTCCCCTTTGTTTTAATTAAAAAATACATTTGAAGTACAAATGTATAGGAATAAAGGAACTAGAAAAATTGCGTCCCAATGTAACAAAATCACCTCATAGGCCCTGACAAATTTCCCAGATGCGTTAATCTGTAGATGCAATAGAGGTAATTTGTTATGAATAATTTTGAAAAACGTTTATTATTGGACTATTTAGACAAGCTTTGCTGTCAGATTGATTACAATTCCTACAATTTTGACAGTTTCTTTGATTCTTTCTTGGAGAAATTCAGGGTTAAGAAAAGCAATTTTAATTTTGATTCCGATGGTTGTTTGGAAATTGAAACAATCAAGGAAAAGAAAGCTTTTGTAAAAGATTTGAAAGTTGTAATCAAGAAACTTAAAACAGAAATTAAACCTATCCAAACCCCAGTTGAAAAACGCCTTTGCTTAATTCAAAAAATCTTCAATATGAATGACAAAGAAATGGCTATTTTTACTTATGCCCTTGTTAAAGAATTGAATAAAGTTTTTACACAATTTGACAGTTGTCTGTATGGTTACGGGATAGATAATTTTTGTAGATTTTATCTTGGTATCAGATACGGAGAGAAAGATAGGTTGCTGGACAGTCTCTATTTTAAAAACCTAATCCCTAAAAGAAATAATGTTTCTATAAATTCAAATATGTTGAAAATCTTTGATTCTCCAAACTGTAATACGGTTGAAAAGATAACCTCTACACTTTTAGGAGAACCTGAAAAATCTACTCTTACATTAAACGATTTTTCACATATTAAGGACAAACAAGAAAAAGTTTTAAAAATTCTAAAATCAGCCGTTAAAACAAAGGCTAAAGGTGTGAATATACTTTTGCATGGACACGTTGGAACAGGTAAAAGTGAGTTTTCAAGACTTATTGCAAATGTTTCTAGTGTTCCATTGTATGCAGTAAAAACAGAGGATTCTTATGGCGAAGAAGCGAAAAGAACCGAGAGATTAGCTGATTTGTATGCAAAACAGCAAATATTATCCCGAATTGGTAACGCTTGTATTCTTTTCGATGAAGCTGAAGATGTCTTAAATCGTGGATTTGGTTCTGATGGCACTGCTTCAAAAGGCTACTTGAACAAAATTATTGAAACAACTCCCGTTCCCGTAATTTGGACTACTAATAATATTTATGACGTTGATCCTGCATTTTTAAGAAGAATGACTTACTGTATCGAGTTTGAAAAACTTTCCGAAGATTCAAGATTGAATATTTGGAACAGAGTGCTAAAAAAGAATGAATTAACTGTATCAAAAGAAAAAGTTGAAGAGTTAAACAAAAATTATGACATTCCACCTGCACTAATCAATAATGCCGTAAAAACAACAAAAATGATTAACGGTTCTGTTGACGATTTTGAGGAACTTATTGAAAATGTTGCGAGGGTTGTGGATAAGAAAAAGGTTGTGAAACAAGAGCCGAAGAAAAGTATGGGAGATTACAATGTCAATTTAATCAATGCCAATATGGATATTAATGCCCTGACTGAAAAGATTAAATCTTCTAATAAACTCAACTTTTCAATGTGTCTTTACGGTGAACCCGGAACGTCAAAAAGCTCTTATGCAAGATATTTAGCAGAACAACTTGGAATAGAAGTCTTGCTAAAACGTGCAAGTGATTTGATTTCTCCGTATGTTGGTGAAACAGAACAAAATATTGCAGCAGCTTTTAGTGAGGCAAAGTCTAAAAAAGCTATGCTAATATTTGACGAAGCTGATACTTTCTTGCAAGATAGGAATAATGCAGTAAGAAGTTGGGAAGTTGCTCAAGTCAATGAAATGCTGACTCAGATGGAAGCTGCTGAGTACCCGTTCATTTGCACAACTAACCTTTTAGATACCTTAGACGAAGCAAGCTTGAGAAGATTTACTTTTAAGATTAGGTTTGACTTTTTAACTCACAAACAAGCAAATATTGCTATGGACTATTTTTTCGGAATTAAAAATTCTAACTTACAACTAAAAGGTTTAACTTCCGGTGATTTTGCAACTGTTAAAAAGAAAGTAGATTTCTTGGGAACCACAGAAATTGAGGAAATAACTAAAATGCTGTCTGAAGAAGTTAAGGTTAAAAAATCATCTGAACTCAAAAACTCAATCGGATTTTAAACAAAGCCCACCCACATTCCACCACCTCTATTGCAACGTGGAGTGTGGTGCTGGGTGGGGTGTTTCTTTTATAAGGTTCTAAGCTAATTTTTTTTCAACCATTAAAAACAAGTATGTTTTTACATTTCTAGCCAAAACAATTTTCCGGTAGGTTTCTTTGAGAAATGAACTCATTTACCATTTTAGAGTCTAAAAACAAACTATTTCAAAACAGAACTACGGCAATTAATATTTGTTTTTAAAACAAAAATTTATGCCGGAGGGAAAACTAAGCTAACGAAGTTTAAACTAACTTTGTGGCAAAATTCTGGCATTAATGTGGAATATTCCAAACAGCTTTGAATCTTGTTCCAATAAAATCTTTATCCTGTTACTATAACAAAATATTCGCAGAGAGGCCGCTGACGCGAGTTTGTAGGTGTGTTAAAGTCTAATTGCATAAGTTTCCACTCCAATTATCTTAAAATTCGCGTGAACAGTGACAAAAGGAGAATTATCATTATTCCCACAAATTATTAATCAGAACTGTAAACATTCCGTTTGACCAAGTCATTGTTCGTTCACCGGTATATAGAATAAGTCCGGTAAATGATTTCTCTTTTGCAAAATTATCTCTAAACCATTCAAGATGTTTAAATGCATCTGCTTGCTCTTTTGTATAATTGCATATTATATTCTGATATCGTTGTTCTATATTCGGATTCCGATAAAACGGCTGGGACAGTGCACACTGACATAATGTTGTAAAGTCCGCAAAGACGGTTGCAATATTTTTTGACCTATCCAAATCCTGTAATTTAGAAGTAAATTCTTTTATGTAATCCATTTTAACTTTGCTCCTTTCAGATTAAAGCTGATTAAATTTTTTGAAACATTTATATATATTTATATTTAGGAGTAATAAAAAGTTTAACCAGATAAATTCTGGAAGGTGTAAAACTTCCCAAAATCTTGTAAATTAGCTAAAACTCAATATTTTAACCCTTTTTATATAATTTTATATTATTATTAAAAGGAACTGTGTAAACCATTGATTTATAAGGGAAAATGGTTACTTAGTTTAAAAAAATTACAAATAATTACCGCAGTATTACAGTCGAAATATACACTATTATTATATTTCAAGCCTAAAAAGGTAAAATGTAATTTTGTAATACTAAAAACTATATAAAATAATAATTTTAAAAATTGTAATATGAGGGTTGAAAAATTGCACCAATTTTGGTACAATATAAATATAGAATTAAAGGACTAAAAACAATGATTGACAAAAAACATATAGGCACAAGTTTTGATAGTTTTCTTGAAGAACAAGATTTACTTCAAGAATCAGATACTGTTGCATTAAAACGAGTTATAGCATACGCTTTAGAAGAAAAAATGAAAGCGGATAATATGTCAGTCGCTAGACTTGCAAAAGAACTTGAAACCTCAAGAACTGCAATCTGTCGTATTTTAGACCCTGAAAACACTTCAATCACATTGAACACAATAGAAAAAGTTGCTAAATATCTCGGTAAAAGAATTATTTTGTCCTTTTCGTAAGCTCTTTGTAGCGTTTAATTGCAACATCTAATTCTTTTTTAGGGGTTTCCTGCGTTTTCTTGATAAATGCGTGTAAAAGCACCATTGTATCGTTTTCGACATAGAAAATAACTCGTGCTATGCCGTTTGATATGTTGCAACGAACTTCTTCAAGACCGCCAGTACCATGTAGAACACGAGTTAATGGCATACCGATTGGATAGCCATATTGAACGGTTTTGATATCAAAGCCGATTGTACGCATATCTTCTTTTGGCAAATCTTTTAACCATTCACGAACAGGCTCATTACCTGAACTTGTTGCATAAAAATATACTTCCAATGCTGTCGTCCGTTCTGTCATGTGGGTATTATAGCATAGAATTAATGATTATGCTATAATAACGCTATGGATTTAAACATATACAAAAATATATATAAAACTTATCAAGAACGGGATTTTTACAAGCGTTATAGAATTACTGTCGTTACTATACACAATGTTAGGTACTCTGATGATAAATATACTATTTATTTAGATGAGGATTCAATCGAGGTGAAAGATAATAAAGGCACTTATGAGATTTTTGATATCGATATAGATATTCAGTATGTTTTTATTAATGAAATCAACTAAATAAAGAGAGTTCTAGTAATTTTTACCATTTTTATTATTTTAGATTGTGCCTTAATGAAATCAGATTTATTTTTTCTAAAAATTCAGATGGATTTGAATTCCATTCTTGCATTTCACCTTTATAATTTACTATATTTTTTGTAGAGGTCAGTAAAAAACAACATTTTTTGGCTCTTGTAATCCCTACATAATGTAAATTTTTATCTTCTTCCATTTTTTTTGTATCATTATGTGATTGTTTCGCTGGCAATACACTCTTATATAAATCTAAATGAAATATGACATCAAATTCTAACCCTTTTGATTTATGTATAGTCATAATCTGCATTTCATCATCTTTTACAGGTATATAAGAATTTAAAAGATTTTCATCATTTATAACTTTTTTTAAACAATTATAAGCAACTTCAGATTTATTATTTGGACAAAGTATTTCTGCGATATTTACAAAAATATTTATGTTATCTTTTAAATCTTCCCGATCTAACCTTTTTAATGTATTTAAATAACCTTTGAGAAGGTTTTTGTATGATAAATTTAAATCATATAACGTCCACTTTTCAATTATATTAGAAGCACATTGACCCATATCAAATGAATAAAAAAGCAAATCTGAAAAAAGTCTTGCCCATATTTGAGAACAAGTATCAAGTTCAGTATTTTCTATATACTTATGAGTTGTAGTTAATGTATCATTTACGATTTTTCCAGAGAGACTGTTTCTTACTAAAATAGCAATACTACTTTTTTTATTAATTTCAAATTTTTGTATTATGTTTTCAATATTTATATCTATCCATTTAGCAATATTTTCTTGATTCCCTTGAACTTGTTTATAATATACTCTTTTGGTTTTTAATTCTGGAATTTCAACTTGTGGCAATAAAAATGTTCGAGAATATGCGACAA
Organism: uncultured Candidatus Melainabacteria bacterium; assembly: GCA_934718275.1. GTDB lineage: Bacteria > Cyanobacteriota > Vampirovibrionia > Gastranaerophilales > Gastranaerophilaceae > Stercorousia. The sequence continues at coordinate 213,519 of CAKUZD010000001.1, read as the reverse complement.
TACTTTCATGACTACGATGATTCTTTGTTAGAAGATATGATTTAAATTTTGAGTTTTCTTGGAGTTCTTTTAGATACAAAGGATTTTTACCTGCCCATCTATATATTGATTGATTAATGTCTCCAACAGCAATACCTATTAATGATAAGTCAACTAATTCTTTAAAAAATTGATGCTGTTCAATCCCTGAGTCTTGATATTCGTCAATTATAATATGAGAATATCTTGCTTTTAAATATTTAGAAGCAGTTTTAGAATTTTTGAATGTATATAGTCCTATTAAACCAAATAATTCTAAGAAAAATACACCCTGCAACAAAAATTTTTTAACAATATTTAAATGTATTTCTTTTATAGTTTTTGTTTGTAATAAATTTTCTAATTCTTTAAAATCATTTTCATTATCTTTTTGAATGTCTTTTAATCTAATCGTTTCTATTTCTTTATTTAGCTGAATATCTAAAATTCTTGGTAAAAATGGTAATATTAATTCAGAATAAAAAAAGCTATCAATCGTACCAAAATACGAATTCTTGGAATCAATACCACCTAACAATACCCTTGACTTTAGTTCATCACTAGCTTTGTTAGTATATGATATTGCAATAACCCCCTTATAGTTTGGTAAATTTTCTAATATTTTCTGGATTTTAATAGCTAATGTATATGTTTTACCACTTCCTGGGTCAGCAATTACTGCGAGATTACCATTATAATCAATTATTTTTTGTTGTTCTTCTGTCGGTACCTTAGTATTACTCAAGGGTTTCTCCTGTTATTAAGTCCTTACAACGATATAAAGGTTTAACAAGTTCACTGTTTTTTAAAATTTTTAACTCATTCTTGTTTTGTAATAAATAATCATATATATTAACTCCTTTGCGTTTTTGCATATCTTTTATGATATTAGAACTAGAGCTATAAAAATTGTCTAAATTGTCTTTTAGTGGAGAATTATATAAGTCTGTTTCAAAGTCTTTTTCAGCTATAAATATATTTAAAGTTTCTAACTTTTGTCTTAAATTGTTAAGTTTTTCTTTTATTGTATCTGGTAGGCAACCCTGTTGCTTTAATCTATCTATAGTTGTTGTAATTTTTTCTTCTTGTGATAAAGAATTATAAATATCTATACCACGTTCAAAACCTGCAAAACGATATTCTTCATTGTGTGGGACTTTGATAAAATCATTATCAGTTCTTATAACACAAGGAATTTTAAGTTTTGATAAAATATTAGTGTAAGGTAAAAACCTATTCCATCAACAGACAAAACACTTATATTTAAAGCTTCCAAATCTAAATCATCAATAACTTCTGCATATGATTTATAAAAAAGTAATTCTGAAATTCCTTCTACTAAAAATACAACATCTGAATAAAAAGCTTCTGCTGGTATAATATTTAGTCTGTAACCAAAATCATGGAAAGTATTTTCTATAATTTTTGAACAACCATCTTCTGCAGCCATAGTTCCATTTTCTGTATGATAAAATTTTATAATAGAATTTGGCGAAAACTCTGACGCTATTTGCGGGGAATGGCTTGTTATAAAGATTTGAGAATTAAATCTTTGTGTTATATATCTTGCAAGTCCTCTTTGCTTGTGAGGGTGTAGATGGGCTTCTGGTTCTTCTATACAAAAGAATTTAACGCAGTCATGAATTGGAGTATCATCTATATTTTTATTTGTCCACAAAGTAAGAAATATTTGATTTGCTCGTCCATCACCACCGATACTAACTGTTTTATCTCCAATCTTTGTTATTAAATTTAAATTGTTAATGCATTTGTCAGTATCAATTTCTGCTGCACAAAATTCAACATCTTGACAATTATTAAAATTTAAATTTTTTAATTCTTTATTAAGTTTGGAAGTTGCTTTATTAACATAGGACAGACTATTGATAGTAGTATTAACTTCAGATAATTTAGTTTGTACTTTACTTTCAACAAGCAAATCCTTATTTATATCTTCATCTTGTCTTGCTTCTTTTGACTCTTGAATAATACGATTTTGTTCTTTTTTTATAAAATTCGATAAGTCCCTATTACTTTTTAAATATTCAAGACACAGAACTTTTAAATACATACGATTGTCAATAGGAAATAGATTTCCTTCATCCGGACCTATAAATAATTCAAATCTTTTAGCACCAGTTCGTAAATTTCTATTTGCAATATATTTGATAATAATAGAATTACTTTCACTAATATATTTCCCAAGTTTTGCCCAAACACAATCTTCTTTGTCAGGGGTGTTTTGTATGTCATTAAAACTAATTTTTATTTCATAGTTTTCGATTTGTTCAAATGCATAAAAATCAGAATCTATTGGATTTAAAATTGTTTCTGGTAAATTTCTATCAAGTAATATTCTTAATGCATAAATAAAATTTGATTTTCCAATATCATTTGGACCAATAATTAAGTTTTTTTCTGTGCAATTAATAATTGCTTCTTTGAAATTTCTAAAACCTTTTAAATAAACTTGTGATATATACATATTAACACCTCTATAAACAAGTATAGATAAAAAATTTACAAAAAGCTATTTTATTACATTTGAAAATATTTAATATTTTATTTTTACACTTTTTGTTCATTGTAATCTTATAATTCCAAAAACTTCAAAAATAAAAAAAGATAATAGAATGCAGTTTAAATTCAGTTAAGAGTTTTTATAATTATTATAAAATATATTAAATGGATACTTAAAGTTTAACTGTGTTTAAGCTGATTATTTATCGTGATACATTATGATATTTTACTTAAATTTTCTATTTGCGTAAAAACTGATAAGTTGATAACACTAGTTATTTCATTGTAGAATTTACTTACAAAAATTTCCAGCGTCTTCTGGCGGATGGAGTTTTTTCGTATATAAATACAGGGTTTCCCTTGTATTTATATACGAAATTTTTTTTAGGATAGAGCGAGAACCAACCTTGGTGTATTTTAACGACCAGTTTGGCTTGAACGGATAGAAGTATTATTTGGGAAAGTTGGCAATATACCTAGATTTGAGAGGTAGGAAATAATCAATTTATCCGTTCAGCAAAACGGTCAAATTAAACATTTTTAGGTTGAACGGTTAGAATGATTATTTAGAAAAGTTGGGTGTTTTACTAGATTATTATTGCATTTTAGCTCTGTGTAGGAGTTGTACGGATAAAATGATTATTTCGGCAAAGTCCATTTTGAGAATTTTAGTTTTTTGAAAATTTTTTCAATTGATACAAAACGGACACAATGCTCGGAAGTGGTGTTCCAATTTATCATCTTCGGAGCTAATGTGTTCCTTGATGAAAGATAGTTATATAAATATAAAAGCAATAGCAGAGGCAAAAGGTTTAAAAAGCACTCGTTCTTTACGATTAGAAAAATAAAGACTTTTCTGAAGTCAAGGCGATTGCACTTGGTGGCTCAGGGGTAAATAATACTTCTGATTATTTATCAGATATTGATGTTTACATATTTGTAGAAAAAGATATAGCAGTTACAAGCAGAAAAGAAATAGTAAAACAACTCTCATCAAAATATGAAGTCGGTGGAGAGTATTTTGGTTCTGGCGATGAATTCTTTGTGGATAAATTAGATTACCAATTAGATGTTATGTACTGGAATGTTAATTGATTTGAAAATATTGTTGAAAATATTTGGGTAAAACATTACCCTTCAAATGGCTATTCAGTCATAAATCAATAGTATCATAAAAAGCCGAAAGTTAAATTAAAAACTTTCGGCTTTGAATTTTGCAAATATTAATTATTAACCCCTTATTTACCCCTCAGATTCTTGCGAATAGTGAATATTAATGATTTTCCATTCATTATCACGCAAGACTAAAAACTGTGTTTCTCTGCCTTTGGTGTGAATTTGCTCGTTTGTTTCTTTTAGTGTTGCGTAAAAATCCCAACTAAACTCTAAAAATGCAGTATCATTATAGATTTTAGTCTTTATATCTTTTAATCTCAACTCTCTTTTTGAGAACCTGCCGCCCATAATTTCCAAATAAAAATGATTTTTTATTTCATCAAAATTATGCTCATACCCAAGCGGGTGAATAAAAGATACAGGTTCTTTGTTATCCCAAAAATTTTGAGCAAGTTCTGTATCACACTCATTTATAGATTTTACATAGTTTTCTAATAATTTGTTTATTTTTTCCATTTTATTTATTCCTCAAATTTATTCTTATACTCTTTTCCCCATTTTTCCATAGAATCTAATACAAGTTTAAGGCTCATGCCTGTATCAGTTAATGTGTATTCAACTCTTGGCGGAACTTCTGCAAACACTTTTCTTTTGATAAGTCCGTCATCTTCCATTGACCTTAAATTTGATGTCAGAACTTTCTGCGATACATTCCCTATTGATTTTCTTAATTCTCCGAATCTTTTTGTACCGCTCAATAAATCTCTTATTATCAATACTTTCCACCTGTCGGAAATCATTTGTAAAGTTACTTCAACAGGACAAAGCGGCAATTCATATTTCTTTTTCATATCTTAAACCCATATATTATTCAATAGTTTCTATTTGGTTACTATATACCTTTTAAGTGCTTACTTTACATAAGTTACTTATGATATTATTATATACTTGTAAAAAGAAATGTCAAATAAAAGGAGAAAAAATTTATGAAAATTGCAGTTGTATGTGCTAACGGAAAAGCAGGAAAATTGATTACAAATGAAGCGGTTGAAAGAGGTATTGATGTAACAGCAGTTGTCAGAGGTGATAACAAAACCAATGCTGAAAAAGTTATTACAAAAGATTTATTTGATTTAACAAAAGAAGATTTAACCGGTTTTGATGTTGTAATAGATGCTTTTGGTGCTTGGGCAGAAGATGAACTCCCAAAACACTCAACAAGTTTAAAACACTTATGTGATATTTTATCCGGTACTGATACAAGATTATTAGTTGTAGGCGGTGCAGGAAGTTTATATGTAAAGCCCGAACACACAATGACAGTTATGGAAACACCTGATTTCCCTGATATATTTAAACCTCTTGCAAGCAATATGGGAAAAGCATTAAACGAATTAAGACAAAGAAACGATGTTAAATGGACTTACATAAGCCCTGCTGCCGATTTCCAAGCAGACGGAATTAAAACAGGCAGATACATCTTGAACGGCGAAGAATTAACACCCAATTCAAAAGGCGAAAGTGTAATTAGTTATGCCGATTATGCTATTGCTATGATAGATGAGGCAGCAAAAGGAAATCATATAAGACAAAGGATTTCTGTTGTTGCAGAAGGATAAAAAAATAAATATTTTATAAGTATAAAGCCGAAAGTTTGAATTAAAAACTCTCGGCTTTTGTTTACATTTTCTCAAAATACAAAGTAAAATAATTGCTTGGACTTGCTTTAAATCGTGTTTTTGCAGTTAATTCTTTTATTTCGTTCTCTGTATCAACATCCACCTGTGCCATATCAAAAAACAGGTCGTTTTCTTGTTTTCTTAAATCATTTTCTAAAATTTTTAATTGTTTTGTGATTTCAAGTTCCTGTAATCTGTCGGTCATTTTGTTATTTAGTTGTTTTTTTAATCCAAACAAATTTTCACCTAAAGTTGTATTATTTCTTCTCATAAAGAAATTGCTCAATTTTGATAAAATTTTCATCTTTAAAATCCCCTATACCTATATAAAGTATTTTTTTTCTTAAAAAAATTACTTTTTTATTAAGAATTTTAAAGTTGCCGAAATAGTCAAACTAGTTGTCATAAATAATCAAACCATGTGTCTTTTTACACTTGGTGAGAGTCCAGCGGATTTGCGGACGGACGATACGAACGAAGATAGTTAGTCCGGATAGCGAACAGATTGAGCATACTATACCGTAGGTATAATTGCGAAACTCTGTGAGCGTGGAGCAAATCCAAGACAACCTGGGGAGTTTTTTCTATTATTAGGGCAAGAATTAGCTTCAAGCCCTTTTTTAATGCCTGTTTCAAAAGTTCGATTGTTGGTCAACTATTGAAATCGCAAATAGAATGAGATTTTTTTGAAGTCGGAAGAAGTTAGAAGAAACCTCTTATTTATTTTTCTTCTGATGATGTTAATTCTTCAATACTTGGATTAGATTTTAGCATTGGTTCCCAAATTAAAAGTTTATCTTTTTGATCTTCTACCAAATGCCAAACATGACCTGTTTTTGTATCAAGTAAATATTGGTCTGCTCTTACCACTGGATGCATTAGTATTTGGTACCTTCCTACATTTTGGCAGGATTTTCCAATAAAAAATGCGACTGTTGCTATAACAGCAACACAAAAATACGCAAATGCTTTTTTCATTACATACCTCCTATTTTTTGTAATATTTGAGTAAGTTTTTCTTTTTCATTACTTCCTGTAGTACTAAATCTGCACAATGGAATATCATATTTTTCAAAGATTATATTCTTTAATTCATCCCTTTTTGCCTGTTTGCTACTTTCTTTGTGATATTTAAAGCCGTCAACTTCTATTGCTAATACCGGAGATTTATCAATTGTCTTATAAATTAAGAAATCAACATGAGTCCAATCATTTTTTGCATATTTTTTCTCCTCATTTGTCATTAAACTATAATCTCTGATTATCATATTTAATGGTACATGAACCGCAACTTCATAACTTCCATTATATTTTTCAAGAATATCTCGAAGTAAAGCATACATAATATTTTCACTATCATATTCAGAGATTTTATTATATTTCTTTAAGAAATTCTTTCTTTGTTGTGCATAATTTTTATAAAGTAAGTCAAATACTGAAAAGATTTTACTGTCTTTTACTTCACAATTATTGTATTCAATATATTTTACCAGTTCATTTATAATTGTGTCTTTTCGTTGCTCGTTTCCATTTATGACTACAATTAATTGTTCTATGGCTCTTGATATCGCAACATTTAAACGATTTGGGTTATCTGTAAATTTTTTTATATTATTATCTACTGTAGATAAAATAATAACTTTATTTTCTTGCCCTTGAAATTTATCTACTGTATCGGCTTTAACACCCGTACCTTTGAATTGATTTTGCAAAGCATTCGTCTGATTTCTATATGGAGTAACAATTCCAAGTGAATTATCTGTTGTACAAAGATTTTCATTAGGTATTATTTCGTTTTTTATTACATCTATTTGTCTTTGGTTAACATTATCTCTTGAATGATTTCCTGCAACTGTTTTATAAACCATTAGGGGTTTTTTGTCGCTTTTTATATTGCTTAAAATAATTAGTTCATTATTATAGAATTTTTTATTACAAAATTCTATAATCCTCGGATGACAACGATAATGTTCTTTTAATAATGTGTGAGGAGCCTGTTTAAACAATTCTGATATAGAAGATAATAAGCAATGATTTTTATATCTATAAACTTCAGGTATATCAAAATGATTAAAAACCTCATCAGTTAATTTCGCATCTTTTGAATCTACAACATTAGGCAATTGTTTTAAATCGCCTACAATTACCGCCTTTTTAGCACAAGATAATGCCAAGACCCCTGTACATAAATCTACCTGCGAAGCTTCATCTACAATCACATAATCATACATTACATCTTTCGATAAACAAGTTCTTAAAGAATATGTCGTACTTAAAACAACAGGATAATCTTTTATAAAATCTTCTGATTTTGTTTGTAATTTATCAATTGTGTATGTTTTTCTTTTTTGTAAAGAATATTTTCTTGACAATTTAGCTTTAAATATTTGAATTGAAAGTTCTGAATATTCTTTCATTTTGGCATTGAAATCAAAAGAATTTAGTTCATTTTCTAATTTCTCAACACTATTTTCTATTTCAAAAATTTTGATTTCATAAAATTTTTGCTGATACAAAGCAATTAAACATTCTTTTGTGTATTTTTTCAGAAGCTGTTCAGCTATTGTTCTTTTAAATCTTTTAATTTTTAAAAATTCAATAATAGCTTTTATAAATTCAATAAATTTATTATCATTGTTTTTATATTCTTCGTCTGCGATTTCAATAAAGAAACTCATTTCAAGAGCTTTATCTGCGGATTTAATATTTGCTATATCTTGTGGAATTTCTTTTATGTTAAATTGTTCAATATATTTCAGATGGTGTGAATATTCTATTTTATACGCAGACAATTCTTGTTTAAGAACAGATAATTCCTTCTGTTGTTCTAACTTTTCTTGTAAGTTTTTATATCTTTGTTTTAAAGATTCTTGAATTTCTTTAATTACAGAGTTCTCAAGCTTCCAACTTTGCATTTGAGGTACCGCCGTTTGTGATTTAATAAATTCTTCTTTATTTTCTGTGTTACCCAAATATGCTGAAATATAATCTACTTCATATTTTTTCAACTTATCAATTATATTTTTTGTCGCAGAATTATTGCTTGAAACAACTGCAATGTTTTCTCCTCGTATAATTGCATTTGCGATTATATTTAAAATAGTTTGTGTTTTCCCTGTTCCGGGCGGTCCTTCAATAATAGATAGGTCATTATCCAGTGCATTATTTACTGCTTGTTTTTGACTAATATTAAATCCAAAAGGAAATATTGTAAATTCTTTTTCTTCATTTTTAATTGGTTTTATAATTTTAAAAAATGCACCTAGACAACTATCTTGTTTTTTGTCTTTAACAGGCAACTCTCCTTTTAAAAAATTATATAGCATAGTTTCAGGAACTACTTTTTCTATCATTCCATAATTTTTAAGTAAAATATTGGACTTCAAGCCCTTGCCTGTCGTGAGTTCAAGACCAATCTTATCTGCAATACTTTCAAAATAGTCTAAACGATTGTCTATAAAAAGTTCTTCTTTACTTGGTTCAATAATTTTTACATCGAAATAATTGTAAGTGTATGTTTTGTGGCTTTTAAAAGTAATTTTATAAAATCTACCACTTCTCACGCAACTTATGATATCATCTGTTCGCTTTTCGCCTTTTAAAAATATTTCTTTGCGTACATTTCCCATTTGTGCAAATAATAACATAAAATCAAATCGCTTTAAAATATGAATTTTAGCATTTTTAAATTATTCTCGGTAAACTTTTCCTCCAAAAACATTGCATTTCAATGATTGACAAAATGCGACTTAGGTATTATTATTTCTTTAATTTTGTCAGGATAAAACATATTACCTTTTTTATATTTGGTAAGATAATTTAATAATTCCTAAAAAATCTGTTTATAACATTTATGCTTTTGTTACTTTACTTTTATGTAGTCCGGGTTTGTATACATCAAATTTGTAGTCACCATTGGTTGAATATAATCTTTCATCTTTCGAAATTTTAACTTCTTGTTTATATAATTTTCTTAATGCATTATTATTTGATCCGATTATTTGAATCCCGTCATCTTCTTTTGACTGTCCTGCATGAGTCATTGAGCGTTCAAATGCTTCAAAATATTCTAAACACAAAGGAAATTTTTTATCTTTTATTATGGCTTCTTTCGCGCTTGGTAAAATTTCAGAGTCTTGGAACAGCGAATTATCTTTATTTAGTGATGTTTTTATAACGGTTGAACTTTTAGCGTAAATATCATTGACAATTGTATCTATGATTGCCTTATCGTTATTTTCTCCTGAAATATTAAATTGTTCAAGGATTTTTGTTATTTGCAGACGTTCGTTTTGAGGTAATAACATGTAATTATTTAATTTTATTAATTTCGCGGTAGCTTCTTCCTTAGAATATTTCTGGCAAATTGTTGAAACAATTCCTTGATATTCCGGTGTAAATGTTCCTAAACTTGTCGGGAAATTATCTACAATATCTTTATTTATGATATATTGCCCTGCTTTTACCTCGTCTATAAGTCCGTCAGAATTTTTTGTGAAGTTTTCTGCTTCAATTAATTTTGGGTTTTTCTTATCATACAGTTTCAGTTCAAAATATTTACTTAATGCTTTTAGTTCAGTATCTAATTTTTTTAATTGTGTAATTTCTCCATTAACTGTATATTTTTGAATTGTTTGTAAAATTTTATTTGAAATCTCTTTAGATTCATTGTTATTTTGAGGTCTAAATGCAGAACAAATTGTGCCTGCTTCTTCCAATTTGTTTTTGTATAATAAATCTATAGCGTTGTCAAATTGCTTACAATAGTTTTTGAATTCGTTTTTTTGTTTTCTTTCAAGAATTAATTCTTTAGCAAATTTTTCTTTCTCTACCTGATTTAACTTATTTGTCCCATGAGCTTTGAGATTTTGTTCATTTATTAATTTTATACCTTCAGATTTTGAAATTTTGCCATCACTTATGTCGTCCAAAATTCTTAAAAATGGAATTAATGCTTCTTTGTCTTCTGAAGTAAATTGTGAAGAATCAAAATCTATTAATCGTTCTAAAATTTCTTCATTTTCTGCAATATCTGAATTCCCATAGTATTTTAATCTGTTTTGAAATTGTTCTGTGTTAAATTTTTCATAATTTCTTTCAGATTGTTTAATTTTTAATGCTTTTCGAATTATGTCCTTTATTTTTTCATTCGGTTTTTCAAATTTATATTTAGAATTGCTGAAAGTTTTGGGTTTTAAAACGGTATCACCTTCTTGGTAACTAATTTCAGGTAACTTTTTGCCATCAACATATAATTGTTTCAAAACATCTATGACGTATGCATCATAGTTTATTTGTAATAACTGCTTTTCGTCTTGAGAAATAATGTTTTTTATTGGTTTAGCTTGTGTTGGAAATGTACTCAAATCCATCGCATCTCCTAAGCCATTTGATTTTTCAAGAAATTGTAAATAAGTTTTGGTTAAAAGTTTTTCTGTTAAGAAGTCTTTATCTATATTGGAGTCTTTAGACAGTTGACCAATTTTTTCTTTTATAGCTTTCATTAAAATATCAAAAGCTTCCATGTTGGAATTTTCATCCAGTTTTTTGAATAAATCTTCTACAAAATTTTTGTCAAATGTGTCTACGATTTTTTTAGCAATTTCTTCTTCAGGAGAAGATGGTAGCTCTAATTTAGGATAGCTAAGTTTTACTTCTGTTAGAGTTGATAATTTGTTTAAATCCGAATAATATTTTTTATAGACATTGTCTAAATTCATGTCGTCATTTGCGACAGCTGTATATAATTTATTTAATAAATTATAATCGTTTTTGTCTTGCGCCATTCTTTTTTCTTGGATTTTAGGAGCTTCTTTCTGTATCCATAGAGCTATACTTACAAAATAGTCTTGTAATTTATACATTACCGTGTCAATAGCATCTTCTTTTCTTCCTAAAGGATTTTTTTCAAACCATTCCATCAAAAGATTTGCACCTTTAGACTTGGCTTCTTGTATTTTACTTCTATATAGTTCGTATGCTATTTCTTCCAGATTTAATTTTTTTATTTCGTCTTGTAAAACTCTTATTATTCGAGATAATTTTATTTTTTCATCGATTATATTATCAATTTTGTTCGGTTTTATGCCATGAATAGCTCCGAAAGGAACTTCTGTCCCTGACAGTTTCTGAAGTTTATAATTATGTGTTTCTGAATTTTTTGTAGAAGTTTGATTTGTTAAATTATACTGATTATTTTCTATTCTATTAAATTTCAATGGAGTAAATGTTATTTTCATGCTTTTTATAATCCTCTGCTAGATAGATAAAAAGCATAATATTTATTTTTTGCGAATTTGTAAAGAAGTTTTTACATTATAATATTTTTTTATTTTTCATTTTTATTGCAAGATAAATTTGTTCCCCTAAAGCGTTTATAGCTTTTTCTGTTTTTTCATGTTTTTCAGTGCTAATATTTTTGTTGTTTTTTTCTTGTTTTATTTGCATATTTTGCTTAATTTCTTTTTTATGTGCAAAAAATTTTTCTTGTTCGCTTTTACTAATCGTTAAAAACTTGCATGACGGAGCTGTTAATGTTTTCATTTCTTGCATTTCAATATCTCGTAGTTTAGCTAAATCGTTAGCTTTGCTACCAGTGGTTTTTACGCCATATTCTTTTAAGCGTCTCAAAATACGTTCCCATTCAGCATCTGTTCCATTGTTAGAACAAACGTGGAATGAAGAAAAACTTGCTATTCCGTCTATTGCCATAAGATACACCCTAAGTCTTTTGTTAATTCAGATATCGGTTAATTTGTTAAAAAACTTTATTATTTTGGCAGGCTTGTTAAATTTTGTAAAAAATAAAATAGATTTTTGATATAATTCTTGTTATGAAGTTTCATTTTGCGCGAGATGCGTTTCGATATTTAATTAAAACGTATGAAATAAAAGAAATATACATGCCATATTATCTTTGTGATGTAATGCGACATACGGTGTTTTTAGAAGGTTGTAAACCTCTATTTTATCACATTGATGATAAGTTCTTTCCGCAGCAAAATTTCCCAAAAGATGCTTATATTTTATACCCGAATTATTTTGGGATTTGTGATAATAATGTTGATAAACTTGTAAAAATATATTCAAAGTTAATTGTTGATAATGCTCATGCTTATTATTCAAAACCTAAAGGATTTGCAAGTTTTAATTCAGCCAAAAAGTTTTTGCCTGTTCCTGACGGTGCATATTTATGGATAGGAGAAGGGAAAGGTTTTGTGACAGAAAATAATCAAAGATATGAGAGTTTTATGAAGTATCATAGATTATTTAGAGAGACCAATCAATTGGATATTAATATAAAAGAAAACTGTATTCCATTTTGTTATCCTTACTTAGCTCCAAATATTTCTACAGCAGATAAATTGGTTGAAAAATTGACAGCAGAGGGAAAAGTAATATACAGATATTGGAATAATCTGCCAAAAACTTATAATGAATACAAGTTTTATAGTAGACTTGTGCCTATTCCGTTAGATAGTAAGCTAAATTTTGCCGTAATTTAAACAATGAGAAATATTTTCTTTGGGTAAAAACATTTGCCCAATAACAAAAGGTACGTTTTCTCTTTTGCCCCCATTTCTTAGCCATTTTCACATAAATTAATATTTTTAATACCGGAAATTTGTACCATGTATATATTAAAACAGTAAATATAAAAAATTTGCTATTCACGTTGCATTATTTTATTTTTGCAATAGAATTAATGTGGCGGTATTCCCAGATCGTCTAGCGGCAGGACTAAAGACTCTGGATCTTTCAACGGTGGTTCGAATCCATCTCTGGGAATTTTTTCTTGTTTATTGCCAAGTCGAGTCAAAATAAGCTTTTTCAAACTACAAGAAATTTTTGAGCTACTCAAAATTTTATGTTTTACCCTAAAAGGGACTCTTATTTGTAGGGCTCGTGTCTCTCGCCAACAAAAGTAATGTTGTGATAAAATTTTAAATATCTGATTTTATTAATTTTTTGATGGCAAAAAATATTTTTTTATGTTTTTATTATGGCATGAAAATTTCTTCAATTTCTTTTCAAAGTACTTATACTGTAGATACGAGTTCAGCGCAGTCAAAAAGGCAAGTTTTTACTTTAGGTGCGCTAATGAATAATTTTTGGGTTAATTCTCCTCGAAGTACATTTAATAAAATTCGCAATAACGGTGTGTACGGAGATGTGGATATTAATGTAAAACCGCAGAAAGACAAAGCCTTTGAAGCTGTTATGGAAAAGAATAATATTTCTTATCATAAGAAGGAAAAGCTAGACGTTTCAGCTTAATTCAAGGATTGGAAATTAAATAAAGATTTATAATTTTGCAATTTGGTGTTTTTCTAACATTACCATTAATATTGAAATGTCTGCCGGTTTTACCCCACCTATACGAGAAGCTTGGGCTAATGTTTTTGGTCTGATTTTTGATAATTTATCTTTTGTTTCTGATGAAATATGTTCGATTTTTGAATAATCTATATTATCAGGAATTTTGAATTTGTCTAATTTGCCTGCCTCTTTAACCTGTTGTTCCTGGCGTTTTAAGTACCCATCGTATTTTGTCAAAATTTCCACTTGTTCGCTAACATCGAACGGAATATTTAAATTACGAGTTTCCTCATCAATTTCTTTTATAATAGTGTAATCAATGTCAGGGCGTTTTAATAGTTCTGAAATCTTAATTCCTCTATCAATACTTTGACCAACTTTAGCTAAAACAGAATTAACTTCGTCTGTCGCGGAAATTTTTGCCTCTTTAATTCTAAGGATTTCACGCTCAATTGCTTCTTGTTTATCGGTAAAAACTTTGTATTGAGTATCATCAACTAAACCGATTTTTTTACCGATTGGTGTTAATCTTGTGTCAGCGTTATCTTGTCTTAACAATAATCTGTACTCTGAACGAGATGTCAACATTCTGTAAGGATCTTGAATGTCTTTTGTTACTAAATCATCAATCAAAGTTCCGATATATGAAGAACTTCTTGAAAGTTCTAATAATTCTGAATTATTTAAGTAGTTATACGCGTTAATCCCCGCAATTAAGCCTTGAGCAGCAGCTTCTTCGTATCCGCTTGTTCCATTAATTTGTCCGCCAAAGAACAAACCTTTAATCTTTTTAGACATTAATGAGTGTGTTGTTTGTACAGCCGGAACATAATCATATTCTACGGCATAAGCAGGTTTTATTACATGTGCTTGTTCTAACCCCGGGAGAGTTCTAAGCATTTTGACTTGAACTTCTGCCGGTAAGCTACTGGAAAATCCCTGAATGTAAACTTCATAAGTTCCAAGCCCTTCAGGTTCGATAAAAATATGATGTGATGGGTTCTCACTAAATCTAACAACTTTATCTTCAATTGAAGGACAATAACGAGGTCCAACCCCTTGAATTAAACCTTTAAACATAGGTGATTTATCTAAATTAGCTCTGATAATTTCATGAGTTTCTTCGTTTGTTCTTGTTAAATAACAAGGGTATTGTGGTCTGACAGGGCGATTAGGTTTGAATGAATAAAAATGTAATGTCTCATCCCCCGGTTGAATAGTCATTTTAGAATAATCAATAGTTCTTTTATCAACTCTTGGAGGAGTTCCTGTTTTTAATTTTTTTATATTTATACCATGCTTAATTAAAGATTCCGATAAACCATAAGCGGCTTTTTCTCCCATTCTGCCCGCACTATATGAGCGGAGTCCAACAAAAATTCTTCCGTTAAGTGATGTTCCTGTTGTTAAAACAACAGCACCTGCAGAGTATTCTATTCCAAATTCATCAACTGCTCCGACAATCCTATCGTTTTCAACTAATAAATCTGTTATGCAAGCTTGTCTTAAATAGATATTTTCGTTATGTTCGATAATGTTGCGCATGTAATTCATATATTGTTGTTTGTCTGATTGAGCGCGAAGTGCTCGAACAGCAGGACCTTTGGATGAATTTAGCATTTTCATTTGTATATATGTCGCATCTGCAGCTTCCCCCATTACACCGCCCAATGCATCAATCTCGCGAACAAGTGTAGATTTTGCCGGGCCGCCAACAGCCGGATTACAAGGCATTAATGCTATATGGTCAACATTTAATGTTGAAAGTAAAACTTTTGCTCCAAGTTTGGCACAAGAAATGGCAGCTTCACACCCTGCATGTCCGGCACCAACTACAATTATGTCATATTTGTTATTGAGGTAATTCATTTTTCATATTCCTAATCTTTACAACATAATTATAATACAAAAAAAGTTTATCTCCTCCATGTGGATGATATTATTTCAATTTACTAAAGATTAAAATTGGTTATATCGTTAGAGGAAATATATTAATAGACACACATCTTATTGGAGCTCATTGATGTCAGAACAAATGTTACTACAGCCCATAAAAGCGGCAAATACAAATAAAGCAAAAGAATCACTAGAGAAAGCAAGAATAGCGCACGAAAAATATCTTATTCGTCAACAAAATTCAGATTTGCAAGACGCAATAGAATATTATATTGATGCTGTGAAATATGATCCGACTATGCCTGAGGCGTATTATCGTTTGGCTACATTAATGTGGGAGCAAGGTCAAATTAGTCTCGATACTGCGATAGAACAATGTAAGACGGCAATATCTTTAGCTCCAAAGAATATTAATGCTCATTTATATACCGGCTTTTTTATGAGGATGGCTCAGGATTTCAAATCGGCTGAACAAGAATTTAAATCTGCAATAAAAATGGATAATTTGAATTCTGCTCGCCCAAGATTAATTCTTTCTCAGTCTATTTTACAGAAAATTAATTCAAAAAATGGAAATGTCGCTGACTATTTGAGCTTCTTGTATTATTTTTTATCCGGAAGTTTAATGTTGGCATGGGACAGACCTTCAATGAAGATGTTCTATAAAAACATGTCAGATGATTTTTCTGTGTTTACGTACAATACTGTGGGGAAATTTTTAGAAAAATTTAAATTATATCCAACGGCAGAAAATGTTTATAAACAAGCGGTTATCTCAACAAATCATGGAGAAATCTTTTATGATAAAATGGGTGATTTGGCTCTAAAAAATAAGGAAATGGATTTAACAGTAGATTGTTATAAAAAAGTTTTGGAAGCAAATCCTTTGAATAGAGATGTATTGGTTAAACTTGCTACTGTTTTGCAAACGTATTTCCCTGAAAATACAGATGAAGCAATTGATTGTTATGAAAAATTGTTAGAATTTGATATTGATACGCCTCAAATTTATTATGAATTAGGACATTTATATTTAAAGAAAGAGGATAAAATTAATTCTATAAGCGCGTTCAAGTTGGCATTGGATAGGGAACCGGAAAATCCGTTCTATAATAATTCATTGGCTTATGCTTATTCAAAAGCTCAGTTATATGATGAAGCTATTGAACATTATCAAAAAGCAATTACCATAAATCCCGATAAGGAGTGGACATCAATTGTTTGTGAAGCGTTAGGAACAGTTTATGCTCAGGTGAAAGGTAATATTGATGCAGCTGTTTCAACTTATCAGGCAGGTATTATATTAGATCCGAATAATTATAGTTTATATTTGTCTTTGGGGGA
Source organism: uncultured Candidatus Melainabacteria bacterium (assembly GCA_934718275.1). Taxonomy (GTDB): domain Bacteria; phylum Cyanobacteriota; class Vampirovibrionia; order Gastranaerophilales; family Gastranaerophilaceae; genus Stercorousia. The sequence goes on along the minus strand of CAKUZD010000001.1, from coordinate 196,627 downwards.
TGTTCACATGGCGGCTTACGATTTGGATAACGCTATTAGAGCTTACTGTGATGCAATTATGATTAATCCTGATGATTACAGAGCTTATTCTAAGGCCGGTATTGCATTATGGGAAAAAGATTATTTAGAAGAAGCGCTTGTGTCTTTTCATAAAGCAATAGATTTAAATCCTGATAATGAATATGCTCAAAATAATTTAGGTATTCTTTATTTAGATGGTTTGGGTGATGCTGAAGAAGCGTTAGAATATTTTGAAACAGCAATTGAATTAAATCCAAATTACACTTTAGCTTACTTTAATGCAGCAAGAGCCTCTCAAGCTATGGGATTTATAAATGATGCTGCAAATTATTATCAAATGGCTATAGATTTGAACAAAATCACCCAAGAACTTGATGAAGATGATATTGTGACAAGGTTGCACAAGTTATTTGATATATAATCAGGTAAGAAAATAAGTTTTTGGAAATTTGACTTTAGAATAAGCTTAATTGTTCTTGCTTCGCGAAATGTTTGCGTAAATATGACGGGCGGTGATGTGGTGAAATTCCATATTTATCAATTAATGCCATATGTTCTTTGGTTAAATATCCGGCATTATCTCGCCATTTATATTGAGGGTATTTGCTATCAAGTTCATCCATATATCTGTCTCGGCTAACTTTTGCTAAAATGCTTGCAGCCGCTATAGATGCGGAGGTGCTGTCTCCTTTGATTATGAACTTTTGAGGGTATGAAAAATTGCGAATTGCCCTATTGCCGTCTACCAGCACTTGTAGTTCTTTTTCTCTTAATTCTTCAGGTATGCGAGAAATTACATTGGAGCATGCTAAATTCATAGCTTTTAAAGAGGCGTTTAATATATTTATTCGTTCAATTTCCTCAACTTCTATACAAATTATAGAGTTTATTGTTTCTGATTTTATGATATCAAATATTTCTTCCCTATGTTTTTTTGATAATTTTTTGCTGTCATTTAAAATCGAGAGTCTTTTTATTAAATCATTTGACAAATCATTAAAATATACTGCAGCGGCAAAAACTCCGCCGGCACCGCATCCCCTCCCGGCTTCATCTGTTCCGATTATGATTTTTCCTAAATTAATATCATAGTCAAATAATTTTTTTGACTTGATTTCATGACATTCCTTTACCATAAATTACTCCGCAGGTGGAATTTTATCCAATATAAATTTGCCGATTTTACCTTCTCTAAAATCTCTGAGAACATAAACTGATGTTCTTTCGATGTCAGGATTTCCTCCCGCTATGATCCAATTTCTGGATTTGGCTATATTTTCAAGGGTTAGTTCTTCAACTTTATAATAATTTTTTACTTGTTCCGGATATTTATTAGTTAGTAATTCTAAAAGCTCTCCGGCAACATCCTCACTAGAATAGGCATTTTCTGAAACAGCATTAACAAAAGCAAGCTTTTTGGCTCTATCTTGGTCTTCTTGTTTCATTGGAATAATTCCCGGAGTATCTAACAAATCGAGCTGCGGATTTATTCTAACCCACTGTTGTTGGCGTGTAACTCCTGCCTTAGCTCCTGTTTTAGTTTTAGATGATTTGGTTAGTTTATTTATTATGCTTGATTTTCCTACATTTGGCATGCCTACAACCATTACTCTGGCAGCCCTTCTTAATAGTCCTTTTTTCATTAGAGCTTGAATTTTGGGTTCAGACAGTTCTACAGATTTTTTTACTATAAAGTTTAAATCTTTGGAATTTTTTGCATCTGAGATAATTGCAGGAAAACCGGTCTTGGTTTCTATTATTTCGATGAATTTTTTCAGTTCTTCAATATTTGTTAAATCTGATTTGTTAAGTAAAATTAAACGCGGCTTTTCACCTAAAAGCCGCGTAATATTATCGTAACTGCTTGATAATGGCAGTCTTGCATCAATAACTTCAATAACGGCATCCACTAAAGAAAGTTGCTCTTTTAACTTCTTTTCAGCCTTTGCAATATGACCGGGATACCAGTGTATGTGAAGGTTATTTTTTTTCAATTTTTTCCTTGATACGAGTTGCTTTACCTGAACGTTCTCTCAAGTAGTAAAGTTTAGAACGTCTTACATCACCTTTTCTAAGAACTGTAATTTTGTCAATTCTAGGAGAGTTTAGTAAGAATACACGTTCAACTCCTACACCTTGGAATACTTTTCTAACTGTGATAGTTTTATTAACGCCTGAACCGTGTTTTTTGATAACAGTTCCTTCAAAAGCCTGAATTCTTTCTTTGTTACCTTCAACGATTCTTACGAAAACTTTAACAGTATCACCGGGATTGGCATCCGTAGTAGTTTCTTTTAAATAAGATTTTTCTAATTCATCAATAATAGGGTTCATTTTACAATTCCTTTATATTATATTTCGTACTTTCTTTTCTAAAATTCCTTTTTCACAATCGATGTTCCACAAATACATCGACGCACGTATATTTATACTAAAACAAAGGTCTAAAAATTTCAAGCAGTTTTTAAAATTTTGTAATATAATGCAATTATGGGAACAGACTATAAAAAATTATTAAATAAAAACAGAAAAAAAAGATTTGCAGATCCCAAAAATATGGGTGTAAATATAGATAAAAATGAATATTATGAAATAATACTTTCGAATTCTGCGCATCCGGAACAAGTTAAATAATTTTTCTTGACATTCAATGTTTTTCTGTATATCATAATTACTGTGGCTGTGGTCACGTAAATGATAATTCAATATGGGCATGTGGTGGAATGGTAGACACGCTAGTCTTAGGAACTAGTGCTAACGCGTGGGAGTTCGAGTCTCTTCATGCCCATTTATAAGAATAAGAGAGCACCTGTTTATGGTGCTTTTTGTTTGTAAAGGATGTGTGTATTATGATTACCCCAATTGCTTATAAAGTAAATAACTATCAATATCAACAAAATAATTTATATCGAAATAATCAAACTTTTACCGGTTTTTCTCCATTTCAGAAATATATGGATAAAAGTGTGTATCGTTTTAATAAAATGTCCAAATACAGATGGCATGGTGTGTCTGAAGATTTAGACGTGGGCATAAAATTTGTTGCTGAAAAATTTGGAAATAGGGTTTTGCATGCTTGGGATATGAACCCAAATAATTCAAAGAAGTATATATTGTTTTTTCATGGTATGGGACAAAATATTTCTTCAAATCAAGCTTTGTATAGAAAAATGATAAAAAAAGGTTTTGGTGTATTATCCTGTGAATATGGCGGTTTTGGCTATAATAATGACAAGTTTAACAGGGCTGCTATAAATGATACAGTCGAAATGTCTTTGAAATATCTAAAAAATAAAAAAATTGAGAATATTGGTGTGACGGGCTATAGTATGGGGAGTTTTCCTGCAATAGAAGCTGCATCTCAAAATCAGAACACTAAATTTCTTGTTTTGATTGCTCCATTTAATTCTTTGAAATCAGAAGTAGGTAATATTATACAGTGGAATATAATTAAAATACCAAAAGTATTCAAGTTTTTATTGAAAAAATTCCCATTTTTATTAAATGGCTTGGATGGAATGTTTAAAACTCAAGAACGATTGGCTGATGTTAATGCTCCTACATACTTAATCCATGCGGCAGGTGATAAGGTTGTTTCTTCGAAATCAGTACAAAAGCTTGTTGGTAGTGCTAAGAACATAAAAGATGTAATTGAGTTGCAAGAAGGCGGACATTCTATGGATGATGCGAAAATAGGTGCTTTTTTTAAATTGCCGCTTGAAGATTAGTATCTTATATAGTTCTTTTGCCAATACAATGATATTCAAAGCCGCGTTGTTTTAAGCGTTCATTGTCATATTGATTTCTGCCGTCGAAAATTATAGGTGTTTTCATCAATGTCTTTATTCTGTCAAAATCAGGACGTCTGAATTCGTTCCATTCTGTTAATAACAGCATACAATCAGCATTTTCAATAGCTTCATAAGAGCTTTTGGCGTAAATGATTTTGTCTTGAAAATAAGTTTTGGCTTGTTCAAAACCTTTTGGATCATAAGCTTGAATTTTTGCTCCAAATTCTAATAATGCATTTATAATGGTAATTGATGGAGCCATTCTCATATCATTTGTTTTAGGTTTAAAAGTCAGCCCCCATACTCCGAATGTTTTGCCTGATAAATTCATCCCAAAACGGCGTAATATTTTGGTTATAAAAATTACACGTTGTTCTTTGTTAACTTCATCGGCTGCTTCTACAAGTCTGCAATTACAGTTGTAATCTTTTGCTGTTTTGGCTAAAGCCATAACGTCTTTGGGAAAACAACTTCCTCCGTAACCAAGTCCGGGAAATAAGAATTGAGAACCTATTCGTTTGTCGGAACTCATTCCTATTCGAACCATTTCGGCATCAGCACCAACGGCTTCGCAGATATTTGCGATTTCATTGGCATAAGATATTTTTATGGCTAAAAATGAATTTGCCGCATACTTTGTCATTTCCGCTGATTTCACATCCATGATTACAAATCTGCTGGCTGTTCTGAAAAAAGGTGCGTAGACTTCTTGCATTATTGCGGTAGCTTTTGGAGAATTAGAGCCTATTACGACTCTGTCCGGTTTAAGAAAGTCATCAACAGCTGCCCCTTGTTTTAAAAATTCGGGATTTGAAACAACGTCAAATTCGCCATTGTAATGTTCTTTTATAATTTTTGTAACGGTATCGGCAGTCCCAACGGGAACAGTTGATTTATTAACAATTACTTTGTATCCATTAATAGATTTTCCGATACTTTCCGCAACATTTTCTATGTATTGTAAGTCTGCCGAACCATCTTCTCTTTGAGGTGTTCCTACAGCAATAAAACATACTAAGGATTGTTTTACTGCGTAATCAATATCTGATGAAAATTTGAGTCTGCCTTCTGCTACATTGGATTTTATGAGTTCTTCCAATCCTGGTTCAAATATAGGGATAATACCATTTTTAAGTTTTTCCAGTTTGTTAGAATCATTGTCAACACAAATAACGTCATTACCCATATCAGCTAAACATGTTCCGGCTACCAATCCAACATATCCTGTTCCGATTACACAAATTTTCATTTAATCTCCTTATAATTCCTTAATATGCAATATAGCACAAAAAATTTTTTTATGAGATAATGCTAATGATAGGTAGAAAATATAGACGAAAATTATACGTAAATAAGAAGAAGGATATTCATGGATTATAACTACAAACTGAAAGATACAGTATCTAAAGATGCTTTTAATTATAAATATTTGTTAGGGAAAATATTTCCTTATATAAAACCTGTGTTGCCTAGAGCTGTAATTAATATCATTATAGCAATTCCGTTGGGTTTGTTAGATGGTGTTGTAGCTATTTCTTTAAAGCCATATTTAGATTTTGTAATTAACGGTAATCCTGAACATACTTGGTCTTTTATGGGAATAACAGTTCATTCACAAGCGTTTTTAGCTGCAGTTATTCCTTTTGGTATAGTTGCTTTTGCGTTATTTCAAGGTGTGTTGAAGTATTTAAGTAACTATTTGACAGATTGGACAGGGCAAAAAATTTCAATGGCTTTGAAAAAAGATTTGTTCAAAAAGTTAACTTCTATGGATTCTCAGTTTTTCGATGTAAATTCATCAGGGCTTGTGTTGACAAGGTTTTTGTCAGATCCGGATGCAGCATCAAGAAACATTATAGAAATGCTAAAATCATTTATTGCAACATTCTTTGGTTTAATCGGGCTTGTTGGAGTTTTGTTATATAACTCTTGGAAGTTGGCTATAATTGGGGTAACAATTATGGCAATTGCAGTTACTCCTGTTACGTTAATTAGAAAAAGAATTAAAAAAGTTTCAAATGCCACAATGGTTGTTGGTGGAAATATGACTACTAACTTTAATGAAACTTTTGCCGGAAATAAGATTATGACGGCTTATAATTTGCAAAATGACCAAAACGAAAAGTTCGATAATCAAATTTTAGAACAGTTCCATTTGGCGATGTCTTTAACAAAACGTGTTGGTTGGATGTCTCCGATTATGTATTTTGTTTGTTCAATTGGAATTGCACTTGTTATGGCTTATGGAAACCATTTAATTTTATCAGGGCAAATGACTGCAGGTAGCTTCGCGTCATTTGTAACATCATTATTGCTTCTTTATAAACCGACAAAGACATTAGGAAATACTTTGACAAGCTTGCAGGGTGTGTTTGTTGCTATGAGTCGTGTGTTTGAATTATTTGATTTGCAACCTCAAATTACATCTTCTAAAAATTCTATAAAATTAGAAACTTTAAACAGCTCTATTGATTTTAAAAATGTTAATTTTGAATATGAACCAAATACTCCAATTTTAAAGGATTTTACGCTTCATATTAATAAAGGTGAAACTATTGCGTTAGTTGGAAATTCCGGAGGAGGAAAAAGTACTGTAGTAAGTCTTTTACCGAGGTTTTATGACGTAACTTCGGGAGAGATAGATTTTGATGGTGTTGATATTAGAAAATTTGAGCTTAATTCTTTAAGACAAAATATATCTTTTGTTTTTCAAGACAATTTCTTGTTCTCGGGTACTATTAAAGAAAATATTTTAATGGGCAACGAGCATGCAACAGATGAAGATTTAGAAAAAGTTGTAGCTATGGCGCATTTAGATGAATTTGCAAGTTCTCTCGAAAAAGGTTTGGATACTTTTGTTGGAGAGAGAGGAACAACTTTATCAGGAGGACAAAGACAACGAGTTGCGATTGCAAGAGCTATGTTGAAAGATGCTCCAATCGTTATTTTAGACGAAGCAACTTCTGCACTTGATAACAAGTCGGAAGCAATTGTTCAAAAAGCTCTTGATAATTTAATTCAAAATAAAACAGTTTTCGTAATTGCTCACAGGTTGTCTACTATTAAAAATGCAGATAGAATTGCTGTTGTGGATGAAGGCAGGCTTGCTGAACTCGGCACTCATGATGAGTTGATGAATATTCAAGATGGTAAGTATAAGTACTTATATGAAATGCAGTTTAAAAATCAAGAAGAATTGATAAAAGAATAAATTTTATAGATAAAAAATCCTCGTTTTATTAACGAGGATTTTTTTTATTGTATTTATATTTCAATTAATTCATTTTTAGAGTTTGGAGAGCTAATTGTTCGGCTCCGGCAGCTCTGCGTAGTGCGGCATCTGCTGCTGACAAATCTTCATTTGACTGTAACTGAACTCCCAAAGGTGATGGAATATATGTTCTTACAGGTTCTGTTTGTTTTTTATTGTTTTTGTTGTTTGTTGTTTGTGTTTCATTTTTATATTTGTTTAACAAGTTGGTTTGACTTGTATTTCCGTTTTGAGCAGTTTGTTGAGCTACTGTTTGTTTTGTTTGAGTTTGTACTCTATTTGCAGGTGTTGGTTGTTGCAATTGTTGAGGTGCTTGTGCTTGAGTATTGTTTGCGTTCTTTTCTTCTTTTCCTTCGTCAAGAACAGAGTGTTTTGGTTTTCCAAATATTAAGTGAGAACCTTTTATTGCAATTTTATTGAACATCGGCAATAGAACCAACATACCCAATACAATTCTCATCGGATAACCGGCCATTTGTTTCATTCCAAATTTAGGATGGTGACCTAAGTCTTTGATTTTATCCCAAATGCCCTTTCTTGTAACAGCTTTGCTGTCGTAAGGTCTGATTTGTTCAAGACCAACTGTTACAACTCTACCAACTCGTTTAAGCAATTTAACAAATGGATTTTTTACTCCGGCATTTCGCATTTCTTTAAGTTTTTTGATGGAGTCTTTACAAGCAGCTTTATCTTTGAATTTTCCGGCCATAGCCTTTTCATTATGAGCTTCTAATGCTTGTCTGTATGCTTCGACACCTTTTTTATCCATTCCGATGTATTGTAAACCGCCAATGTGGTGCATTAATTTTAGAGCAAATGGCATACATACGAAGAATGCTACCATTTCTGTAAAGCGTTCTGCGAAAGACTTAGCTCTTTCGGAGACTCCGCCATCTGTTTTGATTGATTTATAAATTACATCAGCCAAATATCCGGCTTGCATAATTGCTACAAGTTTTCCGCCTGCAACTCTGTTTGTTGCACCTTCTAAAAGCATGTTATTGTATTTAGCTAAAAATTTACCAAGTACTGTTTTTGGTATTTTTTTGTCTAAACCTGTTTGTTTTAAAACTTTTTCTAATTCAGGATGTTCTTTAAGGTTTATGTTCCCCAATTCTGAAGCAAGTTTGTTTGCTGTTTCAGAAGCATAAACTTCTCTACCGATAATTTTGGTTTTTGCTTTCCCTAAAGTATTGTGGTTTGTGCCCCAAATTCTCGCAAACATTTTTCTGTTTGCTTTATATGTTGCTTCTAAAATTTTGTGTAAGTTATTTTGTGCAGATTTGGTTATTTTTTCCATTTCTGCAAAGTTGTTATAACCCCATTCAAAAGCTTTCATATCTTTTAATTTCGCAATTTTGTCTGCAGGTTTTAAACTCTTGAATACGGCTAATTCTGAATTTATTTGAGCAGCAGAAAGGTTTCGTCTTGAGTTTCTCAAAATCGTTTCAACTTCTGCTTCTTGCAAAATTTTAGCTTTTGCTTCCGGAGTAGTAGCCTTGTCTATTAAAGCCTTAAATTTCTTAATATCAGCTTCTTTTGCTCCGTAACAATCTAAATCTTCAACATATTTTAATGGCTCAACAAAACGTTCTCCATGTTGAGGATAGTCAAATAATTGCATTCCCCACATTCCGTTATATTGACCTTTAACCATATCTAATTCCGGCTTTGAAGGCGTGTGTACAAATGCTCTTAAAATTCTTGATTTGCCAACAATTTTGTTTTTTACGAAATTTTTGAAGTTATTGAATTGGTTATTAATACCTTGTCCAAAGTCGGATTGTCCAAACTTGCTATTTTTTACATAATCTGTAGCCTTATCTCCAAATTGTCCTACTTTGTAATGTACAGTATCTTCGTAATTCCCACGAGATTTTTTAGCATAATAATCCATCCCTTGAGATATTGCTGCCCAAGTTGGTACTGCAATTGCACCGGTATATAGCATTCCCTTAAGGTCACTTGTTGTTTCAGAAACTCTGTTTGCAACATAAGTGTCTTGTATGTTCTCTTTTAACAACTCAGGATTTGCCTGCATAGCTTGCTGATTATCAACATTTTGAGCTTGAGCTTGCGACATAGCTTGAAATTGAGGTATTTGTTGTTTTTTATTTATATTATTGTCAAACATAATTACCCTATTTTCCCCTATATAATTATAAAAACAAAATTAAGTTAATTATTGCCTTTTAAAAAGATATGTAAAGAAATGTAACAGAATAATATAAAACTGAAATTTAGAATATTGTATATACTTTATATATACACAAGCATTAAGTAAAAGAATGAGAGGCATATAAATGGCAGTTGCGAATTTGAAAAAAATTGATGACAAATTAAAAAACATCTATGAAAATCAAGTTACAGTCAACAATAATCAGCCATTTGAGGACCGATCGGAACTATTGTTTGCTCAAATGAATTTTATTGCTATGGCAAATAAACAAGCTTTACATTTAATTTAACATTTTAACTCCAATTAATTTTTCCCCTACAAATTTTTACCTGATTTCATCCCGAAATCAGGTTTTCTTTATGTTGTATAAGTTTCTGATATAATAACGGTATGAAACTATGTATATTTTCAGGAACATTTAATCCTATTCATAGAGCGCATTTGAAAATGGCAGAATATGTTTTATCGCATTACGGATTTGATAAAATTATTTTTATTCCGGCATATAAGCCTCCTCACAAGGATTATGACTTGAATATGAGCCAACATCGCTTTAATATGGTGAAACTTGCAACTCAATATAATCCGCATTTTGTTGTTTCGGATCTTGAATTTAAACGAGAAGGAAAATCATATTCTTATTTGACTGCATTGAAATTATGCGAAGAATATAATGTTGAAGGAAAAATTCATTTTGTAATAGGTACTGATGCGTTTGAAAAAATTGAGAGTTGGTATATGGCTGATAAATTAAAAGAAATTGTTGATTTTATTGTTTTTATAAGAGAAAATAAACCTGTAAATTTAGATTATTTAAAAGAAAAAGGCTATAATTTTGAATTTACTCAGATGCCTTTTGTTGATATTTCTTCAACAGAGCTGAGAGAAAGGATAAAGGATGGTTTGCCTATTGATAATCTTGTAACAAAAGAAGTAGAGAGGTATATTTATAATAATGGATTATACAAAAATATTAAAATGGCTTAAGGAAAATTTGAATGAGAAAAGATATATTCATACACTAGGGACAGCCGATTGTGCCAAAGAACTTGCTGCTCAATTTGGATTGGATGTTGATAAAGCATATTTGGCAGGGCTTTTACATGATTGCGCAAAATGTTTTTCTAATGAAAAATTATTAGATATAATTCATGAGCATTTGAATGTAGAAGAATGTGAAATGCTGAATTATAAAACGCTTCATGCACCCGTTAGTGCATATATTGCGGAAACAGAGTTTGGAATTAAAGATAAAGAGGTTTTGTCTGCAATAAGGTGGCATACTTTAGGTAGAATTGGTATGACAGATTTTGAAAAAATAGTATTTATTGCAGATAAAATAGAACCAAATACAAGGGAAAAAGAATATTCTGACAAGATAAGAGATCTTTTATCAGAAAACAACGGTTTAAATAAGGCTCTTTTAAAATGTTATAAGGAAACAATTAAAAGTTTAGTAAAAAGAGATTTAAAAATTTGTTTTATAACTATTGAAATATATAATAAGCTTCAAGATTTGGTTCAAAATTAGCATGTTCATGGTAGAATAAATCTCAAAGAGAGGAATTATAATGCAGGTACTGGAAATTAAGAATAATTTGGTAAAGATAGCTTATGATGTGAAAGATAATTTAGCTCTTTCCGGTTTTGTTATAATAGAAGATACTAACAGCCCCTATGTTGCTCAGGTTGTTAATGTAAAAGCCGATAAATTAACGAATTTTGCTATTGTAAAACTCTTATTTACATTTAATGAAGATGGAATTTTGAAAAATTATAATGGAACAATCCCTTCCTTAAAGTCTACAGTATCTGTTTTGCCATCGAAAGAATTATTAGATATAATTCCGGTAGAAAAACCTCTTGTTATCGGACAAATAGCTCAGCAAGACGTTACTTTGAAAGTTGATAGAACTATTTTAGATAATAATTTGTTAATATGTTCTGATAATGTCGAAAATACAAATATTCTTATAGATAATATAATTAGGCAAATAGAAGAAGATGAAAAAGTTGTAATATTTGATACTGATGGTCAGTTTGAAGCTGAAAATAAAGTTGTTTTCGGTCAGGATTTTAGGTTGCCATTAAATTATAATACTATTAATTTTATCTATGAAAATGAATTGGATGATGTTGATGCTACGAGCAAAGCTGTTATTCAAGATGTTTTTATTGAAGTTCAAGAATATACAAGAACTTTGCCGGAAGGATATTTGCCATTTGAAACGTTCATTAATGTTGTTGATCAACAGTACAGAGAAACCCAAATTCCTCAATTGATTTTACTTAAAAATAAATTATTGAAGTATAAGGAAGTTAATGCTTTTGCAGAAACATTGAAGGATGTTATGAGTTTGAGTATTACAATTGAAAATACTCCTGTCACTGTTATTGATATTTCTGATATGACTCCTATTTTACAAAAAGAGATTATTGCTTATGCATACGGAGTAATGAATGGAATAGATGGAAATATTTATTCTTTTGTAAGTGTTGATAATACAAATTCAAGTAAAAAATTATTGAAAACATTCCTGTCAAGAGACAGTGTCTATACAACCATTGTTTGTAGACATGAATACAAATATTTACCTGAATTGAAAAGTTCTGCTCAGAATTTAATTTTATTTGCACCGCAAACTTTGCAACATGATTTTGCTGCATATAATACTTTCTTAAATAAATTAAATCCTGATGAGTACATTGTGTATGGTGCTCATACTCAAAATATTCCTTTAATCGTTGAACTTGATGAATTGGTTTTGGAAAAAAAGACTGACGAAAGTGATGACGATGAGGAGAGTGCCCCCACGCCTAACGTAGTACCAATGCCGGAAGCTGTTAATAATAAGCAACAAGCTCCTGAAAATTCATTATCAGAAAATAATGCTAAAAATGAACAAGTGACTAAAAACGTAAATTCTGTTAATGAAGAAATAGCGGAACCTAAAAATAATTTTGAAGCTCCAAATGTTGAATATCCTGACTTAGCAATAGAGGATAATATACCTTTTTCAAATGAAGTTGAGGAAGGATTTCCGCAAGAAGAAGTTTCTTTTTCAGAAACAGATTCTATACAAAGTGAACCGGTAGCTGAAATTATTGAAGATTCTGAATTGGATGAATTGGGTGATATTCAAGCTGAAATTCCTGAACCTGTTATTGAAGACAATCAGGTTACTGAGGACTTTTCAGATGTAAGTATTGATAATGGTGAAACATTTGATTCTCCTATAGTGGAGGATTATGAACAAATAAATGATACTAAAAATGCTCCGGTTTATAATATATTGGATGAAATGGATGTTGAAGCTTCGGAAGAACCTGAAGTTTTACCACTAGAGTCTGAGGTTGATTATTCAGTTGAAGATAGCGATATAGAAGAAAACTATCAAGAGCCTGAATTTTATAGTGATGAAAATGAAGCTATGATTCAACAGGCTGCAAAAGATGTGGATAAACTTATTTATGAAAAACTTCCGGAAGAAGAAGTTACATTAAATGATTTGTCTGATTTGCAATCTGATGAATTGACAGAAGATGATTTGAATTTAATTGGAGATTTGACTTCTGATAACTCGGCAGATGACGCTGAGGCGGATATTCAGGATTATCAAGCAGCTGCAGAAGAAGAATCTATGCAACAAGAACAACCTCCGGTAGTTCCGATATATAATGCCGATGATATAGAATATAATGAACCTCAGGCATTAGAACCGGGAGACAGAGTTTCAACTCCTAAATATGGAGAAGGTATTGTTCAAAAGATGATTAAATACGGGAATAAAAAATTATGTTCTATAGAATTCCCTAATATAGGCAGACGCTTGTTAGATCCTGCTATGACAGAAATTAATAAGTTGTAATATAAGAATTTCTCCAAACAAAAATTTTTCTAATTCAAACAAAAATATTTATCTTAAGCTTGCCGCATTTTTAAGATAAACAAATTTTGGTATAAAGCTTTTGTTGCAATTTAAAACTATCAATACTCTCAGGCACATTGGTAGAGAATTTGGCACATCTAGTTCATGATAGCACATCATAGCAACGTTTTCCCATTTTAAGTTTAGCCTTGCAAATTTGGCAGGGAATGCTGCGTTTAAGTCAGGTGTAAGAGTGAAAATTACATGTGAAATATCAGCGATAGTAATATTATTACTGTTTACCATTTCTTTTAATAATTCAAGAGTTGCTTCTTTAATTGCTTCAGGAGTATTTTCAGATACTGATATTGCACCTCTAATCCCTTTAGTTGTCATAATATTCTTTCTTTGTTATTTTGTAATATGTAGTCCGTTAGCCCAATCTCTAGCAAACATTTCTCCTTTGCCTTCAGGTTTTACCTTAATGAGTAGAATGTTATCTTTCCCACAGCCAACTTCAATACCTTCTTTGGAAACATTTACAAATTCACCACATTTTGTGCATTTGCCCTTAATAACTTGAGTTTCAAGAACTTTTACAACTTTGTTGTTGTAAATAAAATACGCTGATGGAGTTTTGTAAATTCCGCGAACAAGATTATGAATTTCTGTTGCCGATTTTGACCAATCAATTAAAGTTTCTTCTTTGGTTAATTTATTTGCCATGCAAATTCCGCATTCAGCTTGTTTCTCCGGAGTAATTGTTTTTTTCACTAATCCAATTAGTGTTTTTTCCAGTAAGTCAGGTGATGCATCACTTATTTTTTCAAACAAATCTACGCATGTCATATTATCCGGAATTTCAATTTTTTGTCGTATGCACACATCTCCGCAGTCCAATCCAAGTTCTGTAATCATTGTACAAATCCCTGTTTCCTTGTCTCCATTGATAATTGCTCTTTGAATTGGGTTTGCCCCCCTATAACGAGGTAATAGTGAGGCATGGAGATTTATTGTTTCGTATCTTGGGATATCTAAAACCTCTTGTGACAGGATTTGCCCAAATGCGAAAGTTACAAAAAAATCAGGGTTAAGTTTTTTTAATTCTTCTTGAATATCAGGTTCTTTACGAATTGATTTTGGCTGAAATACAGGCAAATTATGTTCTATTGCAAATTGTTTTAAAGCTGACATCGTTATTTTATGTCCGCGTCCTGCGGGTTTATCGGGTTGTGTTACGACAGCAAGAACGTTTATTGTGTCAGAATTATAGAGGTGTTCTAAAGATTTTAGTGCAATCGCAGGTGTCCCGAAAAAAATAATATTTATCACTTATTAAGCTCCTTATCTATTTCAGGTTCTTCAATTAGTAAATCCGGATTTACCGCAGGTAGTTTGTGTTCAGCCAAAATTTTGTCTGTTTCAAACCTGTTAACACAGTGGTCAATGAATAAAATTCCATCAAGATGGTCATTTTCGTGTTGAATAGCTCTAGCCAACAGTTCTCCGTCTTTAGCTTCCAATACAAAAGGTCTACCATGTCTGTCAAGAGCTTTAACCATAACATTGGCATATCTTTTAACATCTGTGTATGCTTCAGGAAAACTTATACAACCTTCTTGAGCAACTATGGCTCCTGACTTTTTAATTATTTTAGGGTTAATAAAAACGATTGGATTTAACGGTTCATCGTTTTTTGAAACATCAATAACGAAAACTCTATAATTTACACCAATTTGAGGGGCGGCTAAACCAACTCCATTTTTTGCGTACATTGTTTCAAGTAAATCTTGAACTAAATCTTGAATTTTTTTAGAAACTTTATGAACCTCTTTAGAAGGTTCTCTTAAACTTTTTTCTCCATATTGCAAAACTCTTTTTACAGACATTATTAAACCTCTTTCTTAAATAAATAATAGCATAAAATTTATCTAACGTCTAAAAATTTATGTACTTGAGGTATAAGTCTGACATTTTCGTAATTTTGTAGAAATTTGTCTAATATTGAAGCGGCAAAATCGGAAGTTATTGTCATTTTATCTTCTATCATTTCCGGCTGAAGAATAAGTTCTATATCATACTTTTTACCCAATTCACAACATTTAACAATTTCTTCATTGGTTATATTTTCATTAAATACAATTTTTGCAAATGTTTCCAAACCTTTGCAGACTGCAAAAAATTTGTCATGGAATTTATAAGAGTCTTTAATTCCTGTTGCACTTTCCAATTTTATATCCGCAGAGACAATATCTATATATGGTTTTACTTCTAGTAATTTTTCTGCCAATGTTGCATTTGTTTCTAAATATATTTTTTTATTGGTTAATGGCAAAAATTCTTTTAAGAATTCGTAAGATAGTAATGGTTCACCTCCGGTTAAGGAAATAGAATGTATGTCTTTGTAACTGTTAACCTTTTGTGCAAGTTCATTGGGGCAATATTCTTCAAAATTGTTTATTGCCGAAAACTCTGTATCACAATAGTTACATTTTAAATTGCAATTACAAAACCTGATAAAAAGTTGTTTATAACCCACATAAGGACCTTCTCCTTGAATTGACGCAAATATTTCTTTAATTTTTATTCTATTCATTTAGTAAATTCTCTCTAATGTTATGTGTTGATAACTTTTTTAATTTTTCATAAAGTCTGATTTCATCATCCGACAAAGAACATGGAATTTCAATATGCACATTAACAATCATGTCTCCATTTTTTCCATTTTGTGAAAGTCCTTGTCCTGCAAGGCGAAATTTTTGACCGGAATGAGTTTGAGGAGGAATTTTTAAAGAAATGTTCCCGTCAAATCCTGCTACAGATATTTTCCCTCCAAGAACGGCTTCAAATGGGGTTATAGGGATATTGTAAATTATGTCGTTGTTGTCAAAATATATTCTTGAATTGGGTTCGAGTTTTATTTTAAGAAATAAATCTCCATTTTTACCCCCATTTTCTCCATAATTTCCTTCGGATTTAATTCTTAATTTGGTTCCATTTTTTACATTTTTGGGGATTTTGACAGAAATTTTTCTTTGTTCTGTTTTTTCTCCACTCCCATTACATAAAGGACAAATTGCTCCATTAATAAATTTTCTGCCTTTACAATGCGGACATTCACAAGAGTGAACAACGTTGATAGTTCTGGCAGCACCATTAATTGCTTCCTTTATGGTTATTGAAATTTCTTCATTAATATCAGTACCTTTTTTAGGTTGTTTTTTTTCTGTGTTCTTTTTAGTAAAATTTTCAAAAAGATGATTTATTTTTTTTGAAAATTCGTGTTGGTTAATTTCTTTTTCAAATGTTTGTTTACAAGTTGATTTTGTTTCTTCAGTTGTTGTTTCTCTTTTATATTGACTTTGAGCCTGTCTTGAAGAAGTATGTTGTTTTACATTTTTTGTTGAAGATTTGAAAAAGCCATTTATTGTGTCATATTGAAGTCTTTTTTTTGCATCAGAAAGCGTCTCGTAAGCTTCTGTTATATCCTTAAAACGAGAAGCGCCGTTGGGGTTTATGTCCGGATGATATTTTCTTGCCAAACGCCTATAAGCTGATTTTATTTCAGCTTCTGAACTGTCAGGTGTAACTCCAAGAATAGAATAATAGTTCTTCATATTCTTATATATAATAATGTTTTAAAATTTTTCAACCTGCTCACAAATATCACTACGGTATTTTTTGCCATTAAAAGCAATTTGCTCTACATCTTCATATAGATGTTTTCTAGCTCTAGAGAGTGTTTTGGCAGTTTTAGTTAAAACCAGTGTTTTCCCTTCGATAGTTTCATATTCTAAGTATTTGTTTTTCTGTATTGAAAAATGGGTAACGTCTGATTCTACAAGTTCCAGTCCTTTTATTATTTCTCCTTTTTTGCGGGCAGAAATAACGCATGCAACAGAAGAATTATCTGAAATTCGAATTTCTTCGTAATCATCGGCAAATGACCCAACCGCACAAGCTTCAAACAACGTTAATAAATTATCGGTTACCAAATTAAGAATAGCTTCCGCATCGTGGTCAGATAAAAAAGGTTTAAAATCTAGTGTGACAACTTTGTTATCATTGGTCAAAACGCAGTCAATACCTAAAATACCGAGATATGGAGTTTCTTTCTTTTGTAAAGAATCTAAAACTCGTTCGACAATATTTTGTATAATATAATTTTCAAGTTCTTTTGAAACTTTATAGTCAGGAGTGAAAGCCCCAACTCCTGAAGTTAAAATTCCTCCATCACCGTTTTCTGCAAACTTGTAGTTTGCAACAGTTGCCAAATGAAGTGCACTATATCCGTCAGTTATCACATAAACAGTGAATTCGTGGCCGTATACATAATCTTCTAATACAATTTTATTTTCTCCTTTTGCGAATAAATCTTCTACAAAGGTTTTGGAGGATGCAAAACCGGTACAAACTAATCTATCGGCAGAATTAGAGTTTTCATCAGCTCGTATAACTTGTGGCATTGGTGCTGTTTTAAGGTAATCTATAGCTAATGGAAGTTTGTCAAAAATTCCAAATCTTGGTGTCGGAATTCTGAGTTTGTATAAAAATCTTTTGCCGGCAGAACGGCTAATTGCAAATTGTGCACTTTGTGATGTCGGACAAAAAATAAGTTGATTATTGGATTGGAATAATTCTGCAATATTATTTTTTATTGCAGTTTCTGAAGAAACAATTGTTAAGTCAATTGCATTTTCAAGAACAAATTCCAATATCTCTTGAACATTTTCTTCTCTAATGTCAACACATTCCGCAATTTCCGAAATAGCTTTGTTCCCGGGGATTACCGTAATATTACAATCATAATTTTTCAATTTTTTTACAAGAGCGTATTCTTTTGCCGAATTTCCTATTATTAATATATTTTTCTTTTTATCTTCCATAAAATGATTGTAGCATAAATTGATAAATTTGTTCAAATCATATAAATAATTGATTTTATTACGAATTGTTAAATTAAATAAGAAAATTGTGATATAATTATGACAAAAGAAAATTTATAATTAATTTCTTGTTGTAAGTGAGGTAGAAATGGCAGGTATTGTAAATTTATTATCACAAATGTTTGTCCCACAAACGACACAGGTTGCAGCTCCGGTAAGAAGTGTTTCTTCCAATCCATATAGTAACAATCCGTTTGTTAATTATAATGGGCATAGTTTAAATGCTTACGCCAAAAATGCACCGGTAAGAGGGGGATATTTTGCCGGCTATTACAATGGGAAGCAAAATATTGTGGGACAACGTCTGTTCATAGAGGTTTAAAGCCTTTACAATTGACAATCTCTAATAAACACGTTATAATGTTTTTGTATAGTATTAGAGATTGAGAGTATATGAATAGAAGATTATTTTTGGGTTTTTCATTGGCTGAAGTGATGATTGCATTGGCAGTTGTCGGGATTATTGCTGCGATGACTGTTCCGGTTGTTATCTCAAATCACCAAAGACAAGTTATGGTAACTCAAGTTCAGAAAATTTATTCTGATTTTGGGCAGGCTTTAACTATTTTAGAGGCAGAAAATTTGTCAAAAGGTTTGTTTGCCTCTGTTTTGAATAAAAAAGATGGCAAGACTATTGCTCAAACGGCTGGAGTTTTTTTAGTTGGTGATGCTGATAATAAACCGTATTTTCAAGTAAAAAGAGATTGTGGAACTACGGCTCAACCGTGTTTTGCCGCTTCTTATAAAACTATAGGAAATACATCGGTAGCAACAGCTTTTTCTTGCGAAAACGGTTATAATGTTACATTCCCGAGTGGCTCAGCAGTTTGTATAATTCCTGCTGAAATTGATGCTGATACAAGAGGTGAAACAGCAAATCCGGCTACTGTATACATAGATGTTAATGGTGCAGAGGAGCCGAATATTGCAGGTAGAGATTTATTTACATTCAATATATATAATGATTATACTGTTGATGAAGTAGATCCTGCTTCCGCTAATAAAGAAGCACAAAGAACTACTATTATGGATACTTGTACAACATCGGCAGTTGGTGCAGGATGTTTTTCAAAATTGCTTAATGATAATTGGAAAATGAATTATTAGAAAGGTGTGATAATGAATAAAAGATTTGGATTTACTTTATCAGAAGTATTAATAACAATGAGTATTATTGGTGTTATTTCTGCTTTAACAGTTCCTACGCTAGTTAGTAATTATCAGCAAAAAGCTCTTGCGGTAAAATTACGTAAAGTAGTGAGAGAATTGGTAGATGCGGCTGATATGCTTATGACAGAAGAAGGGAAAACTAAGTTTTCTGCAACAACAGGTTATAGCGATTTAGATACTTTTGTTACAACTCGTTTAAAAACTATAAAAACTTGTGATTCCGGAAGTACGAGCAGTTGCTTTGCAAGTGTAAATTACAGGAGTATATCAGGAACCAGCGCTAGCGCTGCTTTTGCTTGTTCGGGAAAATCTTATGTTTTAGCTGATTCTGCAGCAATTTGCTTATCTAAAGATGACACTTATAAGCCGGATGTTGCTGTTGTGGTTGATGTAAATGGTCAAAAAGGTCCTAATATGGCCGGTCGTGATTTATTTATGTTTACGCTTGATGATGTAACAGGAGATGCTGCCGAAGCAGGGGCTGCCTCTACTTGTCGTTCAGGAACAACCGGTGTTGGTTGTTTTGATTTGTTAGTAAATGAAAACAATTGGGAAATGCGTTATTAATAATTTAATTTATAAAATTGAAAAACCGGTACTTATTGATTGTGTACCGGTTTTTTATTTATATAAAAAATGTGCTCGACGGGAGTCAAACCCGTGACTTTCGCCTTCGGAGGGCGACACTCTATTCAACTGAGCTACGAGCACAAAAAATCGAGGAGTATTAATTCCCCGATAGTATAATTGTAAAATCTGTTTCTCCACATTGGTAATTTACAGGGTCGTATACAAATTGTAAACCGCCAAAAGCTTCATTCTTTTTGGTTAAGTGGTTATAGTAATCATTTGTTATTTTGCTAGAGTGAGCAACAAATTGCGAGTGCGCTCTTGTTGTTCTGCCGGTACATTTTACTTCTATTCCTGCAGCTTTAAGGTTTTCTGTCATTTGAGCGCTTCTAGTGCTGTCAGAAGATAAAATGCTTGCAGTAACCGGTTTAGTTTCATCAAATTCTCCTCTGTTATCTCTATAAATAACTCTGTTTACTACCTCTTGAGTTTTTTCAGGGTCTAAAATCCAATAGCTTATATATCCACGTTGGTTTGGAGCTCCGGGAAGCATTGCAACCTCTATTTTATCCATATCAATATGTTTGGTTAATGCTGCATATTGACTCATTTCGTAGAAAGACATATCTGTTTTTACATATTTTTTTGCCACAGAAATGATATCCGGAATTTTAGTAATTGTTGACGGTTGTTTCATTTTTGTTAAAAGACTTCTTAATAACCATTGTTGACGTTGAGTTCTTCCGATGTCCCCAAGAGCATCATGACGGAAGCGTAAGTATTCAACTGCTTGTTGTCCATTTAAGTGGTGGTTGCCTTTATTAAAGTTAATATGTAAATGTCCGGCATTGTCATTGTAGTGCATAGGTTTTTCAACGTAAATGTCTAAACCGTCCATCGCGTCAACGATTTCTTTCACTGCACTGTCATGCACCATAATATATCTATCAATATGGACTCCCAATGTATCTTCTATTGTACGTTTAGTCATTTCAATACCGCCAATAGCATGTGCTGCATTTATTTTATTGACACCGTTGTCTCCTGGAAGATAAACTTTACTATCACGAGGGATAGATAAAGCATTAACTGATTTGGTCCTTGGGTCAATATTAACAAGTATAATTGTATCAGTTCTTGTTCCTGTCCATAAATCTTTAGGGTTGCCACTTGCATCAACTCCTAAGAAAAGTATATTTTGACGCCTTAAGCCAAATGGTAATGCAAAATCAGCGTGTTCTTTATTGTTATTACTTATTGTTAAATTTTGGAATAGTTTTGTAATAAAAGAATCCTCTCCAAAATGTTTTTCCAGAAAATTTTCATTATCAGCCATAATAAAAATACTTAAAATGACTCCAATAAATACTATTATCATTCCAATAAATACTTTAGCAAAAGATGAATGTTCTTCTTTTGCCTGTTTAGCTCTTTTTACAAACGTGCGTGTTCTGTATTCTCGTCTTCTTTGTGTTTGATTTGTCATATTTTTACCTTTTTGTTACATAACTTTAATTAGAAACGTTGACACTAACGTAAAGTATATTGCCAACCCTAAAACATCAATAGTTGTCGCTATTACGGGACCGGAAGCGACAGCCGGATCTATTTTCATCGCCTTTAATGCAAAAGGTGTAAATGTTCCAATGATGGTCGCTATTGTCATGTTTATTGCCATAGCCAAACCGACAACAGCTCCAAGAGCTTTGCTATGCTGCCATCCCCAACATACAAGAGTAACTAATATCCCAAAAATTGTACCAATAAATAAACCGATACAAGCTTCTCTTAAAATATGGTGAACAGCAGAAGATACTGTAATTTGTCCTGTGGACAAGCCTCTAACCATAAGGGTTATACTTTGAGTTCCTATATTTCCGCCTAAACCGGCTAAAAGCGGCATGAAAATTGCAATTATAGGCAACGCTTGTAATGTATGGTCAAAATGATTTCCAACATTAACAGCTATAAATTCTCCAATTAGTGTAATAAATAACCAAGGAGTTCTAGCCCTAATTGAACGGAAAATATTTCCGGATAGAATTTCATCCTCGTCTACGACTTCTGTGGAAATACCGGATGATTGATAAATTTCTTCGGTTGTTTCTTCTTCAAACAAGTCATGAACGTCATCCCAAGTAATCATTCCTTTAAGTCTGTTGTATAAATCTACTACAGGTAAGGCATTATACTGATATTTCATAAATTCATCGATAATATAGTCGCTATAATCATCTACATGAAGTTTTACGATATCAGAAATCATGATATCTTCAACTTTTTGATTAATTGGGGATGTTAAAAGTTTTCTAAGAGAAACAACACCTAACAAGTGATTTTGTTTATCTACCACATATACATAATAAAGTTCCATATTATCTTCTTCTGCCTTAATTCTGATATGATTTAAAACATCCTGAACACTCATGTCACAATTAACAGT
Organism: uncultured Candidatus Melainabacteria bacterium; assembly: GCA_934718275.1. Classification (GTDB taxonomy): domain Bacteria; phylum Cyanobacteriota; class Vampirovibrionia; order Gastranaerophilales; family Gastranaerophilaceae; genus Stercorousia. Next base: position 174,367 of record CAKUZD010000001.1, on the reverse strand, counting down.
CAAAACCGCAGGGTTCATAATACCACCTGCAGTATCTTCGTTATAAGTTAAAAGTTCCCTAACTTCTTCCGAAAATTTATGTGGTAATTTGTCTAAATATGTTTCACTTTCGTCTTCTTCCATATCCCCCAAAACGTCAGCAGCGGCATCGTGAGGTAATTGAGTGATGATTTGAGACGCAAAGTTTTGGTCGACATCTCCAAGTAATTCTACTTGCATTTGAGGTGGCAGATATTCTATTAAGTCGGCAGCTTTATCAATTTCAAGCAGCTTAAAACATTGTAGTCTTTCTTCTGTTTTTAAGGCTTGAAAAATGTCAGCCAAGTCTGCAACGTGATAACTGTTGAGTTCTTCTTTTAGCTGATCTAAAGTCTCGTCATCAATGATTTCTCGAATTCTGTCGACAATATTTTGAACGTTCATCATATCAATATTATAGTACAAACATTTTTGATTATAAAATCCTTTATTTGAATAATTTATTCTATATTATTCTTAAGGATTTCCCATAAATAATTCATTTTTAACTTTTTCCATGCTAAAATAAACCTACAGGAGAGAAATGTATGATAAAAGACTATTTTATAAAAAAAATTGAAAATGCGATTGAAAAAGCTGTTGCTGCCGGAAAATTAGGCTCAATGACTGAATATAATAAAGGTAGCTTAACGGTAGAACGACCTAAAAATACGGATTTTGGTGATTATGCCGTAAATGTATCTTCGTTGGCTCGTTTTGCTAAAATTGCACCTCCACAAATTGCAAATGCAATTGTTGAGTTTGTAGAAAAAGATGATAATGATTATTCTGTAGTTGCAGGTTTTATAAATTTTAAAGCAGGAAAGAAAATTTTGTCAAATCTGGTTGCTGAAATTTTTGCCAATCCTAAAGAATTTGGGAAGCCAAAAAATGTTGCGGCTGAAAAAATTATTTTAGAATATGTTTCCGCAAACCCTACAGGTCCTTTTCATATTGGTCATGGGCGTTGGGCTGCGATGGGTTCTGTTTTGGCAAATTTGTTAAAATTCTATGGACATGAAGTTTATCAAGAATTTTATATCAATGATGCCGGTTCTCAAATTCAAAAATTAGGTCGTTCTTTAGAAATCAGGGTGCGCCAAGAGCTTGGTGAGGTTGTAGATTTCCCTAATGATGAAATAGAACGAAAAAATTTCTATCCCGGAGATTATTTAATTCCTGTTGCAAAGGAATTTATTGCAAAATATTCTCAGGAAGCAGAACAATTAAAAGGAGTTGATGTAAAAGATATTCCTGCCAATTTATTACAGCTTCTTTGTGATTTTGCAAAAGCTTATGAAGAAAAAGTTCAGCGCGACTTATTAGATAATTTTAGAGTTCATTTTGATAATTTTTATTCTGAACTTACTTTGCACAATTCCGGAAAAGTTGAGGAATGTGTTAATAAACTTAAAGCAAGTGGCAAAATTTATCAAAAAGATGGAGCAGATTGGTTTAAATCTTCAGATTATGGAGATGATCAAGACAGAGTAATCAAAAAAGCTGATGGCTCAAATACATACCTAACTGCTGATATTGCTTACCATATTGATAAACTTCAAAGAGGTTTTGATAGAATGATTAATATTTGGGGGGCAGATCACCATGGTTATGTTGCTCGTGTGAAAGCATCAATCGAAGCTTTAGGTTATAATCCGGATAAACTTGAGGTTTTACTAGGGCAGTTGGTAAATCTTGTTGTGAACGGAAATGAAGTAAGAATGGGTAAACGTAAAAATATGGTTACTCTGAAAGACCTGATTGATGAGGTTGGTGTAGATGCAACTCGTTTTTGGATGTCTATGAGAAATATTGATACAACTTTGGATTTTGATATTGAATTAGCTAAGACTAATAGCGATGAAAATCCTGTATTCTATGTTCAATATGCACATGCTAGAGCTTGTTCAATCCTAAGACATTTGGTATCTGAAAAATTAAACACAGAAACAGGAGAAAAAGCTCCGGCTCCAATGACAGAAGATGAATTGGATGGATTGATTTCTAATTTTAATCCTGAAATTGTTCTTCCAACATTAGAAACTGCCAGAAAATTAGTTTTAAAATTAGAGGAGTATAAATCGGTTATTAAAACTTCGGCAGAAACAAGGCAGGTTTATACAATATGTAGATATGTTCAAGAACTTGCAAGTGAATTCCATTCATTCTACAATGCAAATCGAGTAATTTCTGATGATAAAGAAATGATGAAAGCTCGTATCTCTCTTGTTTGGTCTGTGAAAACAGTTTTACATAATGCATTAGAAGATATTCTTGCAGTTACTGCTCCCGAAAGGATGTAGTTTTGAATAATAATTTAGCATAAATAAGACCTAAAAATTATTAGGTCTTATTTATGTTTTTATAAGTGTTAAAATTCTGCGTATTAGTCGAAGAAACTCTTGACTTTTGCTGCGAATGCCTGTTTAGTATTTTCGATAATATTTTCCTTTGGCATTACGTCTGATTTTTCCATTCCGCTAAGTTTGAAAGCTTTAATGTCGCCAAACTTGTTTTTTATCAATTTAAGAACGACATCTTTCATTCTATATACTTCAAAAATTCCGCCATTTGTAAGTTTTTTTGTTGAATACTCAGCATTTGTTCCTGACATATCAGAAATTTTACTGGATTCAATATAAGTGTGTTTGTTCCCAATATAATGGTATTTAGAGTTTTCTAATAACAATCCTTTTACATTTGGTGATTTAAATGGTTGCACTTCTTTTACTAATTTAAGACTTATATTTGAGTTCATAATTACTCTCCTTTGCAAAAATTTAAATGTCCCTAAATTAATTTTATTGCTAATATTTAAAATTTTGTTTTAACAAAACTTAAACTATTTAGAGTGTTTATAATTCTATCATAATCTTCTTCAATTACTAATTGAGAGCGTAAGCCTTTTGCATTTTTAAATCCTGCTAAATAATATGGATAAAATTTTCTCATAAATTTGATAGCAACTTTTTCGCCTCGTAGTTTTATTTCTTCATTTAAGTGGAATTTAAGCATTTCAATTCGTTCTTCTAATGGCGGTATAGGTTGTTTTTCTCCTGTTTTTAAGTAGTGAGAAATTCTGGCAATAAGTGTTGGATCTCCGATTGCTCCTCTCCCAACTGCTACTCCGTCTGCGCAAGAAAGATTAAGGCATTCTATTGCATCTTCAATTGTTAAAATATCTCCATTTGCAAATACCGGAATATCAACATTTTCTTTCAATTTTTTTATTTTTTCCCAATCAGCATGTCCGCTATACATTTGAGAACGTGTTCGCCCATGGATAGTAATAAATTCAGCTCCTGCCTGTTGCATAGCTTGCCCGAATTCAACATAGTTCATTTCATCAACGGTATACCCAAGGCGGAATTTAACACTTACGGGCTTATCGGTTCCATCTTTTACGGCTTTAACCAAATCAGAGGCAAGTAAAGGATTTCGCATTAAAGCTGCCCCATCTTGCCCACCTACAACTTTTTTTACCGGACATCCCATGTTGATATCTATCATGTCTGCATATTGAGTTAGGAATTTTGCAGCTTGTTGCATCATGTGGGGTTTATGTCCGCTAATTTGATAGGAAATTGGGGAGTGATTTTCATTTCTCTTTAAAATTTCTACTCCGCTTCTGCCATTGAGGGTTTGAGCGAGATATTCAGAACTTATCATTTCGGTGGTTAAAAGAGCATCCGGAGAATATTGTCGAACTAAAGTCCTTAATACATAATCGGTTATGCCTGCCATTGGGGCAAGAGACACTTTTGCTTGTATTAGTTGTTTTACGCTATCTTGGTTATTTGACATAAGGTGTAAGCTCGCTTATTCTGTTTTTTGCATATTTTGCATATTCATCATCCTCTGAATATGTTGTAGTGAAAGCTTTGTAATATGACATTGCATTTTTATATTGCTCTAACATGTCATAGTCAACTCCAATTAAATAGTTTGCTATTATAAGATCCGGATTTAAGCTAATAGCCTTCTTATAATCGTTAATAGCTAAACTGTATTTCTTTTGGGTATCGTAAATCATTCCTCTATAGTACAAAGCATAAGCATTTTTTGAGTCTGTTGTCAAAATTTTATTTATTAATTCCAGGCTTTCTGTGTATTTTTCGTTATCAAATAATGAAATAGCTTTGTCTAAGTTTTGAGCAACAAGGTTTTCTGAAATATTTTTTAATAATTCTTGAGCTTGTTTGTTTGTCTTATTTAGTGCTAAAGATTTTTGTGCGAAAATTTTTGCATTTTCCATATCCTCTTTATCAGCATATAGAGCGGCTATGTAATAAGCAATATCAGAATTTGTAGGGGCAAAGCTAAGAGCTTGTTTGTAATATTCTATTGCCTTGTCAGTTTGATTTAGGTTTTGATAGGCTGATGCTACACCAAGCATGGTATCTGCTGTGGCAGGGCTAATTTTTAAATATTCATTAATTGCATTTTGATAATCTTTGTTGTTGTAATAATTTGCAGCAATTTCAAGTTTTTCATCTGTGGCTTGCGCTTTTAAAGAAAGTTCGGCTTCGGTAATTTGAGAATTATTGTTAAACTTCGATTTAGCAGTATTTATAGTTGCCAAAGCAGTGTCGTAGTTTTTATTTTGTCCTTGTGCAATTGCAAGGTTTACGTAAACTTCCGGATTTGTAGAATCAATTTTTATTACTTCATTATATAGGTTTATAGCATCGGCAAGTTTATTTTTCTTGTGTAAATCCAATGCGTAGTTATACAATATGTCTGAGGCATTATTGGGGTTGTTTTTCTTTATATATTCAACAAATTGCGGTATAGCCATTGTTTCTTTAACCATGTCAATCATATCTGCTTGCGCAATTTCGTTGTTTGGTTCTAAAGTTGTAACTTTTTTATATAACTCAAGTGCGCTTTTTTTGTCTCCGGAGGCAGCTAAAGATTGGGCTTTGTATAAATTTGCCTGAATATCGTCAGGGTTAAGTATAAGAATTGAATCATAAGCTGTAATTGCCGTCTTATAATCACCTTTTTGTTGATAAAGAGTTCCGACATTTAATCTCGTATTTGTGTTGGAAGGGTCTAAATATTCAGCTTTTGAATAGTATCTCAATGCTTCGTCATAATTGCCTTCTTTTTGCATAATTGCTCCTAAGTTTGCTGTTATAACCGCATCGTTAGGAGAGTCTTCCAATTTTCGTTTATAAATCCTTTCTAAGGTGTATAAAATATCTTTGTTATCCGTGGTTTTAGACAAGATGTAATTATATTCTTCAACAGAAGCATCTTCTTGGCCAAGTTTATCAAGTAATTGTGCGTAGGTTAATCTTAAAGGTATGTCATTTGGGGCAACTGCAACTGCTTTTTTATAGTATTCGGATGCCTTAGGGTCATTTCCAAGAACTTTTAAGATATCTGCAGTTTGTTGTAGGCTGTCTTTTACAAAGCTTGCATCTGATAGAGCTTGACTAAACTCGTATCCGGCAGCAGCAAAGTTTCCTTCTGCACGGAGTTGTTTTGCGGTTGAATATCTGTTTTGTGCAGATGTTTCAAAATTTATTGCATTTAAACACTTATTTAAGTTTGAACCGACTAAAACAATTGTTTGTGCGGAGTTTTTAACTTGATTAGCATTTGGGTATATTGTTAAATAGAATAATGCTGCGCGATAATCATCTGCAGCTTTTTGGTAATCATGGTCTGTGTTAGCGTAGTATGTGCCTCTGGATAGGTAAGAATTTATAAGTCCAAGTCTCGCAGAATTGTCAAGGTAGTTAATTCTTAAAGCACTTTTAAATTCTGTGATAGCACCTGAATATTGATAATTTGATAAATATTGTTGTCCAAGATCAAAATGCTCTTTAAAGCCTGCAAAGCATGGGTTAATGCTACAAAACCCTAAGGAAACTACACACATTAGTCTTATAAATTTATTCATATAAATATCCCTCTTAAAGCCATCTTAATAAATTTATTATTGCACGAACATCTTCATTTTTCTATAAATTGTAACAAAAAAGAAGGTGTTAAAATAATAACACCTTCTTTAATTGGATTTAAAATCGTAAATTATTCTTCAAAATCTGTTTTTGATACAAAATTCATAACGTCATCAAATAAAATTTGCAGGGGTAACGTCATATCAAATTGCAAATACTCTCCATTGTTCAAGTCCAAAAAGACTTCTTGTGTTTCAGCTCCGATTTGTTTTTGTTCAATCATACTTAACTCCTTATTAATTTTTACGAACTATTGTGTCTTTCAGTAATTTTTATATCGGTTTTTTGTCTAAAAACTTTAATATATTAAAAGATTAAAAAATTGGTAAAAGGCTTTACTGTATTGGGTTTTGAGGGAAATAAATTCGTATTTACATATTGTTACAAAATTTTTATTTCTTTAAAAAGTGCGCAAAAAGCCATTTTTGTGTTAATATAACAACTGTAAACTAAGTTATATAGGAGATAAAACAATAGCAGCTAACGATAATAGAAACAATAGAAATCAAGCGATTATGAATGAAAGAATTCGTTCAAGAGAAGTTCGCTTAATTGACCAAAATGGTGATAATAAGGGCGTTGTAGCTACGTCAAAAGCATTACAAATGGCTTATGATGCCGATTTGGATTTGGTGTTGATAAACCCGAACCAAGAACCGCCTGTTGCAAAAATTTTAAATTATGGAAAATATAAATACGAATTAGAAAAACGTGCTAAAGAAGCAAAGAAAAAACAGCATACGGTTGATGTTAAAGAAATAAAAATCCGTTATAAAATTGATACTCATGATTATCAAGTTAGAATTAAGAGTTTAGAAAAATTTATTGCACAAGGTAATAAAGTTAAAATTGTTGTCATGCTAAGAGGGCGTGAGATGCAACACTCTAATTTAGCGTTTGATTTGGCAAATAAATTTTTAAAAGACATGGAAAACATGCCGGTTGTAGTTGAAAAGAAACCGCAATTGGAAGGGCGTAACGTAACATTATATGTTGCTCCCAGTGCACAATAAAAAAGTCCTTGACTGAAAAAATTTAGCAAGTATAATAATAAACGTGGCAATTGAATATTTGCAACCATTTACTCCAAAGAATATTTTATTGCCTACAAAAAAGATATTTGATTGATAATTACATAAAATATGCCGCAATAGCTCAGTTGGTAGAGCAAGGGACTGAAAATCCCTGTGTCCTTGGTTCAATTCCGAGTTGCGGCATATTTTTTTGTTTAAATTTATATGTTTATGGCAACTCGGAAGAAAAAGCATTTGCTCTGTATTTTATTTAGTGGTTTGGTTATAACAGATGATGTGATTATTTTTAACAATCGGCTTTGTGAGCGAGTTTGATGGGGTGGAAGTAAACAAACTATGTGTAAGGTAAATTGGACAAAAACGAACATTTTGTGGATGTATAATTTATGAATATTATTGTTGAGTGGATATGCACAACCAACAGATACAAATTGATAAAATACATAATACATTATCAAAACATTACGAAATATAAAAAAGGTTTAAAACCTCTCAAATTCAGTTATAATGCCCGATATAGTATGATATAATATGATATGATATGATATGATATGATGTGACGGGGCAAATTTATATAATTTCGTGTTTTAATATAGATATAGTGGAAAATTGTAGGAGTTAAACTATGCCTGTATCCTTGAACAATGTATCTCAAATCAATAATACTCAACTAATCAAGCAACAACCAAAGACGACAGATGAGAACGCAAAGTCTTTTCCAACCAAAACAGCAGTTATCGTAGGTACTGGCTTGACAGCATTGGCAGCTGTCGGTATTTATTTAGCAACCAGAGGCAAAGCCGACAAGGCTGCACAAGAAGCTGCTCAAAATGTTGCAAACGAGGTAAAAGCTCCAAATGCATCTTCTGAAATAGAAACTCTCAAAGAAAAAATAAAAACATTAAGACAAACTATCAAAACAAACTATCAAGCTGAAAGAAAAGAGCTTAACAAAAATTCAGCAGAGAGGTTAAACAGCTATGATTGTAAACAAATAGGTGGAATGCCAAAATCTGAAAAAGATTATGATAAAGTGATTAGACATTTAAAAGAAGATAATGTAGATGGCTACAAGTTAGACGAAATGAACTCTGTTATCAGTGATTATCGTACGAAATTAAAAGAAAAATCTAAGGCTTTAGCAGGAGATTCTGAATTTCAAGAAATTAGAAAATTAAGACATAAATATATTAATTCGTCTAATTTAAATAAAGATGAGTGTGTAATAATAGGTAAACTAATTGATGATGTTTTATATTCAAAAGCTAATGGTAAAACATCTGACTATTTAGAGTCTTTAGGTCTTAGTGTTGATGATGCTGTTCAAATGATAAAAAATCCTAAAGGTGCATATAAAAAAATTATTGCATTACGAGATAAGGCTTGTGGGGTTGTTGGTGATAAACGACCAGATGATTATATGGCAAGAATGCACAGTTTAGAAAATAAACGCAAAAATTTAGGTACAGCAAATGGTACCCCACTTAATATGGAAGATTTGTTTGATGATATGCATGTAGAAGCCCAAAATGCTAAACAGAATATGTCGATAAGAAAAGGTAGATTAGAACATATAGAACATCTACAACAACAAAAAGCTCAATACAAACAAAAGGTAATTGAACTTTCTCACAAAACTCGTCAGAGTGCAGAGGTTCAAGAGTTGAAAGAAGCTCTTGCAAGATTAAAAGAATTAGAAAGTAAAGAAAAGAATATTACTTCTGCAAATAATCCCTAAAGCTTTTCTTAATAACTCTATAGCCACAGCCTTCGTGTAGTTTGGCAGGGTAGCAGATTCTCTTAAACGGGTATTTCTTGCACACACAAGCTTCGTAAGCAAAATGTGCTAACCTGCAAATGATACCACTTGACCAAAGTTTTGCAGAAATCTGCAAAACTTTGGTCAATGCTGTTGGTGAAGATGTTACAAATAATCAAACCATGTGTTACTTTACACTTCTCGCCAAACATGATATTTAGCCGCCTTTGTCTCGGCAGAGTTGTAATATTATTAGATTATTTAACAATTTTACGTTACTAATTTTACCGTATGGTAAAATTTAAATTAAATATTTTAAAAATTCAGAGCATCCTTCGACAATATCATCGTAAGTTTCATCAAAATTCCCTGTGTACCATGGGTCTTTTATATTACGTGGGTTGTTGGTATAGTCTAAAAGCCTTTTAATTTTATTATCTTTGTCTTCACCCAAAATAAGTTTAATGTCATTAATATTTTCGGAATCCATGGCTACTATATAGTCATAATATTCATAATCTTGTTTTTTGAGTTTACGAGAATAATGTTCTTTAAAAGGTATACCGTTTTTTCTCAAAACATCTTTTGTTCCATGGTGAATACCTGCATGGCACATTTCGTTATAACCTTCAGTGCCGGCAGAATCTACCTCAAATTTATATTCAATACCTTGCTCTCGTATCATATTTTCGAAAATTATTTGTGCCATTGGTGACCTACAAATATTACCTAGACATACAAATAGAACTTTTATCATAAATTTTCCTTTTAATTTTTTTGTTATATTTTTATATTAAATAGATTTTTTGCTAGTTTTATATAAATCTTGGCTTTTTATGCTAAAATTATATATACTTGATGGGCTCAGCTATTGCTTTATGAGTTTTGTTCAAGAGTTTTTGTAATATTTTAACAGGAATTGGTGGTATGTGCAATAATAAAAAAATTTTACTAATAAGAACTTCTTCTTTAGGGGATGTTGTTTTTAATATTCCTTTGGCTAATCGCTTGAAGGAGAATGGTTATAATGTTACTTGGTTGGTTGGTGAACGAGGTATTGATGTCGTAAAAAATAATCCCTGTGTTGATGATTATATTTTTGTGCCTGTACAGAGATGGCAAAAACAGAATATATTTAAAACAATTGCTGAATATATTAAAATTATACGTGATATTCGTGCTAGAAAATTTGATATAGCTATTGATAATCAAGGCTTGTTATTCAAAAGTGGAATTTTTTTGTTGTTTTCGGGGGCTAAACGAAGGATTACATCTGAATATGCTAAGGAATTTTCTGTTTTTTGCGGAAATGAAGTGATAAAAAAATCTTTTTGGGGAAATGAAGTAAATATTGTTAAAAAGAATTTGGTATATGCGGATTACTTAAATGCGAAGAAAACTGAGTTAAAATTTTCGTTGCCGCCATCAACAGAAGATGCTATTAAAAATATAGATAGGTTAATTGTTTCTGTTGACAAAACGAAACCGATTATAATTGTTTGTCCTGCAACTACTTGGGTTGGTAAGCACTGGAATAAAGACAATTGGAAGGCTTTAATATCTAAACTTAGCTCTAAATATTCTTTAATATTCACGGGTACTGCTAAAGATGCGGAATTGATAAAATATGTAAAAGGTGAAAGTAATGGATTGGATTTGACAGGAAAGACATCTTGTTTTGAACTTATAGAACTGTTTAACAGAGCTAATCTTGTTTTGTCTTTGGATAGTGGTAGTACGCATCTTGCGAGAGCTACAGAAAATCCGAAAATTGTTTCAATTTTTTGTTGTACTAAACCTGAATATTTTGCACCATTTGGAAATTCTGAGAAATATATAACAGTATCTTCTAAAGAATGTAATCATTGTAATAACCATAAATGCAATTTGAAAAATAATAGGTATTGTTGTACGAATTCTCCTTCTGTTGATGAGGTTTATGAACAGGTTGTAAATCTAATTTAACTTTTGTAATTTGTTTATGGTTGACAATGCTTAAGACTCTATTAGATAATAAAAGTATCGAAAGGTTAGGTAATAAATGGGAAAAATAATATTAACGGGTGATCGACCAACAGGTCGCCTTCATATAGGACATTATGTCGGCTCATTAAGAGAGCGTGTTGCGCTTCAAAATCAAGGTGGTTTTGATAAGATTTTTATAATGATTGCAGATGCTCAAGCTTTAACAGATAATGCGGAAAATCCTCAAAAAGTGCGTGATAACATTATTGAAGTTGCCTTAGACTATTTAGCATGTGGAATTGAACCTGAAAAATCTACGATATTAATTCAATCAATGATTCCGGAGTTAACAGAATTAACTTTTTATTATATGAATTTGGTTACAGTTGCAAGGGTTCAGCGAAATCCTACAGTGAAAACCGAAATTAAAATGAGAAATTTTGAAATGAATATACCGGTTGGTTTCTTTGTTTACCCAATAAGCCAAGCTGCGGATATTACTGCTTTTGGGGCAACTACTGTTCCTGCAGGTGAGGATCAAAAACCTATGATTGAACAATGTCGGGAAATTGTACATAGATTTAATACGCTTTATGGGGAAACTTTGGTTGAACCGAATATCTTGTTACCTCAAAATAGTGCTTGCTTAAGACTTCCGGGACTTGATGGTAAGGCGAAAATGAGTAAATCTTTAGGTAATTGTATTTATTTATCTGATGAAGCAGAAGATATTAAGAAAAAAATAATGTCTATGTATACCGATCCAAATCATTTGCGAGTTGAAGACCCGGGAGATACAGAAAATAATCCTGTATTTATTTATTTGGATGCGTTTTGTAAAAATGAACATTTTGCTGAATTTTTGCCGGAATATGCTAATTTGGCTGAACTCAAAGCTCACTATCAAAGAGGAGGTTTAGGGGATGTAAAGGTTAAAAAGTTCTTGAATAATGTTATTCAAAGTGAGTTAGCACCAATAAGAGAACGCAGAAAAATTTGGGAAAAAAGAACTGCTGACGTTTACGAAATCCTTAAACAAGGAACTGATGAAGCAAGACAGGTTGCAGTACAGACGCTTGAAAAAGTTCGAAATTCGATGAAAATAAACTATTTTGATTAATAGCTGTTTGGTTAGAATATTTAAAAAAAGTGGAGTAAAAACTCCACTTTTTTGTTTAAAATTTGTTTTTTATATGAATGGTTAAAGGAGGAATTTGTTTGTCGTGTCCGCCAAAATGAGAATAGATGTATGTTCTGGCAAAACGAGGTTCAAAAATTCCATGAATAAGTTCTCTTTGATTTTTGTAATGCTCAAATTGATATTTGTAGTATTCAGAATTTGTGTCATTTAAGAATAAAAATGTTTTTGTTTTAAAAATAGGTTTGTATAAAGTGATTTCATTATTTTTAAATTGTGAAATCTTTACAATTTCTACATTTGGAAAAAGGTCTTGAACTTGTTGTTCACTTAGTGTTTCTTTTTCAAACTTATCATTTTTAAATGTTAAGTTGTAAAATTTTAGTTTATAAGGATTATAGCCGATAAGTTTGTTATTATATATAAATTCATAAACAGTGTCTGTGTCATATCTTTTTCCATTTAACTCATATTCGGAATATCCGCCGCTGCCAATTGTGTAATAGTGTGTAAATGAAATCATGTTGGGACAGGAAGTTTGCCAATTTTGGGTTTCAGGACAGTAGTTTATAATTTGGTTTTCTTTAATATTATTATTTGTAATTGCAGTGTTGTAAGTATAACCAATAGCTGAATTTATGCTAAATAATATTGCTGTTAGTAAAATAAGTTTTTTCATATTTTCTCCTTTTTGTATGAAAAGAATATTACAAAAAATTAAAAATTCAAGCTTAAAAAAAATTTTATGTTAAAAATTTTTTACATGTTTATATTATATAATATTGTTATATAATACAAATGGTTGACAGCCGGTTTGAAAAAGCCGAAAACGGAGAATTTTTTCTCCGTTTTATAATTTTATGTTATAATTTCTTTATAAGGCTTCGTAGCTCAGCAGGATAGAGCAGTGGTTTCCTAAACCAAAGATCGCGCGTTCGAATCGCGCCGGGGCCATTTTATTTTGCTCAATTTTTAAAATAATATAACTGCTAATAATGCAAATAGTATTAGTGGAATATTATAATGAAGAAAAGTAGGTATACATGTATCTTTTATGTGGTCATGTTGTCCGTCAACATTCAATCCTTGGGTTGGTCCTAATGTTGTTCCGGATGCCGGAGAGCCTGCATCTCCTAACGCAGCTGCAGCTGCAAAAACCGCAATTGCTTCCATAGGGTTGAAGCCAAGGTGTATAAATATTGGTACAAATAATACCGCTAAAATAGGTATTGTACCAAAAGAAGTTCCTATTCCTATTGTAATAAACAGACCTACAATAAGCATTAAAAATGCAGCTAACAGTTTTGAACCAAGCATAAATGGGATTAGGCTGCTAACTAAGCTGTCTATAGCACCGGTAGACTGTAATACTCCTGCAAAGCCTGCTGCTACAAGCATTACAAATGCAACGTACCCCATCATACCTATACCTTCATTTATTAGGATATCCATTTTTTCAGGATTTATTGCTCGAGTTCCAAAAATAATAGTTAACCCAATTAAAGCTCCAAGTGGTAATGATTTGGTCCATAATTGGACACTTAAAGTTGCTATAGCCGCAAATAGAGTAATATAATGGCTTCCGGTAAATCTTAAAGAACGTCTGCGTTCTTCTCTGAATTGTATTTCTTTGTATTCTCTATTTTTTCTATAGCTTACAAATACTGCAAATAATAAACCGCACAGTAAGCCAATACCTAAAATCCATACAGATTTCCAAACATCATTTACAGTTACGGGAATTCCGTTGTTTGTCATATTATCTGCTAATAGGCTTTGAAATATTAATCCAAACCCCGCAGGAAAAACAATATATGGTGTTACAAGACCAAATGCCAATGCGCAAGAGACAGAGCGTCTGTCTAATTTAAGTTTATTCATTAAATGAATAAGTGGAGGAATTATTACCGGTATAAAAGCAATATGTACCGGAATTAAATTTTGTGAAGCGCATGCCAATAGTGTTAAAATCAGAAGTAACATAAACTTATTGTTTTTGATTAATAGGGAAATTCGTTTAGCCAGAACATCTGCAAGCCCTGTATGTGCCATAGCCGCGGCAAATGTTCCAAGCAAGATATAACTCAATGCGGTTTCACTGTTTTTTCCCATTCCATTTATGAAAACATCCATAATTTGGCCGGCATGCATTCCTGCAATTTTCCCTGCTACTATCGCAGAAACTAATAGTGCAAGAAGTACATTTACTCTGCAAAGACAAAGTATGCACAGTAATATGACTGATATAATTATAGGGTTAAAACAAAGATCCATAAAATTTCCTAATTTTCGTTGTCTGCCAGTTTTTTGTGTCTGCCGCATGATTTGGCTTCGTCACAAAAACCAAGTCTTTCGCATTTTGGAACAAGATATGGTTTTAGCCAAGGTTCAACTTTAATAAGTTCATCACACATCATTTTTACCATTGTCCTAATTTCATATTGGGCACGTGTGCATAATCTTAAATTCGCAAGATGAATCATTTCCCTTAAATTTAAGCTGGCAACAAGTGAACTTGCTGCAGCATTTGGTAGAACAAATCTCGCATCTTCTGCAGGAATTCCGGCATCCATAAATTCTTGATATTGTTGGGTGATTTTTTCCATAAACTTGACATATTTCTCTTTTAATTCCGGATTTTTTTCAATTGTTGGTGGAATAATATAGTCAAACTGCCCTTTTTCTTTAACATATCTTTGAGATTTTTGAGAAAAAGACATGTGTCTGTGTCTGACAAGTTGATGTGTACAAGCTCTTGATACATTTGAAATTGCAAAACTTACTTGAATATGTTCAATAGTAGAGTAATGGCCGGAAGAAATTACTTTTTCAATAAGTTTAAGCATTTTTTCCTTGTCATCAGTGCTTTCATAAATATTAATAGGATAATCTGCACTATAGCAAGTTCTACAAGCTGTATAAACGACTTTTAACATATTATCCGGTTTTGAAATTAGATTAACAACCGGTTTATTATTATTTCCCATATATCCCTTCCTCAACTACCAAAATTCAATATTCAACATAAAAATTATACCACTCTTATGACTAGAGTGGTATAATTGTAAATTTTTTCTAACATTTCATTCGCTAATATGTAAACAAACAACTAAGCTTGTTTTTTACCATAGCGTTTGTTAAATCTTTCAACACGACCTTCAGAGTCAAGAATTTTTTGTTGACCTGTATAGAATGGATGACAGTTGTTGCAGATTTCAACAGTGATGTTGTCATTGATAGAACCTGTTTCGATTTCGTTACCGCATACACATTTGATAACAGTTTTCTTATAATCAGGATGAATTCCGTTTTTCATTATTTACCTCTTTCTTTGCACCAAGATTCCAAACTTGATTTTATTAATATTCGACTAACTTTATAATACAACAGAAATAAAAAAGTGCAAGTATTCACAAATCTCATGCAGATGTTTGATGTTAAAATTTCTTAATGATTGCATAATATATATGTTATCCGTTATGACATATTAAAGGTGATTAATAGAATGAATCTGCACGAACAATGTTTACTTAGATATTTGCAAAACCCACAAGAACTATCTTATTCCACAGAAATACTAAAGGTTAATAATTTTATTTTAGAAAAACAATTTATATTAAAAAATATTAGTAATTCTGATATTATAAAAACGGTTGACATTCATCAATAAATATTTTTGTTACCTTGCCAAAAGTTTTATATTTGATTATACTTAAAACATGTTACCTGTTAAATAAGATTGAGGGATATGTTTAAGAAGTTTTTATATGTTATCGGATTAATTCTTTTTGCGGTATTTGCTTTTATAATACTAAAAAATGCTAATTTAAGCTATTTTATTGACACTATTGAAAATAGAACTTTTGATTTACGTCAAAGTATATTGATTAATGAAGGAGTTAAAAAGCCTAGTGATGACATTGTAATTGTTGCAATTGATGATGCTACTTATGAATATATTTTGGATAACTATGGCGAGTGGCCACTTCCTAGAGACACTTATGCCGGAATTATAGATTATTTGGAGCTGCAAAATCCTCGTTCGGTTGTGTTTGATTTGATGTTTGTAAAATCTATGAAAAGTGCAAGTAAGGCAGATGAAGCTCTTATAAATTCTTTCAAAAAATATAATAATATCTTCACCTCTATGAACTTTGATAATCAACCGGAAGATTTGCGAAAATCTCCGCAATTGCCTGACAAGTTGACCGTGAAAGTTGAAAATAATTCAAAAATAGATTTTGAACAATTAACTTTTTTAAATTGTCGAAAAATATTGCAAGGAATAATTGAAGTGACTTCAAATATTGGCATAATTAATGTTTCTCGCTCTGATGACGGGGTTTTAAGGAAAATGCCTTTGGTTGTTAAGTATAAAGGGAAGTATTATCCTCAGTTAGCACTAAAAGTAGGCTTAAATTATTTAGGTGAGAAGCAAACAATTTATGAAATAGATAAACATTCAGATTTGCATATTGGTGACAGACGAATATATTTGGATAAAGATGGCAGTGCAATTCTTAATTGGTATGGGCCGGCAGGTACATATAAATATATTCCGATGTATAAATTAATAAAAGCGGTTAATGGAGAAAAGACAGAATTAGATTATGATTTTTCAAATAAAATTGTTTATTTTGGAACAACTGCTTCCAGTTTATTTGATATTAAAACGGTTCCTACCGGAAAAATATACCCCGGAGTTGAGGTGCAAGCAACTTATGTAAATAATATTTTAGATAATAATTTTATAAAAAAAGTTGATAGAGGGTATACTATTGCATTGAGTTTATTATTGGCATTGTTAATTGCATCTGTTGTCTCAAGAGTAAATTCTGCTTTTATTGCTTCTACAATGTCATTATCAACTTATTTGGTATATATTCTTGTTGCTTATTATGCTATGAGATTTGAAAATTTATGGTTGGAATTAATTTATCCTTTGATTTTTTCAATTGTAGCATTTACTCTTGCATATATTGTAAAATATTTAATTAAGTCCAGGGATTTTGAGCAACAATATATGCTTGCTACAACAGATGGTTTGACCGAGTTGTATAACCATAGGTATTTCCAAGAACAAATCAGAATGCAAGTTGAACAATCAAAAAGATATAGTAATAATTTTTCTTTGATTATAATAGATATTGACTTTTTTAAGAAATTTAATGATACTTTTGGACATCAATCAGGAGACGCGGTGTTGAGGCAGGTAGCACAGACATTGAAAAAAAATGTTAGAGCTACTGATATTGTTTGCAGGTATGGGGGAGAGGAGATGAGTATTATTCTCCCTAATACATCTAAAGATGAAGCTATAGCTACTGCGCAGAAGATTTGTAACAGAGTTGCAGAAAAAACTTTTAAATTAACAGGGAATAATGAGACACATGTAACAATAAGTTTGGGTGTATCTACATTCCCGTTTGATGGAGATTCTGCTCCAAAAATTATAGAAGCGGCAGATAAAAAGCTTTATAATGCAAAAAATAATGGAAGAAATCAGGTAGGGCAATAATTAACAAACGAAATAACTGCCTTGTTGCTTGCCACATTTGATATAGCATGATATAATCAATTTGGAGGGTTTTATGGTAGCAACATTTGATTATAAAAGTTTTGCGAAAAATTTAAAAAAACAAGCAGAACAGGTAATGCCGGAAGATATAGCTTCTGAACATAAAAAAGAATTTCTTGATAGAATTTATGATTTTACTTATATTGCCGGTGAAGCTTTTTCAAATGATGATACCATAGAGGATTCTGTTACTGCAAAAATGTTGACACAAATGATTTCTGAGTGGACTTTTCATAAGTATGTTGATTTATTAAGGTCTGATATTCCAAAGATGTATCATGAGAGTATTTTGCAAAAAGTTGCCTATGTTGCTTTTGAAATGGGAAAAGAGTCTGAATTTAGCAATTTGTCTCAAGAGCAAATGCTTACATTGGTAGAGTTTCAAACTAAAAGAGCTTTTGAAAAGGCGTGTGAAAAGTTATTGGAAAACGGACAAATAACTCAAGAAGCATTTGACAAGGCTTTGAATTTATCTAATGTTGATGAGTATTCTAATAAATTATGTCACAATATTAAGGTTGTTAAGCGTAAAAAAAGTACAATGCCTTTTACTATTACAGCACTGATAATTGGGTTATTTACGGTTGCATTGAATGTCTTTTTCAATGGAGCTCCCTGCTTAATTGTAGTAAATACTGTTGCATTGATGCTTTTATCTGCTTTTATTGGTATATATATTGGTGCTCAAGTTTTTGGTAAATAGTTAAGAGATTGAAATTGTAAATAAAACATGTTATAATCAGATTAGTTCTGTACGGGTGCTCATTTTGTTCCTACATTTATTCTAAAAGGGAGAATTGACTCCGTCAGGATGTGAAGTATACCCGCCGATTGAAAAATCGCCAGCAGGAAACGGATAATCCGGGGCGTTCACCCACCTGCGAGACCACGCAGGTAACAAAATCACATCTGTACAGGGCTTTTTTTATTTTAATAAATGAGCAACAAACTGAATTTTTTTCGAGAAAGCCATCCGAATGATTAGGATTAACTTATTGCTAAAGGAGCGCGATGTCTTATTGCCTTTTTACTTATTACTCTAATCCCAGTTTTCGAGCTTTGTTATATGCTTTTTCTGCATCTTTATATCGCCCGAGTGCACTATAGAGTTCTGATTGTATTTTAAAACTCCATTTGTCTCCGCCATCCAGTAAAATTGATTTGTTTATACAAATTAAACCTTGAGAATATTTTTCAAGTCTGCCATAAGCAATAGCCATCCAATAATATGCAAGTCCTCCTTCGCATATTTTATTTGCATTTTCACCTGCTTTTATTGCTTCTTCATATCGTTCAAGTGAATTTAAAATTGATGCTTTGCAACAATATCTATCATAATTTTTTTCTTTTATTAATGCTTTGTTTATATAAAGTAGGGCTTTTTCGAAATCTTCAAGCTTATTGTAGTTATTTGCAATATAGTTTGCAATATTTGGGGCATCAGGATGCTTTTCTTCATATTTCAACAGCACGTTCAAAGCATCTTCGTCTTTATTCAATCTTTTTAAAATTGATGATTTCCAATAGTAATAATCTTCTTCATTTTGATTATTTAAAATAGCTAAGTTTATGTATTTTAAAGCATTTGCATTCTCGTTTAAATCCATGTAGCACCATGATATAAGTCGATAACAATCTGCAAATGTACTATCCTCTGCTAAAATATTTTGTAAAATTTGAATAATTAACGGTTCATAACCTTCATCCAAATTGTATAAATACATAGCTTTTCTATATCGGTAGATAGGTTTTGGGTTAATGTTGATTGCTTTATCTAAATATTGAATAGCTTTTTGCGGTGAAAAATCTGTGTAGCTTGGGTCAGTGAGAGCAAAATACCTTTCTTCTTTAGGAGCAAAACATTTACAAATATTGGTCCATAGTGTAAAAGATATATTTAATTTAAACTTCATAACAATTGTTTCGAGTGTAATAGCAAGCAAAAAAACAAGCCAGGAAGTTGTTAGCATTGATAATGGAGAACGATAAAAGGCTTTTGTAAACCAAATAAAACTGTTCTTTAAATCTCCAAATTCAGTATAATAGGCTACGCTTCTATATGCAGCATAACAGCCTGAACCATCGTCAGGTTGTTCTATTATTTTTTCGGCATATTTTCTCAATAAGGATTGTTTGCAACCGAATTCGTTCTGATGTGAATAGACGGCTAAAGCTGATGTGTTTGCTTCCAGGTAATCTTCAGGAGCTTTTTCCAACAAGATATTGAGGTATCGTTCTGCTTTAGATACCTTACCTTCTTCTAACATAATATCTATTAGTATTTTGTAAGTGTAATAATAATCTGCATCAATTTGTTTTGCTTTAAGTGCATATTTTAGAGCTTTAGTGTAATTGTTTTTGTCTGTATATGCATCTGCAAGAAATGCATAATTTTGAGCAGTTGCTTCTCCTTCTGCAATTCGTTTTTCAAGTAATTTTATTGCCTTGTTTGCACTAAAATAATTTAATATAATTTCTGCATCTTTGTAGAAAATTGTAATATTATCGTACATTAACTAACCTCTGTAAGATATATCGGTACGTAAATTATTTTTCTTTAAGTTTTTTTACATACCTTTACATAGCGTAGAAATATTTCATATTTCTTTGTAATTGTTGATATTGTTTTTTTATAGTGTAATATCGGATTATGTCGATTATAAAAGTAGCTATTAACAAAGTTTATACGAAATGCATACCGGAAGATGTCAGATTTTCCGAAGAACGGTTGAAAAATTCAATTGCTGCCGGTTGGAATATTGGGAAAAGATGCTCTCAAATTAATAATAAAGGATTGGTAAAGGATATGTATACAAGAGGAAATTCCATTGTTAGAAATGTTCGTTCTCATACAACAAAAGAAGATTTACCCGCAATTGGCTTGGTTGCAGGTACAGTCTTTCCTTTTCCGGCAACTTTTTTAATCGGTTATTTGTTAGGGCGCGTTGCTTTGTATTCATTGAAATTCTGTAAAAACTTAAGGCATTAAATCTTGAAAACTTTTTTAGCATTTTGAGTTGTAATTGAGTCGATTTCTTCAAAAGAGAGCTTGCGTAAGTTTGCAATTTCTTCAGCAACATATTTTACGTAAGCTGGTTGATTGGTTTTCCCTCTGAATGGAACAGGAGTAAGGTATGGTGCATCTGTTTCCAATAAAAGTTTTTCAAGAGGAACTTCTTTGGCAACTTCTTTCATTTTTATAGCTTTTTTGAATGTAACAACTCCGCCTATTGCGATAAACCAACCTTGTTTTACACATTCTCTCATAAATTCGATACTGCCTGAAAAACAATGCATTATTACCGTAGAGCTTTTATTGTATTTTGTTAATATGTCAAATGTATCTTTATGTGCCTCTCTATCGTGTATAGAAATTGGAAGATTGAGTTCATTGGCTAATTTTACTTGTTTTATAAATACTTCTTGCTGTAGTTCATTAAAACTTTTATCCCAATAATAATCTAATCCTATTTCTCCAATTCCGACTATTTTGGGGGATCTTGCATATTCTTTTATTTTTTCAATTAAATCATCATTCCAGTCTTTAACTTCAGATGGATGTACTCCTAAAAGCCCGTATACATTTCTGTATCTTTCGGAAAGTTCTGCAACAATTGGTATATCTGACGGATAAGCAGCCGGAACTATTAATTTTTCAACTCCGTTATTTTCTGCATTATTTAAAATTTCTTCAATAGAAAAATCTTCTATACAATTTATATGGGTATGTGTATCTATCATATAATAATTTTATACTTAATATAACAATAAGTAAATGTTTTATGTGATATAATTAGCATGTTATGTACGAAAAAGATTTAAAAATATCAATTGCACACCTTTATCCAAAACTTCTAAATTTATATGGAGATATGGGAAATATTATAACTTTAAAAAAACGTTGTGAGTGGCGTGGTATTTCTGTAGAAATTGAAGATATTGATGTAGGTACACAATTAAAAGAGCATGATTTATATTTTATTGGTGGAGGGCAAGATAAACAGCAATATGATGTAGCGGGTGAGTTATATAAAAATAAAGACTTTTTAATAAAAGAACGCGATAAAGGTGCTGTTTTTTTAGGTATTTGCGGTGGTTATCAATTATTTGGACATTATTATCAGCCGTTTGACGGTGACAGATTATTTGGTATTAGTTTAATTGATGCTTATACTGTTGCGGGTAAGAGACGTTTTATCGGGAATGTTACGGTAGAGACAAATTTCCTTAATCCTTCAACATTGGTTGGGTTTGAAAATCATAGCGGGTTGACATATTTGCAAGGAGAAACTGTTCCTCTAGGGAAAGTAGTTGTCGGAAACGGCAATAATGGAGAGGATAAGTCAGCAGGTGGCCGATATAAAAATGTTTTTGGAACTTATTTACATGGTTCATTGTTGCCTAAAAATCCTCATTTTGCGGATTATTTAATAGAATTGGCTTTGGAAAAAAGATATGGAGAAAAGATAAGGCTTTCAAAACTTGATGATAGTATTGAGGATTTGACGCATAAATCTTTAGTGGGGAAAGCCTATTAATGGAAAAATTACTTGTTTTGTATAATAAATGGTGTGGAATTCCCGACAAAATTCGTTTTTTGTTGGTCGGTGGTTTTAATGCAGCCTTTTCTTACGTTATTTTTGCAATAGCAATTTATTTAATAGGTAGTGAGCATTATCAACTTTGTGTTGCTTTACAGTGGATAATTTCTTCAGTGTTCTCTTTTGTAAATCAAAAAGTATTTGTGTTTTGTACAAAAGGGCATTGGTTAAAAGAATATCTAAAATGTTGTACGACATGGGCAGTTAGTTATGTTTGTAATGCATTAATTTTAGAATTAATAGTCAGATATGTATCTAAAAATATTTATCTTAGTCAGCTTGTGTCTATTTTCTTATCTTCAATTGTAACTTATGTATTGTTTAAGTATTTTGCGTTCAAACATAAAAAAGCAGAGTGTAAAAACTAAATTAAATCTTTACTAAAATAACCCGTAAAGAATTTGAGTTGGTGAAGGGCATTTTGAATAGACAATTTAATTTCTCTATTTTCTTTATGGTCAAATAATGTTATTTTATTTTTTTTAATACTAACGTTTTTTACGGTGTAACAGTGCCAAGATGGTAAACCGCCCCAAAAATTAATCCCTGTGCCTGCCACAAATATTGCTCCATCGTCTTTTTCAATTTCGTTTAAAAGTTTCATAGCTTTTTGGGGTTTCTCAAACAGTGACATTATTATACCACCTTCGTTTAATGTTAGCGGCTTTTTACCCGTAAACATATTTAGAAACCGAGAAGGTTTATTGTATTCAAAATCTTGTTGGTGTGCCATTAAACGATATATAAATGGCTTTTTAAAAGGGTGTTTTTGCAATAGTCTGTTCATTGCTAATTCAACAGCTTTTATTATTTGTGGAGTCGTTTCACCCAATTTATTTTTTTCTCCTTTTGGAGATTTGCATAGCATCATATTATTAATTGCCTGTTTTGTAACAGTATAACTTTCTTGTCTCCCATAAACATTTTCAAATTTAATACTAAAAAACTTATCATTATGAGAGATATTATTTTCTAAAATTTTTCTTCCTTTAATATTTCTGCTCAAAGCCCCTAAAGATGCTACTAAATAACAGTCATGAAATACTTGTTGTGCATTTTGAATTGGGATAATGTGATGTGATGATATAGGATACATTCGCATATTTATATTTCCTAGGCAATATAATTAAAAAAAGGGTTAAATATACAATTTACTTAACCCTTTTTACTTTTTACTTTTTATTTTATATTTTTTACAATTTCTATCAAGTGTTCAACTGCAGTTTCAGGGGTAACTTTTTCTACATTTTCGGTTTCTCTTACTTTGTATTCTACAAGTCCTTCATTTATAGTTTTGCCAACAGTGACTCTGTATGGAAATCCTATAAGGTCTGCGTCTTTAAATTTTACTCCTGCACGTTCATCTCTATCATCAAGAACGACTTCTACTCCGGAAGCTATTAATTTTTCGTACATTTCGTTTGCAACTTTCATCTGAAGTTCGTCTTTAATATTTACAGGAACAATAACTACATGATATGGAGCAATTGCAATCGGCCATTTAATACCATGTTCATCATGGTGGGCTTCAACAGCAGCGGCTGCAGTTCTGGTAACACCAATTCCGTAACAACCCATTACATAAGGATGTGTTTTTCCGTTGATATCTGTGTAAACAGCATTCATTGGTTTTGAATATTTTGTTCCTAATTTAAAGATATTACCAACTTCAATCCCTTTAGTGATTTGTAGTGGTTTGCCGCATTGAGGACAAAATTCTCCTCTTTCTACTAATCTGATATCAGAATATTTGATTTCTCCAATTTCTAAATCAGATAAATTTGCCCCAACTTGGTGCTTGTCAGTTTCATTAATTCCAACAACGAAATTTTTCATATTACGCACTGTTTCATCAGCTACAATTGTGACATCATTAATTCCTTTAGGTCCGATAAAACCTGCAACTGCATTGAAATTGTGTTGTTGCATAAGTTCTTCAATTTCAGCTGCTGATGCAATTCTTATATCTATTCCTCCGACAGCATTCATTAATTTTGTTTCTTCTACGGTCTTGTCTGCTCTAATTAATGCTATAACCGGTTTTTTATCAACTATATAAACAAGAGATTTTAGAATTAATGAACTAGGGATATTTAAGAATTTGCTCAGTTCTTCAATAGAATGAGTGTTAGGAGTATCAATTACTTTTGTTTCAGAAAAATAATCTTTTCCATCTGTTACCGCTTCCAGTAATTTTGAAATAGCGTGATTTGAGTTAGCAGAATAATCACAATCATTACAATAGAATACATCATTCTCACCGGCATCTGTATCTGTAATTACCATAAATTCGTGAGAAACGCTGCCCCCTATAGCTCCTGAGTCAGATTGAACCATTTTGGTTGCCAATCCGCATCTGTCAAAGATTTTTTTGTAAGCTTGAGCCATGTTCTTGTATTCTTTGTCTAGTCCGGCTTCATCTAAATCAAAACTGTAACCGTCTTTCATTATGAATTCTCTGCCTCTTAATAACCCGTAACGAGGTCTGATTTCATCCCTGAATTTCAATTGAATTTGGTAAAGATTCATAGGTAATTGTTTGTATGATTTAAGAGCGTCTCTTGCTACAGAGGTTATTATTTCTTCGTGTGTTGGTCCGAGACACATTTCTCTGTCGTGTCTGTCTTGCATTCTAAGCAGTTCTTTTCCGTAAACTTCCCATCTGCCTGATTCTATCCATAGTTCTTTGGGTTGAACAAACGGCATTGAAAGTTCTTGAGCACCTGCGTTATCCATTTCTTCTCTAATAATATTTTCAATTTTCTTTAAAACTTTCCACATTAACGGAGTATAAGTGTAAACTCCTGGAGCTAGTTTCTTTATAAACCCTGCTCTCCCAAGCATTTTATGAGAAATAACTTCTGCATCAGAAGGAAATTCTCTAAGGGTTTGTACAAACATTTTTGACATTTTCATAAGTTTTTTTCCTCACATATCTTACTATGGTTTTATTTTATCATGAAAAATATAATCTTGAAAATATTAATAAAATTGCTTAACTGCTTGATTTATGGTATTCTAATTTTATGATTGAACTCTTGATTTTATATGTTTTATTAAACCGAGATTTAACTATGTATGCAGTGCAAAAAAGAATTGATGAAAATTTTGCACCATTTACAAAACCGAGTTTTGGAGCATTAAAACCTGCTTTGCGCAGATTGGAAGAAAAAGAATGTTTGACTTATAGAAAAATGATGTCTGATGGTGGAAAATTATCTGTTTATTATCAGATTTCAAAAAAAGGCGTTTCTGAACTGAAACGCTTGTTATTAGAAGATTTGAGTGATAATCCGTTGCAATTTCTGTCAAATGCAAGAGTGAAGTTATGTTGTGCAGATGCATTGAATTCTGAGGAATGTAAGAGGTTGTTTTTTTCTGTAAAATCTAGAGCGATGATGTTTAAAACAGCTTCTCAGAATGTTTTAAACGATGAATATAATCATATAAATTTTTATCAAAAAGTTGTGATTGATAATGCGATGTGTGAATTCTCGAATTTAATCACGTTAGTAGAAGGTTTGGAGAAGGATAATGCCCGCAATAGTTAGTTCGGTTGTAAAAGGTTCTATTGCTGAAGAATTAGAAATTCAAGCAGGTGATGAAATTGTATCAATTGATGATTGCAAAATGCTTGATATGATTGATTATAATTTTTTGTGCAAATCGGATTTATTGACGTTGGAAGTTAAAAAAACAGATGGTGAAATTGAAGTTATCGAACTTGAAAAAGATTTTGATGAAGAACTTGGTATAGTTTTTGAAAGTGCTGTGTTTGACAGAGTAAAGCCTTGTCTTAATCATTGTATTTTTTGTTTTGTTGATCAACAGCCTAAAGGATTAAGAGATACATTGTACATAAAGGATGATGATTACAGATTATCTTATCTTCAAGGAACTTATATAACTCTGACAAACTTAACTGATAAAGACAGAGATAGAATTAAAAGAATGCATCTTGGCCCTTTTTACGTTTCTGTTCATACAACAAATCCCGAATTAAGAGTAAAAATGTTGAGAAATCCAAATGCAGGTAAAGCTTTGGAAAATTTACAATGGTTTAGAAAAAATAAAATTCCGTTTCATGCACAAATTGTTCTTTGTCCCGGGATAAATGACGGTAAAGAATTGGAAAGAACTCTAAATGATTTAGCTGAGTTGAAAAATACGGTTCTTTCGGTTGCAATTGTTCCTGTTGGAATTACACAGTTTAGAGAAGAAAGTTTAAAACAAGTTGATAAAAAGTGTGCGGAAGAAACTCTTGATATTGCATCAAAGTATAAGCGAGTTTGTTGTTCTGATGAGTTCTTTTTGCTTGCAGAGAGAGAGATTCCGCCTGCCAAATATTATGGCAATTATAATCAATTAGATGATGGGGTTGGTTCTTTGAGGATGCTTTTAGAAGATTTTAAATCAAGAGAATTGCCTAAAACTGTTAATAAAAAATTCAAAATTTCATTTGCAAGTGGCTTTGCTGCTCTCTACGCTATAGAAAGAATTGCGAAAAAATTAAATAAAATAAAAAATTTAACAGTAACGGTAAATCCTGTGAAATCTGATTATTGGGGGAAAGACATAACAGTTTCCGGTTTGATAACAACTGATGATTTAATTCGAACAGTAAAAGATTTAGATACCGATTTGGTTGTTATTCCGTCAGTTATGTTAAAACCGTATTCGGAAATGTTTTTGGATGGAAAAACTTTGACTTATGTAAAAGAACAAACCGGCAAGGAGTTTTTAGTAATTAAAGATATTTATTCTACCAAAGAATTGGTTGATTATATTTGGACTCTTTAATCTTTTTTATGAAGATTATTTGAACATTGGATTGTTTATATTTTCGTAAATATAATATGTTGGTTCCAAATGTTTGTATTTGTGATTTAGTATGCTACTACTGTTAATTTTTAGCTTTTCGGAGTAAGCATATCTAAATTGCTTATCATTCAAATAATCATTATTTATTTCACATGAAGAATAATATGGATATATATTGTCGGGTGTTGTATCAACAAAAACACCTTGAGGATCAAGATAGTAGCAACGATTTTTATTATCTTTTCTAAAATGAATTTCGTTATCTGCGCCTAAGTATATATTTGGTTTTCTTTTGTTGTATTGATTAATAATTGTGCTTTCCTGATTATGGTTTCTGAAGATTATTACATTATATTGGTTCAAATCTATATTTTCAATATTTTCAAATAAGTCATAGTTAATATTATAGCCTTCAAAATCCAGCATTTTGGTATACAAAACCCTGTCTTGAAAATTTGTAAGTAATAAGATTTTATTCTTTTTATCAACATTTTCTTTTATAAAATGTCTTAAAAAACACGAACTTGTATTTTCGTTATTAATTGTATAACTCATTTTAGATGTGATTAAAGCAGAACAATAATCAGCTTTTCTTATTTGTCTTAAGGTATAGCCGGATTTGAAGTATGAAATTGCTTTATAGATTGGTCTGCTTGCTAAGTTCCCTGAAAAAAGAATAAGTGACAACAATGCGAAAAATGTTATTAATATTTTATAAAATTTATTCTTTTTACGATAAGAATAAACTAATACAGGTGCAGAAACAACACAAATACTTGTAAAAAATCTTATGCTGTAAGACATATATATGAGTACATAAGACATTACCAATAAACACAACAAAAGAAGTGTTCCAAAAGTAAAAATATAAATTTCTTTTTTACAAGCTTTAAAAATTGGTTCAAATAGAGAACGTATCCAACAAGGTAAATATACCAGTATTCCTAAAATTCCTAATCCGATATTTGTTTCTATTAAATACGCAACTTGTTCGTCTTGAGAGTATATGCCATCTTTTACAAAGTCCATATTTAGATTTTGTAATAATCCGTCTCTTAATAGTGTTACTTCCGGTCCTAAGTATAGATTCCATTTGAATCCGGAAAAATCTATAAACATAAATAAGTATTTTATAAACTGTGGAATAATTCCTCGTATTCCATAAATATTTTCGTGTTGTGCAAGCATATATTTGCTTCCCATAAAACATCCATAATCAATAAAGTTTAATATGTAGTTATATGATGCAAAAATTAGAAAATTAATAATTGAAAAGCCTAAAAAAGTAGTAAATGGTTTGTAAAATTC
This sequence comes from uncultured Candidatus Melainabacteria bacterium, assembly GCA_934718275.1. Classification (GTDB taxonomy): domain Bacteria; phylum Cyanobacteriota; class Vampirovibrionia; order Gastranaerophilales; family Gastranaerophilaceae; genus Stercorousia. Next base: position 146,173 of record CAKUZD010000001.1, on the reverse strand, counting down.
TTTGTTTTTGTATTTCCAACCTAAAAATAAAAACATTAGTCCTACCGGAATTACAAATATAAAACTTGTTGTTTTTGTACCAATTGCGAGTGCAAAGGCTAAAGAGGAAATATAAACAGGAATTTTCTCATTATTTTTAATTCCAATCCAAAATAGATAAATAGATGTCAAAACTAGTCCGGAAATAATTATATCTGTCTCAGTTGTTGCCATTTGAGCCATAACAGATATCATGGAAGATAAAATAAATATTACCCACAATTTCTTTCGCATTGAATATTTTAAAATTGATAAAATGCCGTAAATTCCAACAATAGAAAGGAAATAACCGAAAAATGAGGGTAACATTATAAAGACAACTTTTTTGCAAAATAACATTATCCAAGCATATACTAATTCTGAGTTTATAGGGAATTGAACAGCTCTTGCATCAGCATAAGTAAAATGAGCCAAATTGTGATTTGAAATCCAAAATAAACTTCTTATAACATGATATGCTTCTGCATCAACTCCGTTAACAGGTAAAATTATTGCCGAAATTAGAGCTGTTGATAATGCAACAATAAAACCAATTAGCAAAAACATTAAACATTTGTCTGATTTAATTGCATTTTTGAAATGTAGAATAAATGGTTTTATGTCGAAAGTTAATATTGGTTTTCCTTTTTTTAACCATAATGTTGTTGAAATTCCCGTTAACAAAATATTTAGGATTAAAACTCCAATTGGCGTAATTGCAGAAAACATAGATAAAATTTCCATTGTAAAAACAATGTTTGCATAAAATAATATTATAAAGTAAAAAATATTTTTAACAGATTTGTCGTTGGTTAATATTGCTGTTGTAAAATAACTGCATAAAAATATTAATAAAAAAGAAATAAAAAATAATACCATTAATCCCTCTCGTTTAGAATATATCAAAAAAATACTAATTTTTCAAAATATTTTGTAAAAAATCGCACCCAATAATTAATTTTTGGGCGCGAGATTTTCTTAGTTCTATTTTAGATGTGTTTACTCAAAAGTAAAACCATCTTCCTTAAATCTATCAATAACTTCTTGTAGTTGTTCATCAGAACATACATAAGATAATCTGAAAAATCCTTCTCCGTGTTCTCCAAAAGCATTTCCTGGAACAAGTACAACTCCGGATTTTTTCAAAACGTCTTCACAGAATTTGAAAGCAGAATTATATTTTTTGGGAATAGGCAACCATAGGTAAAAAGTTGTATGTGGAACAGTTTTTTCGTCAATATCCCAACCTAATTCTTTAAATCCTTTAACCATAATAGCTTGTTTTCTTGCGTAACCTTTATTACCTTCTTCAATATATTTGTCACCTTCTTCGGAATTTAGGATCTCTGCGCAAGCTTTTTGTAATGCTTTGAAAATTCCATTATCCAAGGTTGATTTTCCTTTTCCAAATCTTTGAATAACATCTTTGTTTCCGCATACCCAACCTAAACGCCAACCTGTAACGGCATAAGGTTTTGAAAAACTGTAAAATTCAATGCCAATATCTTTTGCACCTTCCAGTTCAAATATACTGAACGGTTTTTCATTTTCTGCAAAGTAAAGGTCTGCATAAGCTGCATCTGATGCTAATAATATGTTGTGTTTTTTGCAGAAATTAATTACGGATTGAACATATTCTTTAGTTGTAGAAATTCCCATTGGGTTGTTTGGATAATTGATAAATAAAGCCTTAATGTTTTCTGCTTTATAACCGTCTTTAATGATTTGGTTGTAAATCGCTTCTACATCAGGATTAAAGTCGTTTTCTTTAGTCAAAGGCATAGGGTATGCTTTTGCACCGGAACATTTTACAAATTGTAAGTATGATGCATAGCAAGGATCAGGAACCATAATAACGTCTTTTTCATATTCTTCATGTTTTGGGGTTGTTATAAAACGAACAAGATTTGCAATTCCTTCTTTAGAACCTACAAGTGAAAAAATTTCTGTTTCAGGATTAAGGTCAACTCCAAAACGATTTTTCATCCTTGTTGCGATGGCTTTTCTAAAATACGGTTCTCCTTTTGGGATAGAATACATGTGAATACCATCTTCATCTAAAATATCTTTTAGTCTGTTTATCAAAGCTTTTGGCGGATTTGCAGTCGGTGCGCCCATTGATAATGAAATTGGTGCTCTATTTCGAGCGGTTAACTCGTCTTTAAGTTTTGCAGTTTGTTCTTTTAGTCTGAACATAATGTATGTGTCGAGTGACATTACTTCTTCATTAAATAATTTTTCTATATCCATATTCTTTTCCTCATTTAGTTCTCTGTAATCATTTGCATTGGTCCTTCTAAAGAAGCTGTAACAAATTGTTTTGTATAAGGGGTATCTTGTTTAAGCATATCTTCAGGTGTTCCTTCATATACCAACTTCCCATCATAAAGCATAATTACACGGTTTGCAGTCCTTTGTATTGTTGACATTTGGTGGGTTACCACAATAGATGCAGCATTAGTTTCTTCTTTTAGTCTAACAATATAATTTTCAATTAATGTAGAAGATATTGGGTCTAATCCCGCAGTTGGTTCATCGTATAAAATTGTTTTTGGTGCTGTGACTATAGCTCGTGCAAAACTTACACGTTTTTGCATGCCTCCGGATAATTCTGAAGGATATTGGTTTTCAATGCCTTTAAGTCCAACCAATTCCAATTTTTCCGAGACAATATTTTTAATTTCTTTTTCTGTGTATTTATTTCTTAAATCTTTTCTTTCGTGTAATGCGAATGCTATATTGTCTGCAACGGTTAAAGAGTCAAATAATGCAGAGTATTGAAAAACCATAGCGATATCTCCTTCTGAAGTGATAATTTCTCCGCTATCAGGTTTTAATAAACCACAAATAAGTTTCAATATAGTACTTTTCCCTGAACCTGAAAAACCTACAACTGCAAGAGTTTCTCCGTCTTGTACATTGAATGAAACATTGTCTATAACACGTCTTTCATCAAATGTTTTTATTAAATTTTTAACTTCTATACTCATAGTGTTTATTCTACCTCTTTAAAAGAAAAAAGCTATAGCAAAAATCATATCCCATATTACAATTGCAACAAAAGACCATACAACTGCTTTATTGGTTGCTTCGCCTACTCCTTTGGCGCCACCTTTTGCATAATATCCGCATGAACAACTTACTAAAGAAATTGTTGCACCAAAGAATATCGCTTTAAGCAGGCATACACCTAGGTCTTTCATGTATATTCCAAGCCATGCTGAATCAAAAAAAGCTCTATAACCTAGTCCGGATGTTAAATGCGCAGTGACAGCTCCGGCAATAACTCCAACTAATGAAGCCATAACAACAACAGGGGGCATCATTATTGTGCCTGCGATTACTCTTGGGACAAAAAGATATTTTATAGGATTTACTTTCAGAACATTAATTGCATCAATTTGTTCTGTTACACGCATTGTTGCAATTTCGGAGGCTAATGAAGATCCAATCATTGATATAATTGCAAAACCTGACATTATAACTCCAACTTCTCTGACTATAAGCATTGTCATTAATAGTCCGACAAAGTTTCCGCCACCTTGTTTAACCATCTCAAGTGCGACTTGTGAGGCAACAATTATAGATGTCATTCCTACAATGGAAAGTGTTATAGGTAAAGAAGTAATTCCAAATCTGTAACTTTGCTCAATTACTTCTTTGAAATTTATTTCGCCCTTAATAATAAATTTCAAAGTTTCCAACCCGTTTAGAGCAATTTTCCCTAATGAATCCAAAAAATCATAAAATTCTGTAAACATTCCGGTTGTTACTTTATATGTAGCTGATTGTTTATAATATTTTTTTAAATTGCTCATTTCGTTATTATACAAAAAATTTGATTATTATGCAATTTTTGTAATAAAAAAGGCTCTTTGTAAACAGAGCCTTTTTGCTTTTATTAGTATCTTTCAAGATATCTGTCAATTTCCCATTTGGAAACGTAAGTTCTAAATGAATCCCACTCTTTCTTTTTCGCAGACAAGAATTCATTAAATATATGATCTCCTAAAGCGGCTCTTGAAACAAGAGATTTATCAAAAATATCAAGCGCTTCTGCTAAACTTCCAGGTAAAGAGTCTATTCTTTGTTTTTTACGTTCTTTAGTTGTTAATTTATATATATTGCTTTCTACGGGAGCAGGAGGGTCAATTTTATTTCTAACTCCATCAAGACAAGCTTCCAATATCGCTGCAAAAGCTAAATATGGGTTGCAAGAAGGATCCGGAGAACGTAATTCTACACGAGTTGAGCTTCCTCTTTTAGCCGGTACTCTTAATAATGCACTTCTGTTAGCCAATGACCAAGCTAAATATACAGGAGCTTCATAGCCGGGAACTAAACGTTTGAAACTGTTTACTGTTGGATTTAAAATTGCAGTAATACTTTTCACATGTTTAAGCATTCCCCCAATTGAGTATTTTGCGATATCTGATAATTGAAATTCTGCGTTTTCGTCATAAAAAGCATTTTTACCATCTTTAAACAAAGATACGTTACAGTGCATTCCCGAACCGTTAATTCCATAAATCGGTTTTGGCATGAACGTTGCGTGTAAGTTGTGTCTTGCTGCAATTGCTTTTACTGCGACCTTAAATGTTGCAACGTTGTCTGCGGCAGTAAGAATATCTGCATATCTAAAATCAACTTCGTGTTGCCCGTCTGCAACTTCGTGATGAGATGCTTCAATATCAAATCCCATTTCTTGTAATGTTAAAACAATATCAGAGCGGACATCTTCTCCTAAATCTTCGGGACCTACGTCATAATACCCTGCACTGTCTTGTGTTGTGGTTGTAACATTCCCGTCTTTATCTTTTGAAAATAAGAAAAATTCTGCTTCAGGGCCAATATTCATAGAAAATCCCATTTTTTCAGCCTCTTTCATTAATCTTTTCAAGTTGCATCTTGGACAACCTTCAAAAGGTGTTCCATCTGCATTATAGATGTCACAAATTAATCTTGCCGAGTTTACTCCATCCTGACCGCGCCAAGGTAAAATTTGGAATGAGTTTTTGTCAGGGTGGAAAAACATATCTGATGTTTCAATACTTCTAAATCCTTTTATGGAAGAACCATCAAGCATGATTTCATTATTTAATGCTTTCTCTATATGTTGTGAAGGAATGGTCATATTCTTCACTTGTCCGTTGATATCGACAAATTGTAGTTTAATAAACTTGATATTATAGTCTTTTATGAAGCCCTTAATATCTTCTTCTGTGAATTGTTTGTTGTCTAATCTCGTATGCGTGAATTCTTTCATATAGACCTCTTTCTTCTAACTAATCTTTCCATGAATTACTATCTAATTAGAATACTTTTTTTAAAAAAGGTCAATACTTTTTATATTAAGATTAAGTAAAGACGGGTAATAAGGCTCTTTTGAAATAATGAGTGTTTTTCTAAAAATAGTGTTATATTTGTGAAAATTTGGGAATATGAATATTACAAAGGGAGTACAAGGGAATTTAGTTTAATAAAAACAAGTTTTTGATTGAAATTTTTTATACTTTCAATCTGTAATACTTCTATATAAAGCCTTTACAGAACTTTGTAAACAAATGTAAAGAAATACGCAGTATATAGCAATTATATAAAACAAAAATACTTTATTAATATGTAAGCGAAAGCAAAACAAATAAAAAGATTTAAATAAACACGAGATATATATTTACACTACCTACTACACACTAACCTTCTACACACGAGGAATTACGTAAAAGAATTCCGAACTCTATCTTTAAGATAGGGTTTTTTTTTGCGTATTAAATCTTGATGGCAATATTTAATTCGTTTACACAAATAATAGTATAAATGTAGTTGTTTGTTTTTAATACCAAATCTCTCAGTAAATAGAATTGTAGAAAATTTTTGAGTTAACAGTAGTTTTTCAAAGTTTCATTAATCCTTTCAACCATTTCTTCTTTTAAAAATCTTGGGGAGCAAATTTCGCATTCAGTTCCATAGCGCATAATTCTTTTTAATAGTTGCTCTAAGTCTTCATTTTTGTTAACAATAATATGGCTACCATCAGATTCTATTTTATCTAATCTTTCCCAATCTCTAAGTTTATAATTTTTTGCTAATCTGTTTTTTATTCTGAAAACAACCGTAATAGGAATTGATACAGCTGATGTTGAGACTGGTAATTGTTTTATTGATTTAATATTTTCTATAGGAATTTCGTAAATTCTATTGCCACTATTACCTATAACTTTTAAGCAAATTTTTCTTCTGGTATAAGTTTGTTCAATTGGAGAGCAAATAAGATTTAGTTCTTCTTCCTTTTCCGTTGTAAATATAATTTCAAGTTTTTGCTTATCTTGACAATATTTTTGGCATTGTTTTACTTGCTCGACCATTTCAGAATGATAAAAATTAAGATGCAGGTTTTGGGTGTTGTTAGAAATCTGTTCAATGCTTTGAGCTTTTTCATCATATCGCATTTCCAGTTTTCTTAAAAAACCGTTAAAGCTATTTTTATTTTTTCCATCCGGAAGCATTTTTTCAGTTTCTTTTAATATTTCAATGCTTTTTAGGTCTTCAAGGTTAAATTTTAGTTTGTATATAGGACTAAGCATGTGGTATTTGCCGTGGATTTTTTTTACCTTAATTCCAAATATTTTTAAAGTATTAAGGTATTTGTTAATAGTAACGTGTGTGTTTGATGTTCCATCATAATTGCCGTCAGAAAACAGTTCCAATACTTTTTGAAATTCAACATCTCCTTCATAAAGCATTTTAATAAATGTGAATAATTTTATACAAGCATCATTACATTTTTCTGTATATTTTTTAACCACAATAGTACCCCGCTTTCATGTCCTTTAATAGGTTTACAAATTTTTCTTTAAAATCTTCGGGTTCAAGAATTTTACATTTAGGTCCAAATTCAAGAATTCTTTGTTTTGCTAAAAATTCATTCGAGGTATTCATTTCTATGATAATTTTATTATTTGCTTTTTCAATGATTTTTTCATAATCTTCCAAATCAATGCTTTCAGGATTACAAAAAAGTTGATATTTGATTTTTATTTTCTGTAAATTTTCCGGAATTGTTTTTGTTATTTTTATTTCATCAATACTTTTTATACGGCTTATTAAAAAGCTGCCATATTGATTATATTCAAATCCTGTTCCGTATAAATAAATTTTTCCGTTAGAAATATCTATTTTGTCAGAAATTATTTCGATTTGTTTTAATCCTGAGTTTGGAGAATTGTATGTTATTACAATTTGATCTTTTCTGTTACATAAATCTATTAGTTTTTTTAGTATATCTTTGTTGATTTCTTTAAGAGGAGAGAACTTCCTTAAATTTGCAACAAATATTTCATTTTTAAGATATTTCCCAAGTTTTTCGAAGAAATTGTCCATAGACAAAAGTTCTTTTATATCAAGGTTTTTGACAATGCTTTTATAAGCATTTAATACACTTTTTTGTTCATCAGCAGAAAGTTTAAGTTCAAAAGGATGTTCTGTTATATAATATCTTGAAATTTTATCTTCACCTTTAATCCTTTTAATTTCACATCCTAATCTTTTAAGAGAATTCATATAAACTCTCATTGTGTCAATTGAAATTTTTTCTCTAAGGTATGGATGGTTAAAAATGTAGTTACTTATTTCTTCGTAGGATTTAGGTGCTTCTGTTAGAAGATTAAATATTAACAAAGCTTTGTAACCTGTAAATGACATGAGATTATATGTTACTTTTTGATTTTTTATAAATTGTTTCATTTATTTCTCCTAATCACTAAAAATATACAATAAAACTTTGGTCATGTACAGAGTCTCATTATATTTTACGAAGAACATTTTTTGTCAATTAAAATATATTATATTTTTACGTAATTTCATTAAGAAAACTTCATTAAGATTTAAGAACTTGAATTTTTTATTGTACTACCAAGGGGCATGGTCAATTGTAAATTTTATTTTATATTTTTTTACTTGTCAATTATTTTACTTAGATTTACATTAAAGAATGTGGAGGGGCTCGAAGGAGAGCAATCAAAATAACCCCGAATGTATTATGTGGAGATAGTTTTAGCGAAAAAGAGGTGATGGCAAAAAGATAGTTGGAAATCTTAGAGAAAAAGAGAAAAGTTTAACAAAAAAGTAAAGTTTTGAACAATAGAAGTGCAGAATGATTAGGGATTTTTTTTATTTATAAATTATTTGGGAATTAAAAAAGAATTTATGGGGATGAGGAGATAGTTGAAATTTTATAAGGCTTGCGTTATCGCAAGCTTTTTTATATCATATATTTATGGAAGAATTGGAAACAAAACTTGTTATAGGTTTAATGTCCGGAACATCATGCGATAGTATTGATGCAGGACTTTGCGAAGTGCATCCTGATATGTCCGTAAAATTAATTTCTGGTATTAATTATAAATATCCGGAACATATTAGAGCAAAGATTTTTCAATTATTTGCAGGTAATGCTTCTATTAAAGATGTGTGTCAGATGAATTTTGCAATAGGACATTGTTTCGCAGATGCTTGTAAAGTTTTGATTTCTGAACACCAAAAACCTGATTTTATAGCAAGTCATGGACAAACAATTTATCATTTCCCAATAGAAGATTATCTTGATAATATTTCTTTGAAAAGTACATTACAAATAGGTGAAAGTTCAGTTATTGCAAAGGAAACAGGTTGCTTAACTTTTTCTAATTTTAGAGAAGCTGATATTGCAAATGGTGGAGAAGGTGCTCCTTTAGTTTGTTTTGCTGATGAAAAATGGTTTAAGCCGTTGAATAAAAATGTATTGGTGCAAAATATCGGTGGGATTTCAAATGTAACAGTGATTTCTAAAGATTTTCCGACATTTGGTTTTGATACCGGTTTAGGTAATATTATGATTGATTACTGTATGAATAAATATTTTAATCAACCTTATGATAAAGACGGGAAAGTTGCAGACTCCGGAAAAGTTTCTGAAAGTTGGCTTGAATGCTTAATGCAAGATGAGTACTACTTTAAAGTTCCACCTAAAACAACAGGGAGAGAATATTTTTCACCGGAATATATTGAAAATGCTTTGCGTTTTGGACCTAAAAAAACTGAAGATATAATTGCAACAGTAACTGCGCTGACTGCTAAGTCTATTGCTAAAGCTTATGAAAACTTTATATACCCTGATATTGATGTGGAAGAAGTTATTATCGGGGGTGGCGGAGCTTATAATCCGACATTAATGAAATATTTGAGACATTATTTACCCAAACATGTTAACCTTAAAACTCATGAAGCCTATGGAATTTCTAATAATTTTAAAGAAGTTATGGCGTTTGCGCTTTTGGGTTACTGTGCTTATTATAATATTCCAAGTAATCTTCCGTCATGTACCGGTGCATCTAGTCGAGTTGTACTAGGTAAGGTGACTAATTGCTAATTTTTTTTTGCAGAGTATTATTATTCTATTAATATTTCTTAACTAAAAAATTACAAAAATAGCAAAAAATATATTTAGAGGCGTTAATGCCTTTGTAATAATTATTAAAACTAAAGTAAAAGAAAAGGAGAAAAATATGGCTAATAACTCATTATTTATTACAGGTAGAGAAAGTGTTCCTATGTCATTGTTAAAAAAATCATTAAACAAATCTTGCGAACTTCCGGAAGTTGTTAAGGCTTCAACTATTTTTGAAAAACCAACAGTTAAACTTCCAACTTCAAATTCAGGCATTTATACAAGCCCTTTTGCAACAATTGGTAATGTTGCTGAAGAAGTTGGTAAAAAATTAGATATTATTGCCGGCTAATAATTTTTTTATAGCCAAAGGAATGAACCTGATTGTATCGGATGCTAAAACCCCGTATGCACTCAGGTTTTCTTTTGCTAAATCTCCTGCGAGTCCGTGTAAATATACTCCAAGAATTGAAGCTTCAAAAATTTTCATTTTTTGTGCTAATAAACCTGCAATAATTCCGGCTAATACATCTCCACTTCCGGCCTTTGCTAAAGCACTATTGCCTGTATTGTTATGGTAAATTCTTTCTTTTGAACAGACAACTGTTTTATGTGATTTTAAGACAGTAATGCAGTCATATTTATCTGATATTTGTTTTGCACTGTTTTCCATATTCTCTAAAACTTCATCAAGAGAGCATTTTAATAATCTGGATGCTTCTTTGGGATGTGGAGTCAAAATTACATTTTGTGGTAATTTTATTTTGTGCGTTGCGAGAATATTTAATCCATCGGCATCTATTACTGTTGGCAAATTATTTTCTGTTGCAAGTTTTATTGATTTTGTAAATATTTCTACAGCTTCAGCGGAGGTAGACAAACCACAACCTATTAATAGTACCGTTACATTTTTTATAATTTCTTCTATTTTTTCAATAGGAGCAAGAACTACTTCCGGTGCTTGATAAGAAACGGCATTGAGAACGTTTTTACAACTTGCCAACTCAACATATCCGGCTCCTGTTCGTAAAGCAGCAATTGATGATAATAAAGCTGCTCCGGTCATATATTCAGAACCAGATATATTTAATATTTTTCCAAAAGTTCCCTTATTAGAGTTTTCGTCTCTTTTTGGTAAAGGAGGAAGTTTATAATCCATTTTGTCTAATAGCCTCATAGGCAACTATTGCAACAGAATTTGATAAATTTAGGCTACGTTGCCCTTCTTTCATTGGAATTGTAAGAGCGTTGCTGTCGTGTACGTATTTATCCGGTAACCCTCTGGTTTCCGGCCCGAAAACAATAAAATCACCATCTTTAAATTGAATATCAGTATATAATTTTTTTGTTTTTGTTGTCAGATAATAAAAATTAGCATCTTTGTTTGCGTTAAGCAATTCATCCATAGTATCAATTTTATGTAAATCAACACTATCCCAATAGTCTAAGCCAGCTCGTTTGGTGTATTTGCTTGATAATGAAAATCCTAATTTCCCTACAAGGTACAAACTTGCTCCGGTACATGCGCAAAGTCGTGCTATATTTCCGGTATTTTGAGGTATTTCAGGTTCATATAAAACTATGTTTAATTTTGCCATTTCCGCCTCTTTTTATTTAAATAATTTAGGGCTTTCAACAACTACAGGAATTGCTCTTACCACACAAAATATAATAGCAGCCCAAGCAAATATCATTGTTATTACATGCAATATCGGTGTTCCATTCCACATTTCCATTCCCGGAGTGTTTACGGCAATTAGTAATAAGAAAGCAAGAACTTTAGCAACTGCATAGCTAATTCGCATAAATCGTGATGCACAAATAAATTTTCCCCAAGAAGTAGATTGCATTGTTTTATCTCCGAAAGCAGTCATTCCTTTTGAGAGTGCAACACTTCTGATTCCATCCGTGGTGAATGCTCTAGCAACACAAACCAAAGGGAAAATTATATTTAACCACCCCATTACTGCAAATACAATCCAATATGAAACTTCTACAATTCTGTCTCCCAGGATATCTAATACAGAACCCCATTCTGAGGATTGGTTTAATTTTCTTGCAAGATAGCCGTCTAATCCGTCCATAGCAAATGCTATTATTGTCAAAACAAAAGCGATTATGTACGCCCAAGTTGTTTTTACATACAAACAGGCAATTGCGGCATAAGCTACGAAAATTCTTGTCACTGATACGATATTTGCAAGGTTATTTTTTATATTCATTATTGTTTCTCCGTTATATGTGAGTTTAAAACCTATTATTTTTTAGTTCTTGATAGAGCATAATTTACTTCATCAAGTTTTTTTACTTTATCTCCAAGCATAATTTTTTCTGCTTCTTCCAAGATTTGTGTAACCATAAAACCGTTATCACCATCTGAACGTGCTTTTTTACCATTAGCGCAACAACTTATAAAGTGTTGGCATTCAAGTTTTAATGGTTCTATTTCGAGATAATCAAGTTTTATGTTTTGAGTGTTATCTTTTACGAAGTTGTCGTAAATAACAAGTTTGTTTTCAGGAACAGTATCATCCAAAATTGCAGTAGCTTTTGTTCCACGAACAAGTAATTGTACATGTTTTCTTGGAGTAATCCAACTTTCGGAAATATGTCCAACAATTCCATCTTCAAACTGAATTCCGACATGTGTGATATCCATAATTTCATTTTGTTCGGAAGAACATCCGACAGCTGAAATAACATGAACCGGTGCTTTACCTATTACATAGGAAATCATTGAAACATCGTGCGGAGCTAAATCCCACATAACACTTCTATCATTTTTAAAATAATTTACGTTTAATCTGTCACTTTGTGCATAAATAATTTTTCCCAATGCGCCTTCTTCAATAAGCATTTTTAAACGATTAACGGCAGGATGGTACAATAATAAGTGACCAACCATTAACACAAGACCCTTTTCATGTGCAAGTTGAGTTAAATCTCTAGCTTCTGCTGCAACAGTAGAAATAGGTTTTTCTACGTAAACATTTTTACCGGCTTCAAGCATAGCTTTGACCATTTTATAATGTGTATGGCTAGGGGTTACAACACAAACCCCTGTTATTTTTTCATTGTTAATAATATCGTGGAAATCTTTAGTAACTTTTACCTCAGGGTACTGTTCAGTAACTTTTTTTAAATTTTCATCATCAATATCGCATACTGTATCCAGTACATTCAAGTTGTAGAAATTACGAACTATGTTTCTTCCCCATACACCGCAACCAATTACGGCAACTTTTTGTTCTTTCATCTTATATTCCCTAATCTTCTTTAATTATTATACTAAGAGAGCCTTCTCTCTTTCCTTTCCTTATATATCATACTACCCAAAGATTATTTTGCAAACATATTTTACATGTTTTCCTGAATTCTTTGTTGCTGCTGTATAGCTTGCATACGAATTTGGTGCATTTGTTCGCATTTTTCAAAAAATAAATTTCTATCAGCTTCCGGAAAATATTTTGCAAGTTTATCGAGCAAACCTTTGGGAAATTCTGAATATTTTGCCATTTTATCCAAAATTTCATCATTTAGCGGATAAAGATTTCTAAAGTTTTTAAAATAAATTGCTTTACTTTCATTCTCAGAACGAGTTGGATTTTCAAGTGTTTTAGTCCCAAGTTTGTATGTAACATAATTATTTTCAAAAAATGCCGGTTTATATCCTTTCATTATAATTCGCATAATAAAATCAAAATCTGACATAGTTTTGAATTTTTCATCAAAATAATTTTCTTTTTCAATCATAGATTTTCTAAAAAACATTGCTTGTCTTGCGCAAGGCATTACCTGAAAAGCATTATGCATCGATGGTGTAAATAAAAAGACAAAATCTTCAGGGTGTCTGCAATATGCAGGAGCAAACGTAAAATCTGCTTCATTTTCTTCCATCAGATTAACTATATCGTAAATAGAAGTTATGTCATGGATGAAATCATCGCAACTTAAAAAGGTAACATATTTCCCCTTAGCGCGCATAACTCCTTTATTGTATGCGTTGAATTTACCCGTATCGCGTTCTGAGAAAAATTTGAAAAATCCTTTATTTTTATAATCTTTAAGCATTTCCACAGTTCCGTCATTTGAGGCATTATCAATTACCATGTGCTCAATATTTGGGTATGTCTGTAAATCTAAAAGAGATATTAAAAGATTAAAGTCGTCTGCCAAATTATTTTCTAATAAATTGTATGTTGGTGTAATTATTGTAACAAAAGGTTCCATGTTCTATTCCTTCTCTAATATTAATTGATTTCATATTAACATATTGTATACCTTTTTACGAATTGTTACGATATGTAAATTATCTTGCATATTTTTTACAAAAAGTTTTATTATGAGTTTAAATATAGGTGCGAGTGTTTATTTATATGTTTAGGAGGTTAGTATGAGTCAATACGATACTGTTTCGCCTGCTGAAATTGGTGCTGTTTCCGGAATAATAGGTGCCGGAATCGGATATACTGTTGCCCCTAGAAAATATAATTTAGAGCAACTTTTGATGCAAAAGCCGGATGTTTTTGAAAAAACGTTACCTAAAGAGCTTATGAATAATGCTAATGAGGAGCAGCGTTCAGCGCATAAAGTTCTTTTAGAAGGGCGAGAATTATTGCATAAAGCTTTTAAAACAAACACAGTGGAGGCTAAATTGGCAGATTTGTTGGGAACTCCAAAATATTCTAAAGCTTATCGCAATATAAGAGGCTTCTTACCTAAAGCAAGAGTACAAACTGCTATAGTTTTAGGTTGCATTGGAACTATTACCGGAGCTATAGGAAAAATAATTCTTGGCGGTGAAAATTAATAATTCATATAGAGTTCTCTAAGAATGTATTCCTCTAATGATTTCTTTTCGCTACTTTTTGATTTTTGGTCATTAATCATAATATCAAAAACATAAGTTTTCCCGGAGCGAGATGTAATGTAGCCTGCGATTGCGCTTACGTCAGATAATGTTCCTGTTTTAGCTCTTAAATTATCTTTAAAGTATAGCATTCGGTTTTTTAGAGTGCCTTCTCCGGCAGTTGGAAGTGCAGTTTGTATTGTATCTGCTACTTCTTTGCTTGCAAGAAAAGAAGTCATAAAATCTGTTGTCATTAAATTATTTTTGGAAACTCCGCTTCCATCAACTATTTTAATATCTTCATAATTTAAACCGAGTTTTTCAAAGTATTTATTAAGCATTTTTTGTGAATTAGCAAGAGAACCCGTATTATTTACAAATTTTCCCCCTGCGATTTTAAAAACAGTTTCTGCTACAAAGTTGTTACTATTTTTTAAAATTGCGTTAATTGCATCATTTAAGCTGTGGTCTATTTGTGCAACCAAGTAAATGTTTGTTGTCGGCAATTTTTTTTGTGCAAATTTCCCGTAATATTCCATTTTGGATGTATTTATTGCATCTTCAAGTCTTAAAATAAAATATCTTTTAGGGTGATTTATCGGAATATATTCTGTTTGTTGTCTATTAACCGTTCCTTCAACTGTTATCATATCAGGAGAAATACTATTATTTCTACTTATCTTAATATTGTTGGTATTATCTGTTGTGACAAGATTCATGAATGTTGTCGGATAAAATTTTGTGGTAAATATATTAGCAGGAGCCCCTTGTGTAGTTGGGGTAATAACTATTCCCAATAAATTGTTATCTAAATTATAAGAACTAAATTTAGGCATAAGCGGATTTAAGTCATCATCCCACTGCCAACCTTCGCCCCATTCAGAGCTGTCAAGGATGTAGTCATCAATATATATAAACTTTGGAGCTAAAACTTTTTTATTTTTAACAGCTGTTGAAAACATGTTTTTTAAATCAGAAGATGTTAAAAATGGATCTGCACCAAGTTTTACCAAAAGTTCATTATTAGTGTTTTTGTATAATTTAGTTGAAAATTTGTAATCTTTGCCTAATGTATCAATAGATGATGCAAGAGTAACTATCTTTAAGGTTGATGCCGGCATGGTTGGTCTATTGCTATTTTGTTCATAAATAACTTTACCTGTATCAAGTTCTTTTATAGAAACGGATATGCAGCTTTTATTAATTCCTGATTGGAAAATTGTTTTATCTATCACATTGGCTGATACAGAATTTTGTATAGTAAAAGCTGCTAACAAGCAAACAAGTGCTCTGAATAAATTTTTCATACTTTTTTAACCTCGTAAGTTTCTCTTATGTCATTCATACAAGTACATTTCTCTCTGAATTTATACATTGGTTCAAAATCTAAAGTAGCATTCATGGCGCCTTCTTTTTGGTCTTTGATTTCAGAAACGGTGTCTCCTTTATAGTCTATAATTCTAGAATGACCGATATTCCATTCACCATTATCAATGTAGCCGGATTGTGTTAATGCAACCATATATGTTTGATTTTCTACGGCTCTGCATCTTGTCATGCATTCCCATGGAATAGGTTTTTTAAGTCCCCAAGCCGCACAATTCACCAATAAATCAGCTCCTGCTTTTCTATAAGCTCTGTATATTTCAGGAAATCTAATGTCATAACAGATGGTTAAACCTGTTTTTACACCTTCAATATCTACCATAACAGGAGTTTCTCCAACATCAACGTATGTTCCTTCATCACTTCCGTAATAAGAGAACAAGTGGTTCTTTGAATACGTAGCAATTAGTTCTCCATGCCTGTTTAGAACCGGGCAGGTGTTGTAATAACGGTTATCTGTTTTGGTAATGAAACTTCCTCCTATTACCCAACAGTTGTAATCTCTTGCAATATTTGATAACAGCTCAATTGTCTCGCTTGTTTGAATTTCTTCGGCAGAGTCTCTGAAATGTTTTGGAGACCAACCGACTGTCCAAACTTCCGGTAGTACAATAATATCTGTCGTTTCTTTGATATCCCTTTTAATTAATTTTACAGCTTTTTGAAAATTAGCTTTTTTGTTTGCTATTTCTGAATTCATTTGAATTGCAGAAATATTTATTTTCTTTTCTTTTGCCATTTTTTTTGTTTTTTAGCCTCGTTATAAATTTCAGGCGCAATTTTTTCCAAGTTAAGAAGTTGATTTTTTATTTCATCTCTATATTTGGCAAGTTCTTCACTGGTAGCGTCAGGTTTTACATAAATTGGGTTTCCATATATATTTAAAATTTTGCAATCTCCAAATGGAGTTTTCATTTTGTCCCAAGAAGGAAGGTTAATAAAAGTTTTTTGTGGAGAAAACCAATGAGCCGGAATAATAGGTGCTCCAGACATTTGTGCAAGTTTTATCGCTCCATTTTTAACTTTATGTAAAGGACCACTTGGTCCATCAACCATAATTCCGACACATTCTCCGTCTTTTAGGCGATGATACATTTGCATAGTCGATTCAACAGCTCCTTTTTTACCTGAAGAACCTCTTACAACTCGAAACCCCCATTTTTCAACAGCTCTTGCAACAATTTCTCCATCAATTGAATTGCTTATTAAAATACTGAGATGTGCTTTATCTTCAATTCCGTGAACTAAAAATTGGTTTGCATGCCACATTACGTAGATACAAGGGGAAATATTCGGATTGTTGTGTTCATAAATATGAGTAAAATTTTCTTGTAAACGCATCATAGAATAGGCAACATCCGCAAAAAAGTTCATATTTTTATTGTTAATTAATCTTACCATGCTCTGATTATAACATGAAAACTTGCACAAATTCTTTTTTGAGGTATGATTATGGCACATGTATTAATATATATAAAGGAAAAAGGTAAAAATGAAAGTAACTTTAGAAAAAGAAAAAGAAAATGTTGTAAAATTAGATATTACAATTCCTGCAAAAGATGCTGCTGATGCATACAATAAAGCAGTAAGCACTATTTCAAAATATGTGAATATTGATGGTTTTAGAAAAGGAAAAGCTCCTCGTGCTGTTGTAGAAAGACATGTTGGTACTGAAAGAATTAAGCAGGAAGCTATTGAAAATTTAATGCCAAAAGCTATTAATCAAGCTGTTGTTGATAACAATCTTGATTTAATTGCTCAACCATATATTACAAATTATAATTTCAATGTTGGTGAAGATTTAACTGTTACCGCTAAAGCAGAACTTAGACCTGAAGTTACTTTGGGCCAATATAAAGGTTTAACTTTAGAAGTTAAAGATTCTCCTGTAGAAGAAGATGCAATGCAAAAATCTATTGATAGGCTTTTGGAACAACACAGTTCTCAAGAAACAGTAATTGATAGACCGACCAAAGAAACTGATATTGCTGTTATTGATTTCGAAGGAACTGCAAATGGTGAAAAAATCGTTGGCGGAGATGCTAAAAATTATCCGTTGGATTTAGCTCACTCAAACTTTATTCCGGGGTTTGCAGAGCAGTTAGTTGGCAAAAATTTAAATGATGAATTTGATATTAAGGTTAATTTCCCTGAAGATTATCATGATGAAAAATTAAAAGGTCAACCGGCTACATTTAAAATTAAAATAAATGAAATTAAAGAAAAGAAATTACCTGAATTGAATGATGAATTCGCGCAAAAAGTAGGGGCTTTCAAAAATGTTGATGAATTGAAAGCAGATATTCAAAAATATTTGGACTCTCAACGTGAAAGAACAAATAAAATGAACTCTGAAAATGAAGTATTTAAAACTGTTATTGATGCTGCAAAGGTAGATATTCCGCAATCAATGGTTGATAGAGAAGCAAATTCTTTGAGAGAAGAATATAAACAAAGACTTGCTGCTCAAGGTATCAATTGGGATGCTTTAGTAAAAGCTCAAGGTGAAGATCAATTATTGAAGAACTTGGATGAAGATGCTTTGATTAGAATTAAAAACTCTTTAGTAATTGATAAAATTGCGAAAGAAGAAAATATAAAGCTTGAACAGAAAGATTTGGAAGCAAAATTTGCTCAGTTGGGAGCTGCTTATGGTTTGAAACCTCAAGATTTGATTAAACAGCTTGGACAAAACCCTGAAATCTTAGCTTCTATTTCTCAACAAGCTATGAATGACAAAGTAAAAGAATTTTTGATGGATAACAATAAAGTTGAAATCAAATAGTTAATAAACTGTTAAAAAATAATATATGTGCCGTATTTACTACGGCACATTATTTGATTAATATGATAAAGAAATTTATGATAATGTTATAAGGAGAAAAAAATGAGTTTTGTACCTGTAGTAGTAGAACAATCAAGCAGAGGAGAACGTTCGTTCGATATTTTTTCAAGATTGTTGAGAGAAAGAATTATATTCTTAGGCACTCCAATTGACGATATGGTTGCAAATTTGGTTGTGGCTCAATTATTGTTATTGGATAGTGAAAATCCTGAAAAAGATATTATGTTGTATATTAATAGCCCAGGAGGTTCTGTTACTGCCGGATTTGCTATTTATGATACAATGCAGCATATTAGAGCGGATGTTTCAACTATTTGTTTAGGTCAAGCTGCTTCAATGGGTGCTTTCTTGTTGTCATCAGGTACTAAAGGTAAGAGAATGGCTTTGCCGCACTCAAGAGTTCTTATTCACCAACCTTTAGGTGGTGCGCAAGGTCAAGCTACTGATATTGAAATTCAAGCTGCAGAAATTATTAGAATTAAGAAATCATTAAATGAGATTTTGGCTTCTAATACAGGTCAGTCTATTAAGAAAATTGAAAAAGATACTGATAGAGATTATATTATGACTCCTGCTGAGGCTTTAGAGTATGGTATGATTGATAAAGTTGTATCAAGAGATGCTATTAAGTAAAAAGGAGCTTTGAATTGACGGGTGAAGATTTAAAATGTTCATTTTGCAATAAGCAACAAGCTCAAGTAAAAAAGTTAATAAAAGGACTTGAAGCGAATATTTGCGATGAATGTATAAATCATTTTACTGTATCAGTTGAAAGACCAATGAAAATTTTTGATGGTTACAAATCTAAATGCTCTTTTTGCGGAAGAACGCAGAGAAATGAAAACGATATTTTTTATGAAAAAAATGGTGTATATATTTGTTATGAGTGCTTAGATTTGTGTCGTCAAATATTAGAGTAAAATAAATAAAGAAAGTTATATTATGCCAAAACATGATGATAGTAGATTGAAATGTTCATTCTGTGGAAAGTCGCAGGATCAGGTGAAAAAATTAATAGCCGGTCCTGAGGTTTACATTTGTGATGAATGTGTAGAACTTTGTAATCAAATTCTTGATGAAGAATTTTTTGAAAACAAAGATAAAGATGGTAATGAGGGTGATGAAGCTTCTATAAGTGAAAAACCTATTCCGAAACCACATGAAATTAAAGCTTATCTTGATGAATATATTGTTGGTCAGGATGATGCTAAAAAGGTTTTGTCGGTTGCTGTCTATAACCATTATAAACGTCTTAAACATAACAAAGAAGCAGATGCTAAAGATGCGGTTGAAATTCAAAAGTCAAACATTTTACTTGTTGGGCCTACCGGGTCAGGTAAAACTTTGTTGGCTCAGACTTTGGCTAAGATGTTGGATGTTCCGTTTGCGGTTGCAGATGCTACAACCTTGACTGAGGCGGGTTATGTCGGAGATGATGTTGAAAATATTTTGTTGAGACTTTATCAAAATGCTGAATTTGATTCTGCAAAGGCTGAACGAGGAATTATATATATTGATGAGATTGATAAAATCTCCAGAAAATCTGAAAATACTTCCATAACTCGAGATGTATCAGGTGAAGGTGTTCAGCAAGCATTGTTGAAAATGATAGAAGGGACAGTTGCTCATGTTCCTCCTCAAGGTGGTAGAAAACATCCGCACCAAGAATTTATTGAAATTGATACAAAAAACATTTTGTTTATTGTAGGTGGTGCGTTTGTCGGCTTGGATAAAATTGTTGAACATAGGGCAGGTGAAGGTACTTCTGTCGGTTTTGGTGCTAAGGCTCCGATGACTCAGGTAGAAAAAGAAGCTGCTGCTGCGAAAATGTTAAAGAAATTACAACCGGAAGATTTATTAAAATTTGGATTAATTCCGGAATTTATTGGACGTGTTCCGGTTTATGCAGTTTTGGATCAATTAAATGAAAAAACATTAAAAATGATTTTAACAGAACCTAAGAATGCAGTAGTTAAACAATACAAATGTTTATTGGAAATGGACGGTGTAGATTTAGAATTTGAGCCTGAAGCTATTGATTTGATTGCACAAGAAGCTATTAAACGAAAGACAGGAGCAAGGGCACTTCGTTCTATTGTAGAGGAAATTATGCTTGATGTTATGTATGATGTTCCAACAAAAAATGATATCAAGAAATTTGTTGTTACAGCTGATATGGTTCGAAATCGAAAGAATGCAGAAGTCGTTCCTTTGCCAACAAAGGATGAGAACAACAAAGAAATTAGTGCATAAAACAATGCCTCTTATGAGGCATTGTTTTATTTAATAGGAGATTTTATGTTAGTAGAGTTGGGTAATGATGAAAAAGTTTTAATAAAGTCAGAAAAGACATTAATGTGTTTTTATGTATCCATTTTATCTCTTGTGTTTTTTTCTTTAATTTTTATTTTGGATTTTGATATTATATCATTATATGATTTTTTCATTAAGTTTATTTTAGCTCCAATTTTATGGTTATTTATTCTATTTTTATTTTTTTTAGGGTATGATTATTCTTTTAATAGTTCTGTGTATTTAACAAATAAAAGATTTGTATTTTGTAAAAAAAATAAAATGGAAAGCGTAAATTTCAGAGATGTTTCTGGTATATCTTGTCAAAATAATTGGTTTATTATAAAAAGTGCTTCTGGGAAAACTCACCGTGCCATAGCTAAAAATGCCCCTTCTATTGCAAGCGAATTTTTTAATGTTTATTCGCAATATAATCAGAATAAAAAGAGCGAAAATCCAATTTTATGGGTTTTGTTAGTGTTGGCTATTATTGGTTTTAATGGATATGGGCGCCCTTATCTAAAAAATACTCCGTCACCTTATGTCAAAATTTCTACTGCTGATTATATGGCTAATATGCAAAATAAGATAAAACGTAATTGGCAATCTAATTTATGTGCTGCAGGAGAAGAAATAGTTGTAAGTTATTCAATATTTGAAGATGGAAAAATTGCTAATATTCAAATTATTGAAAGTTCGGGGAATAGTAAACTTGATAAATCTGCAATAAATGCTTTAGAACAGGCTTCTCCATTTTTGCCTTTACCTAAACAGTTGAAAAAAGAGAAGAATTCAATAGATGTAAAATTTACATTCCAGTGTAAGTAAATTTTAACATGTTTGTCAAAAGTTGGTATTTATGAGAAAATAGTTTTATGGGGAATAGTAAAACTTTAATTTTAATAGATGGGCATGCACTTGCTTTTAGACAGTATTACGCTCTTGAGAGAACTAATATGAAAACATCGGATGGAACTCCAACTTGGGCTGTTTACGGGTTTTTCAAGGCTATTTTCGATTTGCTTAAAAATGAGGACTTGAAAGCTGATGCAATTGCAGTGGCTTTTGATGTTAGTCATAAAACATTTAGGACAGAAAAGTTTGCGGATTATAAATGTAATCGTTCTGCCATGCCGGATCCTATGAGGGTTCAGATGGGTTTGATTTATGAAGGTTTAAAAGCATTTAGTATTCCTATTTATACAAAAGAAGGTTTTGAAGCGGATGATGTTATAGGGACTATTTCTCGAGAGGCTTGTGAACTTGGACACAAAGTTTTAATTTTAACAGGTGATCAAGATGCTTTTCAGCTTGTAGATAAAGAGGGATGCGTAAAAGTTATTTTGCCGACAAAAGGAGAACTTGTTGAATATAATTGGGATAAAATTTATGAAAAACTTGGAGTTTATCCTAATCAGGTTATTGATTATAAGGGGTTGCGCGGTGATACTTCGGATTGTATTCCAGGGATAAAGGGAATAGGAGAAAAAACTGCTCAAAAGTTATTAGCGCGTTATGGTACATTAGATGCCTGTTTGGCTGATTGTGAAAATATTCCCGAAAAATCAGTCAGAGAAAAAATTTGTAATGGTATTGAACAAGCAAAATTAAGTCAATATCTTGCTACAATTGTTAGAAATTTAGATGTTAATTTTGATTTTGATAAAACAAAAGTTGAGCTGCCTGATACGGCGGTTGTTACTGATTTTTTGAAGAAAATGCAATTTTATACGTTTATAAAGAATATAAATTCTATTATGTACTCTTTTGATAAGGTTGAACATACAACACATTTAGAATCTAAACAAATTAATGCAAATGGTTCAGTTCAGTTAGGATTTTTTTCAGAGGTTGTTAATGAAGAATTAAATAAAGCCTCAAATTTAGATTTTGAAAAAAATTTGATTTTAAATGTTGAGGATTTGCAAGGATTAATAAAACTTTTAAAAGAACAGTCGCTAATTGCTTTTAAAATTTATGCTGACGTTAAAAATGCGGTTAGTTTTAGTTTGACGGGGATTTCATTGGCGTATGCTAACAATGTTACTGCGGATGATAGAGTTTATACTAATGATAGAGAAAACAGCGAAATAAAAACTTTTTATATTCCAATAAATCATTCAAAAATAGAAAATCAATTACCTCAAGAACAGGTTGTACGATTGTTAAAAACCGTTTTTGAAGATATAAATATCAAGAAAACATCATTTGATGCAAAGATGGGATATAATATTTTACGAAATTTAGGAATAAATTCTCAAGGAATAATTTTTGATGTTGTTCTTGCAAGTTATGTAAAAGACACAAATAGAAATCATGATTTAGATATTCAGTCTATTGAAAATTTAAAACATGCCATAACTCCTTTTGCTCCATTTGAAAAAGAAAAGAAAAAGCAGGTTAAATTCGCAGATGTCAATTCTGATATAGCAAATAATTTTTCGGCAGAAGAAGTTGCGGTGATTTTAGAATTAACTAAATTTTGGGTAAAAAATCTTGATGAAAACGAGTTAAAACTTGTTTATGATATTGAAGTTCCATTGACTTTGGTTCTTGCCGATATGGAGTATGATGGCGTCTCTATTGATGAAAACTACTTACATGAGCTAACATGCTATATGAATGAAAAACTTGTGAAATTGGAAGGTCAAATTTATGAAATTGCTGGAGTTGCTTTCAACATAAATTCACCTCGTCAAGTTGGAGAAACTTTATTTGATAAAATGGGTATAAAATCAAAGAAGAAACGAGGAAAGGCTACATATTCAACTAGTGCTGCCGTGTTAGAAGAACTTGCGCAAGAATATGAAATCGCAAAATTGATTTTGGATTATAGAAAGTATGCAAAATTAAAATCTACATATACAGAGGCACTTCCTGCTTTGATTGAACGAAAAGATAATCGAATTCATACGACTTATAATCAAACGGTAACAACAACAGGCAGATTGTCATCTTCAAATCCTAATTTGCAAAATATTCCTGCAAGAACAGAGGAAGGGAATAAAATACGTAATGCTTTTGTTCCAAAAGACAGAGAAAACAGTTTGATTTTATCGGCAGATTATTCTCAAATTGAACTAAGATTGTTAGCTCATATAACAGAGGACAAACATTTGATGGAAGCATTTAATAGTGGAGTTGATGTTCACACTCTTACAGCTTCAAAAGTTTTTGAGGTTCCTGTTGAAGATGTTACTAAAGAAATGCGTTATAAGGCAAAAGCAGTTAATTTCGGTATAATTTATGGGCAAAGTAAATATGGTTTGGCAAAAGCAATTGGGATTTCTAATAAGGAAGCCGAAGATTTTATAAATAAATATTTTGCGACATACCCCAGAGTAAAAGCTTATATGGAAGGTACTGTTTTGGAAGTTGAAAAAAAGGGGTATGTAGAAACTATTTTTGGCCGTAAAAGGTATTTAGATACTGAATTAGCAAGTTCAAATGCTATGATAAGGGAATTTGCAAAACGTGCAGCTATTAATCAACCAATGCAAGGTACTGCAGCTGATTTAATGAAAATAGCCATGATTGATTTTTCTAAAAAATTAAAAGAAAATAATTTAAAATCTAAAATGATAATGCAAGTTCACGATGAGTTGGTTGTAGAAGTTTTAAAATCAGAACTTGATATTGTGACAAATTTAGTTAAAGAAGCTATGGAATTAAATCAACCATTATCAGTTCCGCTTGTTGTTGATGTGAATGTAGGTGAAACATGGAAAGAACAATAAAAATTTTATTGGGTAGTTTGTTAGTGTTAATGATAGGTGCTCCAATAGTTTTGGCTGAAGATGGAATGCCATTGAGTACATTGGTTACTCCGCAAAATGTAGATTATAATTTATGTACGAGAAATTATATTTTAACACCGGAAAAACTATTTTATATGGCTATTGCAAGTATAAATGCGAACAGGTTTACGATTGATGAAATTCAATCAAAAACAGGGTATATTTTATTTACGGCCGTAGGGCGTCAATACTTGGCAAGCGTTGTAAAGGTCGATTCTAGCAAATCAATGCTTAGAATAACTCCAACAAACAATAATTATTTCTTTGCTCCGGGAATTGTATTGAATGTTTTTAGATACATTGACCTGAACGGTGCTACTCCGGTTTATAATTTGACGAAAATATAGAAAGAATAAATTAAATTTTGTTCAGTTTGATTTTAACAATTTTTTAGAATTTCATGCTATATTATAACTATGGAAAAACAAAAAATAGCGGTAGTTGCTATGAGTGGAGGGGTTGACAGTTCTGTTACCGCACTTTTATTGCAACAACAAGGATATAAGGTTATAGGTTTGACTGCAAAAATGCAGGATACTCCTGCGGCAGGAAAAATTGTTCAAAATGCTAAGCGTGTTGCGGATATGCTTGGAATTGAACTTATTGTTTATAATACAATTGATAAGTTTAATGACAAAGTTGTTGATTATTTTGTAAATGCGTATAAAGATGGAAAAACACCAAATCCTTGTATTGTTTGTAATCAGTATATAAAGTGGGGAACTTTATTTGATTATGCAACAGAAATCCTAAATGCGGATGTTTTTGCGACAGGACATTATGCGGATATAAGATGTGTAGATGGTGTTTTCAAACTTTATCCTGCAAAAGATGAACATAAAGACCAGTTGTATTTTTTATACAGGCTAGGACAAAAACAACTTTCAAAAACAATTTTCCCTCTTTACCATTATGAAAAATTACAGGTTAAGCAAATTGCTATTGATTACAATTTGCCTCCAAAGGATTCTAAAGAAAGTCAAGATATTTGCTTTATTCAAAAGCCTGTTACAACTAAAAGCTTTTTGTTTGATAAATTTGGAATTAGAAAAGGCGATTTTATAGATATTTTGACCGGGAAAAAATGGGGAGAACATAAAGGTTGTTATCAATATACTATTGGTCAACGGAAGGGAATAGGAATTGCCGCACCTTATCCTCTATATGTTATAGATATTGATGCAAACAAAAATATTGTTTACCTTGGCAGAGAAGAAGATAATTATTCTAAAAATTTGAAAGTAGTTGATTTTAATTGGTCTTATCCGTTACAAAAAACTGAATTTGATGCTTGGGTTAAAATTCGTTATAATATGCCACATAAAAAAGCTCATATTCGCATTTGTGAAGGATTTGTTGATGTTGATTTTTTTGAGCCTGTAAATTCTGTTACGAATGGGCAGTCTTGTGTTATTTATGATTTAGAGGATAAGCATTTAATCGGTGGCGGTTTTATTGTAAAAAATTAGTTGACTTTACTTTTTACTTTGTGAGGTTTATCATGTTTTTGATAGGGAGAAAAAATATGTATAATCCAAATTCACATAATGCTGAAGATTTTATTTCTCATGAAGAAATTTTAGAAACATTAAAATATGCTGATGCTAATAAAGATAACGTTGAATTAATTAATGAAATATTGAAGAAAGCTAAATTAGGTAAAGGTCTTACTCATAGAGAAGCTTCTATTCTTTTAGCTTGTGAAGATAAGGAGAAAAATGAAGAAATTTTTTCTTTGGCAAAAAAAATAAAACAAGATTATTATGGGAATAGAATTGTTTTATTTGCACCATTATATTTGTCAAATTATTGCGTAAACGGATGTGTATATTGTCCGTATCATGCAAAAAATAAACATATTCCACGAAAAAAATTGTCACAACAAGATATAATAAATGAAGTTACTGCACTTCAGGATATGGGGCATAAACGTTTGGCAATAGAGGCGGGAGAAGATCCTGTTAATAACCCGATTGAATATATTTTAAATTCAATTAAAACAATTTATTCTATTAAACATAAAAATGGTGCAATACGCCGTGTAAATGTTAATATTGCCGCAACTACAGTTGAAAATTATAAAAAATTACATGATGTTGGAATTGGTACATATATTTTGTTTCAAGAAACATATAATAAAGAAAGTTATGAAAATCTTCATCCGACAGGACCAAAACATAATTATAAATACCATACAGAAGCTATGGATAGAGCTATGCAAGGTGGAATTGATGATGTAGGGTTAGGGGTTTTATTCGGATTGGAGTCATACCGATATGAATTTGCAGGTATTTTAATGCATGCAGAACACTTGGAAGCGGCTTTTGGAGTTGGTCCTCATACTATAAGTGTTCCAAGAATCAGAAAGGCTGATGATATTGACCCTAATGTATTTGATAATGGTATTGATGATGATACATTTGCCAAAATTGTTGCTTGTATAAGAATTGCTGTACCGTATACCGGCATGATTGTTTCTACAAGAGAAAGTGCAGAATGTCGAAAATGTTTATTGGAACTTGGAGTTTCACAAGTTTCAGGTGGTTCCAAGACTAGTGTTGGCGGTTATTTTCAGCCGATGCCTGAAAAAGAAGATTCAGCTCAATTTGATGTTTCTGATAGGAGACCGTTGGATGAAGTTATCAAATGGCTTATGGAATTAGGATATTTACCAAGTTTTTGTACTGCTTGCTATAGAAATGGTAGAACCGGAGATAGATTTATGGAAATTTGTAAAGATAAACAAATCCATAATTTTTGTCACCCAAATGCTATTTTGACTTTAAAAGAATACTTAGAAGATTATGCATCTCTGAAAACAAAAGCAATTGGAGAGGTATTAATTGAAAATGAACAAAAAAATCTTGAATGTTCAGAATGTGTTAAACTAAAAGTTGTTGAAGATTTAAAAAAGATAGAAAATGGCGGTAGAGATTTTAATTTTTAACTTGTATTTATGTTAAAAATATGCTAAAATTTTCAGGTATAGTAATAATGGAGTTTGAGTATGAAGATTTTTTATTCTGCAAAGAAAGAGAAAAGAACGTCAGCTTTTACTTTGGCTGAAATTTTGATAACATTAGGAATTATTGGTGTTGTATCTATTTTAACAATTCCAACTTTAATGGCTGATTCTCGAAATAAAACTTATGAAGCTCAGTTACATAAGGTATATAATGAATTATCCCAAGCTGCACTCAGGTATCAAACAGAAAAGAATGCACTTACTTTGAAAGAAGCAGGGTTGAATACTCAGGCTGCTTTCGAAACTTTTATGACCAAGTATTTTAATGTAATTCAAACTTGTGACGGTACAACTCCTTGTGTTGCAGGTAGTTATAGAAAATTAGATGGTACAGCAATAACAATGCCTGCCGGTTCTACTACTTTTTATTCTTTGGCTAGTGGAGCTTCGATTTGTCCAAGAATTGTTGCGGATGCGAACTATTCTTATTTCATTGTTGATGTTAATGGAGCAAAAGGTCCAAATATTTTAGGAAAGGATCTTTTTACCTTATATTTGTATGATAATGGAACTATTGATGATAGGCTCCCTGATGGTTCTACTGAAGTTCCTTTAACGGAAGCGCAAAGAGAAGCTCAGTATACGGCGTCATGTGCCGGAGATGGTGCTAGTGATATTTATGGTTGCTTTGGTAAAGTTTTGAATGATGGATGGGAAATTAAATATTAAATTAATATGTAATATATTTTAAAAAGTAAAGCGTTATCTTTTTGGATGACGCTTTACTTTTTACTGTTTAATATTTTTTATAAACAGCTTGGTAAATAAATTGTTAAAAAAGCCATATAAACTTATTCCGGTCATTTTTATCGCTTTTGAGTCTTTGCATAAAATAATAATAGTTTTTGATTTGTAGTGTGTATCTATAATATGTCCAATTTTCAGTTTTTTTATATTATTTTTTATTATTATTTTCTTTGTTTGAGTTTCATCTAAAATTTTTAGTTTATATGGATTTGGGATAATGTATTTGCTTTGATAAGTTACGTAGCAAGGTAGCCAAGGATGAAAAGCTCTAATTCTGGCTACAATTTGTTCTGCCGTTTCTTTGTTAAAGTCTAACATCATATCAATAGATTTTATGTTTGAAAAATATGTTGCTTCTTTTTCATTTTGTGGAACAGGGATTATCAAGCCCTCAATAAGTTTTGATAAAATTTCGGTGCATATTAATCTTGCTTGGTAAACCGTTCTTAATTTTAATTCTTTTGATGTATCATTTGGTAAAATTGGAATTTCTTTTTGTTCGAGAATAGCTCCACTGTCATAATTTTCATCAATAAGGTGGAATGTAATTCCGGAAGTTTTTTCTTGATGCAAAATTGTTTGAAGATAAGGATTTGGACCTCTATATTTGGGTAAAAGAGATGGATGAACATTTACGGATGCAATTGTTGGAATGTCAATAATTTCTTTTTTTAATTTTTCCCTCCAAGTGCCAACAAGCAAAATATCAGCATTCAATTTTAGCAATTCATTTTTGAATTGTTTTGAATTCGCGGATTTGCAGTTGATTTCATGTAATTTTTTTTCTTTGATAAGGGTAACATCATAAGATGTTTTAAAAAAGTCTTGCAATTTTAATAAAAACGGAGGCATTAAGGTTCTTTCATACCGTAAAACGCCCACTATTTCGGCTCCGGATGCTAAAGTGCCTTCTATTAAATTTGAAAGCATTTCTCCTTTACCAATTATAACGACTTTCATAGTGTTATCCTTTTTTTAATAATGAATTTTGGATGCTCTATCCATTTCTCTTTTTTGAGATTTCCTTGCAATATCTTCACGTTTATCGTGTATTTTTTTACCTTTTGCAAGTCCTATTTCAATTTTTGCAAAACCATGAGATAAAAAAACTTCTAATGGAATTATAGTAAAACTGTCTTGTTTTACTTTATTTTGTATTTTTAAAATTTCTTTTTTAGTCATTAACAATTTTCTTGTTCGTTCTGCATCGTGATTAAACCTATTTCCTTGTTCATAGGGTGAAATATGACATTTATATAAGAAAATTTCATTATCTTCTACTTTACAAAAACTGTCTTTTAGGTTGATTGCGTTTTTTCGAATTGATTTTATTTCAGTTCCGGTTAAAACAATTCCGGCAACAAATTTTTCTAAAATAGTAAAATCATGAAAAGCTTTTCTATTAGTTGTAATAATTTTTCTATCCATAAACCGATTATATCATTTATATCAAGTGATGGCAAGAGTATAGCTTAAAGGTGAAAAAAGGAGATTTGCAGACGTAAAATTAAATTTAGTCATAAATAAAACATTTAACTTTATGTGAAGTTCCTTTTTCCGGAGGAATATAATTTTTACATTTTTCCATAGCATAAGGGCAACGAGTATGGAATTTACAGCCGTTAGGCAGGTCGCTCGGAGAAGGTAAATCTCCTTTTAATGTTGCTTTAGAACTTTTTTTATTTATTCTTGGGACAGAATTTAAAAGAGCTTTAGTATATGGATGGTAGGGATTTTGGAAGATTTCTTCAGTTTCTCCTATTTCAACAATTTCTCCCAAATACATAATTGCTACACGGTCAGCAAGATATTCAATAACGCTCATATCGTGTGTAATTAATAAGAAAGTTATGCTGTATTTTTCTTTTAAATTTTTTATCAGGTTAATCACTTGAGCTTGAATGCTTACATCTAATGCGCTAACAGGTTCGTCAGCAAGTATAAATTGCGGATTAAGAACCAATGCTCTTGCAATTGCGATTCTTTGTCGTTGACCTCCGGAAAACTCATGCGGATAAAGATTTAAACAACTTTCTTCTAAACCAACAAGTTTAATTTTTTCTTTTATTGTTTCTTTGATTTCATGTTTTGAAAGATTTGTATTTATCTCAAGAGGTTCTTTAAGAATATCAAATATTTTCATTTTAGGGTTAAGGCTTGCGAATGGGTTTTGAAATACCATTTGGGTATGTTTTCGAAATTCTTTTAATTCTTGTTTATTGAGGTTTAAAATATTTTTATTTTCAAAACAAATTTCACCTGATTTAGCAGGTTCTAGGGAAATTATAGTTTTAGCAAGTGTTGATTTCCCACACCCTGATTCCCCCGCAATCGCCAGGATTTCCCCCTTTTTTATTTTTAAATTAACACCATTAACAGCGTGAATGATTTTTTTATTTCCAAAAGTATTATTATTACTTTGGTATTCAACAAATAAATTTTTTATTTCGATAATATTTTGCATATAAAAATACTAACTTATATTTTAAACAAAAGCAATTACTCAGCTGTTGATACGTTATAATTCTCTCCTGCCTTCCAAAGCTTTTGCAATAGTTATTTCATCAGCATATTCCAAGTCAGCCCCTATTGGCAAACCAAAAGCTATTCGGGATATTTTTATCCCAAACGGCTTTATAAGTTTATTCAAATAAAGGCTTGTAGCCTCTCCTTCAACAGAAGGGCTTAATGCAAGAATTACTTCTTTCACATTGTCATCGGTAAGTCGATTAAGTAATTCTTTTATTCTTATGTCATCGGCTCCAATTCCATCCATTGGAGAAATTAATCCTTGCAATACATGATACAAGCCTTT
Source organism: uncultured Candidatus Melainabacteria bacterium (assembly GCA_934718275.1). GTDB lineage: Bacteria > Cyanobacteriota > Vampirovibrionia > Gastranaerophilales > Gastranaerophilaceae > Stercorousia. The sequence continues at coordinate 114,975 of CAKUZD010000001.1, read as the reverse complement.
ATATTCATTAGTTTTTTCAATAGCTATTAAATCTTTAGTTTCAGCAACTACACATATTGTTGATTTGTCTCTCTGAGGAGATGTACAAATTTCACAAGGACTTGTAGCTGATAGGTTGAAACAAATTTCGCATGTTTTCGTATTTTCTTTTGCATCAATCATGCTTTGTGCAAATTTTTCCACCTCAGACTTAGGCATTCTTAATAAATAAAATGCCATTCTTTGAGCTGATTTTGGCCCAACTGATGGGAATTTTTGAAAATGCTCAATTAATGAAGCTATTGATTTTGGATAAATCATTAGAAATTTAGTCCCGGAATATTGATACCGCCGGTAACAGCTTTCATTTTATCTTCCATTGTTTTTGAAGCTTTGTCACTTGCTTGTTTAATAGCAGAAGAAATAATGTCTTCAAGCATTTCAACAGTATCAGAGTCTACTGCTGTTGGGTTTTCCGGATTAACAGCTTCTGCTGACAACTTAATAGATTTGAATTTACCTTGACCATCACAAATTACTCTAACTGCACCATTCGCAGCTTCTCCTGTGATTTCAAGGTTAGCTAATTCCTGCTGAGTATCTTTTAATCTTTTTTGCAAGCCTTGAGCTTGTTTCATCATTTGCATAATGTTCATAAATTTTCTCTCCTAAGTCTGATTCATTAATATCACGTGTAATTCTATTGTAACACAATTGGTTTTTTACCGTAATTTATTATATAATAAAAATATGAAAAAATACACTTATGTTGCTGAATCTTTAAAAAACGGCAGAATAATGCGTTGGACATTTATGCCGTTGAACGTTTACATAGCACCAATGAAGTTCTATTCAAAACAAGGGCAGGAATATAAATACAGAGATATGGTTGTAAGAGCTTTAAATGAATGGCAAAATGCAACAAAGGGTAGAGTTGCTTTCAAGGTAGTGAATTCTCTTTTAGAATCTAATGTAAATGTTGATTGGAAACGAGTTGAACGTAAAGCGCTTGGGCATTGTTATTTCAATTATGACGGCTCTAACAGATTGTATGGTGCAGAAGTTGCAATAGGGTTAACAGAAGGACTTGTACATGCGGATTATATGGATGAAGGAGAGGTTTATCATACAATTCTTCATGAAATAGGTCATGCTATAGGTCTGGGACACAGCCATAACCCGGCGGATATTATGTATACACCTCATCAAAGAGGAATTAATAGTATTTCGCAAGGAGACAAGCTAACGGTTAATTGGCTTTATTCGCTTCCGCAAGGGGCTGATACTGCAGAGGTTTCTTCTAAGTATGGTATTGGCGGAAGTAATATTGATGAAATAATTGCAAAATTCATTGATAGGAAATCTCCGACAGAGTTTGAAAAAGTTAAAGCAACTGTAAAATTACCTCAAAGAGATTTGTTAGAAGAACAAGAAACGTTAGCAAATTTGAGAAAATATCACATGGCTTTACAAAATGTTCAAATATCAGAAGATATGAGAAAGTTTTTCAATGCTCAAAAGAAAAAGTAATGTTTGTTATTGTATTTGATAATCTATTCCATATTTTTGAAAAAGAGAATTATAAAAATCTTTGTTTTCTAAAATATCTTTTTTAGATAATTCCATATCAAAACCTGAGTAAATCTTAAATTTTGGGTCATTCTGTAAATCGTTTTTTAGTATATTTTGAAGATATGAGTTTAAAATATTATTACCCTCTTTTATATGTAATTTTTTTTCAAACTTGTTATATTCTAAAAATTGTTTAGCTTCTTTTACATTTGCTTCAAATCTTTTGTCATTAGTGTGTGCGGCAATATCTTCAAGTTTATTGCTTAATTCTCCTATTTTTGTAATTGCAGGTCTAAAATTAAATTTTGCATGAAAGAATACAGCATTCCCCATAGAGAAAAATTTTATTTTATTAAGGTTTGGATTTTCCAATAAAACAATAATCTGACCTAAGCGCATAGCAGAACCTATTCCCTGTATAGGTAATTCTCTATGTAAGTTTTCAATAGTATTATTGTACAGTGTACCTTTTTCATTTAAAGTATTGCTTGTGCTCATTCCAAGGCGTCTGCCGGCTTGGTTTTCTATGTCAATATAAAATTTGTCTTCATCAGAATTAGCTCTAACAAAGCAATCAGTTTTAGTTTCTCCGGATTTCAATTTGATAGGGAAATCTTCAAAAACTTTTATTTTTCCAATATTTTTGAATTTCAGTGCTTCAAAAGATGGATTTTGTATAGGTTTAAAGGTATGTATATTATTATTTTCGAGTCTCATTGTGCTGTTTTGTAAACCGTGTAAATGTAAAAATTTGCTATTATATTTTTTAGGTGTATAATGGTCTTGTATTGAAAGTTGATGATTAAGGGATATACAATATGACAGTTCAAGATTGGTTTGAAAAACGTAAACAAGCTCAAATTCAAAGACGTGAGCTAGAAGGTAGAGTTGAATTGGACATGGATCCGAATTTATGGGTTAAATGTGTTCATTGTGATGCTCAGCTTTTAAAAGAAGATTTAGAAAAGAATGATATGGTTTGTCCTGTTTGTGACTACCATTTCAGAATAAATGCAAAAAAACGTATTAAGCAACTTTTTGATGAAAATTCGTTTGAAGAATTGTTTGCTGAAGTAAAACCTACAGACCCGTTAGACTTTGCTGATACTGAAACATATAAAAGCAGATTGGAAAAGGCCCATAAAAAAACAGGTTTGGATGATGCCGTAATTACCGGGATTGCAACTATTGAAGGAAATAAAGTCGCAACTGCTGTAATGGATTTTGATTTCATGGGCGGGTCAATGGGAAGTGTTGTTGGCGAAAAAGTAACAAGGATTATTGAAAAAGCGATTGAATTGAGACTTCCTGTTTTAGCAATTACATCTTCAGGTGGGGCAAGAATGCAAGAAAGTGCTTTAAGTTTAATGCAAATGGCAAAAACATCTTGCGCAGTATCAAAACTTGACGATGAAGGACTTTTGTATATTAACTTGTTAACAGAACCTACATTTGGAGGTGTTACTGCAAGTTTTGGTATGTTGGGTGATATTATTATTGCAGAACAAGGAGCAAGAATAGGTTTTGCGGGACGCCGTGTTATTGAACAAACAATTAGGCAAAAGTTGCCGTCAGACTTCCAAACTGCAGAATACTTATTGAAATATGGTCAAGTTGATGTTGTTTCTGCTCGTAAAGATTTACGTCATACCTTGGCTAAAATTTTAGAAATGCACAAGGGGGGGAACTAATGACTGCAAGTTTAGATTTTGAAAAACCTATTATGGAAATTCAAGAAAAAATAGAAGAATTAAAAAAAGCAAGTATGGAGTCAGGCATGGATTTTAACAAAGAAATTGAAACATTTGAGCAACTGGCAGAGGATTATAAAAAGGAATTATATTCAAAATTAGTACCTTCTCAAAAGCTTCAAATCGCGAGACATCCGGAGCGCCCAAATTTCTTAGATTATGTTAGCCATATTTGTGAGGATTTTGTAGAACTTCATGGTGACAGAGAGGGAATGGATGACAGAGCGATTATTGGCGGTTTAGCTAAGATTGATGGTCGCCCGATTATGATTATAGGGACTATGAAGGGGAAATCAACTAAAGAAAATTTGGAATATAATTTTGGTATGCCACAACCGCAAGGTTATAGAAAAGCATTGAGATTGTTTAAGCATGCAAGTAAATTTAACATTCCTATTGTAACTTTAATTGATACTCCGGGGGCTTATCCGGGAATTAGTGCAGAAGAAACTAACCAAGGTGGAGCAATTGCTGTTAATCTGAGAGAAATGGCAAAATTGAATGTTCCGGTAATTGCGATAATTACAGGTGAAGGTTGTTCCGGAGGTGCTTTAGGGTTGGCTGTTGCTGATAAGGTTTTCCTATTGGAACATGCTTATTATACAGTTATTTCGCCTGAAGGTTGCGCGTCTATTTTGTGGCGAGACGCAACAAAAGCTGCTGATGCTGCAGATGCTTTGAAAATCACTGCAAAAGATTTGATGAAGTTTGATATTATTGATGGCGCAATTGAAGAACCTGTCGGTGGAGCTCATACAAATTATGATGAGGTTTCTGCAAACATGAAGAAAACAATTATTGATAGTATTGAAGAATTGGAAAAACTTTCAGTTAAGGATTTAAAAGAAAATCGCTACCAAAAATTTAGAAAAATGGGAGCTTTTATAGAAGCTTAGTGGAGAATTCAATATGATACAGACTGATTATTGGGAACTTCAAATCAAGATTAATCCGGCTCTTGAGGATATTGTTGCAGAATTTTGTTTTGAAAACTTGCCTTGTGAAGGTGTAGTGTTGGCGGAAGAAACTTATAAAGATTTGGAAATGGTTTCTACAACAGAAGGTACGTTGAAAGTTTTTTTAACAGAAATGCCGCAAAATTTGTCTGAAATACTTGAAGATGAACGAAATTTGTTAAAGGCAAGGGGCTTGTCTGATGAAGAACTTGGAAGTTGGAGTTTTGTTATTTTTGATAAACCCAATGAAGATTGGTCAAAAAAATGGAAAGAAAAATGGGATATTACCCGAGTTACAGATAAAATAGTTATAGTACCTGATTGGTTGAGCTATGATGATAAAAAAGGTGAAGTCGTTATAAGATTGGAACCCGGGTGCGCTTTTGGTACAGGAACTCATCAGACTACACAATTGTGCATGAAAGCTCTTGAAAAATATATGAAAATAGGCGACAGAGTCGCTGATATTGGTATGGGGTCGGGTATTTTGGCAATATGTGCGAAAAAATTCGGAGCGTCTGATGTCTACGGTTGTGATATTGATGAAGATGTAATTGATGTTGCAAAAGAGAATGCAAGAAAGAATTTGCCAAATGGCGGTGATGGGTGTTGTTTTGAACTCAATACTGCTGATAGAATAAGTAAAAAATTCGATTTTGTTATGGCAAATATCTTACACAATGTTTTGGCTGAAATAATGGGCGATTTGAAAAATATTATGAAAAGTGGTGCATTGATGTCTCTTTCAGGTATTTTAGATGAAAAGAAACCTGTTGTTATAGATGCAATAAAAAAAGAGAATTTAGAGATAATAGAAGAAATTCATCAAGATCAATGGACATCATTTGTGGTAAGAAAGGTTGATTAAAATGTTTAAAACAGCAATTATAATTCCGGCGCGTTACGGTTCAAGCAGATTAGAGGGGAAGCCGTTAATAGAAGTTGAAGGTAAACCTATTATTCAGTGGGTTTATGAAAAAGCCCAACAAGCAAAACTTGCTGATTTGATTATTGTTGCAACTGATGATGAAAGAATTTTTAATGCAGTTAAAAAATTTGGTGGTAATGTTGAAATGACTTCCACTGAACACAAATGTGGTTCTGACAGAATTAAAGAAGTTGTCATGCGTCATCCGGAAATCTCTTATGTAGTAAATCTTCAAGGTGATGAACCGTTGATAAAGCCGGAAAGTATTGATGAAGTGGCTAAAAATGTAAAATTTGATGTTACTGCAGATATTTCTACGTTAATCAGAGAGATATCACCGGAAGAAGCCGAAAATCCAAACCTTGTTAAATGTGTGGTTGATAAATTTGGTTTTGCTCTATATTTTTCTCGAGCTAAAATTCCTTTTGAAAGAAATACAGGAAAAACTGTATTTTATGGTCATTTGGGGATATATGGGTATAAAAGAGAAGCTCTTATAAAAATGACAGAACTTCCTCAAACATCTTATGAGCAAGCGGAAAGCTTAGAGCAGTTACGTGCTTTGCAGAATGGGATGAAAATTAAAACATCTGTTGTGAATTTTGTCCCTGTTGGAATTGATACTGCTGCTGATTTAGAAGAATTTAGAAAAATAATTGCTACGGCTGTTTAAATAAAGTGCTTGGACTAACTTTAAACGTTTCAGCTATTTGCAATAGCGTGTTTAGGCTGATTTTTTCATGTCTATTTTCTACTCTGCTAATAAATTCTCTTGAGCAATTTAATTTTTCTGCAAATTTTTCTTGAGACAACTTTGCGTTAGTTCTGAGTTTTTTTATATTTTGTGCGATTATGTTATGATAATTTACATCTTTATTTTTCATACTATCTCTATTAAAGCTATATTTTATCAATATGACTATGAAGTAGTCCATCACACTTTTGGTTATCTTTAAAATTTAATTAATAAAAATTTATTGAAAGTACTTGCAATTTTTCGTAAAATAAATTAAGATAAATATACAAATATTAAAGAAAATTTAAAAAAGTCAATATTTTGTAATATTTTATATTTGTGATATATTAAAGGTGTTAGATTATTATAACAAAGGAAAAGATGACTATGACTGAAAATGCTGAAATGCCTAATGAAACAGAAGACCGTCAAAGAATACTTTTGGCTGATGATGAAGCAAGTATCAGACGTATTTTGGAAACTCGTTTAAAAATGGCTGGTTATGATGTTTATACTGCTCAAGATGGAGAAGAAGCAGTTAATGCATTTAATAAATATAATCCTGATTTGGTTGTTTTAGATGTAATGATGCCTAAGATGGATGGTTATGGAGTAACTAGAGAAATTAGAAGAACTTCAGATGTTCCTATTATCATTCTTACTGCTCTAGGTGATGTTTCGGAAAGAATTACAGGTTTGGAATTGGGAGCTGATGATTATGTAATTAAACCTTTTAGTCCAAAAGAATTAGAAGCTCGTGTAAAAGCAGTTTTAAGACGTACGAATAATAGAGAAACTGTTACTCCTACCGGTAAAGTAACAAAAAATGTTATTACAACAGGAAATATAAAAATAGATACAGCTCGCCGTCAGGTTTTCCGAAAGAATGAAAGAATTCGCTTGACAGGTATGGAGTTTAGCTTGTTAGAATTGTTAGTAAATAATTCCGGTCAAGCTTTTTCAAGAAATGAAATTCTGCAACATGTTTGGGCTTATCCGCCAGACCATCGCATTGATACACGAGTTGTAGATGTTCATATTTCAAGATTACGTTCAAAATTGGAGTCTGATCCTGCAAATCCTGAGTTGATTTTAACTGCTCGAGGTATAGGATACATGTTCCAAAGAATTAGCTAATGAGAGTAATTGTATTTGTAAAAAAGTTCCACTTTATATGTGGAACTTTTTTTATAAAAAGCCTTGATTTAAAGATTGTTTATGTTATCATAAAGTAGTAACTGGATATGGCGGGTGTCGTCAAGTGGTTAAGACCTCGGATTGTGGTTCCGATATGCATGGGTTCGAATCCCATCTCCCGCCCCATTTTTAAAAATAGCGAAATTCATAAGAGCCTTAAACGGCTCTTTTATTGTTATTGTTAGTTTTGAACCGTCATAAAAAAAGTTCGAGCAAAGCAATTTTAGCAAAATTCTTTTTTTATCGTCGGTATGGCCTAAATAAGTATTTACAAGGTCTTTGCAGAGTTCGAGCATTTTTTCTATGCGGTTAAAAATTTCGTTATTTGTTTTGTTTAGGGCTGTTAATTCTATCATAAGTTCATCTATTTGTGCTTGCCAAGAATCACGTTTTTTTATATAAATTTCTGTCGAAATCAAACCGTCTAATTTATCATCATACAAAGCCTGTAGGGTGCAATTTTTTGCACCACAACCAAGTTAGAATATGAATATGAGTAATTACAAAAGATATTTTAAAAATTCATCAAATCCGGTTTTTATTACATTTGTTACATATAATCGACGAGAAATTTTGATTCAAAATATTGAAGCTTTAAGAAATAGTTTCAAGTATGCAAAAAACAAATATGATTTTGAAATTATCGCAATATCTGTATTAAAAGAACATTGTCATATGATAATATCAGCATCAAATCTAAATGATATCCCGCAAATAATAAGAACAATAAAGTTTAATTTTTCTATCAATGTTTCAGAAAAATTTATATGCCAAAATCTTTCCGATTCAGCAATAAAACGGGGTGAAAAAGGTATATGGCAAAGAAGATATTATGACCATATAATTAGAAACGAGGAAGATTTATACAAACACATTGATTATATTCATTACAATCCGTTGAAACATTATAATATCGCACCAAAAGATTGGAAGTTCTCATCATTTAATAAATTTGTTCAAAACGGATTTTATGAACAAGATTGGTGTAATTTTGAAGATAAATATAAAATCAGCAATCTTGATTATGAATAATTTTGGTGCAAAAAATTGCACCCTACTGACTTAGCATATCCATTTTTATGATTTACCTTTTTATCCATTCAAAGATAGAATGGGAAAATTTAGATGGTTTAAAGCCATTTTGTTCATAAAATATTGCGGTATCATGAGAGCTAGGGCTTAAAAGGATTCTATTTGCAAAGGATTTAATAGAATCAAGAATTTTTGTTCCAACTCTTTTAAATTCGGGACTAATTGAAAATACGTTTCTTGGATTAACTTGAATATACGAAATGTAGTATTCTTTAGGTTTACGTGTGGAAACTTCTGTAAGTCCTAGTATTTTTTCACCATTAAGTTTTTCAAATTTATCATTTTGTTCAGTTACTGCAAAAATTCTGGTAAAATTTTGTAAATCTTCATTATCACGGAGTTTTAGTGCTGTTGCATAAATACTACTGACATATTGTTCTTTATCAGACCAATATTTATTGAGATTTGCAAGAGCTTTTATATCATTCTTATTATTCGGTTCAAGTTCAATAAATGCAACTTCATAAGGGGCATAATTTCCTGCAATATCTTTTTTAAGAATTTCTACAGGATTTTTAAATTTTGCACTAAAACTTATGTTAGATTTGTAGTTAATTTTATTCATTACGTTTTTATTAAAACTCCTAAAAATATTTTTTGCTATTTTGTGAATATTTTGTAGAGTATCATTTTTATACTATAGAGTGTGCGGAAAAATTCGAAAAATGACATTTTTTGAACTTTCTTGATTATCGGCATTAAACGTGTATGCGTTTTTTGCTACGCAAAAATTACCTCTCACAAAATGATACTTAATCGTTTTGTTCAGTATGTAAGGTGGGAACCGCTCATGCTTTTCCCACCTAATTTCCCACTCTACGTTCTAAAGTCAGTAGGGTGCAAATTTTTGCACCGAAAATAATTTTGTAAAGTGCATTTACTAATCTATCAAAAATATTCCCACCTCTCGGAAGTTTTTATCCTTTTTCTATCCTTGCAAAACTCAAACCTTGTCGGAGTTGTAGGTAAATTTTCCAAAACAAGCAGGAAAAAAGGATAAATTTAGGTATAAGAAAAGGATAAAAAGGATAATTTTTCTTGAAACGAGGGAAGTGGCTAAAATTCAAACATTTTCTTAATTATACCCACTTTCCCTCTTTCAAATTTATCCGTCAGATTATAACATGTATTTATAAAATTTGAAGTTTATTTAATGGCTTGAAATTTAAACTTATTAAAATTCCTCTTTATTAATATATGTAACAAAAAGTCAATTATTTACAACATAATTACTTTATATAAATACGGGGAATTTTAGGGAATAACGATGATTGCAAGTAAGGTTTTAAAAATTATATTGCCGCATAATTCTTTTATGAGAGGTCTTAAAGCAAGACCTCTTAATGAAGTTCTTCAAGGAATAAAAACTCTTTCTAAAGAGCCACATAATGTTTGCAAAGATATTAAATTAGTAGACAAAAAAACTACTAGATTTGAACAATTTTTTAGACAAAATCATACTCCAGCATTAGAAGATATGGGCAGAGTGGATAATCAAAAGTGGGACTTATTAGAACAACTTTGTTCAAGACAAGGGTTAAAAACTAAAGATATTGGCGCTATTGCAAGATATGATAAAGAAACTGTAAAATTTTTATCTGAATTACCAGACGAAAAATTATTTAAACTAAGAGACTTTTTAAGAATGAAAGATTCTCATTGTGAATACTTACAAACAGTAAACTCTGATACATTAAAATTTTTATCAGAAATGAAAGATTCGCAATTGAATTTTGTAAAAAAATATATTCAAATAGAAAATCGTGGATATAAAGTATTCAACAACAAACAAATACTCGCACTTTCAGAATTAGGTTGCAACGAAACTCAACTGAACAAACTAATCTTTGATGGTGGTTTGTATGGTGAAAGTATTTTGGAAGCTAAAATGGTTAAAAATTTGAATACAGATAAACTCATTCAAGAAATTAACCAAGCAAAAAAAATCTATGGTAAAAAGTTTCATAGCGCTCATATTATGCATAACAGTTACAATCCTGATAATTTTACACTTGCTATTGCTGAAAAAGGAACAGGTAAGGCTTATTTAAAAACTTTTGATAAAGATTTTAAAGTAATTAATCAAGAAGAACTATTTATTGAAAGCATTGAAAATGGGAACTTGGCATTAACACGTGAAAATGTTAAAAGTTTAAAGAAAACACCCGAATTATTAAAAATGCTTGAAAAGGATGAAAATACAATTGTAAAACTAAGAAGAATTTCTCAAAAAGGAAATTTAAATTCTGATGTTACCTTAAAAGCAGGCTATGCAGAAACAACACGAAACCCAAAACTTTTATTTAGCAAATCTCAAGTGTTAAAAGAAGAATTATCATTTGTTAACAAAGATGGAGAAAAAATTGTTGAAACAATGATTCCATCTGAAGTTGAGGGTGTATATAAGATTGTACAAAAGGATCCTAATGGAACTGTAAAAGTTTTAGGTGATGCCAAAATTGACCCTCAAACTGGTATAAAAACAATTACCAAAAACCTAGAATCTTTAGACGGAACAACAACAAGCAAAGTTATAACAATACAACCAAATGGTAATAAATCGCTAACATACATTATTAAAGACGCAAATGGAAATGTCTTGATGAATAGACAATTAACTCATACATTTGTTAGTCCAACAGAAGCAATTTCTAAGGTAAATGGAAACACATACAAAATCAGCTATTCTGCTGATAAAATTTCCGTACTTAATTCTCAAAATGGTAAAGTTACAGAAATTAACCTTAATGAAATACTTAAAGATTGTACTCCGGAACAAAAACAAAAAATGATGACAGTTTTGAAGCAAATGTCAGGAGAAAATTTGTTACACATAAATGATAAAGTCAAAAACTTCAAAGTGATAGATAATATACTAGATTCTTGTGCTTGTTACGCTGGAAAAGATATGGGAATAATTGCAACTGGGGGAAATGAATTTGTATCAACCCACGAATTATATCATCTAATCAGTCAAGCCTCAAATGTTAGAAATGCTGAAAAAACTATTAATCTTCCCAAAAATGTTGGAAACAAAATATGTACAACTTATCAAAAAGAACTAGATTTATTTTTAGAACAATTCCCTGAAGCTCAACGAAACCATATTAAATATTTTACAAATCAGTTAACTCCAACCCGCTCAATAGAAGAAACTATTGCGGAGGGTGGTGCTATATTAAATACATATAATAACATTCCATTATTTTCAATTAGATCAGAATATCTAGAAAGATATTTCCCTAAAACAATAGCCCAAATTGAAAAAGCAACAATACATACAGAGCCTCAAAAATTAGAAAAGATTGTTGGCAAACAGTTTTGTGATGCAAGTTTTAAGAACAAAAAAATAAATATTCCTGATTTTATGAATAAAAACAATAAAAAGACTTTGTATGTATAGACTATAATCAGTTTAAAATTTTTAAAAATGATTTTGAAAAATTTTTGCTAAATTTGAGTAACTATTATATAAACGCTATTTTTTATAAATTGCGTATATGTTAATAATTGTGAAGTCAGGAATGGATGATTTGTATTTAGGAGATTTAATTTTATTGTAAAAACTTTGATTTATTTATAAATAATTGTTAATATATACGTATTGTAATAATTTTTATAGGAAATCGCACAATGAATAATAAACAATATTTTTGGTATCTTAGTTTTATAATTGGAGTATTGTACTCCGTTCCTATGTGCATTTTTTTCTTTAGTACAATTTTTATTCAATATAACTCATTTTTTGATGTAATTTTAAGTTTGTTATTTGTTCCATTATACATCATAGCACTGCTCAGTTTTGGACCAATATTTATGTTCTTTTTTAAACTAATCAGTGGCGATTATGTATACACATTTATTGATGCAAATTTTAATAAAAATTTATTATTTAATTATCCAAAAGCAATTAAGCTTTATCATATTACTTTAGAAAAAATGGGTGAGTTTAGTTCAGCAAACAAGTTTAAAAATTTAATATACAAAGAAAATAAAAAATTCTGTTATTTGAGTTTAGCAATTTCTTATAACAAATTAAGCGATAAGGAAAACAGGGACAAATATCTCGACAAATATTTAGAATTTTTTCCTGAAAATAAAAGAGAGTTAAAAAAAGACAACATTATAAGAAAATATCATTTTAATAAAGAAGTAAAAAAAATAACTTTCGAAAAACGAGTTATTAAAATTTGCTCCGGAATTTTAGTTGTAACTATTATTCTGTGTCTTGTTATAAGTTTTATTAAACCATCATATCCGGATATTAAATTTATTGCAGAAACTGATGATTTAACTCTTGCAAATGATGTTCAAGAATTTATTGCCGAACACAATATCTCAACAGTAAGAATAAAAGACGGAACTATTTATAAGATTGGTCTTTATAATGTTTCTGAATCAAACGTAAGAATGAAAGCCGTTGAGCTTGCAGATAGTATGTTTGCATCGCAAGATTTTACTATATATTCAGGAGTTTGTTTTAATAAAAATAAAAAACGATATGAGAAAAATTTGAATAGCTCTTATCGAAAAACGATAAATATGCTTAATTCGGTGTCAGATTGCAAGGTTGATATTGATATAAACCCTGCATCAATGTCTATTCCTGATGTTAAAGCAAATGTAATAATTGATGTTTATGAAAATGCTAATCAAAAAGTTATTGAAAAAATAGTTAAAAACCTTTTAGTAAGAGGTGTTTCTGGGTTAACAGAAGATAATATAAAAGTTACATTTAACAAAATTACTGGCAATCAAAGTTCGGATACGCATTATCCAATATCAACATTAATATATTATGATTTAGCACGAGAATATTACAAAAACGGACTTTTTAATCAAGCTAGAATAATGCTTTTTGAAGCACAAGATAGAGAACCATATTATATGACTTCTATAGTTGCATTAGAAAAAATACAACAATTAAATAAAGAAATAAAAAAACATCCCAATGATTATAAATTATATATTCAAAGAGGTGATTTAGAAAATATGGATGAGAGTATGTTTATTGATGAAAGTAGCATAACTTCTGATTATTATTCTGCAATAATAGACTATGAAAAAGCTTTAGATTTAAATCCAAATGCTTATGAGGTATTTGAAAAATTAGGGTGGGCTTATGAAAATTGTGGATATCAGAAGGCTCCTGGTTATAAATTAGAAAAAACTGATTATGAATATACAAAAGCTATTGAAAATTATGAAAAGGCTATAAAATATTGCAAAAATTCTGATTGTGATTATTTGTATCAAAAAATTGCAAATATTTATAGAAAAAATAATAATATACAAAAAGCTGTTGAATATTATTCTATGATTAAGAATTTATATCCAACTTCTTCAAATAATGATATTCCAATACCGGAAGGAAAACCTTTATTTCAAATTGCTGACGGATATTATTCAATGCCGGTATTAGAACTTGCCAGATTAAATGCTAAACTTGGAAATTATGATAAATCGTTAGACATTTTAAATAATTCGTTGGATAAATTAGAACAAAAATCTGACAAACAAGAAGCTCAAAATTTAATATTTTTATATAATTGGAAAGCAAAACATTATAAGAAAGCATTTGAAAGTGCAAACAATTGCTCAGCATTTGTTTGCAGATTGTTAAGTTTTAAGTAACAAATGTTTTCTAAGAAAATTGGAGAACTTTTGTTATTATGAATATTATTACAAATTTCTATTCTACAACCAGTTCAGGGTGATTGTTGCGCATAGAAGTACATGTTCTTGAGGTAATATTCATTGGGCTTTGTTCTTCAAATATAAATTTTTTTGTTGCCATTTCGTCCTCAGGTGATAAATTTCTAAGGAAAATTCCTTTATATTTGTTGAAAGCATTCGCTACATAATCACAAAAACCGCCCCAAGGATCTACAATAAATGCTTTTTTAGAAAAAGTGCTTGGTTTGTCTAATTCTGCGTTTTTACCTGCATTTACAATTAGTACATTGTGATCCGCTTTTTCGCTTGCTATTAGAGGTGGTAAAAAAGAATCTTCTTTCGGATAATGAACTCTTAAAGAACCTATTCTGACATCTTTATACCCGTTTGCTAAAAATGCTCCTCTTGCCATATTGGCAAACTCTGCACAATTCGCGTTCATTTCGTTTTTTACCATTTCTAATGTTTTGTTAATTCGTTTTATGCCTTCAAATTTTGATAGATTTTGTCTTTCGGCATGTAATCTCCAATAGATTGGTTGTACTTTTTCTCTGGCTTTGAGTGGTAGTTTAGTAAATATATCATAATACTTTACTCTTGACGTTGAAAATGCAGGATATTCGTGCATTAAATTCCGCATAACTTTGTCCGCGTTTCTAATTTCGGGATTTCTAGCTGTAAATGTTTGGGGTTGATAATTTGATTGTATATTCATACAGTTTTAAAAAACCGTGAAAATATAAATTGCTAGTTAAAATTAAAAATTTTAAAAATTTATATTTCAGGACCTTTAAGATATTTGTATAATGATATAACGTCTTTATCAAATTTTTGATTATTTATAAGTCCGGCTCCAACTTCAGCAACAAACTCCATAGGATGTGTTCCGGAATAACCGGAAACTTTTGCGGCTATTTGTTGTATGTTTTTGTTTTGCAACCATTCTTGTGTTTTGCTTGGGGAGTAAAGTTCTTGTATTAGTTTATCGGAAATATTTTCAAAGTGACAATTATGCATAGCTTCATGATTAAATAAAAAGTTTGGATATGTAACTAAACAAGTATCAACAGGAGGTGGACAGGTTCCTCCTATACTTTTTAAATATGCTAATTGCTCTTTAGTATTCATTTGCATAACAGCTGAACGTGTTTTAAATAATCCCATTTTTTTTAGTAATTGTTGATTATTACCTTTTTGCATAATTCTTTCTATTGTATATATTGGGGATTTGTTTACTTGATATGTCAGGTTTGCGTAATAATTCATACTTACTCTGTGGAATAAAAACTTATTTTGTAATGACCAGTCTTTATTGTACTCGTTTAAGCGTTTTTCAAATATTTCACTTTTACTGTTTCTTAAGAAATCGAGTATTCTGTATTTGCCGGATTTGTCTTTTGTTATAAGACCCAAATCTATGAATTGTTGTAGGTTTTCATTGATATTTTTATCAATATTTTCAAGATAATCTTTGTTAACACGCAGAATTCTAGTTTTATAATCATAACATGCAACTCCTTGAAGCTTAGGAATGCCATTAGGGCGAACATGTTCAAATACAATTTTATTATAAAGAGGATATTTCCCTTTAGTTGCTTTTAAGGTATTTAACATTGCTTCATGTACCATATTTAAAATAGGTAATTCTTCTCTTGTTATTCCGAAAACGGGAACTTTATTTATTTGAGCTACATACTTTTTAGTGATAAAGTCTGTAACTCCTGTTTTCTCAAATCGAGTTTGTGCATTAGTTAATGGATTTCCGGTTCTTAGACCACCATTATTACTAACATATTCAAAGGTGTCAGTACTTATTTGTTTAGAACTCGCTATTACTGATTGCTGATGTTGTGTGATATCAGACGCTACTTTTCGCCCTGCTGTTATAGGAGTTTTGTTGACAGTTTTAGAACTAATGTTTCTAATAATGCCCAAACTTTTTACAACTAAATTCCCCATTTTTTCCCCTTTATATTATATATATAAAGTTATTTCTTTATAGGGAATTGATAGACTTCACTGTCCTAAAATACGAATTGTAACATTTTGTAATTCTTCTATCAAATTTTGAAAAAAGATAAAATTTTATGATTCTTTTAAGTGTTTAATATGTTTGTATATATAAATAGCTCCAAGAATTCCAAATATTAATATAATTGCTACATCAAATTTGTGCCAAATATGTTTAAATGCTTCCATATTTTGTCCCATTTTAACGCCAACATAAACAAGTACATAACTCCAAACAAGAGAGCCTAAGAAAGTAAGAGTAAAAAATATTCTTTTTTTTGCTCGAAGAATTCCTGCCGGAAGTGAAATAAATGTTCTAACCACCGGAAGCATTCTGCATAAAAAGAATGCCCAATCTCCATATTTTTCAACCCATTTGTCTGCTTCATCCAAATCTTTATGGGAAATAAGGAAATATTTTCCATATTTTTCAACGAATTTTCTGCCTCCGAAAAATCCAAGGTAATATGAAGGAATTGATCCTAAGACACATCCAATTGCTCCCGCAATTGCTGCTATATGGAAATTCATTTCGCCTTTGCTGACTATATATCCGGCAAAAGGTAATATTGCTTCACTTGGAAGTGGGATATTGCAGGATTCAATAGCCATTAAAAGACTAATTCCAAATGGTCCCATGCCGGTAACAACATGTTCTATAAAACTAACTAAATGTCCTAATATCAAATTTATATATTCCATAATCCCTCTCTTTTTTTTTCTAATTGTATCAAAAAAATAGAAAGATTGAGTTTAATTTGCTACTTTGCAAAAAATATGTTACAATGACCTTATGAGTCAGAGTATACCAACAATTGTTATTGCAGAAAAAGAAAGTACAGCAAATCTTTTAAAGTTATATTTGGAAGAATTTAAGAGTTTTTCATATTTAGCTTCTGTGTCAGATTATACAAAAGCCTATAATGGAATAGCTGAACTCTCGAAAGTTCTTGTTATTATTGATATATCTGATTATCCTGAACAGGCTTTAAATTTTGTTTCTAAAATTACTTCGGAGTTTCCTGATTGTCGTGTAATTGCTTTCTCGGATAAGCCTGATGTTGATTTAGTGATTAGGGCGATGCGAGTCGGAGCTGCTAATTTTTTACCTTTCCCTATTATAAAGAAAGAGTTTTTTGAAGTTTTGGGAAAATTATACAATGATTTAACCGGAGGAAAACAAAAAAAGTCAAAATGCCGTGTTATTACCGTATATTCTAATAAAGGTGGAGTAGGCAAAACCTCTATTGCAACAAATTTAGCTTATGAATTGGCAAAAATTACAAAAGAAAATATTGCATTGATTGATTTGAATTTTCAATTGGGAGATGTTACTACTTTTTTGGATTTAAAACCGTCTTTTAACATCTCTTATATGCTTCAAAATTTAGATAAAGTGAATGAAGATTTTTTGTTGTCAACATTGGAAAAATATAAAGATACCAGTCTTTATGTTTTAGCAGACCCTCCATATTTTAAACAAGTTGATGATGTCCCTGCAAAGGATATTAGTCGTTTGTTTAATATATTAAGAGATACTTTTTCTTATGTTGTAGTGGATACTTCAGCAGGTTTTGAAAGAAAGGCTTTGAACGCATTAGAATATTCTGACTTGATTTTTTTGGTTTCAATAGTCAATCTCCCAGCAATAAGGAATTGTCAGCGTTGTTTGGAATTGTTTGATAAACTCGGTTTGGCAGAAGATAAGGTGCAGATTTTAGTAAATCGCTATATGGAAAATGATGAAATTAAGGCGGAGGATGTAGAAGAAGCGTTAGGAAAGAAAATTTATTGGAAAATTCCGAATAATTACTTTACTATGATGTCTGCAATTAATAAAGGAGTTCCAGTCGCGAGTGTTAATCCTGATTCTAATGTAGCTTTAAGTTGTAAAAATTTAGCTTTAATGGTATCTGATGACATTTATAGACAAAATTTAAATAAAAAACAAGGAAGGATATAAGATGTTACAGAGTAGTAAGTTGAGTTCAAGGTTTAAAAAAGCTACAAAAACTGAAATAAAATTGCCTTCTAAGTTTTCGTTTTCTGCTAAAAAAACAGAAGCTGAAATTCTTGATAATGTTGTTGATGAGGCAGATGAAGTAAGTCGGGAAAGTGTTAAAAAGCAAGAGTTGAATATTTCTAAAATAGAATTAGAATTGAAAAAAACTTTGCTTGAAAAAATTAATTCAATTCCTGTTTGGTATGATTATTCTGATAATAAACAAAAGGAATTGATCAGTAGTTTTGTTGAAAGTCATTTGTCAGATGGAGAATTTATTTTTTCAGACGAAGAAAAACAAAATTTAATTACGTCTTTATATTCTTCTGTAGTTGGTTTTGGACCATTAGATTATTTAATAAAACAAGAAAACGTATCTGCTATTTTTCTAAATGGGACAAGTAATGTATATATTGATATTGCAGGTAAGATATTAAATACAGAAATCATGTTAACTTCTAAACAGTTAGATTTTTTAGTAAATAATATTTCAAATATGTCTAAAATTAAAATTGATAGTTCAAAAAATGTTTGGAATATTAAAATTGATAACTTACTTATTACTGTCATAATGCCATCTGTGTCTATTTCAGGTATTAATATTACAATTAGAAAATATATTGATAGTGACGTAAATTATTTGTTAAATAAGTCAATGTTGTCAA
Organism: uncultured Candidatus Melainabacteria bacterium; assembly: GCA_934718275.1. Classification (GTDB taxonomy): domain Bacteria; phylum Cyanobacteriota; class Vampirovibrionia; order Gastranaerophilales; family Gastranaerophilaceae; genus Stercorousia. The sequence goes on along the minus strand of CAKUZD010000001.1, from coordinate 96,411 downwards.
AAGAAGTATATGATTTTATAATTGCAGCGATTGAAAATAAGAAAAATATCGTAATATCAGGAGATGTCAATACAGGAAAATCTACGTTATTAAATGCTTTGTTAAAAGATTCAATTGCAGAAAAAAGAAGTGTGTTAGCTGAAGATTTCCCTGTTTTAGGAAATAATTTATCTTCTGCCGTGCGTGTAAAATTAGATAGAACATCTGTAGATTTTAGTGCTTTAGTATCCGGTTTGATAAAAATGGAGCCTGAATATATAATAACCGATTTAAATTATTCCATTCCAGAGATTGTCGATAGAAAAGGTGTTATTAATACTTTACATGCATCTTCTGTTGAAGGATGTATTTCAAAGTTGGTAAATGCAGTAGTCGCTGAACAAAATATATCAGAAAAACTTGCGAAATTATATGTTTTGACAAATTACGATTATATTGTCCAAGTTAATAAATTAAAAGATGGGCAAAGGTGCGTTACTTCTGTAGTTGAATTATCTCCGGCAAGGACTGCTGCGTTATCAGTTAAATGTATTTCTAAATATTCACAAGGGCAATATATTAATGAGTTTCCTGAGAGTTCGGTTTCAGAACACGTTGAGTCTTTAATTTCTCAAGCAGGTTCGATGTCCTCACGTTTTTTCCGTAATTAGATTTTGCAGTATCCATGTTGTTGAATATTGTTTTCATTTTAGATTCGTTAACAAATCCGTCTGAAATTTGGTCTATTCCCGGACTGATAAATTTTTTCATGATTTGTTTATCTACAAATGTATTAATAGGGTTCGCAAATAGTAATAAAGCCGTAAAACCTCCAAATGTTTTTAATAATTTGTTTTTAAAAATTAATGATTTTTGATATTCTTTTAAGGCATTTCTGGTTGCTTGGTATGAATAATCTCCGTCTTTATACATTTCTTTCATTAAAGGTAAGATATTTTTGTATTTTTTATAAATTCTATGTGGAACTTTGTGTTTGTTATCTTCTTTTAATGCGGTAAGGATTTCAAAAGTTCTTTTAGCATTGTCCTCGGCAAATGTTAAAATTTTTGCTTTGTCTGTTGTCAATAAAGCGTATCTTTGAGTAAATAGTCTGTTCCAAGTGCGTTTGAAGAAATTTGCAGTCTGTTTTTCATTTTTTCTGGAAGTAATTTTGTTTTCTAAAGTTGTTTTTATTGCATTTTGGAAATCTTCATAACTGCTTAATGCAGAACCGTGAGCTTGATCAATAACGCTTTTGGTGTGTTTGTATACGGCATCTTTGGTGTTTCCGTTAATACCCCATTTATCTAACTTCCCAAGAGGAGACATAGCGCTTTGTGCTGCAAAAATTACGGCAGGAAGTGCTATAAGGGATGTCATTCCCTGAAATATTGCACGTTTCAAAGCTCTTTTACCGCTTGGGTTGTAGTTGTCTTTATCATTTTTGTATTTATCGTAAATATCAGCACCTAAGTACATAAATGTAGGAGCCCATAAAGCAGCACCAAGTTTAGGAGCAATTTCTGAAATAGCCGTACCTATTTCATTAGAGTACGACATCAAAACAGGTACCTTCTTATTAAGCGGATCTTGATATTTATGCTTTTTTTTAGGTTTACTGTTTATGTTTGGGTTATTATTCAGCTTTTCGCGAGCGTGATTTATTGTACAAACATCATTAATCAATTTTTTGTACCATGTCAAGGTGTAACTTTAGGCAAGTATATATAAACTCGTAAAAAAATTTTTTGCTAGTATTTTTGCTTAATGTATAATTTTGTTATGGAGAGAAAATTTAAAATATGTTCCAAATATAAACCGGCAGGAGATCAACCAAAAGCTATTAAAGAACTTGTTGATGGAATTAATGCCGGAGATGATGCACAAACGCTTTTAGGGATAACAGGATCAGGTAAAACATTCACGATTGCAAATGTTATTGAAAAAATTCAAAAGCCAACGCTGATAATAGCTCATAATAAAACTTTGGCAGCGCAGTTATATAATGAATTTCGAGAGTTATTTCCTGATAATGCTGTGGAGTATTTTATAAGTTATTACGATTATTACCAACCTGAGGCTTATATTCCGCGCACGGATACGTTTATAGAAAAATCTGCTTCTATAAATGAAGAAATTGACCGTTTAAGGCACAATGCAACAAGATGTTTATATGAACGAAATGATGTTATTATAGTAGCTTCCGTTAGTTGTATTTATGGTTTAGGGTTGCCGGAAAATTATTTTAAAGGTTCTGTTGAGCTAAAAGTTGGGGATGAAGTAGAAAGGGATGTTCTTTTAAAACATTTGGTAAGCGTACAGTATACCAGAAATGATTTGGTATTAGAACGCTCAACATTTAGAGCTAGAGGCGATATTGTTGAAATTATGCCTGCCTATGAAAAAATTATTACAAGGATTTACTTTTTTGGAGATGAAATTGAAAAAATTGTAAAAATTGATAATGTTACCGGAGAAATAATTGAGACTCCTCAATCTGTTGTAATATATCCTGCGGTTCATTATGTATCTAATGATGAAAATGTTGATGAAACAATTAGATTAATCCGTGAAGAATTACAACATAGATTAATGGAATTACAAGGTCAAAATAAGCTTGTGGAAGCCCAAAGATTGGAACAGCGAGTCAAATACGATATAGAAATGATTAAAGAAATGGGCTATTGCTCAGGAATTGAAAATTATTCCAGAATAATAGAACGTAGACCTGTTGGCTCGGCTCCCGCAACTCTTTTAGACTATTTTCAAGGGGATTTTTTGACGGTAATTGATGAGTCACATGTTACTTTACCTCAATTAAAAGGAATGTATCATGGGGATGCTTCCAGAAAAAACACGTTGATTGATTATGGGTTTAGATTGCCTTGTGCAAGAGATAACAGACCATTAAAGAGTGAAGAATTTTTTAATAAAGTTCACCAAAAAATATATATATCAGCAACTCCTGCAGAATTTGAAAGAGAGACTTCTTCTCAATTAGTTGAACAAATTATTCGCCCTACGGGGCTTGTTGACCCTAAAATATCTGTTCGCCCGATTGAATCTCAAATTAATGATTTGAAAATTGAAATTCAAAAACGAACAGAAAAAAATGAACGGGTTTTAATTACGACTTTAACAAAGCGTATGGCAGAGGATTTAACGGATTTCTTTATGCAAGAAGGAATTAAAGTCCGTTATTTGCATAGTGAAATACAGTCTCTTGAACGTGTAGAAATTTTAAGAGATTTGCGTTTGGGAGAATTTGATGTCCTTATAGGTGTAAATTTATTGAGAGAAGGTTTGGATATTCCGGAAGTTTCTTTGGTTGCTATAATGGACGCGGATAAGGAAGGTTTTCTGCGTTCTGAAACAAGTTTAATTCAAACTATAGGCCGTGCAGCGCGTAATGCATGCGGAGAAGTTATTATGTATGCAGATAGAATGACTGATTCTATGGAAAAAGCTATTACAGAAACAGAAAGACGTAGAAAAATCCAAATGAATTATAACAAAAAGTATGGAATTATTCCTCAAACAATTAAAAAACCGATTGAAAATAATTTGTTATCTTTGGTTGCAAGTTATAGGGATTTGGAGGATATTGTTGCAGAAGAAATGGTTGATATGGGGATAGATAAAAAAGATTTACCTAAACTTATAGATAAATTAGAAAAAGATATGCATAAGGCGGCAAAAATTTTAGATTTTGAAAGAGCTGCCGAAATAAGAGATAAGTTGAAAAAATTACGAGAAATGTTGGAATAAGAGGTTAGTTGGTTATATATTGATATAAATTCAGATAATCGAACAAATGACACTATTATATGTTTTTTATAATATTAGTTCAAGTGAGGAAAAATCTACGTATGGTTCAGGGTGTGCTGCAAGAATTATAGAAAATGGTTGGGTAATGGATTATTAATATATGGTAAAATAAAAAACAAGAGGTTTAAATTTTAAGCCTCTTGTTTTTTTGTTTGTAAAATTTGAACTATTATATGATTTTATCAGAATTTTCCTTTGAACCAATAGCTTCATAATCTAATTGAGCAAGGTAATGACCGCACATAGCCAAGTTAAATACTAAAATCATGCACCAATAAAAAATTGCTGTCGGATGTGGTAACCCGAAAAATACCCATATTACATAAGAAACAGGAACTATTAAAATTGCGTTTGCAATTACAACTTGTGGAATCATAAATAGTACGGCTACCAATATATCAATACAAGATTCGGATATTGTTTTGAAGTTGTATGCATCTGCTATCTTAAAACTTTTTGCATAACATAAATAACCAGTTAACATAAACGAACCAAACAAAGCCCAAACTATGCATTGGAATACTAATAAGGTATTTGGTTCTGTAAATACGTTTGGAAGAAATTCACAAATTTTAATTGCAAGAAAACTGTTAATTGCAATAGAAGGACCAAGAGCAATTGTTCCTTTTATACCTGCCCATAATATTGCAAAAATGTTGAATGAAGGTAATACCGCATCTTTTCCGTTTCTAACATTTGCTGTACATTTGATGAATATGCCAAATAATATTAAGTAAGTGATAATAGCCATTGTCCAAAAACCGGCTAAGTTGTTTTCTGAATAAAGATATACACTGTAAAATACCGGTAATGCAAAAATAATGTATTTAATAATTGCATTATTGTCTTGAAACGATTCCTCAAATGCGTCTTTAATAGATGCCATAACTTTCAATTCCTCTCATAATATAAATAAATCTGTTTTTATTATATCATATTTTTTAATAAAAAACAACTCTATTGCGGAAATTCTACTGTAAATATTGTTCCCTTTTTGGGGGTACTTGTAACATTTATGTTCCCGTTATGCATATTTACGAGTTCTTTGGTTATGGAGAGTCCAAGCCCTGTGGAATTTTGTTTGGTTTCCCCTATTTGTTCAAATCTTCTAAATATTTTTTTTAAGTCTTTTTTAGCTATTCCTATTCCATTATCTGTTACAGAAATTTTTATTGAGTTATTTTCTTTTAAACAATATATTTTTATCGTTCCATTTTCTTGTGTATATTTAATGGCATTACTTAAAAGATTAAATAGAATTTGCTGAAATTTTTGATAATCTGCCTTGATTATTAAATCAGGAATTTCTGTTTTTAACTCTTGTTGTTTTTGAATTAGTAGTGGTTTAACGATATTTAAAACTTCTTGAATACCGTTTTTTATACTGAATTCGCTTAAATTTAATTTTATTGTTCCCGAATCAATTTTTGATATGTCAAGTATTTCATTTACCATTCCCAACAGATGTAATGATGAAATTTTTATGTCATTTACAAATTCTTTTTGTTTTGGTGTTAAACTACCTGCAAATTCTTCTCCCAATAGTTCTGAATAGCCTAAAATAGAATTTATTGGTGTTCGAAATTCGTGGGAAATATGTGATATAAACTTTGTTTTTATTTGCTCAGATGCTTTAATTTTTTTGTTCTTTTGTTGAATTTCTAAATATCCGTCTTGTAGGGCTTTTAGTTGGATTTTTATAACTTTGGAAACTTCAAAATCTCTTATAATATTAGATATTATAATTGAGCAGGTTTTAAAAATTTTTTTATCAATATCTGTGAATTTTTCTCCTGTAATAACAATTTGTCCGAATTGAGCTTTTTTAAAAAATAAATTTTCGCAAATATAATTATCTTTAATTTGAGAAATTTGGGTTACCTTAGGCTTAAAAGCGTATTCGTACTTTTTAGAATTTGAGAAAAAAATGTAGCCTGATTTAAAGTTTATTAGTTTTTTGAGAACAATAAATATCCCATTTTCAATATTATCAGGTTCTATTTGGTAGAATTCTCTTAATATTTCATTTGTTTGTTCAAATCTGTTCAATGTTTACTCCAAATCAGATTTTTCCATATAACCTATGTATCTTAGGTTTCTGTAGTATCCATCATAGTCAAGTCCATATCCGATTAAAAATTTATCATCTACTTCAAAACCATAATAATCAGCATCAACATCAGCAATTCTTGTGATTTTTTTGTCTAAAAGAGAGCAAAATTTAATTGATTTTGTGTAAAAATTGCAGTGTAAAAAGTCCAGTAAAAATTTTGCAGTCAATCCTGTATCAACTATATCTTCAATAATCAAAACATTTTTACCATTCAAATCAGGTAGTGATATATCAACAGCATTCACTTTGCCTGTAGTTGTTGTTCCTCCGTTATAACTTGATAATCTTATAAATTCAAGTTTGAGTGGCATTTTTAAGTGTTTTATTAAATCAACCGCAAACATTACTGCTCCTTTCAGAACACATATTGCAATTACTTCTTCTCCATTATAAAACTCATTCATATCTGTAGCCAATTCTTTTATTCGTTCTTGTATTTCTTTTTCAGTAAATAAAATTTTTAATTTATTTATATCCATAACCAAACCTTTCTTATAAAATTTATTTTAATGTTATCACATGTGTCGGTTTATTTACAACTTTTATATCTTCACTTATTCCATAACCTGCAACCCACAAAACGTTATTATCTTTACAAAGAAGAACAAGATTATCTTTTTCATGTTGAGGGATTTTTTTCTCATTCAGGTATTTTTTTAATTTTTGTGTTCCTTTGCTTCCGAGAGGATGAATTCTATCTCCTGCGAGTCTATAGCGAAGGATAAAATCTATTTTATCAGTATGAATATATGCTTTTTTTTCTCTGTCATACGGGTATTTTGTTGGAATTTTATCACATGGTTTTATTGTAAAAGTTTTATTTCCAAATTCGTATGTTCCGCATTGGTTAATTGTTACTGCCAAGAAATTATTTGTTGTGTCAGTTATTATCTCAGTTTTATTTTCATTCACAAATAACCATAAATTTTTTGTTAAAGAGATTGTTTTGCCGGATTTAGAATGTTTGTTCTCATTTACAAAATTTTGAATATTTTCGATTTTTTCCCTATCATAATCAATATTATTTTGGATTAATAGATTATGTATTATATATTTTTGTTCCACTTCCGTGGCTGTTAATAAATTTGTAGAAATTTTTTCATTTATAAATTTGTTATTTTCTTTTGCAAGATTTGATAAAGAATTTATAGACTCAATAACATTTGGATTAATTTCTCTTAATAGTGGAATTATTTTTTGTCTTATTAAATTACGTTTGTACTTGGTGTTTTTATTTGAACTATCTATATTGGGAGCTAAATTATTTTCTTTACAATAAAGTTCAATATCTTTTCGCTCAATATTTAATAAGGGTCTGTAAAATATATCTCTATGTTCTGCAATCCCTTGCAGTCCTGTAATGCCCGTACCCTTAGTAATTCTGTATAAAACGGTTTCTGCATTATCGTCAAAATTATGTGCTGTAAAGACAATATCAGAATTAAATTTTAGAGCACAACGTTTAAAAAAATCATATCTGGCTTCTCTTGCTGCTGTTTCTGTTTTTTCGATATTTTCCGGCAGAGTTTCTGTGTAGTATTTAATATTGTTTTTCAGGGTAAAATTTTTGCAATTTTGTTCTTCTTTACGACTTTCGTCTCCACGCCAATTATGATTTAGGTGAATAGCAACTACATCGCAATTCATCTTGTGTAGAATATCTAACAGGCACATTGAATCATATCCGCCTGAAAATGCTACGATAAATGTGCCTGATAAATTATATTTTTTTATGAATTTTGAAACCTTGTCTTTAATCAATTATGCCTCTTGGTATTTTTTTACTCCCTCTTTTATCTCAACGGCATCAACTCCGAGTTGTTCAAGAGCTTTCATAGCAAGAGAGTTCGGTTCTGTAGTTAATGCCAATAGCATGTGAGCAGATTCAATTTTCTCTTTGTTATCTTTTTTAGCTAATTCCCAAGCTGTTTCTAAAACACGTTTTGCTCGTTCTGTAAAAATAATTTCTTTGTCATAATATTCATTTCCAAAGCCAATTAAGTTTTCAACAACTGCTCTCGCGTCTCGCATTGTTATTTCCAACTCGGCTAACACCTGTCCGCCAATACCTGTTCCTTCCCCAATAATACCAAGTAAAAACATTTCTGTGCCAACTATATTACGTCCTAATCTACGAGCTTCTTCTTTGGCAAGACGAAGTATTGTTAATGTTTCCGGCATTTGTTTTTCAATTGGCTTAATAATACTATGTGCAAGGTCGTTTGCAGGTATTTTAAGTTCTTTCAAAATATCATAAGCGATTCCCTGTTTAGTTTTTAAAAGTCCTAAAACAATGTGCTCCGGCAAAACAACAGAAGAACCGAGTTCTTTTGCTGTTTCCAATGCCATGTTCATTGTCTTAAAGGCATTTGGAGTGAATATTATTTGTCTGCCTTCATATTCAGATTGTCGGGATTGAATATTGGCTAATTTTTCATCAAAATTCTTACTTGTTACTCCGTAATGAGCAAAAATTTTAGCCAATTCAGAGTCTTTATCTTCAAGAATAGAGGACAAAATTTGTTCTGTTCCCATTATTTCATAGTTTGATGTTGAAAGTTTGGCTGCTGCTCGCTCAAAAACTTTCATAGATGCTGCATTTTTGAAAATATCATCAGTTTCTTTGGACTTATTTTCTTTTTCCGGTATGTTATGCTCATCAATTTCCGGATGGTGACGGCGTTTAATTTTCTTTTGTACCAATTTTTCCAAAAGGGATTTAGACTTGTATATATCAAAGTCTAAATCCTCTAATATCTTAACATTGTTAGATTTTTTATCGGTAATTACAGACAAAAACAAATGCTCATATAAAATTGTTGAATTTCCTGATTTGTTGGCCAAATCAAGAGCTCTTTTTAAGATTTCCTTGTAATCATCATCAAAAGGTAAAGGTTGGGTTTGGTTAATTTGATGAAAATTTTGATGTTTATATTTTTGGATTTCTTCTGTTAATTTTTCATGAGTAATATCATAAGTTTTAAAGATTTTTAATGAAATCCCTTTTGCTTCGTCAAACAATGCAAGTAACAAGTCCTCAGGTGTTACTTTGGAGGCTCCTTCTTTTTTTGCATTTTCTTGAGAAGTGCTTACGACATTAATTGCTTTTTCTGTAAATCTTTCAAACAAAATTTATTCCTCGTCTTCCATGTTTTCTACGTAAGTCGCTACTTTGTCGAATTCTTCATCATCATCAATTGTTTCAAATAAATATTCATCGCCTTCTTTGGTTAATCGCATAAGAACGACTTCATCTCCTTCTTCTTCCTCTACAGGTAAAAGAAGTGCATATTCCTGTTCGTCAACTTCTACGATGTCGAATAATTCAAACTCAACTTCGTTTCCGTTTTCGTCAACTGTTTTAATGATTTGATCTTCGTCTGCCATAATTATAATTTCCTTTCTTTATTATTTTTTACATCTTGATAGATATTGTTCTAGTATAATACAAGCACTTTCAATATCAACAAGTCCTTTGTTTTTTCTAAAATCTATTTTTTTAGCTCGCAAATTTTCTTCTGCGGTATCAGATGTCAAACGTTCATCTTCAAAAAAGATTTTGAAATCGTGGATTTTTGCGGCAAAGTCTTTGCAATCTTTAGCTTGAGCTCCTTGGGTTCCATCCATATTGAAAGGAATTCCGACAACTATTTCTTGCACATTGTTTTCTTTGGCTATACGTGTAATTTCTTTAACAGCCTCGCTTTCCGGTTCTCTTGAAATCCAAGAATGTCCGTTTGACAGCATTAGCAAGTAGTCGCTTAGTGCAATTCCAATTCGTTTAGTTCCAACATCAAGTGCCATTACTTTATACATTGTTATTTACCCACATATCTTCAATTTGTTTAACTCGCAGATTATCTTCTTTTGCATAAAAATATTCATAAATACTTTTTCTTAGAATATTTTTTAATAGTTCACGAATTAATTTTTTATCATTATACAAAGAATATAAATTTTGTGCAGCTTTTTCTGAGCCTGCAAAATGTTTTAAAATTGCACAATTCAAAACTCTGTTTTTCCAAATATTGTATTCTTCAGGATAAAAAACTTTTTCAAGATTTTCTTCTATATATTTTTCAAAATCATTACATTCTACTTTTTCGATATTTTGCAGAAATTCTTCGAATTCGTCACTATAAGTTGCATTTAAGAACCAATAATCTGTAAAATCATAAGTTAAAATGTTATAAAAATCGTTATCAGAAAGTTGTTTTATTTGATAGTTTAATTTAATTTCTTGCGGGACGATATCCGCAAGCAAGTTTCTCCAACAAACATATTCATAAGGAATGTGGTGCTTGGAGAGTTTTTCCGAATTAATTAACATTGTTTTTAAGATAGAAGGTTCTAAATCAAGAGCTCTTTGTCCTTTATAAAATCTTTCTATAATCGTGTTACATTCAAATTTACTTATGTTATTAAACCCAAAACAATCTTTTATCCCATTATAATCATCAATTACTATTGCAACAAACTGAACTTTACCTTCTTTATTAATTCTTGATACTATTACTGCTTGATTTCCATGTCCGTCAGGGTATGTTATACAAAATTTGTACGGTTTTGAACTTTTTAGTAAGTTTTTGTAATATTCATGTGTATTATCTTCTCGTATTCCTGCTAATTTAAGAATTGATAAATTCTTTTTTATGGCTGAAATAAGACTGCTATCTACGTAATCTAAAGAAGATTTTAGCGCATGATAAGCTAATTGAGAACGAGAATTTCCAAGTATTTCCAATGCGGTTTTACCACTGGGAGAATTTGGATTTGACAAAAATACGGGGATTAGCATATTAGCAAGTTCGTCTTTCGAATAATCGTTGCCGAGTGATTGCAAAAGTGTAACTTTATCGTCATCAGACAGAGAATTCAAAAAATCTAAAAAATCAATTTGTACTTCAGGGTCAACAAGTGCATTATTTAATATTTGTCTTGTATCCGAATCGATAAGTTCATCAGGGTTGTCTAAATATTGTTCACATTCATCGTATGTCCAATTTGTGTCAATATCCCTTAACAAATCAAGTGCAAAGATTTTGGCTTGATTTGAAGCCATTGGGCTTTTTATTATACTCCACAATTTTTCAGTTAAATCCTCAGAAGAACAGTATCTAAGCAGTAAAAATTTTAAAAGAGGCGAATTCAGGTTTGAGGTGTTAATTTCTTTTAACAACAATTTGGTAATAATAGATTTATCTTCCTGTAAATCAAGTAATCTATAGTGAATTTGATAATTTTCAAAATCTTTAACACCATTTAATTCTTCAAAAATTCTTGCTATTTCAGCTTTTATTTCAAAAGGGTTTAACTCATATTCATTCATAATTAACGGGCTTTCCCCCAAAAGGCATCAAGAATAGCCTGAGCTTCAGCAGACGGCATTCTATCGTTAAGGATTAAATATTGAACAGCAATCATGGCACATTCTGAACAAATATTAACACCAGGTCCTTGTACCATTTTTAAAACTTGAGTATTAGGACGACCGCAAAAACTGCAATATACAAGCTCATCACGATTTTCATGTTTATCTTGAGCTTCATGGTGATGAGTTGCTGCCTTTTCTCTTTTTTCTCCTAATTTAATAACTTTATCTTCCGACATTTTCACCTCACAAATTCATATTTGTAACTTTTATGAACAAAATTTGCCAAATTAATAACCTTATTTTATAATAAAAATAATAAATAATTTTATGAGGTTGATTATAGCATGAAAAAAGCTTTTTTACTAGCTAGTATATTGTTTATTTCTGTAATATCTACGGCATGTATAAATAATTTTGCCGTACAAGAGCTAAACAATAAGGCAAAAGATTTTATGGATAAAGGAGATTATACTGCGGCAATTGAACGTTTGAAGTCTAGTGTTGATTTAGATGGTAGTGTTTTTGAAACTCAGTATAATTTAGCTGTTGCTTATACAAAAGCTGAAGATTATACAAACGCAATTAAAACTTATGGTGAAGCAATAAAATTAAATCCAAATTTCGCTGATGCTTATTATTCTTTGGCTGTGTGTGAAGAAAATCTTGCCAAGGATATTATTTCAGGTGCGGTAAAAGTTAATGATAATAATTCAATAGAAAAAGTTCAAGCTGTTGAGAGTGAGTCTTCGGAAAATAAAGTTGTATTATCTGATAATGCTAAAAAGATGGTTACAAGCTTATTAAATGATTCTATTTCGGACTATGGTTTGTATCAAGATAAGGGTGGAAACGAAACAGATGATAAGGCTTATATTGAAGAAAAAGTTAAGGAGTTGCAGGCACTTTTAGCTAAAAATGCCGTGAAGTAGTATGTTTGAATCTCCGACAGATGTTGCTTTTAATATATTTGGTTTTTCTGTCTATTATTATGGGATAATATTGGCATTTGCTATACTTGTCGGTGTTTATACGGCATATTGGTTGTATAAGAAGTTTTATGATAAAGTAAAAGCTCAATCAATAATTGATTTTTCTCCATATATTATAATTATAGGCATTTTGGGGGCAAGACTTTACTATTGTTTGGTTAATTATTCATATTACTTTGGGCACCCTTGGGAAGTTTTTTATATTCGTCAGGGCGGTCTGTCTATTCATGGTGTTATAATTGTTGGGATATTTACGCTATGGTTGTTTTCAAAGATATACAAAATGTCATTTCTTAAATTAACAGATGTATTTTTGTGTGGAACTGCGTTAGGGCAGAGCATCGGGAGATGGGGGAATTTCTTTAATTCAGAAGCTTTTGGAACTCCAACAAATTTGCCTTGGAAGCTTTTTATTCCAATTACTCACAGGCCTCCTCAATACTTAAACTTTGAATACTTTCATCCGACTTTTTTATACGAAAGTGTTTTAGATATTGTTATTTTTTTGTTGTTATTATCTTTGTTTAAAAGATTTTCCGGTCACCCAGGAACAGTTGCTTGTTTGTATTTAATTTTGTATTCGTTAGCTAGAATTTTGGTGGAACATTTTAGAGTTGACAGTGTGTTGAATATTTATGGAGTACCTGTTGCTCAATTGATGTCACTTTTGTTAATATTTATTGCTTCTATTTGTATGATTTTTCTCATGAAGAAATAAATATTATCTTTTCCGGATGAGATTGATTTTTTATTATATTTAAGTTTAAATCTAATTGTTATGAATATAAAAAAAGATTTACCTCAAAACTCCTATAAAAAAGCTTTAATATGGCTTAGTGGCGGTCATTTTATAAATGATATTTATACCGGAGTTTTAAATCCAATAATGCCTTTTATTGCGGCAAAAATAGGAATTTCGATGGCTGTTGCAACAATAATTTTGACAATATCTCATATATTTTCATCGTTGCTGCAACCGTTTTTTGGTTTTTTAGCTGATAATAATGTAAAGCGTTCATTTATATTTTGGGGATTAATTTTGTCTTCAATTTTTATTCCGATGTCAGCATTAGCTCATAATCCGATTATACTTGTTTTATTTATTATAATAGGAAGTATTGGCTCTAGTTTGTTTCATCCGCAAGCTTTAGGGTTTACTTCAAGGTTTGCAAAATATTCAGATATTGGTAAATCAATGGCGACTTTTGTTGCTATGGGAACATTAGGGTATTCTTGCGGACCAATCGTATCTTCTGCTATTACTCAATTTTATGGAATGTCTAAAATGCCTATAATGACGGTTATTGGTTGTGTTTGGGCTTTTTTGATGTTTAGATTTGTTCCAAAATTGTCAAATGTTGAACAGGTTACTGAAAAATTTGATTTTAAAACTGCATTTAAAAGAATTTTAACAAATAGAAAGCTTAATATTTTAAATGTGATAGCTATGTTGAAAACAATGATTATGTCTTCTTGTTTTATTTTACTTCCATTTTTATGGAAAAATATGGGATACAAACCTTTTTATATTGGCATGTCTTTGTTTGCGTTCATTTTTGCAGGAGGTATCGGCTCTTTAATCAGTAGTAATATTGAGAAAAAAATTGGCGCAGCAAATGTTTTTTACATTTCGATGATATCAACTTTGCCTCTTATGATTTTGTTTGTGCTTACATATAGAGTTCATCCGACAATTTCGCTTATCATATTTGTTGTAATGGGATTTATTACAATGATGGCAACTCCGGTAACTATGCTTATGGCTCAAAATGTTCTACCTGAATATAAAAGTATTATTTCAGGTTTTATTAACGGATTTTCGTGGGGAATTGTCGCTATTATAATGTCTATGCTGGGTTTTGTAGCTGAAAACTTTGGAATTACAAATGTTTTGCTGTTCGTAGCTATAATTCCTGCTATTTGTTCAATATTGGTTAAAGAACTGTTTAAAAAAGAAAAAGTTTAATATATAAATAATTAACTTATGCTAAAAAATTAACAGACTTTTTTACTTCATTAGTTTGATGCTTATTGGCTATTTTTTCTTGTAGGTAAGCCACTTTATAAAGAAACTTATTTGTTAGTAGGTCAAGGCTCAATTTTTTGTCCATTTTGTTAAGCATAGCCATATCATGTTCACCACCAAATGCATGGGTGTTATTAATTCCATTTACCATTGAATTCGAAGCGTCTAATGACATAAACGCGGCATTACTCATTGTGTTAATGGCATTAAAGCGAGCAATTGATGAAACTAACATTCCTTAACTCCTACATGTCTCTCCTACTGATATTATTTTAGAACAATGGTTTATAAAAATCAAGTATTAACTTTTGTAACAAATAGGATAGTCTTTGAAATTAGATAATGTTTATATACTTTATATATATGAGCACATTAGATAGCTCGAGGATATTAAGAGAGATGTTTAAATAAGAGAGAGTCAAAATTCCTATTCCTTCCTAAAAATGTTTTACCTTCTTAAAATGTTATTTAAGAAGGTCTTTTTTTATTCAGCTGCATAAAAAATCGGAGAGATAAATTTAACTCTCCGATTTCACTTGTTCTTATTTAATTTAAATTAAAAACTAATCTTTCTTTAACAAGCCGATTTTATGGATTTTGATGAAGTTTGTTCCACCAACCAATAATTCAGGAACTGAACCTGTAATTAGTACAAAATCATCTTTTGCCAAGCCTAGTTCGTTGATTAAAAAGTCATCTAATGCTAATAATGATTTTTTATCAATAGAAGCTTCAAAGTTCAAAGGAATAGGGTATACTCCTCTGAATAATTTGATATTACGGCAAACTTTCTTTTCAGGACAACAAGCGAAAATTGGAACACTCAATTTGCCCTCAGCAAGCATTGATGCTGTAAATCCACTACCTGTTAATGCGATAACTGCTTTTACAGGCATTTTTCTTGTCATATCCGCAATTGACATGCCGATTGCCATAGCTTGAGAATCTTTTTCTTCTTCAATCATTTTTCTTGGGAATTTGTTTTTTCTCATAAATGATGAATCTAAAACATTGTCTGCAATTTTTTTCATCATAGCAACTGCTTCTACAGGATAAGCGCCGGCTGCAGTTTCTCCTGATAGCATAATAGCATCTGTACCATCAAGAATTGCATTTGCTACATCAGAAGTTTCAGCACGAGTAGGGATTGGGTTTTCTATCATACTATCAAGCATTTGAGTTGCTACAATAACTACTTTTCTCTTAGCGTTAGCTTTTCTGATAATAGTTTTTTGAACAATAGGTACTTTTTCGTTAGAAATTTCAATACCTAAGTCTCCTCTAGCAACCATAATACCATCAGAAACATCAATAATTGCATCAATGTTATTTACTGCTTGAGGTTTTTCGATTTTAGAAATAATTCTTGCAGTATAGTTGCCGTGTTTGTGAAGCAAATCTCTCAATTTAACGATGTCAGAAGCTTCTCTTACGAATGATAAACCTAAGTAGTCAATATCTGCATGTGCTGCAAATTCAACGAATTTCAAGTCTCTTTCTGTTAATACATCTAAGCTGCCTTGAGAGCCGGGGATATTGATACCCTTTCTTTGTTTTAACAGACCGTCTGTTAAAACTTCTGCAAAGATAACTCTATCTTCAACTTTTTTTACTTCAAGTTGGATTTTTCCATCGTCAATCATGATTTTTTCGCCGGGAGTAACGTCATCAGCCATGCCTTTGTAATCTACAGGTATAATATCACCCGTAATTTCAGGTTGGTGACGGAATTTTAGAATTTCACCTTTATGAATTTCTATTGATTCTGGAAGTGTGCCAATTCTGATTTTTGGACCTTGCAAGTCTAATAATACAGGAATTAAAGTTTTTTCTTCTTCTTCAATTTCTCTGATGTAAGACAAATTTTGTTTGTGCATTTCTACATCGCCATGTGAAGAATTTAATCTAAACATGGTTACTCCTGCTTTAAAAAGCTCTCTGATTTTTTCTTTTGTGGATGATGCCGGACCTAGTGTCGCAACAATCTTAGTCATAGTGTAATTATCCATACTTTTCCTTTCTTAATTGGGTAAATTATCTATTATATAATTACGTGTTTACAAAAATTACTATTCACGATACAATTATACACGAAAAAGGTTTACTGGTAAATATGAGGAATTAAAGATGAACAAATTTATTTCTGGCCTAATGATTATAGGTTTATTATCGTTGACAATTACTCCTTCGTTTGCTGCAAATATAGCTGATGTAGGAGAAAATTACTGGGCAAACAAAGAAATTAATATCGTTGTAGATAACGATATAATGACACTTAACGGAAAACAATTTAATCCTGAAGGAGTCATGACTAGAATAGAGTTTGTAAACGCCCTTTTGAAAGTTTTATCGAATGAAAATTTGAATGTTAACATTTCTAACAAATTTTCCGATGTCACAAAAGCAACTCCAGGTTATGAAAACATTTTACGTTCTCAACAATTAGGTTTAGTTTATGGGTATCCGAACGGAACATTCCAACCTGAAAGAAATGTGTTGAGATCAGAAGCACAATCTGTAATCAGTCATATTACTAAAGATATGAATGCCGATAAAACTATCTTAAATCAATTTAAGGATGCTAAAGCTGTTCCGGCTTGGGCTACAAATGTTTATGCAAAAACCATTAACTATGGTATTTATGTAAATCACCCTGATTCAAGAGAGTTAAGACCAAATGACAGTTTATCCAGAGCGGAAGCTGCCGTATTGTTAGCAAGGCTTAAAAATAAATTGGATTTAGTAAAACAAGAGTACATTGGTACTACTACAGTTGAACACTTGGCTGTTACTAAAAAAGCTCCAAATAATGAAGTTAAAGTAAACAATATAGAAAGAGTAATTTCTGAAGGTAATGTATTGGCTGTTGCTTTTGAAGATAAGTTTAAATCTGAAGAACACAAAGCCGGTGATATCGTAACTTTTGTTGCTCCGGAAGATATTAACACTAAGGAAGGAACTTTAGTTCTTCCTGCGGGTACTAAATTCGTTGCTCAATTGAATGAAGTTAGAGATCCGAAATGGTTCAACAAAAATGCTAGAGTTTATCCTCAATTAACTCAAATTGTTTTACCTTCAGGACAACAAGTTGCGTTTAATGCTAAGCCTTTTACAAAAGATAATTCTTTAAAAGAAGGTCCTTGGATGACTGCCGGTAAACTTGCATTATGCACTGTTTCAGGTGCTGCTGTTGGTACCGGTGCAGGAGTTGGTTTTGCGTTTATTCCTGATCCGACTAAAATTGGTACAGGTATTGCAATTGGAGCTCCTGTAGGTGCTGTTGTCGGATTGGCAACAGGTTTAGTAACTAAAGGGCTTCAATACCATGCAAAATCAGGTGAAGTTGTTTATGTTATCTTATTAGATGATGCATCTGTTCCAAAGGTTAATGCAGCTCTATAAGAGGTAATATAATTTAATTTATGGAAAATAAGGTTTGTGTTTTTATGCAGACCTTATTTTTTTGTCTTTTTATATTAGGTAAAAAGTTTAGTAGATATTCCCTTAGTGGTTATCGCAATATTTTCAATAAAGTTTAAAATAAAAATACAAGTTATTTTGTTGAATGTATTTGTAAAAAACTTGTGTATTAAATTTATGGGAGTATTGTATGAAAAAACTATTTATTTCTTTAGGGCTCGTTGGAGCAATTTTATTTTCTGCTCAAAGTGCTTTTGCATGGGAAGGTATTCAATCATTAAATCCAATGCCTTATGTTTCTTATTTAAATCCTTTACCTTATGTTGGAATTGGGGAAAATAAAACGAATTTCAGCTTAAATCCGTTTGCAGGTTTTAAAAATTGTAATAAATGTAAGGTACAGAAAGTAAAAAAATGTGATGAATGTACAAAAGCTAAAGTTATGCCATGCCCGACATGTAGAAAAGCATTTGCCGATTGTGGATGTAACAAAATGGAACAAATTTATGTAATTCCTGTTCAGCCAAGATGTACTTCTTGTGGTAGATAGTATAAAAAATAAAAAAAGAGTACAGTTTTCTGTACTCTTTTTTATTATTAAAATATTATATTTAAACAATTTCTTCAAGAGTGTTGAAGATTTTGTCTGTAATTTCTTGTATATATTCTTGAGAAACCATTCCATTAATAACTGCATCAGAAATTTGATAAGCCGGTCTAATATATTGTTGTGCAGTTCTATTAACATCTTGGAATTGTAAATCGGCAGCTGTTCCTGTTTTCCCTCGAAGTGCAGCTCTTTTGTACCATCTGTCTTTTATAACTTCTAATGGAGTATATACATAAACCTTGACGTCCATAATATCTCTAACACCTTCATTTAAGACATATAAACCTTCAGTTAAAACAACCTTTGCCGGTTTTTTTATGTCTCCGTTAGGATTAGAAACACAAGTTACAAAATCATATCTTGGAGAAGTTATTTCTTTTCCGGTTTTTAATTTCATTAAGTGTTTTTTCATTAAATCAAGATCAATAGCATCCGGAGTGTCAAAGCTAAAACCTGTTTTAAATAGTTCTTCATAACTTCCAGCTTCTTGTAATTCTTTTGAAGTGTCTTTATAGTAGTCGTCACAACGAATAACTGTGTAAATTCCTTCTTTTTTATCTTTAACGCAAGCTTTTATTGTATTATCAACAAAAACAGTTTTGCCTGATGCACTTTCACCTGTAATACCGATAAGAAATGTTTTCTTTTTTTCTTGAACAACTTTTCTTGCGATATTTAAAATAAGATTATCAGATGTTTTTAAAAATAAAGGTTGTGGTTGGTGTTTATCTTCCTCTAAAATTTTTTTTAAAGACTCTACAATCTGTGATATGACTTCCATGTCACGTCTGCTTGAATAATAATCGTAATTTGTTAGAAAATCAGTTGTCATTCTATTTCCCCTGTATATATGATAATATTTTACATTAAACTATTTTTATTTTGTAGGAATGATAAATTTTGTAACAATATTCTTTAAATTGTTAAAGTTTGTTCTAAAAAATGCCGTTTTGGGAATATGTAAGGTAGATTTGCTTTTGCAAAGTAATTTAAAAGGAGATGTGACTAATGTATCATGACGAAATTTTTGAAAATGCATTAAAGGATGTTAAAGAAGAAAGCTACAATGCTTTGAGAGCTGAGATTTCTACAATGGAAACTAATATTGAAAAGTTTTTAAAAAGTGTACTTAATTGTACTTCATTTAAGTCTGAGAGAGATTTCAACGTTACATCAGTTTAATGAAGGTGATTGCATTAATGAAAGAACCGTCTTTAATTTGTTAAAGGCGGTTCTACTGTTTAAATAAAGTATTTGTTTGATTTGTTGTATTTATAAGAATTTAATTTTTTAAGCTTTACCAATATTATTTTGGTACTTCGTTATGCTACATAGCCTGCTAGGCTTGAAAGTTGAGTTAGGACTTTTTGAGTTTGATCATCATACCCTTGAATAGAGCCGGTAGAAGTATCTGTTTCTTGTGTTTCTCCAAGTTCAGCCATTCTTTCTTGTAATATTTCATTATATGCATCTAATGTTGCTTGGTCATCAAATCCACCTTCTTTTTCCGCTTTTGCTGCGACTTCTGCAAGAAGATTTTTTTGAGCATTAATATCATTTGTAGCTTCAGTTGCTTTTTGTTTGGCTTCTTCTTTGGCTTCTTCTTCATCTTCTTCTTCTGCAATTTTGGCTTCGCTTTTTTCTAGAGAATCTTTTTCCCCAAGAGCTTTGTCCATAGCTTTACCTGCGAGTTTTGTTGTAATTATACCACCAATAAGACCTCCGGCAAACCCAATTATAGTACCTATAGGGCCTGCAACTGAACCGCCAAGCGCTCCCGCAGCAGCTGATGCTAATGCTGAACCTGCTGCAAAGCCTCCAACGCTGGCTACAACTTTTACACCGGATTTTACAACTTGTTTATTTCCATGTTTTGAATCAACTTTATATGCGTCGATAATATCCGGAATTTCAGCAATTCCTTCTATTGCTGCAAATAAGTAAGTTCCCTTACCAGCTTTTGAAGCTATTCTTAAAATATTAGCACCTTTTGCACTTTTCAAAATAGTACCTTTGACTTTATATGCTCCTGTTTTAGTTTTTATCCAGTGAGATGCTTTTCCAAGACGTGAAGTTGGTTTTATTGTTCCATTTTGAATAGCTAAATTTACTTTACCATCAGCTTTTGCCATAGCTTCGTGAATTTTTTTCAACTGAGCTTTTAATTCCGCTCCGGTCATTTTTTTAGCTTTTGCTTCTTCAATAAGTTTTTTTACATCTTGGTAATAAAAGCTTTTTGCTTGTGCGTTGTTATGTTTAATTAATTCTTTCCCTTGTAGTTTGCTTATATTTGCTTGACTTGGAGTTTCTGGAATATCATACTCTATTTCATTTAAAATAGAAAACATATTCTTATTTTTATATGTATTTATCCTACTTTTGGGATCTTTAAGGTATTCAAGAGTCTTCTTTTCTTGTTCGTTTCTTGTACTCACGCTATTCCAAGCTTCTGTCCAAGTTTGATTCGGTCTGGCTTGTCTTTCTTGCCAAACTGAGTATGGTTTTTTTAATAGCAAAGGTCCTCCAACCATCAACGGAACACCAAAAATAAAGCTAGTGCTAAATTCTTCCATCGCGCTTGTTTTTGGTTGTGTATCTTGTTGAACTCCGTTAACCCAATTTGCAAGTAACAAATTACGGCTCTGAATTGAGTCTGTTGTAGTCATATCAAATTTCCCTTTTTAATAATTCCCCGTATACTATATATAAAAATTTTTTTACTAAAAAATTGTCTTATTGTAACAAAATGTTAACAACTAATCGGTATTTAGTATATACCGATTAGTTATTTAGCACATATAATTTACTTTGTTTAAACCGCAAGTCATAGCCATAAAGTCTTGATCCATTGGGGAAGTAAGACTTCCTCCATATAGTTGTTGTTGCATAGCCATTAACTGTTGAGGAGTCATTGTTGGTTGTGGAACTGAAAATTGGTTGAATGCAAGTGATGATTGGGCAGGTCCAAATTGTCCAGTCATTTGTGGCATCATGCCTTGCATCATTTGTTGCTGTTGCTCAAGGAGTGCTTGCTGTTGTTCTTTTGCTTCAGCTTTCTTTTCAGAGTGTGATTTGCCGGTTAAAAGGCTCATTAGCCAGTCACCTGCAAAGTAACCTACTAAACCTCCGACTACAGGTATTGGAATTAATGCTTGACCTATGGCAGCACCTGTCATACCGGCACCAAGTCTTAAACCGGCTTTTCCGGTTTCTATTAATCCGCCGACAAGTCCTTCATCTTTAAATGCAGAATATAGGTTTGGAATTTCAAAACCTATAGCCATAAGAGTTCCAATTAACGGCATTCTTTTTCCTAATCCGCCCATTGAACCTTTGAATTGAGACCAAAATTTTGATAATCCTGTTTTGCCTGCTCTATCCGCAATTCTACCACCGGCAGCCCAACCCTGACGAAGTTTTTTAGGA
This sequence comes from uncultured Candidatus Melainabacteria bacterium, assembly GCA_934718275.1. Taxonomy (GTDB): domain Bacteria; phylum Cyanobacteriota; class Vampirovibrionia; order Gastranaerophilales; family Gastranaerophilaceae; genus Stercorousia. Next base: position 74,646 of record CAKUZD010000001.1, on the reverse strand, counting down.
GTTGTTTTTAAAGCTTTCCAAGTGCTTTTCCAAAAATTTCCATCTCGTTGTATCATTTGAGCGTTATGAGCTTCTGCAGCGCTGACACCCTTTTTTGTGCCTGCCCAAACAGCTTCGAAATAACTTTGGTTTGCAGCTTTTCTGCCTTTTACTGTTTCTTGTAATGCTTTCGTAAATGGTTCGTTTCCTGTTCCAAGTACAAAATCAGGATACAGTTTTGCTGCTCGTTTTATATATGAACCTACTGAGCTAATGTTCATAATTACCTACCTAATTTTTATAACCTACCTTATTTATATAAAAAATTATTGTTTGTAAAAATTGCCTTTTAGAAAAATATTGTTAAGATATGTTAATTTTGTTTTATTTACAAAACTATTGAAAAGTTGTATAATTCATTGGTGTAGAAAGTTGAGGGATAATGAAGAAAATAACTTTAATTAATGGTGATGGTATCGGGCCGGAAATTTCTGATGCTGTTGTAAAAATAATTGCTGCTGCAGGTGTTAAAATTGATTGGGATATTCAAACTGCAGGTGCTGATGTAATTGCAAAAGAAGGCGTTCCTTTGCCACAAAGAGTTTTGGAGTCAATAAAACAAAATAAAGTCGCCCTAAAAGCTCCTGTTACTACCCCTATTGGTAAAGGTTTCAGGTCTGTAAATGTACAATTAAGAAAAGAATTAGATTTATACGCGAATTTACGCCCTTGCAAAAATTTACCTAATGTGAAAACTCGTTTTGACAATATTGATATTGTTGTTGTTCGTGAAAATACAGAGGATTTGTATGCCGGAATAGAGCATCAAGTTGATAATGATACCGCTGAAAGTATCAAAATAATTACTCGTAAAGCATCTTTACGGATTTGTAAATTTGCTTTTGATTATGCTGTTAAAAATAACAGAAAAGAAGTTTGTGTTGTTACAAAAGCAAATATTATGAAACTGTCTGATGGTTTGTTTTTGGAATGTTTTAGAGAAGTTGCAAAGGATTTCCCTAAAATAGCTACAAGAGAGATTTTGGTTGATAATTTATGTATGCAATTAGTTCAAAAGCCGGAACAATTTGATGTTTTGGTTTTACCTAATTTATATGGAGATATTGTTTCTGATTTATGTGCCGGATTAATTGGAGGTTTAGGGGTGGCTCAGGGAGCTAATATTGGTACTGACTATGCCGTTTTTGAACCGGTTCATGGTTCCGCTCCTGATATAAAAGGTTTTAATAAAGCAAATCCGACAGCTTTGTTGTTATCTGCAATAGAGATGTTGAAATATATTGGTGAAAATTCAGCTGCGGCTAAAATTGAAAAAGCGTTATTTAAAACGTTAGAGCAAGGTTTATTTACGGCAGATTTAGGCGGAAATCTTTCAACAACGGAGTATACAGAAGCTATTATTAGCAACCTTTAAGGTTGGATAATGATTTTTTTCTTTTTTCTAAGAGAGATTATTGTTATAGCAGAGAGTAATATTGCAGGAATAGCAATTTCCGGTCTGACAACTAACCAACATAGTGCAATAGTAATTGTTCCTATTGCAAGAGCCAATATGACAGTTAAAAATTGAGCCGCAAACTGTGTAGTTGCTCCAATTAAAGGGATTTTTCCCACGGAATTAACTAACGGTTGTATAACTATATTCAATCCGATAAACAAAATTAATATTAGTATTCCTCTAATTAGCCAACAGTCATTTGTGTTGTTTTTCCGGTATTCATTAAGCATTTCATTTGAAGATTTTGTCCCGTTACTAATTATGGCTATATCTCCGTATTTTGTGTGCATTGGTTCTAGTAAATTTCCTGTTTGCTTCGCAATTATAGATAATTGAATTCCTGACGGTATATATGAATAAAACAGTTTTTGATCCCCTATTTGTGGTTTGTCGTAATCTTTTCCTGTAAAATAAAAGCCGTTATATATTTTAAATTTACTATTGTATGGAAGTTGTTGTATTTTAGTTACCGTTTTTATTTTGTTGACCAACTCAGCTGATAAATAAAATTTTCCAAAATATATGTTTTTAGCATAAATTTCTTTTGGTTCATATCTGAAATTTTTAGGGTTTTTATATTCAACTTTTTCAAAGTTGTTAGAATTAATCAATTCACGGTGCCATTCTTTTCTGTATTGGTTCCCGTTGTTTGTAGTTTTTATTTCTTGCCACTGATACATTTCAGTAGTTCTGATTAATGCTATTGTGTTTGGAATACTTATTATATCATCACTTAATTTTTGAGACGAACCTGCTAAATTTGAGAAGTGAACAAGCTTTCCTTCATTAGCTTGTGAGGGTATTTGGTTTTGTAATTCAATAATATTTTTTTCTGCATAATTAGCTTTTTTTATAGAGTTGACGTAATTCTGCTCATTAGCAAATAGCAAAGATAATGCCAAAATGGATACAATCGTTCCTATAAAAACAGTTTTTAGTGAATTTTTAAGTGACATTATATTTCCAGCTTTCAAATACTTATTCAATAAGTCCTAAATCTCTTAAAAATCTTGTATTATCTGATAACTCCATGAGTCTTTCATCATCGGCAGGGTCAATAACTCCTTTAGAAAACAATTCATCCATAATCTTATTGTGAGAGTCATTTTCCGGGTTTGATAGTGCAAGTTGAGAAAAGTTTTTTATGTCACAATTTCGTTCATACATATTAACGGCAGTTTTAGTAAGTTTATCTAAAAAAACGCTCTTTCTTCCATCAAAATCAACATCTAACGGATTTATTGCAACGCTGTTTCGTTTTTGCTTTTCAATATTAAGTTTTTGTGCCAACTTTTTAAACATCATAACACTATCCCTCTATTTATATATTATACTACATGTGTCAAAAATATCTACAAATTTTAACAATTGTGAATATGATAGTTTTAGCTTGATTAAAACTTATATTTAAACTAGAATATTGACATAAATTTTATAAGCAAGGAAAAGAGGTTGTAAATGCTTGATATCAAATTGATTAGAGAGAATCCGGAAAAGGTAAATGAACTTTTAAAAAGACGAAATCCAGAGCTTTCAGTTAATGAAGTTTTGGAAATTGACGTTGAAAGAAGAAAAATCCAAACACAAGTTGATGAATTACGCGCTAAAAGAAAAAATGATTCACAAAAAATCGGCATGATGAAAAAAAATGGTGAAAATACAGATGTAATTCAGGAAGAAGTTCGTAAGTTAGGCGATGATATTAAAGCATTGGAAGAAAAACAGACCGAATTAGATGAAAAACAGAGAGATATTTTACTTCATATTCCTAATATTCCGGATGAAACTACTCCTGTTGGGTTATCAGAAGATGATAATGTAGAAGTTTACAAATGGGGCGAACCAAGAAAGTTTGATTTTGAATTTAAAGCTCATTGGGACTTATGTGAAGAAAAAAATCTTGTTGATTTTGAACGAGGTGTAAAACTTTCTCAAAGCAGATTTATTTTGTATAGAGGGAAAGGTTCTCGTTTAGAGCGTGCAATTATAAACTTTTTCTTGGATTACCATACTGAAAAACAAGGTTATGAAGAAATTCTACCTCCATTTATGGCAAATTCTGCAACAATGACAGGCACTGGACAACTTCCAAAATTTAAAGAAGATATGTATAAATGTGAAAATGAAGATTTATATTTAATTCCAACAGCAGAGGTTCCTGTTACAAATATATATGCAAATGAAATTTTGTCAGAAGATGATTTGCCAAAATATATGACAGCTTATACTCCATGTTTTAGGAGAGAATCAGGATCTGCCGGGCGTGATACAAGAGGTTTAATAAGAGTTCACCAGTTTAATAAAGTGGAACTTGTAAAACTTTGTACTCCTAAAACAAGTAGAGAAGAACATGAAAAACTTACAGAGGATGCTGAAAAAATGTTGCAGTTATTAGAACTTCCTTATCGTAGAGAAGCTCTTTCAACAGGTGATATAGGCTTTTCTGCTAACAAGTGTTGGGATTTAGAAGTTTGGATGCCGTCTTATGGAACATATAAAGAAATTTCTAGTTGTTCTAATTATGGTGATTATCAAGCAAGACGTGCTAATATCCGTTACAGAGATAAAGAGACAGGAAAAACTCAGTTTGTTCATACTATTAACGGGTCAGGCCTTGCAGTTGGTAGAACATTTGCTGCGATTGTTGAAAATTATCAACAAGAAGATGGTACTATTATAATTCCTGAAGTTCTTAGAAAATATACAGGATTTGACAAAATATAGTTATAAAAGAAAGGAAAAATACCGTCTATAATTAAATAGACGGTATTTTTTTTTGATAAATAATTTTTAATTTAATTTTTTTAATACTTCTTTTTTTATTTTTTCTATTTCAACTGTTTCTGACATTTCATTAGCTTCTTTACAAATTTTTTTAATGAAGTTTAGTGGATTTGTAAATTTGTAAAATATTCCTTCTTGTGAACGTTGTAATCTTACTGAACTTGTAGTGTCTTTAGGGTAAATATTTGCTCCCAATTTTGTTGATTTTTGTGTGAATAAAGTAATGTCTACATTTTTGTTATGATTTTGTTCTTGAATTAACGAACTAATAATTTCAATATCTGATTTGGAAGCTCTTTTTAGTAAAGCTTCTTTTACTCCATCATGCATGTGGAAAGCTCCAAAATTTTGTTGATGTGCTTGATTGTAAGACTGGTTAATTTGCATTTATTTCTCCTTTTTTTTGATAAAAAACACGTAAAAAATTTTTTTGCGGATTTTAGCAAACAAATTGCAACATATTTTACAAATCTGACATTTTAGGGCATAATAATATTATCAGAATAGTTTTTAAGGAGTGGATATGACTGAATTCCCGTTTGAGTTGGATGATTTTCAAAAAGAGGCGTGTAGTTTAATTGATGAAGGTGAAAGTGTGGTTGTTTGTGCTCCGACAGGAGCCGGAAAAACTGTAATTGCAGAACACGCAATTAATAATGCTTTAAAAAATGGGGACAGAATTTTTTATACTACTCCTTTAAAAGCTCTTTCAAACCAAAAATATTACGATTTTGGTGAAAAATACGGACATGATAAAGTTGGACTTTTGACAGGTGATACCTCTATTAATAGAAATGCTCAAGTTGTAATTATGACTACAGAAGTTTTTCGAAATATGCTATATGGTACAAATTTCGGTTCTGTAAAAGATAATATGAAAGATGTTAAATATGTTGTTTTAGATGAAGTACATTACATGAATGATGAGCAACGTGGTACGGTTTGGGAGGAAAGCATAATTTATTGTCCTACAAATGTACAAATTATAGCTCTTTCTGCTACTGTTGCTAATGCTCAAGAATTAACGGATTGGATTAACACTGTTCATTCTAAAACAGAATTAGTTGATACTGATTTCAGACCTGTACCGTTGAAATTTTTCTATTTTGATAGCTCTCAGCCAAACAAATTATTGCCTCTTTTAACTCCAAGTGGACAGTTAAATAAAAAAATAAAACCCGAAAAACGAGTTTTTGGAAAGAAATTTCAAAATAAAAAGTCTTATGTAAAAGAAATAATAAGGAATTTGCAAGAAAATGACATGCTCCCTGCGATATTTTTCACGTTTTCTCGTAAAAAATGTGATGAGCAAATGGAAAAATGTGCTTCTTTAGATTTGATATCAAAAGGTGAAAGAGCTCAAATCAGACAATTTATTGACGAATTTATAGCTGAAAATCCTCATCTATATAACAATAAGCATATTGAATATCTTTTATGCGGAGTAGCTTCACATCATGCGGGACTTTTACCTGCTTGGAAAATTTTAGTAGAAAAATTGTTTCAAAAAGGTTTGATAAAAGTTGTTTTTGCAACGGAAACTCTTGCTGCCGGAATTAATATGCCTGCTCGTTCTACAGTTATAAGTTCAACAAGTAAGAGAACAGATTCCGGTCATAGAATGCTTACGGCAAGTGAATTTTTACAAATGTCCGGAAGGGCAGGTAGGCGTGGAATGGATGAAGTTGGGTATGTTACAATTGTTGGAACTCAGTTTCAAACTCCGGAAGAAGTTGCAGAACTTGTATTAAGCGATGCAAATCCTCTTGAAAGCAGGTTTTCTCCATCATATTCAATGGTTTTAAATTTGTTACAAAGATTTAATCTGGAAGAAGCAAAAGAGTTAATATTAAAAAGTTTTGGCTATTTTTCATCAGGAGCTCGTTTGCAACCGCTTCTTTTGGCTCAAAAACAGATAACGTCAGAAATTAAATCAAGAGAGTTTGTTTGTCCTTATAAGTTATGTGATGAAAAACTCTTAGAATATGATAAAATTCGCCATATTTATGTTCAAAACAGGCAAACATATAAGAAAATTTGTAAGCAAGAACGCTCAAAAAATAGACCACTTTCTCAGGAAGCAATAAATTTTGGCCGTGAAACAAAATCTATGTTAGAAAAAATGCATAGCTTCCAATGTGATAATTGTAAATTATATAAAAAACATTCGAAAAATGTAGAAGTCCTTGAACGTTTTTCTGTTCGAGCTAAAAAATTAGAAAAAGAAATTGAACGTCAAAGAGATATTTTTTGGAATAAATTTTTAGCACATAGAGGAGTATTGATTGATTTTGGGTATCTGAAAGAGGATTATCCGACAGAACGAGGAATTACTACTTCGCAAATTAGGTCAGAAAATGAGTTGTTTATTGCTCAAATTATTTTTGCAAATATCCTTGAAGATTTAACTCCGGCGCAATTAGCAGCTGTTGTTTGTGCGATTACGACAGAAGATTTGAGAATTGATATTCCTTACCTTCCGATTTCGGAACCTGTTAGAAAAACTCTTAATTTAATAAGAAATATCAGACGTAAAGTTGAAAAAGTTCAAAATCGTTACTCTGTAGAAGCTCCTATGTATATAAATCCATATTTTTCTTCTTTGATTGAATTGTGGGTTGAAGGTGCTGAATGGGAGAATATTACTGAGCAAATTGATATTGGAGAAGGAGATATTGTACGTTCATTTAAGCGTGTTGTAGATGTTTTAAGACAATTTACGACAATTGATAATGTTCCTGAAGCCTTAGTCTTTACCGCAAGAGAAGCAATTAGTAAAATATTAAGAGAACCTGTTGATGTAGATTAGCAAAAATTTTTTTGTAGATGTATTATATACGTGTTATGAAAATATCTGCAATATCGCATATTTTTAATAAAAAGTTAATGCCACTAATTACAACAGTTGCTATGTCTGTTCCAATGAAAACGGCAGATAGTTCTATGAGGCTTTCTAATATTAGTAAACAGGATATTGTTCAAGTATTTAATAAAGTTAATCCAAAGGATTTGCTTGGTTTAAAAATTATAAAAACAGTAAATTTTAAAGGTGGGGTAACTTACAAGTTTGATTCTACTTCTGTTGAGGTGTTAAAAAGTAGAATAAAGTGTCCCGAAAAATTAGTAACTTATAAGCCTCCTATTGAAAATAATAAAAATATTTACCTTGAACCGTTTGGAATGTTTTTGGCTAATAGGCCAATAGGGCATGAAGTTCGTCCCCATTTAGGATTGGATATTTTTGTTAGTCCATATTCTCGAAAACCTGTAACTCCTGTTGTTGTTCAAGCTCCTTTAGATGGGGTTGTTATTTCTCATAAGAAAGCTAGAGAAAATGATAACATAATTTCTAATGCTATAACAATGTTAGGTGTTGATGGTAGAAGATATTCTTTTGATCATTTGGCTCGCCATAATGATTATAATGATTCTGTTCCTTTACCTAAGGTTGGTACAATTTTAAAAGCCGGTGATAAAATCGGATACGTTGGCGCAACCGGTGAAACAACGATGTGGCATTTACACTTAATAGTTATGACGGACAAACAACTGGAAGCTCAAAAGAAAAGCAATTATTGGTTAACTTTATCTGAAAAAACAGGATATTGTACTCTTAGCGGGCAAGTTAATCCTCTTGATGAAAAAAAAGCAGGGCCGATTGCAAAATTTTTAAATCAATATAAAATTCGTAAATAATTTTATATTAAGTGTTAAATTACCCTTATTTAGATTTGTAAAATCTTTGCTATTGTTAAGTCGCGTACACTTGAGATACATGTTAAAATATGTTACAATAGTAGTAGGAAGTTCCTGAAAGTATCTATTAATAAGAAGCTGAAATTTGTAAACTTCCTATAGAGTAGAAAACAGGTTTCCGATGAGTGTTAATACCCACCCCACTCTTTAATCAAAAAGGTATCCAAGTCTCAAATGAGGTGAAATTATGGATACACTGTTTTGTAATGCTGAAAATTATGAATTGAGAAAGATTGCCAATATTTTTATTAATCTTTCAATAATTGGGGTTTTAGTTTTGTGTCAGGGGTTTTTACCAATTCATGCAGGAAGTACAAAAGTAGCGCAGGTGACTGCCCCTGACTTTGATACAGGACAAATTAAAATAAAAATAATGAATGAAATTTCTCCTGAAATTCGTCAGAAAAATTTCAATTTAATGATTAGAAATAAGTATCCTAAAGCTATTATTACAGATGTAACCGGTGGGGTAAAGCATATAAAGCTTACAAAATATTACAATAGCAAACCGGTTAAAATAAATGTTATAGAAGCTGATATGAAATTAGCAAAAGATATAGAATTGACACCGGCACTATCATCAGGAGAAACATTAAAAAGTAGAAGGACAATTACAACTATTGCAAAAAATAATAATGCTATTGCAGCAATTAATGGTACTTATTTTAAACCTCAAACGGGTGTTCCTCTTGGAACTTTAATGATTAACAAAAAAATGTACACAGGCCCAATTTATGATAGGGTTGCTTTTGGCGTTTTTGAAAATGGAAATCCTCAAAGATTTGATATTGCAAGAGTTCAATTAAATGCAGTTATAAGAGGTAGTGGAAAAACAATTAAGGTTGACAATATTAATCAACCTCGTATGTTATCAACTTATGTTTTGGTTTATACTCCGGAATGGGGAAAATATTCTCCTATAGCGCCAAAATATGGGACAGGATTACAAATTGCAGACGGAAAAATTATAAAGACATCTGCTAATCCTCTTGAAATACCACAAAACGGTTATGTAATATCCGGTCCAAAGAGTTTGTTGTACCCGCTTTTAGATAAAAAAGAAGCTGATTTGATTGTTAATACAAATCCAGAATGGAAGGGGGTTAAGCATATTATCAGTGGTGGTCCTTATTTAGTTAAAGATGGAGAAGTTTACGTTGATATGACAGCTCAAAAACTTAGTGCAATTGGAGGTAGAAATCCAAGAACTGCAATTGGTTATACTGCTGATAATAATTTAATTCTTGTCGCAGTTGATGGTAGAGAAGGTAGTTCAATTGGAATGACATTGAATGAACTTGCGCGTTTTATGCAATCAATAGGATGTGTTGGAGCTATAAATTTAGACGGTGGCGGTTCAACAGTAATGTATGTAAACGGTTCTGTCGTAAATAACCCTCATCAAAAAGGAGGAATTCCATTATCAAATGCAGTTGTCTTGTCAAAAACAAATAAATCTTAAAACAATCTTATCTGTTCATAATCAATTCTTTCTTTACTTGCATTTCCTCTTTATAAAGGGGATTTTTTTTATAAATAACAATTTACAAAATATTTTTTCTGATCAGCAATAACATCAGAAAAATCAAAATCTTCCAAATTTACTACTGTTTTTTGGTCTTTAAGCGGTCTGCCATTTTCATAAGGTATAACTATTAATTTACTTTCATCATCAAAGTCTACCAATACGCGTTCTATTCTTCTTCCATTGTCGTCTAATTTTGTATACTCGGAAAACTTCCCTGTGTCAGCGTCATAGCTGACTTGATATTTATTTTGGAATGATTTTTTGGTTACTTTTTTGCCAACATTTGACATTACCATATCTTTCAGCTGCTCAAACATATCTTGGGTAATTTCTTCCTTATACCCATTTGTTTGAAATTTGGTTTCATTTGTAGTTAAATCAACAATTTTAGTTATCCTACTGCCATTCGGCAAATTAATTGTTTCGGATTGAATATTTTGAGATTTTAATATGCGTTTCAGATATAAAGGTTCCATAAAATAGCAGTCAGAACCTTCTATGTTTATTATGTGAGTATATTCATTTTGTGATTTATAAGTTGTTGATTTCCAATCATTTTTTAAATTTTGTATTAACTTTTTAAAATTATCAAATCTGTAAAATTCTTTTGTTTCATCAACTAATTTATTTGGTAATTTTACAACATATTTATCAACAAGTCTATCATAGTTACTTGGAAGATTTTCTTTTAAAATTCGCTTTCTAACTTGTTGGAAATCTTCCAGTTTAATTATTTCTTTTTTTGGTTTCAAACTTATACCACCTGTTTTATCAATTGATGTAATCTTTTGCTTAATAATTTGACCTGCTGAATTTGCGCGATAATAATACATATTATCCTTATCTACAAGCTTTTCGGTTATTGAATTAGAAGCTATTTCTTCAAAAATAGAGTCATACACCCGAATTCCATTTTTATCAGATATAGCTAATTGTCGAACTTCACCGGTAAAATAAGTTATTCCATAATCATTTGAACCTGATGAAGTGCCGGAATATAATCTCAATGTTGAGCCATTTTCTAATTTATGGCTATATGTAACTGTATCTTTATTTCTTTCAAATCTTTTTTTGGTTATATTACTTTCTAAAATATAACCATTTTCGGTTTCTGTTCTTGTATAACTTAAATCAGCTTTAGGAGGTATTATGTTTTCTGAATGTGGATTTGGTGCAGTAGAAGGGCGAGAAGGAGGTTTAATTCCTTCGTTTTGCACTAATTGTTCGGCTTTACGCCACCAATTATTTTTGTGTCCGATTATTCCTAATGCAATAATGCCTGCAACAGCAGTAGCGCCAATCATATATTTGGCTTTTGTACTGATTTCTTTATCATCTTTAACAATTGCATCTTTTTCTTCTTTTTGAGGAGATATCAATTGTTTATTTGCTGTAGTTTGTGTTGTTGCTGCATTAATTTTTTCTATCGGCATAAACTTCCCCTAAATTTATTACGTATATAATAAATAAAACATTGACAGAAAAAAATTGCTATTATCTTTCAATATTTTGATCAATTATGTCAGAAATCCAAGGTATATAACTAAATTTACCTATAAATGATGTTACTGCCAAATAAATGATGAATACATATATTATTGTTTGTAGTATCGAATAATCGAAAATTAATGGCATATTAAGCAAGAAATTAATTTGAGCGACAAGTTTGTTTACAAATGGAATAAAGCTTAGAATATTTGATAGCCAACCTACAAACATTGATAATACCGTAAATCCAAGAGAAATAAATATTGATTGGAATATATGGAATTTCAAAAAAGGTTTAAGACTGGCTTGTGTGAACAATCCTATAATCAGCCAAATAAATCCTACCATTCCCATTGTTAAATACGACAATGCAGCAATAATTCTTTCTATTAAATATGGGGTATTTTCTTTAATCATATTAAACAGGTTCTCCGTTTCTTTTCTTATTTATAAACTCATCTAAAACCTGTGTATATACAAGTCTGTATTCATCATTTTCAGGTGCTATATTAATAGATGCTCTATAAGAACTGATAGCTTGTTCTATTTCACCTTTTAAATAATGCGCATTTCCAAGTAGCATGTAAGTCAATGCACTATTAGGTTTTAACCTAATGGCTTCTTTATATAATTCCATAGCTTTATCTAAGAAGTTGAAATTAGTATATAAATTTGCTCTTAAAATTTGAGCTTCAATTTCTGCAGGTTTAACATTTTGAGCTTTTTCATACATGGCAACAGCCATATCATATTCTCCAAATTCGGATAGTGCAATTGCATAACAAATATAGGCTTTATAATTATCACCTTCCATTTTTAAAGCTTTTTCAAAGTAGCTGTATGCTTTTTCTCGTTCTCTCATAAGAGTTAAAGTATTCCCTATGCAAATTGCTACAATTTTGTTATCAGGATTTAAAACAAAAACTTTTTTGTAAAGATTTAAAGCTGTTTCGTAATCAAATAATTTAAAACAAACATTTCCCATATCAATCAAGGCTGTAAGATTTTCAGGGTCAAGTGACAGAGCCTTTTCATAATATGCTTTAGCTTCAATATAATCCTCATTGTCTTGATATAAAAGGGCTATAGCATTGTATATTTCCGGGTTTGTTGAGTTTAGGTCAATAGCTCTGTTGTAATAAAATAAGGCTTTTGAGAAGTTTTTCCATTCCGCAAAAACATTTCCCATATTATAATAAATAAGATAGTTTTTTGGATTAATTACAAGGGCTTTGTTGTAATAGGAAAGAGATTTTCTAAAATCTTTCTCATAAAACCACATTGTTCCCATACCAACAAGAGCCTGAACATCATCAGGTTTAATAGTCAAAAGACTGTCTAGGACAGACATAACTTTGTCATAATCTTCAACCTGAAGATAAAGTTCTGATAGTCTGTGGTAATTATCAACATTCTTAGGTTCTTTAGCCATAGCTAAAGTCAATTCGTTTATTTTGTTGTTTATTTCTTCTCTATTCATTATTTTTTACCTTTTACATGGCTACCTTTTTTAATTGCAAATACATACTTTCAAAAATGTATGTAAAAACTGCTACAATTAAACCTAACATTAAATAAAGCTACAAGATTTTTAACTTTTTCCTTATAGTACTCTCTTATACCTCAATTTTACACTATTTCTTGGATTTTGCAACAGTATTTCGAAATGTAACGATACAAAGAAAAAGCCCCACAAAATAGTGAAGCCAATTACGTTATTAAAAAGTCTTGTATTCTTCCGAAATTTCTTTCCATTCATTTTCCGGGATGCTGAATGCGTGATTCCAAAATTTTTCTATAGCATAAGTTTCTCGTTCTTCTTTATGTAAGATATGAACAACTACATCACCATAATCAAGCAAATTCCAACGGTTTTTAATATCGTTTTCCATTCTGATTGGAGAACGAGAAAATAATTCCTTAATTCGTTCTTTGGTATTATTCATCAATGCTTTCACTTGCGGAGTTGAATCTCCGGTTACAATAACAAAATAATCAGCCAATGATGATACATTACTAATGTTTAGTATAGTTATATCTTTACCCAATTTTTCGTCTAACGTTCTTGCAATAACACAAGCCAATTTTTTTGAATCAATTTCAGTCATAATTCTTCCTTTATTAGTTGATGTTAACATAATTTTGTCAGATTTGCAAGTTGGTCAAAAAGATTAAAGCAAACCCTCTCCCGCATTCGTAATGCTCACAAAAGTTCGCAAACGACTGCTCCCTCTCACAAAGAGAGAGGGAAATTTGTGTTGTGGTATAATTGCATTATGAATAGATTTTATCTAAAAAAATCCCTTACAAATGCAAAGGATTTAAGAGCTAACCAAGCTGATTGTGAAAATATTTTATGGCAAAAAATTCGTGCAAAAAAATTAAGTGGTATTAAGTTTAGACGACAAGTTCCTGTTGGAAAATATATTGTAGACTTTGTTGCTCTTTCTAAAAAATTAATTATCGAGCTGGATGGTTCACAGCATATTGAAAATATTGATTATGATAAAGCTCGAACAGAGTATTTAAATAAATTAGGATTTACTGTTTTGAGATTTTTGGATAATGATGTTATTAACAATATAGATGGAGTTTTGTTAAAAATACTGGAAGAATACAACAAACTATAACCCTCTCTCTTTGTGAGAGGGTAGAATTTCTTAGTGAGCATTTGCGAACTTAGAAATTCGGGAGAGGGTTCAATTGGGACGTTTTTTACTCAATTTCATCAATTCTTCTTTGGTGTCTGCCACCTTCAAAATCGGTATGTAGCCATACATCAACAATATCAAGAGCTAAACATTCTCCAATTGCGCGTTGCCCCAAACAAAGAATATTTGAGTTGTTATGTGCTCTGGTAGCTCTTGCAGAAAAAGTATCAGAACAAAGTGCTGCTCTTATTCCTTTTACTTTGTTTGCGGCAATAGACATCCCGATACCCGTACCACAAACTAAAATTCCTTTATCTGCTTTCCCCGAAACGACTTCTTTTGCAACTTTTTGAGCAATAATCGGGTAATCACAAGAGTTTTTATCAAAAGTTCCCATATCTTCGTATTCAAAATTGTGTTCTTTTAAATAATCAATAATTTTTGCTTTATATTCAAAACCGCCGTGGTCAGAACCGATTGCTATTTTAGTCATTATAATTCTCCTTACTTATTTGGATTATATAATACTGTAAGCGTTTTTGTAAAGTATGAATATTAATAAATTTAATTAAAACAAGATCGGTATTAATTTACCGACCTTGTTTGGTTTCAATTAAATTTACATTTGTAAATCCTGCTTCTATTATTTGTTGTTTAAGATTTTCAATTTGTGCTTTTTGTCTAGTGCCAGCAGAAAAACTTATCCCGCTGGATTTGCCTGTAAATGTATGAACTTGTCCGTTTTTATCTTTGAATGTTGCTGTTGGGAACTTCCCGGGTGCAATTGTAAGAGTTGCACTATATGCTGTTTGATCAGGAGTTTTAGCTCTTTCTTGTTTATGGATTTTATCCATTATAGCCTGACCTGTTTTTCCTGTTTGTTTTTGGAATTCAGCTTCTGAAATTTCTTTGTCAGATTGGTCAAAATATCGATATTTACCATTTTGTTCTAATTTTAAAGTGCATTTATTACCACTTGGCATCTTTACAGTATAGCTTGCTTTAAAATTTTCACCTTTTTTTAGAGTTGCTTTGGGGCTAACATTATTAGCTTTTTCTTTTTTTTCAGCCTTAGGTTCGTTTTCTGCTAGCGTCTTGTCGGGGGGGGGGTACTACCTGTTCCCAAGCCTTTTAGGTCTTTGCAGTCTTTTGGTTGAACAAGTTGACCATTAATTAGGATATATTCTTGTTCTGTTGTCTGTACTGCATGCCCTGTTCGGTTGTTAACTGCACCTTTTAGAGAATAAACAGTGTATTGTTTGTTATTGTAGGTTATTTGCTTGGTTCCTTTTTCGTAAGTGTATGTATTAGTTTTTCCTTCAATGCTAACTGTTCCGTCTGCATTGTTGGATACAGTTCCCGATATTGTGGATTTATTTCCAAGGGCTTCGTCAATTGCAGAAGTAATACTTCCACTTTCCAATTTTTCTTCCTTTGGTTCCTGTTTTGGTTCAACTTCGTCTTTTTTTACTTCAGGTTTTTTGGAGCTATCTATGATTGCTTGGTTCAATTCGCCTAGAGTTTTACCTTCAAATTGGGTTCCATCTTTGGCTGTATAAACAAAAGTTATATTGCCATCAGCATCAACTCTTACAGAATATTCTTTACCTAATCCTTTGATAGCATTTTGCGCTTGTTCTAGTTTTGTTGGTTCTTTAGTTTCTTTGGCTTCTGTTTTGGCTTCTCCGGCTCCTTCGGTTTTGCCACCGCCGCCACCTATGCCAAACATCCCGAGAATATTTCCGAGCAAAGACGTGCCGAGCCCAATGCCCATCATCCAATTCATCCAACTTGGAGTGCTATTGGTATTGGTATTGTTGCAGTAGCAGCTGTCATTGTAAAAACCATATCCACCACCAAAATTATTGTTAACTATGGTAGTGCTTGGAAAGACATTGACTCTGCCCATTCCTCGCATTTGTCCTGCTTTTAAATTGTACGTTAGGGACTGTCTGACTCCGCCGGACCATCCTGTTACACCATAATTGCTCATGGGTTTTACCTCGTGTTTTATACTCTTATATATATAAAGTATATATTGTTTTATATATTGCTATTTTTGAAAGAATTGTTTACAAAAATTAATAATTACGATATCTATTATATATATGCCCGTATAGCTTAATATGCAAACATAAACAATAAAAAAGATAGGTTTTTATAACCTATCTTTTTTATTTAAGGATTACTTTCCCTGACATTACATCGTCCATAGGGTAAGCTTTCCCTTTAAACATGATACAAACAACTCCTTTTTCTACTTTTATCGGCAAATCGTTTAGTGGACCATCTCCTCCATCGGAGGTCAATTTACAATATTTAGTCCAGTTCGCTTTAGGGTTGAATTTACCTGTTTTATGGTCTATAAAGTTTTCATTTTGTCCGCTGGTTCTTTTGCCTAAAGCGCTCCAGTAATCATAAGTTCTACCAGAAGATTTTAGATTGTATTTATGACCATCAATTACAAATACAGCATCAGTATCAAGCGAATCTATACTTGATGGTTCTTTATATATGTAATTTTTTCCATAACTTAATGCTTCTGTTGTTTTATTGTTTGGTAATTTGATATGAGTTTCTTTTGCATTTTTCCAAGGCTTTGGAGCTTTATTGCTACCGGCTGTCTTATAAACAGGTAAGTCTAATTTATTTACGTCTGCGACTTTCCCATTTTTAATTCCGTTAGGGTTAGCGTCAATTACCCATTGTTTATATTTGGATTTTTCGGCCTCTGTTCCTTTTGGTAGCATTTTTTCAACCAAATCATCAACAGACATGTTATTTTTTACATTGGTTCTTACATAATTTGATGTATTTTTGTAGTGTTTCCATTCAAGTTCTTTACCACCGATTTTTTGTCCTTCTAAATTAGGCATAGTAAAGTGTTTTGCTCCTCCTTTTGGCGCCGGAGTTTTCTTTACTTCTCCTTTTCCATCACCTGCCGCAGCAGAAGCGTCATCGTCAGAATCATCTACTTTTTCATTAGCTTTATCAGCTTCATCGGTTTCATCACTTTGTGCGACAACCAAGTCTTCTAAAGAATCTGTCTTTTCAGGATTTGTTTGGGTATTAGCAGATATTTTACTCATTAATTCCGGTAATGAAGATGCTACGACCGTTTTTCCGTCTTTATTATACGTAAACTGCAAAGTTCCGTCAGATGTTTTGGCAACTGAGTAACCGTTTTCAGCTGTAAAACCTAAGCGCGTCATATAATTTTGTAATGTTGCAAGGTTGTTGCCGGTTGAATTGTTATTAGCAGTTCCTCCTGCACCTTCTTGTGAAGCTGTGTTTGAAAAATTGTAGTATGGTGTATATCCGTTATTAGGCAATACTTTATTTTGGCCTCCATTAATCATGGAATTTAGTAGCATAAGTCCAAATAAATTATTCATATTACTGTTGCAGTTGTAATTTTGCATTTGGTAATTGTTGCATCCAATACCAAATGAAGGAATTCCGAACAATGAGCATTGAGGCATCATTGGAATGCCAAAGAAGTTGTTATTTACTACTGTCCTGTTGCTGCTACTTCCCCAAAATGTTCTGGGGCCGTGAAGGTATGTATAAAAAGATTCGACCATAGTATATCTCCATCTTGTATATATAAAGTATATATTCTGTAGATAATTGCTAATATGGTTTTAATTCTTAATATTTATTAACATAAGCTTAAAATTTTTTATTAGATATCTAAGCTACTAAATAATGTTAATGTTGTTATTTCTTTTAATTTAGGGAAATCTTCTATTTTGTTACTTTTTACAAAATTTATAGCTTCATTTCTTGCCATTTCCAAAATTTTTGCATCTCTAACAATGTCAGAAATGATTAAATCCGGTAAACCACTTTGGCGAGTCCCTAAAAATTCTCCGGGGCCTCTAAGTTGTAAATCTTTTTCTGCTATGACAAAGCCGTCATTTGTTTGTGTCATTATGTTTAAACGCTCTTTTGTTTCTTGTGATTTTGTTGAAGTATGAAGAATACAATAAGATTGAAGGCTGTTTCTCCCGACACGGCCTCTCAACTGATGTAGTTGGGATAATCCGAACCTTTCAGCGTTTTCAATAAGTATTACTGTTGAATTTGGTACATCAACTCCTACTTCTACAACAGTTGTTGATACAAGAATGTCATATTTTTTGTTTTTAAAATCTTTCATTACCTGTTCTTTTTCTTCATTTTTAAGTTTGCCGTGTAGAAGTCCGATTTTAAATTGAGGAAAAACTTCGTTTTGTAGGCGTTCAGCTTCTATTGTTGCTGCTTTCGCTGATAAAGTTTCACTTTCTTCAATCAACGGATAAACAACGTATGCTTGGCGTCCTGCTTCAATTTCAGATTGAATAAGCTCGTATACTCCTCTATGAGAAGTTACGAGAGATGTTTTTATCGGTTTTCTGCCTTTGGGTAATTCGTCAATAATTGTTAAATCCAAATCGCCATGTACTGTTAGAGCTAATGTTCTTGGGATTGGGGTAGCTGTCATTGTCAGCATTTGAGGATTTTGTGATTTCTTTTTTAAAACATTTCTTTGTTTTACTCCAAAACGGTGTTGTTCATCAACAACAATTGTTCCAAGATTGTTAAAATCAACATCATCTTGAATGAGAGCATGTGTTCCGACAGCAATATTCATTTGTCCGTTTCGTAAATCTGTTCTGAATTTTTCTCTTACTTTTTTACCTTGGCTGCCTAAAAAAAGTCCAACACTTATTCCCATCGGGGTTAGCCACTGTTGTAAATTGTTAAAATGTTGTTGTGCAAGAATTTCTGTCGGAGCCATAAGTGCACCCTGATAGCCGTTTTCAACTCCTGCAAGCAGCATAATAGTTGCTACTACAGTTTTTCCGCTCCCAACATCTCCTTGTAAAAGTCTTGCCATTGGAATATCTGAATTTAAATCATTTAATATTTCGTTTATAGCTCTTTTTTGTGCACCTGTAAGTTCAAACGGCAGGTTGTCGATAAATTGTCTTACTAATCCTTTTTCTTTTATTTTCAAAGCAAGTGCAGAGTGTGTATGAGCATTTTCTTCTCTCAGTCGGACTAATTTAAGTTGTATTAAAAAAAGTTCTTCGAATATCAGGGAAAATCGGGCACGTTCAAGGAGTTCTTGATTTTCGGGGAAATGAATTTGTTCAACGGCAATTTTTTTATCTAAAATCCCATACTTTTCTTTTATAAAATTTGGAATAATGTTTTCAATTTCGTTTTTGTATTTTTGAATTGCGTTGAAGATAGCACGTCTTAGAACCTTAATGCTTAAATCTTCGCAAACAGTATAAACAGGAACAATTCTTGCAATATTTAAGTTTGAGTTTTTATCTTCAAGAAATTCCCCTGTCATAATAGAGTATGTTGGTTTATCAAATGTTAATTTGCCGTCATAACTGTTTCGTTTAACTTTTCCGGAAAGCATTATCCCTGCATTAATAGGGAATTGGGCCTTGGTTCTTTCCAGCATAAATCTGTTTGATTTTGCTTGGAAAAAACTTAAATCTAATTTCCCGCTTTCGTCAGCAATTGTAACTTTTACAACTGAAAGTTTTTTTTGCGTATTAAAAGCTGAAACTGATCTGATATATCCGAAAACAGTTGTTGTTTCCCCTTCTTTAAGATCTTTAATAAGAGTTCTGGATGAGTAGTCAATATGTTTTTTGGGCAAATAAAGCATTAAATCTTGAATTGTATAAATACCAAGTTTGTTAAGTTTGTATGCAACTTTGGGACCAACTCCTTTAAGGTACATAACATCTGTATCTTTTGCCGGTTTTAAGCTTTCTTGATTTGATAGATTTTGGTGGTTGTCATTATTTTTTTGCTTAGTTTCTGATGAAAGCACTCGAATAAGATTATCTATACTCTTTCTTCTTTCATTTAATCCGGCAAATGGGTAATGTTCGAAAGCTTCAGCAATAACTGCCCATTTGGGATTTTTTTTAGAAAGTTTGTAGTATTTTTTAGCTTCGTTTTTTATGAAGTTTGAAAAAGTTTGACTTTTCCCGTGAATATCAATATATTTGTATTGAATTTCAATTTCTATAGCTTTTTTGAGTTGCTCGATATTGTCAATCATAGAAATATTTTAACACGAAATTCTTTTACTTTTAGGGTTAATTGCATTTAAATTTGCCAGACCAACTTAAATCATCACAATGCAAGTAGTCTAAATTTTCTTTTAATATAACCCAAGCTGTGCAGGCATATCCATAACTTTTTAAATTGCAAGTTGTTCGCTTTAGATAATTTTCTGTAACAGCTTTTTCTCCATACATAACTATTTTGTCTTTAGTGTAGTTGAATATAAATAAATCTTTGCCTACAACATTTGGTCTTTTATGTCCATTTATGTCGACCCAAATTTCTCCACAATTGCCTTTTGGTTTAGCGCAAACATCAGGTTCGTAGCCTTGAAAAGCAATAGCCATACCATCAGATAGGAGTAATTTATAATATCCGTTATTATCATTTTCAAAATCACGTTCTTTATTTCCATTTAATTTAGTATATTCTGAATGAAAACAGCCTTCTGATTTGAAACCACAATCTTTTGTTATTTTTAATTGTTTGATTATATTAACAGGTGTATACCTGTAATACATGCCGGTTTCGCCATCAGCTGTTTCCTTTTCAAAAGAATAGATATCCCAAATATCAGCAGGTCCGTTTTCATTTACTGCAGAAGCCATAGCCTGTGATAATATGCTGTACGCTTTTTTTAATTTAGTAACATTCGCTTTTTCTTGATAATTTTGTATTAATGTAGGTAAAGTTAATGCTGCAACAACTCCTATAATTCCGAGGGTAATTAAAACCTCTGCAAGTGTGAATGCTTTAGTTTGTTTAAACAAAATTATACCTCCAAATAGTCTTAAAATAATAAATATAGTCTATATAACGCCCATAACGCTATTATATAGTATTGTTGTTATAATGTCAAGATGTTAATATAGCAACATTATGACTAAGATATCAACATTGGCTAAAAAGTTTGCGCTTCGTATTAAGTTTGAAAGAGTAAAACGAAGATATTCTCAAGAGAAATTGGCTGAGTTGGCGGGTATAGGACGTTCTACGTTAACTCAAATTGAGGCTCAAACATCTTCCCCAACTCTTGATGTTGTTGAAAAATTGGCAAATGCTTTAGGGTATGAGCCTTATGAGTTGTTAATATTTAAAAATTTAGAAATATGATTTATTCACTTAGTCTTAGGACTTCGTAAATATTCATTTTTTTTGCTTTCCCACGAATTGTAACGTCTGCGATTTTTATAACATCTACGATATCAGCAACGCAAGAATAGGTTGAGTTGCTAATTAGCATATTAGTTTTATAAACTTTATTATAGCTTTCTATTCTGCTTGCAAGGTTTACCATATCCCCAATTACAGTATATTCTAAACGTTTTTCAGAACCGATATTACCAACAAAGGCTTCGCCGGTGTTAATTCCGATACCAATTTCAATTTTTGGCTTCCCTTCTTTTAACCATTTATCTTGCAATTGATCAACTTTTTTAAGCATAGCACAGGCACATCTTACAGCGTTTTGCGGGTGGTTTATGTCTTGAATAGGTTCTCCAAATATAGCCATAACCGCATCGCCGATAAATTTATTTATGACTCCGTTGTATTTCGTTATTATTGGTTCTATTTCAGAAAAATATTCATTCAATATTATTGAAACTTCCTCTGCGGTCATTTTTTCACTCATACTTGTAAATCCTCGAATATCAGCAAAAAGAACAGTAACATTGGCTTTTTTGCCACCAAGTTTAATGTCATCAATATTTTGAACAACATTTTTCATGATATCTTGAGAAAGATATTTACCCATAGCATTTTTTATTTTTTCTTTATTTCTTCCTTCCAAAATAAACTTATATGAATATCCGAAGATTGCAGTACTTAATTGAACTGCTAGAGGAGTTATTACATTTGGAGCAAAACCGTTTTTGTAACAAATAATTGTAAAAATAAAATATAATAAGCCAATTCCGGCTAATGACAATATGGATTTAAATATGCTAAGTTTACTTATCAGTATAAATGATATTATGGTTAAAACAATTATTGTTAGTACATCCTGCAGGAATGATGATGCTTTTATAAATTCATTGTTAATAAGGTTATCTAAATATGTAGCCTGAATGTCTACTCCGGGATGTTTTTGAAGAATTGGAGTTGGTAGAGCATCTTCTAACGCTAATCCTGCACCTTTGGCATTTGCTCCGACAAATACTATTTTATTGGTGAATTCTGAAGGCGAAATAATTGGAGTTTCGCCTCGTTTTATACTTTCGTAAGAATCAATTATATCAATTGCTGAATATTTTTTATGCGTATATTCCGAATTGGGATACCTTTTATAAAATCTTGTAAAATTCTGCATTCCAATTGGTGTGGAGTCAGATTTTATATTTAACTTTGTTTTATTAACAAATACACTGTTATCTGTAATGGTAATTTCATTTGCATTATTCATTAAAAGATACATTCTTAATGATAATGACGGGTAATTTGAATTTCTCATTTTAACCAAAGTATCCGTTCTTCTTAGAAAACCGTCATAATCTTGGTTTACATTGACAGAGCCGGCATATTTAACAGCATTAAAATAAGCTTCCGGAAATTTTGAAATACTGTTGTAAATTGCGGGATATGTATATTTTCTGTTATCGTTCACCTTTATCTTGAATTTGTTATTAAAATTGTTAATATAACTATCATCATCGGATTTTTCTGCAAGCGGACTAAAACCAACTACTAAATTGTCTATTTTGTTAAGGGTTTTAAATAGTATTTTGTCGCTCGGTTTGTTGTCTGATGAGGATAATATTGCATCGTAACCAATTATTTGAGGTTTAGCGTAAGAGTTTAGATATTCAAATATTTTGGAATATAAATCTCTGCTCCAAGGCCATCTGTAACGTTCAATGGATTTGTCATCAATTACAATAACCGAAATATTAGGTGAACCATTTTTGCCAGCTGTAAAATTTTGAACCATCAAGTTATAAATTTTAGGCTCAAAGGCATACCATGATACAAGAATTAAAATTACAGAAAAAAGTGTGTGCAATAATATTGAATATATAAAAAAAGTTTTTGATTTAATAATTGTTCGTAGATTTGCCATATTTTCCCCAATCTTTATTTTATGATATAATAAATTTTGAAAAAAGGACAGTTTATGAAGGAAAATTTAATTAAAGTTTTATCAAATGAAAAAATATTACCTATATTGAGGAATAGTAATGCTCAAACAGTTATAGATTGGGCGAATGCATTAATTGATGGTGGAATTAAAATTCTTGAAATTAATGTTCAAAATCCGTCTATATATAAAGCAATTGAAGAAATTTCTAAACATGCTATTGTATGCGCAGGAGGTATTATTACAGCAACTCAGGCTGAAGCATCTATTGTATCCGGAGCTAAAATATTATCTTCTCCAATTTTTTCAAAAAATTTGGTAAAAATATCAAAGGATAAAGAAATCCCCTATATCGCTGAGACTTCTACTGCAAATGAGGCTTATAATGCGTGGAAGGCACGTATTCCGTTAATTAAAATTTATCCGATTACGGCTATGGGGGGACCTATGTACGTTGAGGATTTATTAAGACCAATGCCTTTCTTGAATGTTATGCCATTAGGAGGGGTAAAGCTTGATGAAGTTAGGACATATATTGATGCCGGAGCTAAATGTGTTGGTGTAGGCCGTGATTTTTATGATGGATTTTCGTTAGCAGAAATTACATCCCGTGCCAAACGCGTTATACATGAATTAAAGGATTGAGAATGAACAACGAAAAGCTTAATATTGTTGCAATAGGCGAATGTTTAATAGAGTTGTCTGCAAATACAAAGATGTCAGATGCAGAATGTTTGTATAAATATTACGGTGGAGACACTCTTGCAGCAGCTATTGCAGCTTTAAGAATGGGGTCAAAAGTAGGATTTATTACTCGTGTTGGAAATGATTCTTTTAAAGACTATTTGCTAGATGGTTGGCATAGTGAAGGATTAGATATTTCTCAAGTAAAAATTTCAAATCTTCCAAATGGGCTTTATATTATAGCAAGACCTTCTTGTCAAGAAAAAGAGATTGCTCTTTATCGAAAAAAAATTGCTCCATCAAAGCTTTCAATTGAAGATATAGATGAAAATTATATAAAAAATGCTGATATAGTTTATGCCTCCGGGGTTACACAATCATTGTCTCCTTCTGCTGCAGAGGCTGTAGAATATGCTTTTAAATTGGCAAAAGATAATGGTGTCAGGACTGCTTATGACCCAAATTATCATACCGCATTAACTACTCCTGATGATGCCAAGGAAGCTTTTTCAAGAATTAGTTCTTATATAGATATTTTATTTTTAAATACAAAATTTGATTCTGTGAATATTTTAGATGTAATGTCTCATGAAAATATAATCAAACGTATATGGGATATGGGAATTTCAACTGTTGTACTTAAATCTGCAGAGAAAAAGGGGTATTATACAGGATATAACGGTAATATTAATTTTACTGAATTTTATAATACAACAGACTGTTTAGACACAACATGTTCGGGAGATGCATTTAATGGCGGATTTATGCATGCTTTGACGCATGGATTTACAGAGTTTGAGGCAACAAAATTTGCGGCAATTGTTGCGGGTTTGCAAGCAAAGGGGATTGGGGCTATAAAGTCAATCCCATATAAAGAAGAAGTTTATTCAATGTATAGAGGAAATAATGGTTAAAATTGCAATTTCAGGTTATTACGGATTTAAAAATTTTGGAGATGAAGCTATTTTGTCGGTTCTCGTAAATCACTTAAAAAGCTTGGAAAATACTGATATAACTGTTTTTTCAAGTGATGTTGATTATACTAAAGAAACGTATGGAGTTAATGCCGTTAAGCGTTTTGATATTAAGGAAGTTGTAAGTACAATTAAGAATTGTGATGTTTTAGTTTCCGGAGGTGGAAGTTTATTGCAAGACGTAACAAGTCTTAAAAGTTTGGTGTATTATTCTTTGATAATTGCTTTGGGATTACTTTTTAATAAAAAAGTTATAATTTTTGCGCAAGGAATAGGGCCACTTAATTCTAAGGTTGCTAAAATTATTGTAAAAAATCTTTTGAAATACTGTTCTTATGTTACTGTACGCGATGAGAACAGTGTTAAATTATTAGCTGATTTAGGTGTGAAATCAGAGCTTGTTTGTGATCCTATTTATTCTTTAGATATAACAAAATCTGAACATAAAGGAACTGTCGGAATTCAATTACGCGAATTTAAAACTATGAACCAAGAACTTTTACAAAAGTTAGCGTTGTTGGTTATAACTAAGTTCTCAGATAAAAAAATTGAAATATTTTCATTACAAAAAACTCAAGATTTAGAATTATGTAAACGTTTTGAGGCTTTAATAAAGTCTTTTAATCCTGATATAAATACGGAAATTGTGCAAGATAATATTATTAATAGAATTTCGATGTTAGAATGTTTAATTGGTATGCGCTTTCATGCTGTACTTGTGGCTTTAAAGTGTGGAATTAAAACTTGTGCAATTAATTATGATGTTAAGGTTGAGAAAATTGCAAATGATGCAGGTATTCCAATAATTTCCATGGATGCGCATGAAAATATGGAAGAAATTTATCAAAAAATGGAAAAACTAAACAAAGATAGTTTGTTTAGTTTTGCAAATTCAAAAAAGTTTGATTGGAACAAATTCGACCAATTATTTATCTTTTCCAAATAATTGTGTGTATGTTTTTCTAACAGCTTTGTCGAAGCTGGTATCTTGGGCATTAAACAATGTTTCGGTATTTTCTTTAAATTCATCGGATGTGATTTTTGCATCAAGTTTACCATCTGTCCCTGAGTCTAAAGTTGCTATTGTTGCTGCAAGTTCTTTCCAATCGGCCATGCCATCTCCATTTTGGTCAATTTTCTTGAAAGCATTTTGAGCCATTAGTTTAGCTTTAGCTTTTTTATCGTCGCTTGCATTTTTGTCTAATCTCTGCATTTCAAAATCAATAAATTCATCAAGAGTTATTTTGCCGTCACTGTTTCCGGTTGTTTTATCCATATAAGCCAAATATGATTTACCTAAATCACTGACAGCAGAACTGTATTCTGCAGCTCCGGCTTTTTTATCTTTAGATTTTATGCCACCTTTTATGATATCAAAAGATTTGCCTTTAACAGTATTTCCTTCTTTATCAGACATGCTGTTCAATGCTGTTTCTAATGCTTTTCCTTGTTCGGTACTTTGATTTTTATCAACATCACCTGCATAAGCAGCATTAGTATTGGTTAATGTATCTTGTTTTTGTTGTTGTTGAACTTGTTTAAGCAGTTGTGCCTGTTGGGCATTGTTAGCTTGTATCATAAGTTTGGCTTCTAAACCTTTTTGGTAGCCCGAATTGAATGCTAATTGGTTTGCATATTGGGTATTCATTTGATTCATTAGCATTGTTTGATTAGGTATGCCGATACCCATAGGATTAACATACGGATTTGTAGGATTAAACCAATTATTTACTCCAAACATGTTATAGCTGTTACCGTAACAGTTGCCACCAAACATCCCAAAGCTATTGCCAAAAATACTGCCTTGACATCCACAACCATTATTATTGTTAAGCATTTCATGCATCATCGCACCGGTCATGCCAACGCTGAATGTCGCTTGTCCGATACCTTTGGTCCACTTGGCGATATTTCCATTTCTAAAATTTGTTGCTATAGATTGCCAGATTGTCATAATACTTCTCTCAATAATACTTATATATATAAAGTATATAAAAAATAGATAATTGCTTGTTATGTAAGAATTATTAATATATCTTTACAATAAGGCACAAAAAAAGAACTCTTGCGAGTTCTTTTAAAAATGCCCTGGGCCAGACTTGAACTGGCACTGGATTTAACTCCAACCGGATTTTAAGTCCGACGCGTCTACCGATTCCGCCACCAGGGCTTATACAATTTTCAATTAATACCACTAGCGACTCGGTAGACGGCGTCTACACTCCCCTCCATTTTTTTCGGTAATCAACCGAAAAACCGGAGTCCTTGCCACTAGGGCTTATACAATTTTCAAACTGTTGCCAAAACTCACGTCTAACGCACGCTTCAGCATATCTATAATAACTTAAAATATTTTAAATGTCAAGAATTTATTTTTGAGCAAATTTTATTAAATATTTGTCATATTCATCTATTTTTAAATTTAATTTATTAACAAGTTTTGTCAATTCTGCTTTTATTAAAGTGCTGTTAGACAGTGTTATTTTCCCAAATAATGCAGGATATCTTAAATTGTTAATAAATAAATTTTTAAACATTTTTATTTCATTATAATCTGTTAAATCTATGATGTTACACAAATCAGCAATATCTATAAATAAGTCACCAAGTTGGTTTTTGGCTTTTTGAATATTGTTTGAATTAATATATTTTTGAATTTTGACTAAATGTGAACGGATTACGTTATAATTACTACGAATCTTTTCTTTTTTAGTTGGTAGAAAATTTTTGAAATAATTTATAGTTTGTTCATATCCGGAATTTATTAATTCATTTCGTTTGGCTTCATTTATATTAAAATCAACAACAACAATATCTCCGGTATTTAAAACTATATAATCAAATTTGTCTTTGTTTCCATATATATTTGTGATAAAAGAGGTAGACATCGCAGTCATACAGCTATAAACCGCATTAGCATAATCTATTCCGGAAATATCATTAGTATCATAATTTCCTTCGAGTCTGAACTCAAGTATGCGCTCATCTTCGTTTAGAAGGTTTTTGGAAAGTTTCCACATTGGCCAACTTTTTTGTAAATCTCCATCAACTAAAAGGGTTTTATTGTACTCTATTGGCTTCATAAGTCCCGGCATACAGCATGAAATGCGAACTGCCGATGCAATTTCATAGTCAGGGGTATCAAATTTAGAAAATTCTTTGCATTTAAAATTTGATAAATTGGTTGTAATAATTACTAAATTTTTATCAATATCGTTAAATGTAACAGCAGGATTAGTGCCTTTTTTGTACTTGTCGCCGTAATATTTTTTTTCTATTAATTCTCTAACCCATTCAAGAAAAACTTCCCCTTTACTTAGTGCAAATAATGGGCCTAATCCAATAGATATATCTCTAAATAATTCAAAATTTACTTTAATAAATATGTCTTTTAATTCTGAAGCATTGTAGCCAACGGCAAGTAGTGCGGCAATTATTGAACCGACAGAAGAACCGGCCAGTCTGTTAGGGTTGATGCCAAATTCTTCAAGCGCTTTAATTGCTCCAATGTAAGAAACACCTCGAATTGCGCCTCCGCCAAATAAACATGTATATTTAAAATTATTATTCATAGAATAATTATACAATATTTAAAATTTAATTCCTGTAGTAAATAGAGTATTTTTATAGTAGTTTATGTCGCTAGACGGTTGTACAAATTTTTTATTCGCCAATTTTTTCGGTAAAAATACTCCAAAATTATTTCCCTCATATACAGCTACCCATTGTTTTTCTGCTTTTAATGTATTATAAATCGGATAACTTTTTTCTATAATCATTACATCTGGTGGAAAATATTCTAAAAGTTGATGCCAATGAGGATATGCAAGCATAAATTCTTTTAGTAAAGGAACCATATAGTCATTATACACTTCCTCGTAGCGCCCATCCATAAATATTTTATTTTGTGGGTAAAGTTTATATGATACATAACTACCATAACCAAAATTGGTAAGTATTTTCCCGTTAAGGTTGTTGATTTTAATGAATTCAACTTCTTTTACAGGATAAATGTCTATTCCTGCTGGTACAGAAAAATTTTTTACACTTAATGTAAATATTGATATAAAAAGTAATAGTATATAAATAATTTTGTCTTTAATTGCCGGCAATTTAATATTTTCAAAAAGCTTGTAAAAATCGTCATATAAATAGCAAAGAGTAACAATAGCAAAAAACGGTAACAATTTAATATGACTGATAGACAAATATAAAGTCGATAAGACAACAATGTATTTAACTTTGTCGGCTTTTTCATACCAATTTTTCAAAGTTTGATTTTTTATAGATTTGTAAGTAAACAATCCTTCAGCAATTACTGAAAATAGCATAAAAAGCTTGAATTTTATTTGCTTAAATAAATGAAATTTAGAGAATAATCCCCACCATTCAACAATATATGGTCGTTTCATTGTATTTGCCATTAGTAGAAATTTTATGTATTGATATCCCCACGGATTTATTAATAACAGTGGCAAAGAAATTCCTAATGTTATTAAATATTTTGCATAAGGTTTTTTATTTAAAAATTCTCCAACTGCATACATTCCAATTAAGCCAAGTCCGGATACAACACCTCCGTGAATGTTGTTCCAAAAAATAACCATGATTGGGATAATAAATAGTAGTTTATTGTTACCTTTTCTTACTTTTTCTAGTATATAAATAAATATTGTGAAAAATAAAAAGCTAAACATGTGGCATCTTATCGGGTTATTTAAGTTATCCATGACAGCCATTAAAGCAAAGAAGTATAACAAAATATTATATGGATTATAAGATGATTTAAGCTTGACAATTTTTGAAACAGTAAAGAATATTCCAAAAAGCATTAAAGCTTGCAAAACTATTAGACTATATGGGCCAAAGAATTTTAGTACTGCATAAAATATAACTCCGGCCCCCCATTCATGATCCCACCATGTATGTACCGGTGTATATGATAAGAAGTCAGAGGTTAATACATGACCACCCTCTATTACTCCCATGCCTGCTATTAATCTTGCCCATAAATCAAAATCAAAATAATTTGCCGTAGTAGAAAATGCTAAGATTAGCAAAAATAATGTAATGTAAAATAAAAAAGCTTTTCTCCCCATAAGTTTAGTCTAGCATAAACATGTCGACAAATAAAAAGCATGTAATAATTAATTACATGCTTTTTGTAGTTATAAATTCACTTTTGTTTATGCTGCAACAGAACCTTCAATTTCTCTAATCAAATATTCTGCAACCCATTCGAAATCTTTATTATCTTTAGCCGCTTCTTTCAAATATTTAACAGATGCATTACCAAGTCTGATTAATGTCATAGCAACAACACCTCTTTTAATACCACGAACAACCTGTAATTCGTCAACAAGTTGAGGTAGAACAGAAGTTCCAATACTTACTAATTCATTTTCTAATTTGTTTTTAGTAATATTGTCTGCATTTTCTAATTTTGAAAGAATTTCATTAACTGTTTCCATTATAATTATCTCCATTTATCTTATCTATATTATGATTATAAACTAAAAAATAGTCGAACCTTGATTTCCTTACATAATCTTTATATCATATTAAGTTTTTTATTTTTTATATAAATAATGAAAAAGCAGAACCAAAGTTCTGCTAAAAATTGTGTAGGGGAAAAATATAAATATAAATAAGTATAATATGTTTGTTTATGAATAAATTTTAAAAGTTCTTTCAATGTTTTTATCTATTGCTGTTTTAATGGACTCATATTCTGTTTGTAGTGAATTGTGTTCGGTATCAATATTTTTTAGCTCAAGATCATACCTCTTATCTTTATTTTCAATTTTAGCCATCGCTGCGTTGTATTCAGCTTCAGCTTTTGTAATTGCTGTATTATTTGATTGTTCTGTTATATCACTACAATTTGTATAAGTTGTAGTATTCCAATTATTTTCGGTATCAACTTGTTCCAAACAAACTAAACCGCTTTCAAAAGCAAACTTAATCCATTCGCTACTTGATGCTAAGCCGTCTTGTAAAGCTTTATAGCCGGATTTTTCCATCTTGTTGTACAAGTTAGTATACCATTGTGCTTTTGCTGTACCGTTTTCGTTGTGATTTTTGGTATCAATCCAAGTATAACTTGGTTCTCCATAAGTATTCATAATATTATCAAGAATAGTTACTTGTTCTATTTTTTTAAATTCATTTTCTTTATCTATATCTTTTTTTCCATCTTTGAAAAAACTAATTCCTAAATTTTTAATTTCGTTAATGTCAGTTAATTTAGACCAATTGTTTTCTCCAAAATCGGATGGCATTTCAGTTCCAAAAATTGTTTTATACAAAGTTGCAGCAGCAGTTTTATATGCAGCATATTCTGTAGTTTCTACTTTCTTATCGGTATAATCAATAGAACCATCTTTGAATGTCCATTGGTATTTGTATTCATCTCTATCAATATCAAAGTTATTTTCAATAGAATTAATTAATGAATCAATAACGGTATTTGCTATTTTAGCTATATCTTCCGGTTCCAATTTTGAAACTTCTTTAAATTCCTTATTAGTTGGCATTACATATTTTTCATCTTTTAATTCCGGAACAGGAATTCCGCTATATTCAATTTTAGTGTCATCCGTTTTACCATTACTAAAAGATAAAGTTCCATCAGTGCCGACAGTTACATCATAAGGTGTACTTTCGTCTAATACTGAATTTCCTTCTTCATCAGTTTCGTCTTTGTATAAATATGCTTTCCAAGTATCTCCTGTTTTTTTCAACACAAATGCATCATCAAAAGTAATAGTATTTCCATCTTCAGATGTTGTTAATTCAGAAGAATTGTATGTGCGGGTGTCTTTTTTTGCATCTGCTAATATTTCTGTCATTGATGCATAATAGTCTTTTACAGAGTTGTCTTTATCTTTATCGCCTTTTTTAGAAAAATCAACCAACGAATATTTTACTTTATCACCGCCATTAATAATAGCACTAACTTGATTAACATACCCGATTATAGTGCTATAATCTGTTGTAGTTGCAAGTGATTTTTTTATATCAGTTAAAGAGCTTTTATCATAAGTAGACGTTTTTAGTAAATTGTTCATAATTTCTGCAGCTTTTGAATCATAACTTTCTTTAGCTGTTGCAAAATTAGTTAAAGCACTTGAATAGTTGTAATAGTACTCTGATGACTTAATATTCATGTAACTATCATAACCATTTTTAGCATCGTACATGTTTTGTAATTCTTCCGGACTTTTGCCGGAATCTACTTGAACATTTTTTGTTACTCCATCCTTATTAATAACAACAAGCTCTCCGGTATTGTATAGTACACCGGTAGTTCCTTTTATTTCTTCTCCATTAATATTATAGTAACTTAAATCAGCTCCTTTGTATTTATTTAGGTTTTCAAAATATGTTGTTGTTTGTTCAAGTCCGTATTTTGTTAAAAATTCATTTAAATCTCCTGAATTTTTAAAGTTGTTTGCATCAGTTTCTGAAACCAATAGCTGACCTGCTGAATTAGAAATTGCATATTGGTTATTATATTGGTTATATGCAGTTAAAGCGTTAAAGGTTAATTCCTTATAACTTGTATTATTACTTTTATCATAATTGGTAAACATTAATTGAGCGTCATTTAATGCATTAGTGTATGCTTCACTTACCTGAGCACTTTTGGTCGCAAGACGCATCTTATCGTTATTGATAAGTTGGGCTCTCAGCTCGTTATCAGACATACGAGATGTTATTGATAATAGTCTAGCTTGTCCTGCCGCCATTCCCATAACTAACGTGTACCTTTCATTTTTCCTTAGTAACTTTCATTATGGTATTACGGTATAATCGGTATAAATCTTTAATATTAAAGAGGGTATGTTAATATTTGTTAACATAAATTTTTTAATTATAATTTTTTTAATGCATGAGCCAAATGTTCAAGTTTTCGTGCACTTGTTCCAATTCCGCATAAAAGCATTGTTGAGATTTTATTTGTTTTTTCATCCTCAATATCAAATTTATCGAAAAGGTTTTCTGACAATTCAAAGCCTGTCATACCTTCTTTTTTTATTAAAATTTTGGTTATATCATCTCCGCCAAATTCAACATTATTTATTGATGATTTAAGTTTTTTAATTGTTTCTATTAGTAAATCAAGTTTTTTTCTACCTTTTGCTGAATTCAAAAAATTAATATTAGCTTCAATTGATGCTAATAGCGGGTATGATGGTGATGTCGTATTTATCATAGAAAGAGCTTTTTCCGCATCTAAGTTACAGTTTACATGTAACAAGGCAGTCGGATTTAGTCCTCCTGCTGTTTTGTGCAAAGATTGAATTGTAAAATCTGCAATATTTACAGCACTTTGCGGTAATTTTTCAGAGAACGGATAAAGTGCACCATGGGCTTCATCAACAATTAGGTATGCATTATTTTTTTTACAAACTTCTTTTAACAAATTTATATCAGAAACAACACCCTCGTAGGTTGGAGAAGTTACAATTACCGCTTTTATGTCTTTAATATCAATTAATTCAGGAGTTATTTTATCCGGAATCCCCCATTTTTTATTAATTGGTAAATCGTAGAAAACAGGGGTACACCCTGCTAATTTTACTGCATTATGGTGACAAGGGTGTGAATTTCTCCAAAGCAGAACCTTGTCTCCTTTGTTTGTGCAAGTCAAAATAGCAGCAATTACTCCACTCGTAGAGCCGTTTGTTAAAAAATGGGTATGATTAGTCTTATAAATTTTTGCTGCTTGTTCCTGAGCAAGTGAGAGGGCTACTTGAGGATTTTGTGCATCAGTTTCCGAAATATCGTATTTATAAAAATTCCTAAATTTATTAAATATGAAAAATTTCTGAGCGTGAGACGGTGTTGTAAATAAATATTTCCTATTTTGTTTTCTTAATAATTTTATAAGACTCATAAAATACCTTAACTAAATGGAGCGATTATTTGTTTTTAATTTCAATACTTCTCTTGGTACAAAATTGAATTAATGTCATTTTGTCAAGGCTGTTTTTAAACTCAAATCTTCCAGAAACAGTATATCCGCCATTTTCATTTTTTTCAATTCTAATAGGGCTGAAGTGGCATTCTACTGATTGTTTTTCAGAAAGTGGTAATACTATTGTATACTCAGCTTCAATATTAATGTTTTCATTTGTTCTGAATTTCATACCACCTGCAGATATATCAAGAGTTGTAATTTTTTTGTTACCATCAGTATTTTTTAGTTCTAAATCGTACATAAATTTAATACGAGTATACTGACGTCTTTGTAAAAATCTGTGTTTGGCAGGAGTTGCAACTTTAATTCTGTTTCCTTCAATAGTTTCCGGATAAGAGTCAAAATAAAGTGTACCGTGGTTCGTTTGCGTATAAAACTCACAGTAGTTGTGGCGCAACATTCCCTTTGGTTCATATTCTAATTCTATAGTAAAATATCTGGGTTCAACATCAACAATAGTTCCTTTGTTTGCAAATTTAAAATCAGATGGAACAACTGTGATTTTTTTATTTTTTTCTATCAATTCTCTCATAATTATCCTCTCTTAGTGCGATTATACAATATATTTTCTTATTTGTCGATATGTTAAGAAAAAAGAAAAGCTCCCCTATATAATGAGGAGCTGAATACTGAGCAATCAGAAGAGTTGAGGATTTACATTTTTATATTACAGAATTTTTTATTACAAAACATTCAACAAAATATTAAAAATAACAATAAAAAAAATAGCCCCTAAGTATTAGGGACTATTTTTTATTGCTAGATTAAGCATTTTGTTCATTATTCTTTAAGGAATGATTCATAATTTCTTGCCAACAAGTGTGTTCTTACTTGATTAATCAAATCAAGAGCAACACCAACCATGATGATTAATGAAGTTGCCCCAATCCCTTGTATAGTTTTGATATTTGTAGCATAACTGGCAAGTGATGGAACAAGAGCAATAATACCAAGCCCTAAAGCTCCGATAAAAGTTGTTTTTGTTAAAATTTTATCTAAAGCTTCTGCTGTTGGTCTGCCGGGTTTAATCCCCGGAATAGATGAACCATATTTTTTTAAGTTATCAGCTATATCTTTTGGCTGCATATTTGGCATAATTGATGCATAGAAAAAAGTTAATGCAAAAATCAATAAGAAATATAATACATAATATGGAATTCCTTCAGGACTCAAAACTTGAGTCAAGTGAACCACCACATTTTTTACAGCCTCACTTTTGAAATTAGCTTGTCCTACCAAACTTAAAATAGTTGACGGGAACAACAAAATTGCAATAGCAAAGATAATAGGCATTACACCACCGGGGTTAAGTTTAAATGGAATAAACGAATTCATTCCTCCATAAACTTTGTTACCAACTTGTCTCTTAGGGTTAACAATAATAACTTTTCTTACAGCTTCTTGCATGATAACGATAAATACCATAGCAGCAAAGAATATTAAAAGCAAAGCCGCCAATCCTAATTGCATCATTGAATTGTTAGCAACAACCTGTGCAGTTCTTGATGCATATATAGGAATTCCTGACAAGATACCGATGAAGATAATTAAAGAACCTCCATTTCCGATACCTTTTTCTGTCATTAATTCAGAAATCCACATAACAAGAACAGAACCTGCTGTTAATACAACAATAGAACTGATAAAGAACATTATCGGATTAACATTAGGTAGTATAGCTCCAGGTAAGTGATGTAAATAAAGCATGAAGATTAAAGACTGAAACACAGCCAATACAACAGTAAATACTCTTGTATACTGAGAAAGTTTTCTTCTTCCTGCTTCACCTTCTTCTTTCTGTAATTTTTCCAAAGACGGAATAACAACAGAAACAAGTTGAACGATAATTGATGATGTGATATAAGGTCCAATTCCAAGTGCAAATATTGAAACTTTACCTAGCGCACCGCCTGAAAACAAATCAAGAAAACCTATGATATTGTTTCCTTGTGCGATGTTTGAAAAGATTTGGTTATTAATACCAAATAAAGGCATTTGAACTCCAAATCTAAATGCAGCAATCATTAAGAAAGTAAACAGAATTTTCTGTTTCAATCCTGATGCGTTCCACATTGACATCAAATCGTCTGTTGTAGGCATTTTCATTTGTGGTGCCATTATACTAACTCAACCTTTCCGCCTGCTTTTTCAATTTTTTCTTTAGCTGATGGAGTTACATAACAAGCTTTTACAGTAATAGCGTCTTTTAATTCTCCATTACCTAAAACTCTTAAACCAACACAAGATGGGTGAACTCTACCTGCTTCTTTTAGAATTTCTAAAGATACTTCTTTCATACCATATTGAGCAATTCTACCAACATTAATTTCAGCATATTTCAATTGATTGATAAGTTTGAACCCTTTTAATTTTGGCATTTGTCTGTATCCAGGCATTTGACCACCTTCAAAACCTCTTTTAGCAGAGTTTCCTGAACGTTGTCCTTCACCGTTATGTCCACGGCAAGAAGTTTTACCATGGCCTGATGAACGACCTCTACCAACTCTTTTTGATTTATGTGTTGCGCCTTCTGCAGGTCTTAAATCTTCTAATGTAATTGTCATTTTTTAATTTTCCTTTCTTAAATTCGACTTAAAGTCGTTTACTCGCTTTCGCTATCGCAGTAATAAGCTGCTATACGCAATTTGTATTAATGAAAATCGAACAGTAAATTGTGAGTATAAAATATCAGATAATCACATTTACTAACTTTATCATTCATTAATCAACAATTTGAACTAAATGAGGAACTTTATTAACCATGCCTAAAATAGTTGCACTGTTATAATGTTCAACAACTTGGTTTTGTTTTCTTAATCCTAAACCTGCAACAACCCTACGTTGAGCTTCTGAAGCACCGATAAGGCTTTTTACAAGTTTAATTTTTATTTGTTTTAATTCTGTTTTTGCCATTTTTTATTTTCCTTTTTAATCTGTTATTCTAAGACTTTTTGAGATTCTTTGCTTAACAAGCTTAGAATAATGTATACCGAAGAATCTCACATTATCATTTATAAAATATCTTGGTCAATTACCTAGTTAAGCAATTCTGCCATTGTCAAGCCACGTTTTGCAGCAACTTCTTTGAACGGAGTTAAAGCTTTCAAAGCTTCCAATGTTGCATTAGCTGCGTTTAAAGGAGCTTTTGAACCTAAAGATTTAGCAAGAATATTTTCGATACCTGCAAGTTCAAGAACTAAACGAACAGCACCACCTGCAATAATACCTGTACCTTGAGATGCCGGTTTAAGCATTACAGAACCTGCACCTGATCTTCCTGTAACAGGATGAGGAATAGTTGTTTTGAAAATAGGTACATTGATAAGATTTTTTCTACCGTCAGCAATAGCTTTTTGGATTGCGATAATAACTTCTGCTGCTTTAGCACAGCCAACGCCAACTTGACCTTTTTTATTACCAACAATAACAATTGCACGGAAGCTTAATTTTTTACCACCTTTAACAACTTTTGTTACACGGCTGATTTGAACAACACGTTCAATCCATTCTGATTGAGGTTTTTCTTCAGTTGTTTCAATTTTCTTTTTACCACGACCACGTCTGCGTGAATGTTTTTCTTCAGCAGGAGCTTCTTCAACTGCTTCAACAGCTTCAGTTTTAGTTTCTTCTACTACTGCCATTTCTTCTTTGTTTTCTAAATCCATTAATTTTTACCTTTCATAATATAAGTCGTCATTCTGAGACTTTTGAGGAAATTCTTCGCTTATATGCTCAGAACGACTATGCCGAAGAACTTCATTAAATTATTCAATTAAACAAATACACCAAAATAAAGCTTTTTAAAGCCATTGGTAAAGTATTCGCTTGTAACTTTTCTGACATAAAATATAATATCAATAAAAATATTAAAATGCAAGTATTTTATTTTACTCTAAACGGATAATCTTTAGGTATTTTCCAATTATTGCGAGCAATTATAGCAGTACAATATAATGGGTTAATATTCCCTTTTTTACACGAATAATATGCACCATCTCTTAATTTTGATTCATTAATTGGTAATAATAAGGCATTTAAATATGGTTCAAATCCTTTTCCTGCATGTGGATCTAATTTATTGGTAACACCGGGAGCAAATCTGAATTCAAACATGCTTACTCCGCTCATAGTTCTAGATTCAACTTCTTCTGGAATAAAGTTTTTTGCATTAGGGTAGAAAAAATAGTCTTGGTTTGCACCTGTATTTGGTTTTACAGTTCCGTCATCAGTTTTATAATTACTTGTTTTTGTTATTAATACACTTCCATCAGCAAAATAAATACATAAATAATCATTGTGACTACCATTAATTGTTTCTTTTTTTAGATATTTTATGTATGGATTAATATATTTATTAAAGAAATCCGGGCTATCGAAATCCCACAATTCTTTAGCGCCATTTTCTAATTCTGATTGAACAATAGCTTGATTCATGGTCGAATATACTTTTTTTAGCCTTGTTTCAACAACTTGGTTTCTGTAATTTTGCAATAAAGAAGGTAGGGTTAATGCGGCAACTACCCCTATAATCCCTAAAGTTATTAACACTTCTGCTAAAGTAAAGCCTTTTAATTTCTCCATAAAAATTATACTCCTATAAGTCCTGATATATCTATAATTATAACAAATAATCTCCAAAATAGCAATATTTTTATTTCGATTATTTGCTATATCTTAATTTATGACAAAGAAGATGAATAAGGTTTTTCATAAAAAATTTGGTCAAAGAGTTCGTTTTTTAAGAAAAGAACGAGGAATGACACAAGAACAATTAAGTTTTGAAATAGATGCAGATAACTCATATATTGCAAATATAGAAAATGCGCACAGAGACATTCCTCTGTCACGCATTCGTCTGATTGCTAAAGCCCTAAATGTTGAACCTTATGAGCTTTTAAAGTTTTAATTATTTAATATTTTACCTAACATATCAAGCATAACTGATTTTAGTTTTTCGCATTCTTCTTTTGTTTTGGCTTCAAATCTTAATGTAAATACAGGTTCGGTATTACTTTGGCGAATTAGAGCAAAGCCTCCATCGAATACAATTCTCATGCCATCTAAAGTAATAATGTCTTTTATTGGTGAGTCAAAAATATTTTTGTTTGCCTCAATCATGGTTTGGATTTTTTCTAAAGTTGACTTTTTTAACTCATTTGGGCAAGGATATCTAACTTCTGAAGAAGAATAAACTTCATCAAAGGGTTTTAGCATGTCAGAGATTTTGAAATTAGGATTATTTTTCTTATGTTTCGCAATAATTTCAATTATTCTACAACCTGCATACACGGCATCATCAAAACCGTAATATCTGTCTTTAAAGAAAGTGTGTCCGCTCATTTCTCCGGCTAAAATAGCTCCGGTTTCTTTCATTTTATCTTTAATGTAGCCATGACCTGTTTTACACATAACAGCATGACCGCCAATTTTATCAATAGTGTCAAACAATACCTGTGAACATTTGACTTCACTTACAACAGTCGGAGATATGTTTTTCTTTTTGCAATCTTCAATTAAGTCTTGTGCATATATTAGCAGTAATTTATCACCGGTCAAAAAGTGTCCTTCTGAATCGATAATTCCAATTCTGTCACTATCTCCGTCATAGGCAATACCTACATCAGCGTGTTCTTTTATAACGACATCTTTTAATGTGTCAAGAGTTTTTTCAACACTTGGATTTGGGTGGTGATTAGGAAAATTGCCATCAGGTTCAGAAAATAATTCTACAACTTCACAACCTAATTTTTTGTATAATTCCGGACCAACAACGCCACCTGTGGCATTTGCACTGTCTACAACTATTTTTACGCCTTCTCCAATTTTTCCGAAACGTTCTTCCATGTCCTTAATGTATGTTGGAATAATATTATAATTTTCAATTATCCCTGTTTTTTTAAGGGGTTCTGAAGGATTTTTCGGGGAATCTACCCAATTTTTAAATGTAATATCTCGAACTTCTTTTATTTGTTGTTCTGTCAAAGTTCTTTTGTTGAAAGTCATTTTTAGTCCGTTATACTCTTTAGGGTTATGACTTGCTGTAATAATAGCAGCAGCAATAACATTGTATCCGGAAACTCCGACAACTTCAGAATAATAACCGATAGGAGTAGGCGCAAGTCCTAAATTGATTACATTTGCCCCCGTGGAGGTTATTCCATCAGATAAAGCTTTTTCTAAAGCAGGAGAGTGTAATCTGGCATCACGTGTAATTGTAATCCACATGTCAGATGCTTTTTTATCTGATTGTTGTTGTAACCACTCTACAAAACTTCTTCCTGTATTATAAAAAAGTTCCTCTGTTATATCTTCACCATAAATACCTCTGATATCATTTTTACCAAAAGCGTGTTCATATTTATTCATGTTTTTATACTCCCTAATCTTATTTCTTATGTTAAAATAATAACATAAACTATGAAATTTCAAAATCTATTACAAAATATCTTTAATAATGAGCGTTTTGCCGGTTGGATATTTATTTTGCCGGCGCTATTTGGAATTTTTATTTTTATTGTAATTCCGGTAATTTGTTCTTTTGGATTAAGTTTTGCAAAATGGGATTTACTTAACCCTATTCAATTTGTCGGTTTGGAAAATTATAAAGAAATTTTTTCAGAAGCTTTGTTTTTTAAGATATTTTTAAATACGATTGTTTTTGCTTTTTCATCTTCTGTTTTTGGAGTGATTATTCCGTTGGTTTTAGCTTGTATATTAAATAATAAAATTAGAGGTTCAGAATTCTATAAAACTGCTTACTTTTTACCGTTTATTACTCCAATGATTGTAATCGGTGTTGTTTGGGAATGGATTTTTGACCCAAATATCGGGCTTTTAAATCATGTTTTGCATTTACATATAAATTGGCTTTATGATACACATTTTGCTATGCCTGCGCTAATTATTGTTTCTGTGTGGAAATTAATTGGTTACAATATGATTATATTTTTGTCAGCACTATCAGGAATATCTCAGAGTATGTTTGAAGCAGCTAAAATAGATGGTGCAAACTCGTTTCAAACCTTTAAAAATGTAACTGTACCCTTACTTTCTCCTTCGATTTTTTTTGTTGTAATAATCACAGCAATAAGTTCTTTTCAGGTTTTTGACTTAATTTATTTGATGACGCAAGGTGGACCTTTGGATAGTACAAATGTTTTGGTTTATGCAATTTATCAAAATGCTTTTGAATATTTTAATATTGGAAAAGCATCGGCAATTGCTTATGTTTTATTTTTTGTAATCCTTGTATTAACTCTTATTCAGTGGAGTTTACGAAAAAAACTTGTTTATAATGAGGATTAATTTTTGTAACAAATAAACTTAAATTGTTAAAGGTTTTACTTAAATACTCCGTTTATTTATTTGTAATAGGGAGTGTGTTTTATGCTAGAAAATACCAATAAAGACGATATAACAAAAGAAATAAATAATTTAGTTGAAAACATAGAAAAAGTTAAAGAAAATGTTGACATTTATTGCGAATTAATGAAAAAAATGTTTTTAAGTACATCCGGCTTAAACTAATGACTAATGTAATAAAATTAAAATAAGTTTATTATTTGTTTATGAAAATAGTAATATTAGGCGGTGTTGCCGCAGGAGCTAAGGCTGCCGCGAAGGCAAGACGAATTCTACCCGATGCTGAAATAGATTTGTATACGGATGATACGCATATTTCTTATTCATCTTGTGGTTTGCCCTATTATATCGAGGGAAATTTTGAAGATTACAGGTTGCTTTTAGTAGTTTCACCTGAGGATTTTGAAAAAAAGAATGTGCATATTCATCTTAAAAATAGAGCTGTTAAAATAATTCCGGAAACAAAACAAGTTTTAATTCAAGACTTGAACACGCAGAAAGCTTTTTTGACAGAATATGATAAATTGATTATTGCAATAGGCGCAAGACCTGTTATTCCGGATATAAAAAATGTTAATTTGCCAAATGTTTTTACCCTAAGAAAAATTGAAGATGGGATTGCAATAAAAGAAAAAGTTTTTAAATCAAAGCATGCAACGATTGTTGGCGGTGGGTATATTGGGGTTGAACTTTTAGAAGCTTTTGTAAAACAGAATTTAAAAGTTACACTTGTTGAATATTCTCCATACATAATGACAACTTTTGACGAAGATATGTCTAAACTGATTCAAGAACAATTAAATTCTATTAACAACGGTCGTTTTGAAATTTTAACTTCAGAAATTGTTACGGAATTTTCCGGGGATTTGGATGGAGTTAAATCAGTAAAAACAGGTACAGGGAAAGAGTTTAATACAGATTTTGTTGTCCTTTGTACGGGGGCTACTCCAAATGTAGATATTGCAAAAGATGCAGGTATAGATCTAGGTGTGACGGGTGCAATAAAAGTAAACGAAAAAATGGAAACAAGTGTAAAAGATATTTATGCTTGTGGAGATTGTGTAGAAGAACATTTGGTTGTTAGTAATACAAAAATATGGCTTCCATTGGGGGCAAATGCTAATAAAGAGGGGCGCACTGCAGCGATTAACGCTTGTGGTGGTGATGATAAGTTTTTTGGAGTTTTAGGTTCGTCAGTGACAAGGTGTCTAAATCTAACAATGTCAATGACGGGTTTGACCGAAAAAAAAGCTTCTGCACTAGGGTATACTCCTGTATCAGTATTTGTAACTAAAAATGATAAAGTCGGTTATATGCCTAATGTAAACAATATTACTTTAAAATTAATTGCAGATTACAATACAGGCAAGCTTTTGGGTGCTCAAGCCATAGGGGCTGGTGATGCTGATAAAAGAATTAATTCACTTGCTGCTGCTCTGCTTGCTGGAATGACTGTTAATGATTTTTATAAAAATGATTTAACTTATGCACCACCATTTTCGCCAACAATTGACCCGTTATTAAATGCTGCTCAAATTTTGATGCATAAAGTTAAGTTTCAAGGTTAGAAATGTATTTAGCAACGCCTTCACCCATTGAAAAACAACTTGCTTGAACTCTTAAAGCCCCTTGTGCCATGAAATCCGCAGAAATACATCTCCCTACGACAAATAAGTTGTCAATATCATCTGACATCAAGCTTTCTATTGGTAAAGTATAATCTTTAACAAGTTCCAAAGTTGAACTGTCTCTGTCTTTTGAGTGAACATCAACCGGATAATTTGAGACAACAACCGGATGCGCAAATTTTTTACCCGATTTTACATCATCAATTGTGTAGACATATTTGCCTTTTATGCGTCTAGATACCCGTATACCTAGCATATCAGCAATATTTGAAATATATGAGTTCTCAAATCCGATAAAATATTTTCTACAAAAATCAGCAAGTCTAAAAATATTTTTTCTCGCTAATTGTAATGCTTTTGACATGTTTGCTACATCTAAAGTTTTTGTGTAATCTATTATGCGAGGGCAGTTAAATGCAATAGTAGAAGGCATTCCGGCTACTGTAAATATCTGAAAATAGTTTCTGTCATGGTCTTTTAGTATCCCTTTTTGTACCGCATCATCAAATAATGGTGCTAAAGCCCATTGTTTACCTTTATCCCAAGTGTATGCTGTTGATAGATGAATAAAACCATTTATATTTTCTACAGTTGTTACGTTCCTATCTTTGTCAAAATCTTTTAACCAATTTGCAAAACGCGGAACGTCAATACCACCCATCATAAATCTTAAACTAACAGGTTGATTTTCATTTTTTTCTTCTAAAAATTTACAATTACAAAGTTTTCCAATTTCGCAATTGCCGGTTGCATCAATTATATATTTCGCTCCGATAGATACCAATAAATCTTTATCAGCTATTTCTAACTTGTCGTTATATACTGATAACATTTCTTTTGATATTATTACTCCACTTAGTTTATTTTCCTTAATAATAATATCTCTTATATGACAATCAAAATATACTTCAACGTTAGCTCTTGCCATAAGCGTATCTAATGCTATTTTAGTCAGTTCCGGATTAAACCACCCTTTATTCCCTTGATATGTCGCTTGGCCGCCAATAGTATGTAATTCTGTAACCAACTCATTATAAAATTCTGTATTAATCTGATGTTCTCCTGATTTCATAGCAGGAACGACAAGTGCAGAGGTTATTGTTCCTCCTAAGTGAATATTTTTTTCAATCAGAAGGGTTTTAAGTCCCAATTTCCCTGCGGTATATGCAGCTGCACAACCAGCTGTTCCTCCACCAATTACAATTACATCATATTTATTCATAACAATAATTATAAATCATTAATCTCTATAACGCAAAATGTTAATATTTTATTTGTTCATTTCTTCTAACATTTTAGCTGTAGACTTACCACCTTTTTCTATAGCATAATCAATTGGTTTTAATTTAGTTATTCCGTCACTTCCGGCCAGCATAAAGGTGAATAAGTCATATCCCCATTTGTTTGGGGCTTTATGTCCGTTTATATCAATAGTAAAAATAGGAACGGTACTTGAACCGTACTCTAAAATCAATATTCCATCAGAAAGTAACCAAGCGTGATTGTCATTTTTTATTGCATTATCGGTAAAAGAACCGTTGGGTTGAAATTCCTTATCCGGATTTTGTTCTTTGCGTATTTTATCAATTCCTCTATATTTGTCTGTTATGCAACCATTGGCGAGTGCTTCTCCATTACAATATTTAATAACTTTTAGGTTTTTCCCAAATAACTCATTGTAATACCTCGAACAATCGCTAAATTCCCCATTTAAATTTTGAGGTAAGTTACTTCCATCTTCACATTGGTAGCTATTACAATCTCCATATTTATCATGTCCTGTACACTGGACGTTGCATTCAGGTTTGAGGTCATTGCTTTGCCAATAAAAACATCTTATAGGTTCTTCCATACTTGCT
Source organism: uncultured Candidatus Melainabacteria bacterium (assembly GCA_934718275.1). Lineage (GTDB taxonomy): Bacteria > Cyanobacteriota > Vampirovibrionia > Gastranaerophilales > Gastranaerophilaceae > Stercorousia. The sequence continues at coordinate 30,291 of CAKUZD010000001.1, read as the reverse complement.
TGTGTTTGAATAACCGCATTCGAAAAGGTGTTATAAGCCTTTTTAAATTGATTTTTTAGCACTAGTTTTTGAATTTCCGAGGTAATTACAGGTAATGTTAGTGCGGCAACAACTCCGATTATTCCAAGTGTTATGAGAACTTCTGACAAAGTAAACGCAAAATTTTTATTTTCTCTAAACATATAAAATTTTTTCATAATAATTCCCTTTGTAAACTAATGATACGAAATAATATTACAATATATCTATTTATAGATAAATATAACAATTATACTATACTACACTCAATAAATTGTCAATATACTCAATAATTAGTAGTATTATACAAGAGGTATATATGTCCGGAAGAGAATTTGTTAAAATACTACTAGCAAAAGAGAGTATGACAATTAAAGAACTTGCGCAGTTAGCAACAGAAAATAGTGATAAAAAATATACGTTGGATGGTCTTTCTCATAAAATGCGTTTGGGAACTTTGCGTTTTGATGATGCAGAATTTTTTGCAAAACTTTTAGGATATGAAATAGAATTAAAAAAAATTGAAAAATATCACATAGAATAAACATTATATATCGTGCAGATAGATACTGATAATGTTTTTTCAAATATCTTTTACTTTTTTATTCATTTTAATAAATTTTGAACTTGACATAAGGTCTGAATTTTCAACTTCAATTTTATGAGCATTTATAATAGCTTCATTATCAAGAGATAAAGTTTCATCGTGATAGAATATTCCTGCACGAGTTTTCATAAGTCCTAAATCGTATTCAGAAAGGTCATGTATAATTTCAGTATTTAATTGCTTTGTTTTTGATATGGGATGATTTTTTATTGCAACTGTTCCAATATATTTATTTTGCGATGCTGAATAAATCTTTTTTACAATAAAACCTGCATTAAAAAAAGCGTTTCTTATTTGAGCAGAATTTGAATAAGTTAAAACAATTCCGTTATCTTCTAAATGAGCATAAAGTAATTTAAAAAACTCAATAGACCATAAACATGGACATTTAGTAGGGGTAAATGCATCCAAAAATATAAAATTATACTTATTGTTATCTTTTAGTATAACTTGTCTTGCATCATTAATTTCTAAGTCAAAATTAAAATCTAATAATTTAAGGGTGTTCAGAGCGTTTTTATACCCTTTAGATAGATACTTATAATATATATTATGTAAGAAGGTTTTTAATTGGCATAAAGGGGTATAAATAGACCTCTGATTTTTTAAAAAATCATATAAACTCATAATTTCTTTATCAAAATACTGTTTATATTTTTTGTTAGTTAATATAGAAATCGTGTCATTATCAATTTGTTTGAATATTTTTTGCAATAACAAAATATTTACTTCTTTTTTTAATTTATAGTTTGATGTAGCTTTTGTTGCTAACATTTTTCTAATTTTTTCTTGTTTAAATATTAATGCATTTTTTGAATTTAGTTTTGCAATATTTTTTTCAAAATTTTTAAAAAAGGGAGACAAAGTTGCTAAAATTTTATCAGTGTCTATAGCTTTAATATAAATTTTGTATTTCGGATTATTGGTATATAGCGTGTCGATATTTTTGTTAAATATATTGTTATTTGTATATATCGTATCGTTATAGATAAAATTTAATAACAAATTTAAAAAACTTTTTGTGTTATATCCAATTCCAAAACAAATATCTAAAATTTTTATTTCAGAATTATTTTTCAAAAAATTTTCTAAATTTGATGGAATAATAAATTTTTCATAAGCTTCTGTTAGCGCACCATAGGTTGAGTGATAAATGTCATCAGCTTCCGGTGAAAATAATCCTACAGAACCATCATTTGTAAAATATGGGTGTAATTCGTACATGCTACTATTTTACCCTATAATGAGAAATATTTCAAAATGTTACAAGTTTTAAAATTGTGAAATAACAATGTATATAAATTGTTTATTATTATATAAGGAGAGATATGTTTTCATCAAAAATTTCAGATACACAAACTCCACAATATCAACAAACTGAAGCAAAACAGGTTAATAATCCCAAAGAAGATTTTTCATCAATGAATAAGTCTCTTTTTGACTACTCTGCTTATAATAAAGACGGTTCTGCTGACGGCACAGGCAAAGCTACTGTGTCTTATGGCGATTTCTCAGACGAGGAATTAAATCAAACAAATTCTAATAATGTAACTTTTAGTGAAGCTATATCGTCTTTAATTGGTAAAAGTTGGAGTATGGTTGGACCTATTTTTGAGAATATTATGCAAATTTTTTCCGGTTCAAGTCAAAATAATAATGAAGAAATTGTAAACGGACATAAGGTTGGAGAGCGTAACGGCGATTCTGTTTGGTGTAATGATGGACAATATCATAAAGCCAATGATTCTTATGTAAAAGATGGCATTACATACACTGTTAACGGAAATCTTGCGATAATTGCAACCGGAAATTGTGGTGTAAAAACGGAATATTTCAAAGACGGTTACAGAGTTACTGAAGATAACGGAGATAATGAGTATACTGTAAAAGTTTATCAATACAAAAATGGAGCAATTCTTGAAAACAAAGCAGATTTAGATAGTTTAAAATCAGAAAATAATTTGGTTTATGAAGTTGATAAATATAATAATGGTGCTGCAGGAATCAGAAAGTACAATTCTGAAAATGTTCAAATTGGCTCTTTAAGGAATACTGACGGTATACCAAAGTATTATGAAAAATAATTTATTGTAAAAAAATAGCTTTTTAATTTATTCTTGGTATAATTGTTTTATTGAAAGGTAAAAGATTATATGAAAATAAGTGTAAAAGTTCCTGCAACTACTGCAAACATAGGTCCCGGATTTGATTGCCTTGGTATGGCATTACCTATTTATAATACAATAACTATTGAGGAAACAGTTCTTCCCGGGACAGGTATTGAAATAAATGCAATATCTGAAGATGCTTCAGCAAATGATTTAATGTTTGAACATATTCCAATGGATGAAACAAGTATTATATATAAAGCTGTAGAGCTTTTGTATAACTCTATAGGCCAAACGCCAAGTGAATTAAAAATTACGGTACAGTCACAAATTCCAATAGCTAGAGGGTTAGGTAGCAGTGCCTCTGTAATTGTTGGAGGGCTTTTAGCTGCAAATGAGCTTTTAGGACGTCCGGCCGATGAGGTAGCGTTGCTATCAATTGCAACGGAAGTAGAAGGGCATCCTGATAATGTTACTCCTGCAATTATAGGTGGTCTTTGTATAACATCGTTGGAGGATGATGGCTCTATACTATACCGTAAACTTGATTGGCCGGAAGAATGGAATATAACTGTTTGTATTCCTGATTATGAGTTATCTACCGATATTTCTCGTTCAGTATTGCCTAAAGAAGTTCCTATGGAAGATGCGGTATTTAATGCAAAACGTCTTGCGATGTTTATAGAAGCAGTTAATACTAAAGATTCTGAATTAATGAAATATGCTTTGCAAGATAAACTTCATCAACCATATAGAATGAAGCTTGTTCCGGGATTAGACAAAATTATTGAAAACTTAAAGCATGAAGAAAATGTGTTAGGGTGTGTTTTAAGTGGTGCAGGCCCTGCTATTATTGTTATTTCTCAGAAAAATGGGCTGGATAAAATTAAATCTATCGTTAAAGATACATGGGAAGATATGAATGTTAAGGTTAATATTATGACTCTCCCTGTAGAACCTCACGGAGCTCAAATTCTAAGTGAGTAGGATTTATATGGATAAGATTAATTTTAAACCGTTAGAAAAAGCAATAAAAAGTCTTGATGAAATCATAGAAAGATATAATCGAGAAAGCTACGATGATGCTATTCGAGATGCTATGATTCAAAGATTTGAATATACTTATTCTTTGTCTGTGAAATTTTTAAATCGTTTTTTGAAACGTATGCTACCGGAAATGGAAGATAATTTGTCTTTTAATGAAATTATTCGTGAAAGTAATAGGTTTGGCTTATTAAAGACTGATTTAGAAACTTGGACGGTATATAGGCAAAAAAGGAATATGTCCTCACATACTTATGATGAAGAAATTGCTAAAAGTATAGTTTTGGTTATTTATGATTTTAGAGAAGAAGTACATTTTTTATTAGAACAATTGAAAAAAAATTGTGATGATTGATTTAGAAGATAAATATATTAAATTTATAAAAAATATTATTTCAAAATATTTAAATAATTTTGAGGTCTATTTGTTTGGTTCAAGGGCAAAGGGAACAGCTAGAAAATATTCAGATGTGGATATCGGAGTACTTTCGGATGAATTAACATCAAATTTAATACATAAAATTGAATGTGAGTTTGAAAACTCCAGTTTTCCATTTAAAGTTGATGTTATTAATTTAAAAACAGTTTCAAACGATTTTATGAAATTAATAAAAGATTCCCTAACAAAGTTATAATTAATCTATAAATAAAAAGAGGTTCTTTTAGGTGAACCTCTTATATTTTTTGTTAACTTATTATTTATTAACCTTGACCTGTGTAATCCGGAGTTAATCCTTTTACGCCTGCCTTTTCTTCTTCTTTCTTTGCATCGTATTCTGCTTGTGCTATCTTTATTCGTGATTCAAGGTTATCTTTTTGAGTTTGTAAATCGTCTTCCAAATCCTTTAACGGTTGTAGCATTGATTCTCGTTGCATTTCAAACATATTCTGCCACATACTTTGTGCCATTGTGAATTGTTGCTGTGCTGCCTGTTGTAGCATTGAATATTGTTGCATTTGCTGAGTATTTAAACCATTCTTATCAGCAATTCCCATCAAATTCATTCCATAAGCAGATAAGTCGCCACCCATTGTTACAGGTAAACCTAACCCTGCAGCTGCCCCCATTATACTATATTGCATTTGAGATTGCATCATGGCTTTCATGTTCCGTTCTTGCGCCGTGAACATTTTTTCCATGTTACCTATGTCTCTGGTAACACGGCGCAACTGGCTCTGGATTCCCGTCATCTGATACTGTAGATCTCTGACGAGCTTTCCGGCCATCAATTTACCATATGCGCCATTTAGAAAACCCATGTTCGTAATCCTCTTGTTGTTATAGTCCTCGTAATTATATAAAGTATTATTAATCCAAAAAATTGCTTTTTTATAACGGTATATGTTAATATTTCTTTACATAATAGTTATATATGTAATAGTTATATCTTCTTTAATAATTGATTAATCAATATTTTCTTGATATAATCCCATAGAGGAGGGATGTCACTAATGTTAAAAAAAAGGTTTTGGACTACTAAAAATATTATATTTACAATTCTTGTAATTGTTCTTTTGTTGATGTTACCTAAAATTGTAGGAATTTTAATGTTGTTTTTTGGTGCTTATGTAATTGCATGTGCATTAAATCCCTATGTTAGTAAATTAATGGTAAAAATGAAAAATAGAACGGTTGCTGCTTCATTAGTTTTATTTAGTTCTATTGCAGCTATTATCGCTTTATTTATACCTATTGTTTTTGTTGCTTATAAAGAAATTAGAACATTTTGGGTCACAATGCCACAAAAAATTGCAGATTTTAGTAATTTTTTCATGAATACACAAATTTATGGTCATAAATTGCAAGATATGATAGACACTGATACTATTTTGGGAAATTCGCCATCTTTTGCTCAAGGTGTAGTTAATCAATCTTTAAGTTTGACTGTTTCATTGTTTCAGTTAGTCATGATTTCAGTCGCATTAACAATGATTGTGTATTATATTTTGGTTGATAAAACTTATTTAAAACAAAAATTTTTGGAATTCTTTCCTCCTGATTTAAAGGATAAGGCAAATGAAATTTTAACAAATATTAGCAATAAAGTTGGTGGCTATGTTAGGGCACAAATAATATCCATGGCTGCTGTCGGTGTTATGATGGCAATTGTGTTAGTATTTCTTGGTATAGAATATGCAACTCTGTTGGGGTTGGTGACCGGGTTGTTGGATATTGTTCCTATTTTAGGTCCTACAGTTGCTTTAGGAATAATTCTTTTAGTTGCATATCCCGCAGGTTTATTAAAAATAATTTTAATTGTAATAGGATTTTTGACCGTTCAACAAGTTTCTAATTATGTTGTTAGACCTGTATTGTTTGGGAAATTAATGGAATTACATCCGTTAATGATATTTTTGGCTCTATTTTTAGCAGAACAGTTTTTAGGTTTTTGGGGAGTTATTTTATCACCTGCAATTGCAGCAACTTTATGTGTATTGATAGATGAATTGTATTTAAGTCCTATAAATCTAAAGCAAAAAGAGAATGATGATGAAGCCTGAAAAATACTTATATACTCCCAATAATACTTCAGAATATAAAATGTGGATGGCTTTTCCTGCGATTTACTCTTTTTCAATGTCGTCATTGGGTTTTCTTTGGATGTTTAAAACCATAGATGAAGTTAGTGATGTTAGTATTGAGAGAATTTGTTCCGATACTGAAACAACTTTATTTAACCCATCTGATGTTGAATTAATTGCTTTTTCATTTTCTTTTGATTTGGATTTTTTAGAAATATTTAAAATGTTAGATAAATATAAAATTCCTTTAAAATCTAAAGATAGAGATAAACCGATTATTTTTGCGGGAGGTCCTGTTGTTAGTGCAAACCCTGAACCATATAAAGAGTTTTTTGACTTCTTTATTATAGGTGATGGCGAGGACGTTAATCTTGAAGTTGTTCGTCTTTGTAAAGCAAATAAGGATAAGCCCAAGGAGGAAATTTTACAGCTTTTATCAGGCATTGAAGGTGTTTATGTTCCAAAATATCCAAAAACGGTAAATAAACATACAAAAAAAATAACAGAATGTATATATACTCCAATTTTGTCGGAAGATGCATTCTTTTCAAATACATTTGTGATTGAAATGGCACGAGGCTGTGCTAACAGATGTGGTTTTTGTTTGGCATCATACTTAAACTTGCCGCTTAGAACTATTGCTTATGATTCATTAAAACAGGTTATTGATTTGGGATTGGCTCATACAAATAAGATAGCTTTACTTGGGGCGCAGATTAGTGCTCATCCGCATTTTCATGATATTTGTAAATTTATTTATGACAAAATTCAAAATGGTCAAAATATTGAAATGAGCGTTTCATCATTACGTGTTGATGCTATTACTCCTGATGTTGTAAAAACACTTGTTGCTGCAGGACAAAAAAATTCAACATTGGCAATTGAAGCAGGAAGTGAAAGATTAAGGAAAGTAATAAATAAAAATTTAACGGAAGAACAGATTTTAAAGGCAGTAAAAATTGCACGAGAAAATGGTTTGAAGGGGTTAAAATTTTATGGAATGATTGGTATTCCAACTGAAACGCAGGATGATTTAGAAGCGATTGTAAGACTTGTTAAGCTTGTAAAAAAAGAAAATAAGGGGTTTGATATATCGTTTGGGTTTTCAACCTTTGTTCCTAAGTCACATACCCCATTTCAATGGTGCGGTCGTGAAGATAATAAATCTTTAGAAAAAAAGAGTCAATATTTGCAAAAAGAATTACGAAAAATAGGAGTTTCAACACAAATATCCAGCATTAAATGGGATTATTGGCAAGCTGTATTGTCTAGGGGAGATGATAGTTTAACAGATTTTCTAATTGAAGTTTATGAACAAGGAGGAAAACTCGGAGCATTTAAATCCGCAGCAAAAAAATTCAAAATAAACGCAGATAAGCTTGCATTGGAAAACTATGCTTTCGAAGAAAATCTCCCTTGGGACTTTATCAATATACGCCCGGGAAAAGAATTCTTGATAAGTGAAAATAAAAGATTATTGGTATCCGAGTAAACTTACATTGGGGTATAGTCACAATACACCAAACTTGCCCATTTTTCAAAATAGCTAATTTGAGTTGCACTACCTGATTTGATATAGATTCTGTGCAAAGAGCTATGCGGGATACCTAGGGCCGAAACAATTGCAGCTTTTATTATATCTTTATGTGTTACAATAATAATTCTACTGCCTTGATTTGCTTCAATTATTTTTTCCAAAGTTACACTTACTCTATTAATAAAATTAGTAATGCTTTCAGCATCTTCCGGTACTGCAATTTCAGGAGAGTTTATTAGTTTTTCTAAATCTTCCGGAAATTCTTCATGAACTTGTTCAAAAGTTAAGTTATTAAATTTGCCACATTTTCTGGGATGTAAATCCTCAATTATTTCAAAATCTTGTTTAAACAGTTTAGTAATCATCGCTGCTGTTTGAACTGAGCGAGTAGCAGGAGATGTGTATATCTTATCATTTTTTATCCCTCTGTTTTTCAGAAATAAACAAATTTTATTAATTTCTTCGACTCCCGCATCACTTAGAGGAGGATAATTTTCAGAGTCAGTAAATCTGTCGTCTTCACTAAATATTGTTGCACCGTTGCATATAAAAGTTATTTTACATTTTCTATCAAAATACATAATTATTTACCTTTTTTACTTAATATTTTCATTATAACATTATTTTGTAGTATAATCAATACTATGGAGTAAATATATATAGGAGGAATGAGATGAGGGGAAAAGCTTTTAAATTTGGAGACAATATTTCAACTGACCATATTGCACCAGGTAGATTATTTCATCTGCGCTCAAATTTACCTGAATTTGCAAAGCACGTATTGGAAGATGCTGATCCCACATTTGCTTCTTCAATGAAAAAAGGAGATTTTGTTGTCGGAGGCTCTAATTTTGGTTTAGGTTCTTCAAGGGAGCATGCACCGCAAATTATTAAAATTGCAGGAGTTGGAGCTGTTATTGCAAAATCGTTTGCCAGAATATTTTATAGAAACGCTATCAACATAGGACTTTTAGCAATAGAGGCAGATACGGATGCAATTGATGCAGGAGATGAATTGGATTTAGATATTGAAAAAGGAATTTTAACAGATCTTACAAATGGGGCTATAATTCCAATCGAACCGCTTCCGCCTGTTATGATAAAATTACTAAAAGATGGTGGGCTTGTAGAACATATAAAGAAAAATGGTGACTTTAAATTGGTATAGTTACCAATTCTTTAAATCGTTTAGAACTTTTGTTGCAGATTGACGACTTTTTACTTTCACATATTCTTTTTTAGCCGGATTTATTATGCATAACGTATTTCCGCAATACTTTAAGAATTCAGCCATTGAAGAATAGTCGGAGGCTTTTTGTCTGACTTTGTTGCACTCTTGAAGGTTATCGCATATCTTTGATGGTCCGATATCTCCTACTCTTAAATTATTAAATTCGTTTTTGCTGTATGAATGAACAGAATAAGAATTTTGGGTGTCACTTGCAACATAATTTTTTATTGAATTATCAAATACATCATTTTTTTCATCATATATATAAAAAATAGATTTGTTGTAAGAGTTAAAAACTTGAGTCCAAGCTCCTGTGTTATTTACCCCTCTTAATACGGATTCCGGTATTCTGGCTATTTGATAATTATTATAGTCGGCAGAATTTTTAGAGCCGCGAGATTGCGTCTTGGAAATACTTACATTGTTATTTCTTACAAATGCTGAATTTGAAAAATTTGAAAATAATTCATTATATGCATTTATAAAATCTTGAGGAGCAAATCCCTTTATTACTCCGGAAAAGTATGCAATTCCCAATAAAACAATTAAACAAGCACAAAAACTGCAAACTTCTATTAATTTATTTTTAGTTTCTTTGTTCATAAACTCTCTCCATTATACTTATGAATTATATAGCATTATTAACAGATTTGCAATATTAGTTGACATTATTATACTCTCGTTGTTTAATAGAAGTATGTTGCCGGGATTTTCGTGCTGAAATTCCAAGGTAATTAGGCAAAAATAGGACGTAGGAATTACGTAAAAGTTATTCGGTAGTCCCGTCATAGCCGGAATGCGTAAGGGTTTCAGGATATGGTTTTGCCGGAATGTTAGAAAAAGAAAAAGGAGAAATTAAATGCCTACAATTAACCAGCTTGTACGTAGTGAACGTAAAAAGCTTACAGACAAAACAAAATCTCCAGCTTTGATGAATTGTCCTCAAAGACGTGGAGTTTGTACAAGGGTTTACACAACAACCCCTAAAAAACCGAACTCAGCTTTAAGAAAAGTTGCCAGAGTAAGATTAACAAACGGATTTGAAGTTACTTCATATATTCCTGGTATTGGTCACAACCTTCAAGAACACAGTGTTGTTCTTATCAGAGGTGGTAGGGTTAAAGACCTTCCGGGTGTTCGTTACCACATTGTTAGAGGTACATTAGATACTGCAGGTGTTGCTAACAGAGCTCAAAGCAGATCTAAATATGGTGCTAAGAAAAATGCTAAAGGAGGTAAGAAGTAATGTCAAGACGTTCTAAACCAGCTAAAAGAGTTCCATTAGCAGATCCAGTATACAATAGCGTTGATATTTCTAAATTTATCAACAGAATTATGAGACGTGGTAAAAAATCATTGGCTGAAAAAATCTTCTATGCTACATTAAACAAGATTGAAGAAAGAACCGGTGAAAAGTCTTTAGATATTTTCCAAAAAGCTATGACAAATGCTACACCGCTTTTGGAAGTAAAAGCAAGACGTATTGGTGGTTCTACTTACCAAGTACCTATTGAAGTAAAAGCAGACAGAGGTTTTGCTCTAGCTTCTTCTTGGTTAATTGAATCAGCTAAAAAACGTGGTGGAAAATCTTTTATTGACAAGTTAACTAATGAATTGATTGATGCTTCAAACGGTTCAGGTGCTGCTTGTAAAAAACGTGAAGATACTCACAAAATGGCAGAAGCAAACAAAGCTTTTGCTCACTATAGATATTAATAGTTTATTGTTTAATACTTTTAATATTAAAAAAGGCTTCGTTTGTCGAAGTCTTTTTTTTATTATGTTAATAATTATATTATTTTTAAATCTTCTTTGGGGGTTGTAATATTTTTAATATTAAACAATTTCCCAAAAGCCCGTAACACGGCAGGATTTATTACTGTTGGCGGACAATCTGAAAGAAAAATCTTTTTTGCTCCATTATTTTTTAAATTTATTATATTTGAAAGTGAATTAATATCACATTTTGTCAGAAAAAAAGTAAGATTTTCTGATGATATAGAGAGTTTTGAAAATATTTTATGAAGAACTTCGTACAATAAAGCGTAATCATTACCGAGATTTATTGCAAAAACATTTGGTAATTCCGGATTATATGAAAAGGTTATAACATAGTCGTTTTCGTTAATTAAAGAATAAAATTTTTTAAAATATTCTTGTTGATTAATTGACATATTTGACAGACCGATTATATATATTTTTCCATCTTTTTGTTTTTTTATATTATCAATAAAATCAAACAACTCTAATTCATTGTAACCAACAATTTCTTTGGCTCTTTTTTGTCCTTTTGCAAATCCTTTTGCTTGTATTGCAGATTTAATAAGTGGAGAAAAGTCATTGTTTTCAATTTTAACTATACCTTTCGGTACAATATTATCAGTAGTAAAAAGTCTGCCACGATATAAGTATTCAATATTTTGAGCTTCATTTTTAGTTAGGAGTATTGCTCCCGGAAAAGTAGCAAAATCCAGTATTGTACTATTAACACCGTTTCCAAAATGTCCTTTTAAACAACTAAATTGTTTAAAATAAGGGAAAGAGTGTGCAACAAGTAAATTCCCGTTTGTATAAACATCAATTCCTGTATCTTCAACAGAAATTAACACATTTTTTAAATCATTTAAATTTGAGCCGGAAACCATTATTGCCTTGTTAGGGTTTGTTGAGTGCGAAACTTCAACTTTTTGGGTGTCCCCGAATTGCTCTATTTGCATTTTATTAATCAAATTTAAGAGATTAATATCTTCTTCTGCAGTACACTTAATTGTATCTTTGATTAATTCAACACTAATTTTACTTTTGTTAAACAGATTTATTCCATCTAATACAGTATTTATTGAATCATGGCATACGCTACCTAAGTCTTCAAGTGTAATAAGGTTTATACATACGCTTTTTATTGTTGTAAAAAGTATTTCAGACAAATATTTTTGATTTGAGGACAATCTTTTATATTTTTGAAGAAACTCCCTATCGCCCATTTTAAGTATTTCGGATAAACTTGTTTTTGGGGAGAGTTTTATAAGGTGTTTTAAATCAACACACAAAGAATTTCTTTCTTTACAAAGTTTAAGATAATCTTTTCTAACAGAAATCAAATTATTATATTCCTTAGAAAATAAGTTTAAAATTTGTGCTTCAGATAAATCTTTTAATCCATCAACAGAGGCAATTATATTTATTATATCTAAAGAAACGTCTGTCTTTATTACTCCTAAATCTCGTAATTTAACTAAATAATAGGCTATTTGTCTTAACAAAATAACCATAACCTCCTGCATAGATGAAATATTTGGAGAAATAGAGCAAGCTCCTGATGATATACAATCATTATATTCATAATTGTTTGATGCGTTGTAAAACATATTAACCTCTATTGTTCTTTACATAATTAATTATGTCTTCTGACTCATACATTGAAACCCCTTTTTGTGGGTCATCAAGAAACGGTACTTGAGCTACACCTCCCAGTTTTAAAAGCATATTTAAATTATCAGGTTCTGATACATATTTTTTATTATAGCTAATGTTGTTTTCTTCAAAATAATCTATAACTTTTTGACAATATGGACAAGTCTCACTTATAAACAAATCAAACATTTTAAACTCCTTCTTTATTATTATAAGTCATTATTTTTTGTTTATATTCCCCTATTAACTAATAGCTTGTATAATTTGCATGTCATTAATTTTTATATTAAAATTTCATATTATGAAGAATATATTATTTGTATTCGGTACGCGCCCCGAAGTTATTAAATTGGCGCCTGTTATTTTGGAGCTGAAAAAATATCCTGAAAAATATAATGTTATAGTTTGTAATACTGAACAACAAAAAGAACTTTCAAACCAAACTTTGTCTTACTTTGGATTGAAGGCAGATTTGAATTTGGATTGCATGAAACCAAATCAGTCATTATTGGAAGTTCAAACTAGAATATTAACAGCTTTAGATAAAGTATTTGATAATTATAAGGTTGATGCAACTATTGTACAAGGTGATACAATGACTGTTCTTTGTGGAGCTTTGGCTAGTTTTTATAGAAAAATTCCTGTTTACCATGTAGAAGCTGGTTTACGTTCTTATGATATTTATGAACCTTTTCCTGAAGAAGTTATGCGCCAAATGACATCTCGTGTTGCAGAATTAAATTTTGCTCCGACAGAGAAAAATAAATTGGCTTTATTAAAGGAAAATATTGCCGGCGACAAAATTTTTGTAGTTGGAAATACTGTTATAGATGCTCTTTTCTGTCTTTCTGAACAAACCCTTAATGGTGCAAAAGAGTATTTTGAAAAACAAAATATTGAAATTGATGATAAATTAGTTCTCATCACTGCTCATAGACGTGAAAATCACGGTGAGAGAATAAATAGAATCCTCGATGCAATAGAACATCTTGTAACAAAATATGATAATCATACATTTGTTATTCCTGTTCACCCTAATCCAAATGTAAAAGACAAGATTTATGCAAGATTAGAAAAATATTCAAATGTAAAATTGCTAAAACCTCTTGATTATCCATATCTTGTCTATTTGATGAAAAATGCAAAATTAATCTTAACTGATTCCGGTGGAATACAGGAAGAAGCCCCTTCTTTTGGGTGTCCAACTCTTGTAATGCGTTATGAAACAGAAAGACAGGAGGGAATTGATGCAGGGGTTTCTGTACTTGTCGGAGCAGATTACGACAAAATCGTTTCATATAGTGAGGCTATTCTGTCGAAAAATAGAGCAGAAACAAGACTAAAAGCGCAAAATCCTTATGGAGATGGAACTTCTTCCAAAAAGATTGAAGCAATAATAGATAAAATTTAAAATAAAAAAAGATGTGATTAATTCACATCTTTTTTTTCATTATAAAATATGTTTTCTATATTCTGCTAGCCATTCTACTTTTATAACTTCTAATTGTTTCACCTTTTAAAACATGTTTTGAATAACTTTTTAATCTGTAATTCATGCTAGGCATTGTTGAAATTTCTTTTTGGAAATTGCGATATAAAGCCTTTTCTCTTTCTTTAATTATTTCATTAATATCCGGTTTGGCTTTAGGTTTTGCATTCTTAGCTGAGCGCATAACCATTAATAATAAAATGATTGATACGATACACCAAAGAACTTTACCTTCACTAACAGCACTTGATACTGTTATAGGGGCCGAATTTGGAGTTTCAAAAACAACATTTGCTTTTGCTATTTCCGGAGCTTCTATGTAAATTTTTAACTCATTATTTTTTTCTGACTGTATAGCTAAACTTTTAACCCTAGTCGTATTTTTGTACATCGTATTTATATCCGGTGACTGTTTAATCCCTTTTATATTAAGTACAATTTTATTTGGGGTTTCAATTTCTCTTTTAATTTTTGCAACTTCATCGGAACGCAAGACAACGGATGTTTCACCATCTACATTATCAATAACTATAGAATTTAAAAAATTGTCTGCTGCAAATGCGCTTGCACCTGCTAAAATTAATATTAATGTTAGTAAAAATTTCTTCAACATATCCTATATCCTCACATTAATACAATATCCCAGTTAGATAATAAACACATCAATCAGTGGTTTTAAGCTGGTAATTCTTTGGATTGATATATTATATTAAGGTTTGTAACAAAATAAATACATGCTGAATTTAAACAAAATACAAATTGTTTATATAAATGTACACGAGATATTAATAGGAGCATAGATTATGAACGACATATCAGCTAAATCTTCACAAGCAAGAACTAATAATATCAGAAGCACAAAACCTTCCGAATCAATCGAAACAGCCGGTTCTTTAGCCTTGAACCACAATAATAGTTTATTTGAGACAAAAGTATATGACATGTTTTCTACAAGTAATCCGTTCTTTATAGATTACACACAATATGCGGATTGTGGAGACACTGTTGCTTATAATGGCGGCTTTTTAAGTGATTTTTCAAGCGCAGTATCAACATTGTCCTCAGAAAACAGTTTTTCATCAACATCTGACGGCGCTTCTTTTTCAGGAGCAAGTGACTGTGGTTTTTCAGGAAGCACAAGCGCTTCTTGCGGAGCATCTTCAGGATGTTTTTCTTCAGTATGTTAATTATGGTTTTGAGAAAAAAGAAAAAGAAATACATTAATTGACGGTTCATGAGACCGTCTTTTTTATTTATATATATAATATGGAGAAGAAATTTTTTACATACATTCTTTTAACAGAACAAAATACATTATATTGTGGTTATACAGATGATGTAAAAAAACGTTTTCAAGCTCATTTAGAAGGTAAGGGAGCAAAATACACGCGTTCGCACAAACCTGTTAAAATAGTTTATCAAAAAGAATTTGCAACGAAATCTGAAGCATTAAAAGAAGAAAGAAGAATTAAAAAATTGTCTAGAAGTGAAAAGCTAAAAATTATTAATAATCCCTAAAAATTGCGTAATTGCTATTTTTACAAACGTTTGGCATCTTTTGCTCGTTGTTTTTGTAATTGTTTAAGCTCTTTTGCTTTTTGTTTCCAAAGTTCTGCTTCTTTTTTATTTTCTTGCTCGGCTTTTATTTCTTTGTATTTTTCGATTGCTTCATTTCCTGATGTTGAACTTTGAATTTTTTGTCTTAATACATAGTCTTTTTGAGCTTCTTTAAATTCTGCGTTCATTTCTTTTATTTTCGCTTTATAAGACTGTTCCAAAGCTTTCACTTCAGTTCTATCTTCTTTTTTCTTTTGTTTTTCTGTTGCTTTTTCAACACGTTTTAGTTGTTGTTCTTCTTTTTCGGTAATAGAAGGCGGAACAATACCATCTTTTTCAATTTTATAACCATTCATACTTATTTGAACAGCAGCTGAATTATCCATTGAATACAAACGAGAATTTTCTCCTTTAGCTGTAACAATCCAAGTTCCGAGATTAACGGGAGTGTTCCCTGTATATGCAAGAGCTCTGACAACAACCCAATTAGGATTATTTGCAGAAAAACCGAGAGGAATTATGTCCCAACGTTTATCATTTAAGTTTAATCCTTTTTTTTCTTTCCAATAATATGTAATTACATCTCTAACTTCTGTAAGACTATAAGAATTGTTAACTGAAAAATCGTATACAATTGGGGTAGTTTTCCAAATGCCATCACGGGTATTACCTATTTTTTCCTTTACAAGGAGCTTAGTCCCGTCAGGTGTAAAATCCACAGGAGTTAATGTTCTAAATGTAAAGTCGTTATCATTTGTTTTTGTTGTTGATAAAATAGGTTCAGATAGTCTATGAATAGTATTGGCTGTTAATATTCTATCAAGATTAGATTTCGCTTCTTCCAGATTTATAACAAACAAATCACAGGCAGTAGAACCACTATTCGGGTAATAATAAATTGAAGGGTATACTAATTTTGTAAAGTCAGGTGAAACAATTCCCTGAGCATTTTGTTGCCACCTTTTGTATAAAGTGTCAGTAATCATAATTTCTGCACTTCCAGGAGGGTTATTGTATCTGACAATTTTATAATTTGGCTGAGGAACATAAATCATATCAGCAGGTGTTGGGATTTTAGGAACTTCAACTTTTATTGTCATTTTATCTTTTGGTGCAGATAATTCTTCGTACTCTGCAACAGTCATGTATCCAGATGGTGTCCTATTCAATTTAGCTCGCTCAAACTTCTCTTTTTCACTCTTTTTGTTTACTTCATGAATATATTTTGCTTCTTGCTTAGTTTGATTTTTGTCAATAAAAGGAA
Organism: uncultured Candidatus Melainabacteria bacterium; assembly: GCA_934718275.1. GTDB lineage: Bacteria > Cyanobacteriota > Vampirovibrionia > Gastranaerophilales > Gastranaerophilaceae > Stercorousia. The sequence continues at coordinate 13,499 of CAKUZD010000001.1, read as the reverse complement.
CCGGAATTTCGTCACCCCATTGAATATAAGCACAAAAAGCAGCTGCAATACCGAGCAGAGCGTATATCATTTATACCAAACCTTCCTTCATAGCCATTGATATAGCTTTAGAACGAGTATTTACATATAATTTTTGTAAAATACTGTGAACATGTGTTTTGGTGGTTGATATTGTAATAACAAGTTTTTCCGCAATTTGAGGATTAGTTAAGCCATCAACAATTAACGCCAAAACTTCCATTTCTCTTTCAGTTAATCCGTATAAATTTTTGCCCAGCTTATAGTTTATTTCACCACGTTTTTCATTTGAAGAATCAGATTTTCTAATATTGGTAAGAACTACTTTGGCAATAGCAGGATCAAGCCATCCTGCGCCTTCTGAGACAGCTAAAACTGCAGACACGGTTTGCTCAGATGTTGCTCCTTTGGTTATATAACCATCAGCTCCGGCTTTGAAAGAATCAAAAATATCATCGTCATCTTCTCTTGATGTATACATCAAAACCTTTATTTTTGAATTTTGAGATTTAATTCTTTTGGTAGCCTCAATTCCATCAATTGTCGGCAAGCCAATATCCATAATTACTACATCAGGAATCAGGTCAAGAGCTTTTTCAACACCATCTTGTCCATCAGCACACATATCAATTACTTCTATTTTATCGTTGTTGCCTAAAACAACCGATAAGCCCATACGCGCCATATCATGATCTTCCACGATTAGAACTCTGACGTTTTTAGCCATTTGAAACCTGTCTTTCTTTAACTTTTCCATCCGTAACAACGTCTGTTAGCAAGAATGAAAATTCACTACCTTTATCTACTTTACTATCTACCCAAATTTTTCCGTTATGAGCTTCTATTATTTGTCTTGACAAATATAAACCTAAGCCGGTACCGGTTGAACGTTTTCTTGTAGTCCCTTGCGAAAATCTTTTAAACAAATTTGGAATATCTTTTTGAGGAATTCCGTTTCCATTATCAGTAACAGAAAATATAAAATCTCCGCTTTGAGCTTTTGCCAATATTTTGACAATTCCTCCTTTGCTTGTGTAATTTAATGCATTTCCGCAAAGATTTGTTATAACCCTTTTAATTTCTGCTCTATCAGCAGTTATATGAAGATTTTCCGCCAGTTCAAACGTTACAGAAAAATCAATATTTTTCTTTTCCGCTAACGGTTTTAATTCCGAGTAACATTGTTCTACTAAATCCTTTACAGGGAATGCGGTTTTGCAAAGAGTTAATTTGCCGCTTTCAAATCTATATACTTCTAATAGCGCATTCACAAGTCCGAGTAAATCTTCGTTACTTTGAAGCATGGTAGACAACAATACTTTCTGTTTGTTATCTAAATCTCCTATAGCACCTTCTAAAAAGAATTTTAGAGTTTGAATTGCTGCTAAAAGAGGTGTTCTCATATCATGAGTAAGAGTTGCAATAAAATCATCTCTTAATTTTTCGGTTTCTTTCTGAGCACTGACGTCTCTTATAACACCGACAAATTTGTCATTTTTGCAATCTTCTGAAGAAATTGCAGCAAAACTCATTTCTACAGGAGTGTGAATGCCGCTCAAAGTATTCACTATAAAATAATCTCTTAACAGGATTTCTGAATTATCATCACTTAAACCGAATATTTCGCCTGATTTATTGTTTTTTGCAGAATTAAACTCTTTTATATTTGAGTATGCGATTTCTTGAATTTTCTTCTTGCACAAAGATATTTCCGACAAACCTACCATGTTTTCACAAGCAGGATTAACTTGTAAAATATTTCCTTCTCCATCAACAATAATAATTCCATCAGCACAATAATTTATTATACCTGACAATTTTTTATTTGCCTCAGAAAGGTCTGATGTGCGTTCTGCAACAATTTTTTCTAAGTTTTCAGAATATTCTTGAAGTTGCTTTTTAGCATCTTCAAGTTCTTCTATTTTATTTCTCAAATTTTCCAATAAATGACTTCTTTCAATGCCATTTTTTATATTCATCATTAAATCGTCATTATCCCAAGGCTTTTCTATATATTTATACAAACCTATTTCGTTTATCGCTCTTATTGCATTTTCTTTGTCTGCATAACCGGTTAACAAAATAGTACTAACTTCAGGATAAAGTTTTTTAGCTTCTGTTAAAAATTCTAAACCATTCATTTCAGGCATGATAAAATCTGAAATGATTAAATCAGGTTTATTTTCCTTCAAAAAAGCAATAGCCTCTTTGGGGGCATTAAATAAGTGGATATCAGAGTAACCTTCAACTTTAAATAAAGCTTTAAAAGCTAAGGTTACCATTTTTTCATCGTCAACAACTACAATTTTATTAGTATTCATACTTCTATAATATGCTATTTTTCAGTGTTAGACAAATTGTTTACAAAATTGCAATAATTCAAAAAATAGTAATGAGCGAGTTGCAAATTTTTTATATTCACAACTCGCTATCTATTTAATTATAAGTATGTTCTTTATATTTTCTTTCTGCGAGTTCTTTATCCAGCAAATATAGAGCTGTTTTATCTTCTCCAAACATTTTAAGCTTATCGATTACTTCTCTGGTATTTGCTTCTTCTTCAACTTGTTCTGAAATATACCAATTTATAAAGTGTCTGGTAGCCAAATCACATTCATCATCACTCATAGATGCAACACAGTTTATGCTTTCAGTAACATAAATTTCGTGTTCAAGGATTTTTTCAAAAACTTGTAATGGGTTTGAAAAATTTCTATCAGGAGCTTCTATATGCGACAATTCAACAGTTCCATCGCGTTCAATTATATAATTAAACAGTATCATTCCATGGTCCATTTCTTCCCGAGCCTGAACTTTGGTCCAATTTGCAAAACCGAACAAGCCAATTTCATCAAAAAAAGCAGACATAGCAAGATACAAATAAGCTGAATAAAATTCTTTATTAATCTGTGCATTAAGAACATTTTGAACCTTTTCTTTAATCATTTTTAGCCTCCCACAATCCGTGAATATTACAAAACTCAATTGCTGTCATTGAATTTATTGGACTACTTTGCAATATCATTTTTGGTTCTTCTCCGGAATGTAAAAATTTTAATTGTACATTATTTTTATCTTCAGAAATAGTTTCTATAAATTCGATATAATGTTCCTCTGTCATCGGATGCAATATTTCTCCTACACGGATTTCATTTTGACCGTTTTCATTTTTTACAAATATAGGAACATGTTTTTCTAACATAGCGTTTTCGTGCGACTTTGGTTCTAATTTCTGCATGGGTTGCCCGCAACAAATTAATTCTCCTCCTCCAACGATTAACGTTTGAACAATATTGCCGCAAACATTACACTTAAATAAATCTAATTTTTTCATTAGATTCTCCTTTCAATTGTATTATTTAATTGAATAAGTATTTTTTACATTGACCGGTCGGCTAAAAATTAAGTAAATTTTTCTTAATAAACTATCAAAAAATTTTTATAAAATATTTAAAACACAATTACAAAACTTGTCGGTTAGACTTTTACTTGGAATAAAACTATTTTAAATTTATTAAAAAATTTGATATTTAAAATGTTTTTATGCTATACTTATAGTAAGCCGTACTCCACGGGGAATTGCAATCCCTTGACTCGAAGTTTATGCGAGGTGCAGAGCCTGTTGTGAGGGTTTGAAAAACAACTTTGATAAATATATTATTGTTGAGGTTTATATTTACGATGGCGTAATCTGTCGAACCGTGTCAGGATGGAAACATAGCAGCACTAAGACAATCTTTGCGGGTGTTGTATTTGTAAAAAGAGGTAGTTTATTTAAAAATTTTGTTTAACAAATTCGATAGACAGAGGTACGGCTTTTTTATTTGACAAATTTTATCTTAGTATCTTGTTAACACATATACTTGTGTTTAAATTTATTTTAATTCGATATCTTTAATATAGCGAGGTCTACCTTTGACTTCTCTATATACCTGTCCAACATATTCTCCTATAAGTCCCAAACAAAACAATTGAATTCCTCCAAATACACACAATAAGATGATTGTTGTAGCCCAACCATTAGGAGAATTGTGCCAAAAAATCTTTTCAATAACCGTTTCAACTCCAACTAAAAAACCGAATAATGCCATACAAAAGCCTAAAACAGTTACAAATCTGAGAGGAACAATGCTATAAGAAGTTATTCCGTTCAATGCCAAGCCCATTAATGAAACAAAATTAAACTTTGATTGACCTGCCATTCTTGGTTTTACATTGAAATGAACATAGGCAGTCTTTAATCCGACTTCATTAAAAAAGCCTCTTAAAAATAGATATTTTTCAGGATAAAGTTCCATAATATCAAGAGCTTTTTTGCTTACTAATCTATAGTCCGAGTGATTTGGAGGTATTTTGGCTCCTAAAAGATTCATGGTTTTGTAAAAAGCCAATGCTGTAAATTTTTTAAAGAAAGAGTCAGTTTTTCTATCATTTCTTATACCTGAAACAATATCAGCTCCCTTCATGTATTCATCTATGAAGGCTTCTATAGAATTTTCATCTTGTTGTAAATCTGCATCAATCGAAACAGCACAGTCACAACCGATATTTCTAACTCCTTCCAAGCCGGCAATAAGAGCTTTTTGATTTCCAAAATTTCTTATAAATTTTAGAGCTTTAACTCGTTTATCAAATTGATTTAATGAAACGATTATACTCCAAGTTTTATCCTTAGAACCGTCATCAACTAAATATAAATAGCTATCCTTGTTTATTTTACCGGATAGAACTAATTTATCCAATAATTTTAGTAATGTTTCAACTGTTGTTTTTACACAAAGTTCTTCATTGTAGCATGGTATTATAACAGCTAAAGTAGGTTCATTCATAATTTCTCTCTCCAATTTGCCAAAACCGGCTTCTTTATATTATAATATATTTATTATTAAAGCAAGGATTTATTAGCAAATGGTTAGCAAAAAATTTATATTAAACGCAGATGATTTTGGAATGTCTAAAGCATATAATAGAGCTGTATTAGACGGATACCACAGAGGTTTTTTAACAAGTGCAAGTTTATGTGCAAACGGAAAAGCTTTCAATGCAGCAGTAAATGAAATTATTCCCGAATGCCCAAATCTTGGCATTGGGGTTCATCTAAATATAATTGAAGGTCGTTCTTTAACTAAAGCTCCTATGTTAACAAATAAAAAGGGGAAATTTAACAAAGGTTTTGGAAAATTAATGCTATTATCTACAAATCCTAATTTTCTTGAACAAGTTGAATTTGAATTTAGGACTCAAATTGAAACGGTTATGAATTATACACAAGTTGATCATATAGATTCGCATGTTCATACACACGCAATTCCAAATATTTTTAAAATTGCAGCAAAATTAGCTAAAGAATATAATATCCCATGCATTAGAACCCAGCATGAAGAAATGTATTTTGTCCCAAGTTTTAAAAAGCATTTTAATATTAAATATCCGCCAAATATATTGAAAATTTTGTTATTAAACTATTTTACATCTAAAAACAAACATATTGTTAATGAGTTAGGATTAACTACAAATGATTATTTGATTGGAGTCGGATATACCGGGTTAATGGATGATATGACTATTGAATACGGTTTAAAAGCAATAGAAGAAGATTGTATTGCAGAAGCATTAATTCACCCGTGTCATTATGCAATTTCAAATAAAAATCAGCATTATACTGAGTTTTTAATTACTCAAAATAAAGAATTAAAAGACAAAATCGCGAGACTCGGTTTTGAATTAACTAATTATAAAAAAGAATATGCAATTAAATAAAATTTATTCAATAACTATAATTGTTATATTATTTTCAAGTTTTGTAGCTTTTGAGATTATTAGAAAATCTGAAAATAAAGTTCTTGGAATAATTAATCCATATCAAATAGAAGTTGATTTAAATAACAATGGAGTGCTCGATAATGGTGAAATTATTTGTATTCCTAATTTAAAAGCATTTACATCAGATTTAACACAAAACCAATCCGAACTTGAAAAACAGCTAAAAATTCCACATACTACTGCTCTTAAATTAGGATATATCACGGACATTTTGGCAGAAAATACCTTAATTGGTAAAAATGTAAAACTTAAATATACAAATAAAAATTTACCGAATTGCAAGTATGCAGAAATTTTTGTTGATAACAATTTATACAGTGAAAAACTAAAAAATTCCGGACTTGGATTTGATGATAACGGAAATACAAATCCTGCATTCTATCAACAATTAAAAAATGCTGAAAAACTTAAACTCATAATTTTAAATCATAAAAGTAATAAATATCACACTTTAAGCTGTAAATACGGTTTAATGGCGCATGACGCAATTATCATCCCTGAAAAGCAAAAACCAAATAACGCAATACCTTGCAAATTTTGTCATATTACTAAAACCAGATATAAACAATACAATCTTAAAAATTCTAAAAATAAAATTGTACGAGATTATCCGTTGGCATATTCAAGCGGTAGCATAAAAATGTACTTGACTGACTTGACAGAAACTCTAAAACCTGACAATAAGTGTAACTCACAAATCTGTCATGAATTTTTAAATCAAATTAATAATTCGAAAAAATCTATTGATATCGCACTATACGGATGGGACAATACACCCGCAATTTATAATGCACTCATAAAAGCTAAGGCTAGGGGAGTAAAAATAAGAATTGTCTACGACTCAAGCTCTAAATCTCATTACCCCGCACTTAATGAATTTGTAAAAATTGCAAATATAAAATCGACAGATACTCCAAAAATTATAATGCATAACAAATTCATGATTTTTGATAACTCTAAAGTAATTACGGGTTCAATGAACTTTTCAAACACCGGATTTTCCGGTTTTAATACTAATTGTATATTTTTCATAAACTCGAATATAGTAGCTAATATTTATTTAAAAGAATTTGAGCAAATGCTTCAAGGGAAATTTCATACTTCGAAAAGTAAACTAGAAAATCAAACAGTAGTCTTAAATAACACTAAAATTACCCCACTGTTCTCCCCAAAAGATAAAATTATTACAAATGATATTATCCCATTGATTAATTCTGCTCAAAAATACATTTATATCCCAGCTTTTATAATTACTCATGATGACTTTGCCAATTCTCTGATTAATGCTAAAAAGCGTGGCGTAGATGTAAAAATAATAATTGATGCAACAAGTATATATGCCAAAAAGAGTAAAGCAAAAACATTAAGAAATTCAAATATTTCCGTAAAAGTTGAAAATTATGCAGGTAAAGTTCATTCTAAAAGTATAATAATTGATGATAAATATATAATATCCGGTTCTATGAATTTTACAAATAGCGGAGAAAATAAAAATGATGAAAATGTTTTAATTATTCAAGACAGTTCTTTGGCAAGACATTATAAAGGATTTTTTGAATATCTGTGGAAGAAAATCCCAAACAGATATTTAAATCATAATGTACGTGCAGAAGGTAAATATTCAATTGGCTCTTGCTATGATGGAATTGACAATAATTTTGATGGAAAAATTGACAAAGACGATATTGGTTGCAAATAATATTACAACCCTTTGGAAAATCGTAAACTCTCTTGATATGTCTTTTATTGAATTTATAAAACTGTTAAATAAAAAATTACCAAAAGATTTTAAATTAACTGATGATTAATTTCCAATAATTTTGGCTTCTACTTCTTTCATTCCATTAACACTGTTATTTAAACTACTTGCCAAGTCTGCTGCGGTTTGTGCATTGTAAAACTTTCCGCTTGTTACCATGGAAGTACATTCTAATTGAGCTAAATCGTCTTCATTATCAATATTAAAAGCAATTACGTCTATTGTTACATCTTTTCTTATTTGTATTAGCTCCATTACATATTTACATGGACTTTCATCACAATTTTCGCCACCATCGGTTAATAAGATAATATGCTTTTTTCCTGTAAATCCTACAAAATCATGTTTTATAGCTTGTCTTAGAGAATAAGTTATCGGTGTCATTCCTCGTGGTTTGATTTCAGCCAAAGCAGAACTTATTCCAATACTGTTTCCCAAAGATATTGGAGAAATAAGTGATGAGGCCCTGCAGGCTTCATAAGCCGTAAACCCCATTCTATGACCATATACTCTTAACCCTACAGATATATTAGGATTTAATTTTGGTAATATTTCTTTCATTGTATTAACCATTAAATCTACCTTGCGTTGACCTTCAAGATATTCTGACATGCTGTTAGAAAAATCCAAAATAAATAAAACTTTATCACTTTCAGTAATATTTGGCATATTACCATTTCTGTAGACGTTGTAATTATCCGCATAAACAGGTAAACTTAAAACAATTAACGTTAAAACAAATAAAAATCTTTGCATAATAATATTTTATTAATGGAATACATTATTTACTACTCACTATTTTTCGAGCTATTTGACGATTATTTTTGCTTGCAATATTATAATAGATAGTTAAAAACTTTCCCCTTGCCACTAGGGGAGAGAGAAATGTTTGGTCTAAGCTGAAAGTAAAGACCGGGAATTTTGGTTAGGGGCAATTTTTAAAGGGATAAATTATGAATAGCAAAGAATTAATAAAACAAGCCGAAAAAACTTTAACAAAAGAATTTGAACAAATTGAAGAAATTAGAGATTTTAATCAAGAAAAAGTATTAAATGCATTTATTGAAAATAAAGTAGCTCCTGAACATTTTTATACAGTTTCCGGATATGGGCACGATGATTTAGGGAGAGAAGTTTTAGACAAAGTTTTTGCAAATGTTTTTAATGCAGAAAAAGCTTTGGTTAGAATTCATTTTGCCTCAGGTACTCACACATTGGCCTGCTGCCTTTTTGGCAATCTTAAATGTGGTGATAAATTAGTCTCAGTCGCAGGAGCACCTTACGACACGATGCAAGAGGTTATAGGGACTGCCGGAGATGAAGAAACCAAACGATCTTCTCTAATTGGAAACGGCGTTTTGTATGATGAAGTTCCTTTAAAAAATGGAATGGAAATAGATTTTGAAAAATTAGAAGAAAAGATTGATAATACGGTAACAATGGTTCTAATTCAGCGTTCTAAGGGGTATTCAACAAGAAAATCACTTTCATTGGAAACAATTGAAAAAATTTGCAAAATTGTAAAAGCTAAAAATCCAAACTGTATATGTTTTGTTGACAATTGTTATGGTGAATTTGTAGATACAAAAGAACCTTTGGAAGTCGGAGCAGATTTAATAGCCGGTTCATTAATAAAAAATCCGGGAGGAGGAATTGTAGAAGCCGGAGGTTATGTTGCCGGTAAATGTATTTATGTTGATAGAACCGCAAACAGGCTTACAGCTCCGGGAATCGGTTCTGAAGGCGGTGCGATGTTTAATCAGCACAGATTAATTTTTCAAGGATTGTTTATGGCTCCTTCCGTTGTTTGTGATGCAGTAAAAGGCGCAATTTTAGCTGCTAAAATTTTTGATGAAATAGGCTATGATAGTGCACCAAAATATTGGGAAAAACGTACAGATATTATTCAAAATATTACTTTTGGTACAGCAGAACCTCTTGAACATTTTTGTCAAACTATTCAACAATTATCACCTGTTAATGGCTATGTAACCCCAATTCCCGAATATGTTCCGGGGTATGAGGATAAAATTATCATGGCCGGAGGAACTTTTATTGAAGGTTCTACTATAGAATTATCTGCGGATGGGCCTTTGAGAGCTCCTTATACAGCATATATGCAAGGTGGATTAAATTATGCACATGTCAAGATAGCATTATCTAAAATTTTAGAGAAAGTTATGAAATAAAAACAGATAATATAATATCAAATAAAGACTTTTGTTAACTTTTTTTAAGCCCGTATAACCACTTATAACTAATTCTTTAGGATTAGTCCCTAAAAAATTAACAGAATAATTTCAAACTCAAATTTTTGTGATATTATGTGATTAACCCCTTAGAATTTGGGTGAAAATAGTTTACATAGTATAAGAAGAGGAAGGTTAAATATGTCATTACCAAATGTTGCATATTTCTCAATGGAAATCGCTTTAGATCAGTCTTTAAAAATTTATTCTGGCGGTTTAGGATTTTTGGCAGGTTCTCACATGTTATCTGCCGGTTATTTGCAGATGCCGATGGTCGGTGTCACTATGTTGTGGTCTTATGGATATTATGATCAACGTATTGCACAAGATGGTCAGGTTGAAGTTGCTTACATCAGAAAATATTATGATTTCTTAGAAGATACAGGCGCTACTACAGAAGTTGATATTTTTGGTGAAAAAGTTAAGGTAAAAGCTTATTTAGTAAAACCGGAATTATTCGGCTCTTGCCCTGTTTATCTTTTAACAACTGATATTGACGGTAATAGCGATTGGGCAAAAAGTATTTCTCATAAACTATATGACGGAAATGAAAAAATCAGAATTGCTCAAGAAACCGTTCTTGGTATAGCAGGTGTTAGAATTTTACAACAAATAGGTTACAAATTTGATGTAGTTCACATGAACGAAGGTCACGCACTTCCTGCAGCGTTTGAATTATTAAGACAAGCAAACGGAAACTTGGAAGAAGTTAAAAAGAAAACTGTATTTACAACTCACACACCTGTTGCAGCAGGAAATGAAGTGCATTGGGTAGATACATTGATGGAAGGTGGCTTCTTTGCAGGTTGCTCAAGAGAAACTGCTGTTAAATTAGGTGGAGAAAACTTCTCTCTAACAGTTGCTGCTTTGAGAATGTCCAGACTTGCTAATGCTGTATCTCAATTACACGGTCTTGTTTCTAACAAGATGTGGGAATGGGTTGACGGAAGATGTCCGATTAGAGCAATCACAAATGCTGTAAATCTTCATTATTGGCAAGATGAAAGAATTAAAAAAGCAGATACTGCAGAAAAACTTCTTTCTGTTAAACGCAAGATGAAGGAAGAATTGTTTGAATATGTTGCAAACGTTGCAGGTAAAAGATTTGATCCTGATGTGTTAACTATCACTTGGGCAAGAAGATTTGCTGATTACAAACGTGCTTGGTTAATCCTTATGGATAAAGATAGAATTAATAAACTTCTTGATGAAAACAAAATTCAAATTATCTTTGCCGGTAAATTCCACCCTGATGATGTTATGGGTAAAGAAATGTTTAACAAACTTCTTAACCGCTCTCATAGTTTAAAAAATGTTGTAGTTCTTCCGGGTTATGAACTTGAACTTTCAGGTAAGTTGAAACGTGGTTCTGATATTTGGTTAAACACTCCGTTGAGACCGTTTGAAGCATCAGGAACATCAGGTATGTCTGCTAACGCAAATGGTGCACTTCACTTATCTACATTTGATGGTTGGACTGTTGAAGGAACATTTAACGGAATTAATGGTTACACTATCGAATATCCAGAACTTGATGATGAAATGCCTTGGGAAGAACGTCATTGGAAAGACCATGAATGTATGATGAATATTATCGAAAATGAAATTATTCCTACATACTACGAAAACAAACAAGAATGGGCAAGAATGATGCGTCAAGCAATTCGTACTTCAGAAGCTTATTTCAACTCAGATAGAATGGTAATTGAATATTACAACAGATTGTATAAACCAATTGCTCATAATGATTCCAGCTCCGGAGAAAAGAAAAAAGAAATGAATATTTCTGAAACTCCTACGTTTGATGCTTGGACATTCGCAAACATTAAATAGTTTGAGTAATAAATAATAATAATAAAACAAAACAGGTTCAGTTTATCAACTGAGCCTGTTTTGTTATTCTCTTTTACATTATATCCGACTTAAAAGTCTTTATTTTCCAACCATATAATGCTATTTTCCAAACATCTTCCGGCTCACATGTTACAATTTGTTAACATAATATTCTTATTTATTAAAGTTTTTATCAACAACTGCCGTCATGAAAAATATAAGGAAACAAACGGAAAGGAAGACAGGTCATGGGTATGGCAGCTTCGCAGGCTAGATTTTTAGGTCTGACTGCAAGAAAAACAAATGTTGAATTTGAAGGCCAACAGATTAACCAACAACGTACTACGTTGTCGAACCAATCTGCTAACTACTACAACCAACTTCTTGGTATGGCAGTACCGGTTCCGCCGTCTGTTGACGATTACACAAAAACAGTTTACACATTTGAAGATGGTTCATTAAGCAATTCTATTTCTACAATGATTGCACAACCGGACGGATTGTATTTAATAAGCTACACTTCTTCTTGGACAGATGATTTCGCAGCTGTTTCTGCGGGACAATCTATTATTACAAGAGAAAACAAAGGTGGACCATATTATGTTGGTTCTAAACAATTAAGAGAACTTACACAAGATTTAACTTTCACTGCAACAGAATATGATGCTGATGGAAATAAAGTTGAAGGTGGAGCATCTAACTTGTATTATGACAAAGAAACAAAAGCATATTACAAGAAATATGATGAAGCTACAGGCAAATTTTCAGAAGTTTATACTGCAGCAGAAGGCAATACTGCGAAATTTGAATGTGACTTTAATGATGAATATTTAAAATCATTATCTGCGGATCAAATTGCTAATTTAAGAGAAGAAGAAAAACAATACATTGAAATTCTTAACAAACAATATGGGAATGATACTTGGGAAGTCAGATATGTTCAAAACACATCTACAGGAACTTGGTCTCCATATTTCAATAAAAAATCTGCTTTAGACAATGCGATTTATTCTGATACAGGTTCTTCTCAAAGTAACATTCCGGCATACACAATAGGTTCTGCAAAGAAAACCGAAGAAATTAAAGGTATTAAAGCCAGAATGGAGCAAGATGCGACTGGGCGAATTATTAGTGTTACTCTTAACCCTGACGATGAAAAAAACAAAGTTACTTATGCCGTAACAACTAATACTTTAACTGACCAAGCTAAATACGATGATGCGATGAATCAATATGAATACGACAAGTATCAATATGATCAATCTATTCAAGAAATAAATTCTAAGATTGAAATTATTCAAGCAGAGGACAAAAACCTTGAATTAAGATTAAAACAATTAGACACCGAACAAGATGCGATTTCTACTGAAATGGATGCTGTTCAAAAAGTAATCGAAAAGAATACAGAGTCAACATTCAAAACATTCGGGTAAGCAAAGCTTACTTCCACATAACTTACAACTGCTTAAAAGGCGCTTTTGCAAAAAACTTAATTTTACAAATATTATTGAAATGGCGCTTTATACAGTTGAACGCACTCGGGGATTACCCGTAATAAATTTAATAAACTAAAAAACTTAACCCTCGCATCTGTTTTGCTTTTAATAATTGCGAGAATTTAATAAAAATTTTATATTTTGTTTCCTTTCCCCTTTTTCAGACTAACAGTATTGTTGGTCTTTTTTATTGTTACGATATATTAACATTTTGTTCTTATTTATTAAAGTTTTTATGTGATACTGCCGTCATGAAAAACATAAGGAAACAAAAACGAAAGGAAACGGGTCATGGGTATGGCTGCTTCGCAGGCTAGATTT